>VGJS01000107.1 GCA_016867395.1 Candidatus Handelsmanbacteria bacterium
GCGGCCCCCCCCCCAACTCCTGGGGGCGGAGGGAGGTCGGCAGCGGGGCGTAGCTGAACCCGGCGGTCTCGGGCATGTCGAGGGCGCGGCGTACCGCCCTGGCCACCACCTGGGCCACCATCTGCTCGTCGGCCAGGCGGATCTCCTTCTTGGCCGGATGTACGTTGACGTCAACCTGCTGGGGGTCTAGGTCGAGCCACAACACAAAGGGCGGATGGCTTTCGGCCGGCAGCAGACCCCCGTACCCGCGATAGACCGCCTGATGCAGCGGCCGGGAGTACACGGGCCTGCCCCGCACCAAGAGGTATTGGCGGTTCCGGGATTTGCGGCAGACTCCCGGCCCTCCCAGCATCACCTCCACCGCCACGCCGCTTTCCTCCCACTGCGACCAGAGCAGGTCCTCCCCTTCTATATCCAAAAGTTGGCTGGCCCGCTGCCGGTGATCCCCAGGTTGCAGGGAGAGGCTGAGCCGCTCCTGGTTGACCACCTCGAAACCGATCTGCGGAAGAGCCGCGGCCAACTGGGAGACCACCTGGGTAATGTGCCTGGCCTCGGTCTCGACGGGTTTGAGGAATTTCCGCCGCGCCGGGGTGTTGAAGAAGAGGTTGCGCACCGAGACCCGGGTGCCGATGTCCCGGGCAAAGGAACTCAATTCCCGCTGCACCCCCCCCTCCACCACGATCCGCGTGCCGGCGCTCTCCTCGGCGCTGCGGGTCTCGATGCACAGCCGCGACACCGCGCCGATGCTCGCCAGCGCCTCCCCCCGGAACCCGAGGGTCTGGATCGAGAAGAGTTCCGATGGCGAATGCAATTTGCTGGTCGAATGCCGCTCGACGCACAGCACCGCATCCTCCCTGCTCATCCCTTCCCCGTCGTCACTGACTGCCAGCGACTGCCTTCCCCCGGCCAGCACCTCGACCTGCACCCGGCTAGCCTTGGCGTCTATGGCATTCTCGACCAATTCCTTGACCACTGAAGCCGGTCTTTCGATAACCTCGCCGGCGGCGATCTTGCGGATCAGGGTTTCGTCAAGGAGGGAGATTTTGGCGGCCATAAGCTCACATCTCCGCCATGATCAACTCCGCCCGGAGCTGGTACTCCTCCTGGGTGATCTTCCCATCCTTAAACTCCTGCTCCAGGCGTTCGAGGTGCTGCCTCGGGCTTCCCTCCCGCCGGTGTTTCTGCATCTGCTGCCACAGGTGCCAGACCCCCAGCCCGAGAAGACCACTGACCAGCACCCCGCCCAGCCATCCGTTTTCTGGTTCTGGCTCCGAAATGCGCTCGACCCGGACGCCCCGGCTGCGCCAGCCCCTGGCCTGCTCGGCGCCTGGTTCCCCCTGTTCCCGGACCACCACCTGTCGGGTGATGAGTTCCCCGCTGCCGTTGTCGATGCGGCTGGGCCGCCTGAGCGTGACGTGCCATCCCCCAGGGGCGATCTCCACCGACTGCACCAGGTCCTCGGCGTCCAGGCGCTTGAGATGTTCCAGCCCGATGGGCACCTCCGTAGACCCCACCTGGTTGAGGGCCATCACCAGGACGACCAGGCCCACGGCCAGTAAAATCGCAAAACGCAATGATATCCCCTCGCCTTCCCCAGCCTCTTCGGCCTTAACCATGAACTACCTCGTCGGCGAAGATTTCGCGATCCAAACGGGCGGACTGCTGAAACCACTCGGCCCACCGCAACCCCTCCGCCGGCACCTTCATCTGCGCCGGGAGGGCTTCCCGCCCCAGCAGATACGCCTGGAACGACTGGTACACGGTGGTAAGCAACGCTGGCCCGCTGGCCGCCCATTCCCAGCAGTGGTGATGTTCGTCCTCCTGCCCCCACTCCGTCAATTCCATCCCTGACTGACCACCCAACCCACAGAAAGACACCCATCCCTCCACCCCGTTGCGGAAGCGCAACAGGGCATTGGCGACATCCTCCTCCGGGCGGTTCAAGCCGAGACTTCGGGTTCGCGCATACACCGAGTCCAGCCGCCCGTACCGGCCGGCCAACATCTGTAGGCAAGGGGCCGCCCAGTGCGCCAGCAGACCCTCGCGCGTGCCCCGCAGAGCCGCCTGGGACACCCAGCCCTGGAACGCGAGGTACACCGCCCCCTGCCGGGCGAGGTACACCTCGTCGGGGATGAGGGCGCGGGGCACCATGCACAGCTCGACTTCTGCCTGACGGGCCTCCTCCAGCAGGAGGGACAGGCGGGCATAATTGTGCGCCGGCAGACCGCATGACAGCACTGGCTTGCCGGCGCGCAGGGACTGTTGCGACCAGTATTCCCGCTCGGCCGGCGTCCCGCTTACCACCACCCCGCGAGTCCGGGGGTCCATCAGGAGCGCCTGGGGCTCCCGTAGCGGGAGCTCCTCGGGTCCCTGACCGCTGTACCCCACTGCCGACAGGAACGGGTTGCTACGGATGGCGGCGAGATGATCGGCGAGGGTTCCGAGGCCCAGCAGGGCCAGTCCGATAGGAACTACCATGTGGGGGCAGGCGCCGAAGCGGCGCATCGGCCATTAAGATAACCCGCTTCGATCCGGCGGGCAACCCGTGGCTTTGGGAGGAATTACTGCGTGTGCCAGCGCTCCAGCAGATCATCGCGAATTTCCTGGCGCAAGAGAAGCACCAGGCGCTTTTGGGCCGCCAGTCGCACCTCCCCGTCCCGCTCGTCGCGGGCAAGTCGGGTCAACAGCTTTCGGTCTGCCCGCGGATGGGCGACCAGGGCTAGCAATACCTCGATCTCCTGGTCGGCCCGCATCCTGTCGAGGATGGGCAGGGTGGTGTTTGGATGCCGGGCAACGGCCCGGCGGACCTCCGGGGCCTGGTCGGCTGCCAGCCTGGCGAGCAACCATATGGGGGTATTGATGTTCTGGGCGAGGGCCAGTCGTGCCGAGGCCAGGGGGTGGTCCACGGAGCGCTCCAGCCATTCGACGGGCATGTTGCGATTTCCCAGCGCGGCCACCAGGATGGACTGGACGCTGTCCTGGGCGAGGGTGGCCATCGCCACCGAAGAGGACTGGGGGTTCTGGGCAATGCGCAGGCGCACCAGCAGGTCCGCATCGATGGCCATCTGCTCGTAGGCCGAAGGGGGCAGGGTGCGGTTCTCGGCCAGCTTGAGGCGCACCAGCACCAGGGAGTCGCCGGTCAGGCCCAGGGCCAATTCCTCCACCAGGGCCGGGTCGGTGTGCGGGCCCTGTGGATCGTAGCGCAGGGCAAGGGACACCCCGCTGCGCACCTGGCCTTCCGGGTCGGTGGCCAGGGTCTGAAGCACCTTAATGGGGGTGTGGGGGTTGACGGCGACGAAGAAGCGGACCTCAGTGGCCTCGTCGGTGGCCAGTTCAGCCAACTCGCGCGGGTTGGTGGTCAGTCGAGCCCGCTCCTGCTGTACCTTGTCAATCTGCTGCTCCTGCTGCAGGAGTTGGCGCAGGCCCCAGCCGTCGAGTTTGCGCAACTGCTGGCGCACCTGTTCCTCGAAGGGGACAGCAAAGGACTGCGCTCCCCCAATCCCAGGTGTTGCCAACAGGCCGGCTAGCAACAGCCAAGTAGTATGCATCGCTACCCTCCGGGAAAGACCGCAGATAGCGAAGCAACTAACATGCCGACAATGCTGCACCGCCGTCAGCGTGTCCTGGGGCGCATCCGGAGGAAAAGTCTTCCGCCGGATCAGGACCGAGTTTCCGGTGGTTTGCCCGGCTTTTGCATCGTTTCCAGCAGACGGGCGCTGAACTCCTGGGCCGGGTGATAGCCGTCGAGGCGGAGCAGGTAATTGAGGGCGATGGTTTCGGCGATCACGGTAATGTTCTTGCCCGGCACCAGAGGCACGGTGATCTCCGGCAGTTCCACCCCCAGGAGGGTGCGGGTGCGGTCGTCCAGGCCGAGGCGCTCGCACTCGAAGTTCTCATTCCAGTCCTGGAGGTTTACAATGACCTCTACCCTCTTCTGTTTGCGGGTGCCGCGGATGCCGAAGATCCGTTTGACGTTAATGATGCCGATGCCGCGGATCTCCATGTGGTCCTGAAGTACTGCCGGGCTCTGCCCCACCAGGATGCCCTGGGCCTTGCGGCTGATGGTAACGGTGTCGTCGGCCACCAGGCGGTGCCCCCGCTCCACCAGGTCCAGGCCCACCTCACTCTTGCCGATGGCGCTGCGCCCAGTGAAGAGCAGGCCAATGCCGTTGACGTCCACTAAGGTGGCGTGGACGACTACCTGAGGGGCGAACACGTCGTCGAGATAGAAATAGAGCAGATGGTTAAATTTTGGGGTGTCGAAGTCGGAGCGCAGCAGGGGCACGGCGTATTGGTTGGCCAGTTCCTCCAGCTCCGGCACTACCCGCCCCATGCCGGTGATCACCACACAGGGCATCTCGAACTGGTAGATCACCTCCAGGGCACCGCGCAACTGCGCCTGGGGTTGGTGGCGCAGGTACTCGATTTCGTGATTGCCCAGCACCTGGACGCAGTCGAAGTTGAAGACCTCGATGAAACCAGTCAGCGCCAGGGAGGGACGGCTGGTGTCGTTGGTGTTGATGGTGCGGTGCAGTCCCGACTCGCCGGCTAACAAGTGTAGTCCCAAATTCTGGCCGTAGATCTTAAGCAGGTTGCCGATGGATATCTCAGTCATATCCCGTCCTCCAGGCTGGCGGCGATGCGCAGGTATCCCTCGTAGCGCAGGGCCGAGATCCGGCCCTGCGCTACGGCCTCGCGGATGGCACAGCCCGGCTCACTGAGGTGCCGGCAATCGCGGAACTGGCAGCCCCCCGCCAGAGGGGCCATCTCGACAAAATGATCAACCAGTTCCCGCCGGTCCACCTGCCAGAGCTGCAACTCCTTGATCCCCGGGGTATCCACTACATACCCCCCCTGTGGCAAGGGATACAGGCGGGCGGTGGTGGTGGTGTGTCGCCCGCGGTCGTGGCGCCGCATCAATGCGCCCGTCCGCGCGTTCAGGCCGGGAGCCTGGAGATTGAGCAGCGACGATTTGCCCACCCCGGAGGGTCCGACCATGGCCGACACCTTGCCGGCCAGCAGCTCGGCCAGCTCGGCCAGCCCCGCTCCCGTCAGGGCGCTGGTGAGGCACACCCGATATCCTAGTTCTACGTACACCTTCCCTAATCCCAAGTTCTGTTCCGGGGCGCCCAGATCCACCTTGTTGATGCACAACACCGGTTGGATCTGGCCGGCGAGGGCCATGGCGATGGCCCGGTCGATGAAGCCGGGGCGGGTTTCGGGTTGGCGGGCGGCTACCACCACTACCAACTGGTCGACGTTGGCGGCGATGACCTGTTCCCGCCCGCCTTTGCCGCTGGCCAGCCGGGAGAGTTTGCCCTGCCGGGGGTAGACCTCCTCCACCACGCCCGCCTTCTGACCTGCGGCCCGGACCTCGACCCAATCCCCCACCGCAAGGGGGGCGGTGGCAACGCGCCCCCCCGCCTTAAGCCGGCCGCGTAGTTCGCACTGCCAGGCCTCCCCCTTGGCGTCCACTAGCGCGTGCAGACCCGAGAGCTGGAGAACCCGGCCGCGCATCCTACTCGCCTTTGGCCAGCCGCTGGGCAAGGTAGTCGGGCCAGTCGCGCTGTCGCAGCTTTTCCTGGGTGCGCTGGACGGGGTATTCGATTCGCTTCAGTTCGAGGCGGTTGCGCTCCAGGTCCCACAGCGCAAAGGCGGCCCGCCAGTCGCCGTCGCGGGGCTGGCCGACGCTGCCGGGGTTGATCAGGTATCGGTGCCGGCCGATGGCCACCTCGCTGGATGTCAGGCGCACCACCCGGTGCCCCTGCTGGCAGAAGAACCCGGGGTGGTGGGTATGGCCGACGAAGTTGATCTTCCAATCCGTCCGCTCCATGCACCAGTGCAGGTGGCTGTGGAGGTAGAGGTGCTGCCACTCCTCGGGCTTGACCGGATTGGCGTGGGTGAAGGAGGCGCCGTGTTCGACATGGCGGTAGGCGAAGCCGCGCAGGTATTCGAGTTCGCCGGGGCCCACCAGGGGCTGGGAACAGCGCAGGGCGTCCTTGGCCAGCCAGTTGAACCCCCGCACCGCACGCCGGTCCACCAGCGCCTCGTCGTGGTTACCCAGCACGCACACCGCCTCGGCCTCCTGCAGCCGGTAGATGCAGGCCACCGGGTCCGGGCCGTATCCCACTACGTCCCCCAGCACCAACAGCCGCGTGGCACCTGCCTTTTCGGCGGCGATGAGCACGGCCTCCAGCGCTTCGAGGTTGGCGTGAATGTCAGCCAGGACCGCCAGTTTCATCGCCTTGCGCTCCGCCTATTTGAAGAAGCTGCTGATGGACGTCTCTTCGTGGATGGCCCGGATGGCGTTGGCGAAGAGCGGGGCCACCGAGTGGACCCGGATCTTGGGGTGCTGCTTCTCCGGGGGGAGCGGGATGGTGTCGGTGATCACCAGCCGCTCCAGCTCCGACTCGCCGATGCGCTGGGCGCTCTGGGCGGGCATGGTGCCGTGGACGCAGCCGGCAAAGATGCGGCGGGCCCCGCGCGCTTGCACCGCCTGGGCCCCCTCAATGATCGAGGCCCCGGTGATGATCTCGTCGTCGAGGAAAATGGCGTCGCGTCCCTCCACCTCACCGATCACCCCTTTGACCTCCATCCGGTTCCCGCCCGTCCGGCGCTTGTCCACCACCACCAGGGGCAGCCCCAGGCGCTTCGCGTACCCTTCGGTGACCTTGGCCCGGCTGATGTCGGGCGACACCGCCACGCAGTTCTTGAGGTCCAGGTCGGTGTAGGCGTCGCAGATGGTGGGCACCCCGCTCAACTGGTCGATGGGGATGCGGCAGAAACCCATGATCTGCGGGCTGTGCAGGGTCAGGGTGAGGATGCGGCTGGCCCCGGCCTCGGTGATCAGGTCGGCCATCAGCCGGGCGGCCACCGATATCCGGGGCTCGTCCTTGCTGTCGGCCAGGGCGTAGGGGTAATAGGGCAGTACCGCGGTGATGCGCCGTGCCGAGGCGAATTTTAATGCGTCCAGGGCGATGAGCAGCTCCATCAGGTACTCGTTGACCGGCGGGCAGGAGGTCTGGAGGAAAAACACGTCGCAGCCCCGCACGTTCTCGCAGATCTTAACCTTGATGTTCTCGTTGCTGAAACGCACGAACTCGATGGCCCCCAGCTCCAGCCCCAGGGACGCAGCGATCCCCTCGGCTAGTCTAGGGTTGCTCTGCCCGGCAAAGACCTTCAGCTTGTCGCCCATCGCCAGTTCTCCAGGCTCTCAGAGCATCGCCAGCTCTTCGCGGGCCCGGGCCGCGGCGGGGGATTCACTAAACTCCCGGGCGATCTGGTCGAGCACCCCCTTCTGGCTGGCCGTGTCCCCGGCCAGGCCGAAGCAGCGGGCCGCCTCCAGCAGAGCCACCGCCCCCTGGGTGTTGCCGCCGTTGCCGGTGGCGGCCTCCTGGAACCTCGACGCCGCCTCCCGGTAATCCCCCTGGGCCTCGGCGCAGGAAGCCAGGCCGGTGCGGGCGGCAAAAGCCAGCACGTCCAGGTCTCCATAGTCGCCGAGATATCGCTCGTAGTATTGCTGCGCCTCGGCGTAGCGGCTCTGGGCGTAATATCGATTGGCCAGGAAGAGGGTGGCTTGGGCCGCCGCCGGGGTGCCGGAAAACTCCTTCACCACCTGCTCCGCCTTGGCGATCGCCTCGGCGGCCTGGCTATTGTCGTCGGCGATCATAGCCTCGCTCAGTAAGGCTGTGGCCTCGACCCGGGTATCGGCCTGGGTCATGTTGTAATAGGCGGCGCCGGCGACCACCAGCACGACCACGGCCCCCCCGGTGATGAACTGCTGGGAATGGGCGCGCACGTAGTCCGCCGCGTCAAGAATCCACTCGACAAATCGGTCTTCCCTCAGTTCCTGTTTGTTGGGATGATTGTCGGCCATTACAAAGCGACCTCTTGGTGAATTGGTTTAGGTGTACTGGATGACACTTTCGACCGGGCAACCGCCGAGTTTTTCCCTGCCATCGAGAAAGGTCAGTTCGATCAAGAGGCTGATGCCCGCCACCTTCCCCCCCAGGCCCTCGACCAACTGCCGGGCCGCAGTCATTGTGCCACCGGTGGCCAGCACGTCGTCGACCAGCAACACCCGTTGCCCTGGTCGAATGGCATCGCGGTGTAGCTCCACGGCATCGCGCCCGTACTCGAGCTGGTACTCCTGGCTCAGAGTTGGCGCAGGGAGTTTGCCCGGCTTGCGGATGGGCACCATCCCGCAGCCCAGACGCAGGGCCAGAGGAGCCGCCAGGATAAAGCCACGGGATTCGATACCGGCGATCAGATCTACCTCTGTCCTGGCAAACCTGCCGAGCATGGCTTCCACCGCCAGGGACAGTGCCCCGGGTTCTTTGAGCATGGTGGTGATATCGCGGAACAAGACGCCCGGAGCCGGAAAATCGGGGATGCTGCGTATCAGGCTTTTCAAGTAATCGATATCTTTCGCCATAGGGTTCTCGGATCAGGGAAAGATTACGGTAAGTGTTTCTTAACTTGTGTAAGTCTGATAATTTACCTGACTGATGGTTGTATTGTCAATTATTATTTACATAATCACGGTTATGCGATTTAATAGCTCGTTATTCCACCAGGCGGCTCACTGATTCCCCGTGATGGATAGCCTTGATGGCATCGCCAATGAGCCGGGCCACCGAAAGCACCTCCAACTTGTGGGTGGGCTGTCCCTTGGGCAAGGGGATGGTATTGGTGGTGACAAAGGCCTCGATCGCAGAGGATTGGATGCGGTCGAGGGCCTTGCCCGAGAACACCCCGTGGGTGCAGCCGGCCATGATGCGGCGTGCCCCCTTCTGCTTAAGCAACCGGATGGCCTCCATCATCGATCCCCCACTCAGCACCTCGTCGTCGAAAAGCAGGGCGTCCTTGCCCTCTATGTCCCCGATTACGTTAAGGATCATCGCCTTCTCATCGTCCCCCCTCCGCCTTTTGTCCATGATCGCCAGGGCCAGGTCCAGCTTGTGGGCGTAAAAGCTGGCCTCGTCGGCGCTGCCCACGTCGGGAGACACCACCACCGCCTTGCTCAGATCCTTGGTCTCCCGTAGGTGCCGGCAGATCAGGTCCGTGGCCCAGAGCTGGTCCACCGGGATGCGCGAGAAGGCGACGATCTGGGGCGAATGCAGGGTGACAGTGAGGATGCGATTGGCCCCCGCGGTCCCCAGCAGGTCGGCCACCAGGCGGGCGCTAATGGAAATGCGCGGCTCGTCCTTCTTGTCCGAGCGCACATAGGGGTAATAGGGCAGCACCGCGGTGATGCGCCGCGCCGAGGCGTATTTCAGCGCGTCGATGATCAACAGTAGTTCGATGAAGTGGTCGTTGACCGGCGGGGCCGAGGTCTGGATCACGAAAACGTCATCCTCGCGCACGTTCTCCATGATCTTGACCTTGATGTTGTCATTGGCGCCCCGTTCGAACTGAATCCGCCCTGGCGGGATGTCGAGGTAGTCGCAGATCTCGGCCGACAGTTGGGGATTGCTGGTGCCGGCCATGATCTTCAGATAGTTTTTCATCGCTCCCCTCTCCGGTGCCCGTTTATGGCAGGGCCGCGGCCACTTCCTTGGCGAAATAGGTCAGGATCAGGTCGGCTCCTGCCCGCTTGATGCTCAGGAGTATCTCGTCGCGAATCCGGGCCTCGTCGATCCAGCCCTGCGCACCGGCCGCTTTGACCATCGAGAATTCGCCGCTGACGCTGTACGCGGCGATGGGCACCTCGAAGCGCTCGCGCGCCGCCCGGATGATGTCCAGATAGGCCAGGGCGGGTTTGACGATAATCAGATCGGCCCCCTGGCGCAGGTCCAGCTCAATCTCGCGCAGCGCCTCCCGGGCATTGGCAGGGTCCATCTGGTAACCCCGCCGGTCGCCGAACTGCGGTGTGGATTCGGCAGCCTCCCGGAAAGGCCCGTAGAAACCGGAGGCGAACTTGGCCGCGTAGGCCATGATGGGGAGGTGGGCATAGCCCTGGAGATCAAGCATCCGGCGTATGTGCCCCACCCTGCCGTCCATCATGTCCGAGGGGGCGATGACATCGGCCCCGGCCTGGGCGAAGACCAGGGACTCGCGGGCCAGCAGCTCCACCGTGGCATCATTGACCACCTCCTCCCCGTGCAAAACACCGCAGTGGCCGTGGTCGGTGTACTCGCATAGGCACACGTCGGCGATGAGCACCAGGTCGAGTCTGGCCTCCTTAAGGGCGCGCAGGGCCTGGGGCACGATGCCCTGGGGATCGTAGCCGCTACTGCCCACCGCGTCCTTGTGCGGGGGGATGCCGAAGAGGATCACAGCCGGGATTCCCAGGTTCGCCACCTGCCGGCACTCCTCCACTAGCTGGTCGACCGAGAATTGGAAGTTCCCCGGCATCGAGGGGATAGGGCGGCGCACGCCGGTGCCCGGGCAGACGAAGAGGGGCAGGATCAGGTCGTCGCGGCTAAGCTGGGTCTCGCGCACCATGCGGCGCAGGAGCGGATTGGCGCGCAGCCGGCGGGGCCGCTCGGCGCCGGGGGCCAGAGGCGGGTCTTTTTCCATGCCCTTCACCTCTTAGGTCTGGGTTTGAACACCCCTGGAGGATGGGTGTTGACGTGTGATTCACAGACTTCGTTTCAACGAATAGAGCTTTAAATCGGCCTGATGATTCTGTACCCGATAATCCTCTTTGGATCGGTCATACGGCGCTTCAACTTCATCCCAGAAGGGAGCCTTTGAACTCAGCTC
>VGJS01000108.1 GCA_016867395.1 Candidatus Handelsmanbacteria bacterium
GGGAGGCCCAGGTGCCCGACGGCGCCCAGTTGCAGATCCGCACCCGCACCGGCAACCTGCTCAACCAGGTGATCCATTATTACAACAAGGCCGGCGCCGAGGTGACCGAGGCCCAGTACCGCAAGCTGCTCAGTTTCCAGCGGGGGGATACCCTGGCGGCCTGGGTACAGGGGTCGGACTGGAGCCCGTGGAGCCAGTTCTACGAAGCCCCCGGCATGCCGGTCTCCTCCCCCAGCCCGCGCCGCTACCTGATGATCCAGGCTGCCCTGCTCACCACCAACCCGGACCAGGCCGTACAACTGCGCAATCTGCGGGTGAAGCTGGAGCCCCCCCTGACCAGCGAGCTGGTCGGCGAGGTGGCCCCCGGCCAGATCCGCAGCACCGGGGGAGAGCAGGTCTTCACCCTGTACGTGCGCCCCTCCTTCCAGATTGGTGATCCGGGGTTCGACCAGTTGCAGCTGGCGGCCCCGCCGGGCGGGGCCCTGGCGCTGCAGGACCTGCAGATGGGCACGGAAGAAGCCCTGGCCGCGGGGACCGCCCCCCGCCTGGGCCCCGGCCAGTTCGCCGTCCAGGCCACCACCCCGGACTCCCTGTGGCTGCGCCTGCCCCGCACCATCGCCCAGGGTGAGCTGGTGGCCCTGCGCTTTTCCGCCCGGCTTTACTCGGCCAGCAACATCTTCGCCGTCGCCGCCGGCCTGGGGGAAGGGCCTGGGGCCGTGTGGCAGCGGGTAGAGGCCGGGGAGGCCACCACCTTGGGGGAAGGCCAGGGTCTCAACGTACTGGCTCCCCTCCCCGAGCAAATCCTCCGGGAGGCGCGGGTGTATCCCAACCCCTTCACCCCCAACCGGGACGGGATCAACGAGGTGCAGACCTGCGAGTTCTCGGTGTTCAAGATCAGCGGGGACAAGCCGCTCTTTCTGGAGATCTACGACCTGAGCGGCCGCCGGCTGCGCCGCACCGAGCAGACCCCCGCCAGCCCGGTGGGGGTGCAGCGCCTCGAATGGGACGGGCGGGACCAGGGCGCCGCCCTGGTCCCGCCCGGATTGTACCTGTGCCGCTTTGGCCTTGAGGTGGACGACCAGAGCCGCAGCGGCGGAATTCTCACCCGCGTGGTGGCGGTGGCGTACTAAAGTATCAACTCGTCGGCCGGATGGTAGGGGCTGCTGCGGGGGTTCCACTCCCTGCCGCAGACCTGGCTCATCACCACCCACTCCCCTGGGGTAAGGTTGCCCTGGTGGTGGTAGAGGAAGCGCTCCAATCCCGCTGATCCGGCCGCCTCTAACAACATCCGCAGATCGCGCGCCGACATCGGGTCCCCGTCGTGGGGGAAACGGCCGGTGTCCAGCCAGGGCACCAGGCGGGTGGGATCATCCACCGCGGCTAGCGCCCGCCGCGTCTCCTGGGTCACTACCTCCTTAAAGAACTCAGGGCTCAGGGCGCTCTCAAAATCCACCCGTTGCTCCACCCCCGGTAGCTCGATGCCGAAGAGGGCCTCCACCACCCCCAGGGCATCGGCGTCGCTCAGCCCTGGGTTCCACGCGCACAGGGTCTCCACCCAGCGGTACACCGTGCCAACGAAGCCGTCGAAGCCGCGGTGAAAGAAGTAGTGCTTGGGGTGGAGATAGTCCATAAACCCGCCCAGGGCTCCCATCTCCATGCCCGTCAGCGGGGCGAAGGCCGCGGAGCGCGGGCCGATGCTCAGCTTGATGGGGCGGCTGGCATGGGCGTCGATGGTCTGGCGCAGCCGGCGCAGATAGCTGGTCATGGATGCGGAGCGGAACTTCATCCAGGTCAACAGGTCGGGATCGGCCCCCAGCATGTGGAAGGCCCCCAGGAGACCGCCGCCCCGGTGCAGCCGCACCTGGCGGGCGTCTAGCTTGTGCAGCCGGTCAAAGAGCCGGTCCTTAGCCGCCACCAGGGCTTTGTAGTCGTACCCCAGCGCCGCGCAGACCGGGGCCCCGGACTCGGGCAGGTCGTGGAAGATGTAGGAGCGGTGGTTCATGTGGTGCGCGGCGATCTCATACCCCCATTCGGGCCCGTCCATCACCGCCCCCTGGGCCATGGGGTAGTGCTCGACGGTGTCGATCATCCGCGCCGCCCTGGCCCGCAGGGCGTGGTCGTCGATGAGGTAGTGGCCTTTGCCGCCAGGGCCGGCCCCGCTGTCGGCGTACATGAGGGAGACGGCAAAGCCGTGATCCGCGGCTGATTGCAGGGTTTTCTCAAAAAGGGCCCGCTGCTCGGGCAGTTTGCGCTCCGGGGCGGGCGGGGCCTCGACCCCCAGCCGGCGGTACACCTCTGGGTTGGGATCATAGGTGACCGTGGGCGACTCGGTCACCCTGAGGGTCCGGGCTCCCTGCGACAGCTTGTTGGTGCCAAAGACCAGGGGTCCGAGGACCACCCCCACCACCCCGCCCTCGGCCCAGGCGTCGAAGACGACCTCGTGGTTGGCCATCACCGATTCGAGGTCTCGCATCACATCCATCCATAATTTCATGCCGCACTCCGCTTGGAAAAGGTTTAAACAAAGGAGCCGCCCAGCGGCTGGTTGCCGACCACTCCGGAGAAGTAATCGACCACCAGCCAGAAGCCGGCGACGGCGATTTGTCCCATGATCAGGCCCAGGAAGAAGGGCCGGGTGCTGCGATAGAGGCCAGGGCCCCCGTACTTCAGCACCACCGCCTTAATGCACCAGGCCACGAAGATGCTGAACCAGACGTAGTCCATGATGTCAAAGCCGCTGGTGGCGAAGCCCAGAGGGTGCAGGGGCCACCAGACGAAACGCGCCCTGACGTAGGCCAGCACCCCCATGATCAGGGCGCCGATGGCGGTGAACAACCACCCTGACCAACTGGCGGCGCTGGGATTGGCCAGGATGGTGGCCATGTAATTGCCGGCCATCTGGGGCTCGAAGACAAACCAGAACTCATGCAGGTTGATGCCCCCGTACTCGTAGGACAGAGTCATAACGCTCCACAGGGAGCCGGCGAGGGCGGCGACCACCGCCAGCCCCACCGCCCACAAGAGCGGTCTCTTGCTGCCCTTGATCTCCTCGGCCAGGCGCAGGGCGTTGGCGAAGCAGGGCATGAAAAAGAGGCGGATGTTGGCGGCCCACACGTAGGTGAAGCCCAGGGCCACCACCCCGGCGCTGCCCAATGCGCTGGTGCCCAGGCCCGAGACCACAAAATCCGCCGGGGTCAGGGGGGTGCGAATCACCGCTATCCCGCCCTCCACCACCGCCCGGGTCAGGCTGACGAAAACCACCACCAGGGCAAAGAGGAAGACCGGCACCGTCCACCAGGGCAGGCCGGAGCGCCACAACCAGACCCCCATCACCAGCACCCCCCCGACCATGCCCCCCACCGCGGTCCGGTAGGAGATCATCTCCCCGCTGTCGTCCACGGCCGGGTCGTTGCGCAGCGCCTTGCGGCAGACCGCCCGCAGGTGGTGCCTGGCCGTCCACAGCCCCGAGAGCACCAGTGCGATCATCGCCCCCATCGCCTGGTGGGCCAGGTACGGGCCGGCGAGGTTGGCGAAACGGCTGAGGGTCTCGTCGCTCTGGATGCCCAGCATGTTCAATACCCCTTTCTCCACCGTCACCATCATGAAGAAGAGCCACAGGCCCAGGGCGATGCCCTTGCTGAGCAGGTAGGCGAAACCGACCAGGCCCAGGTTGAACATCACCATCATCGCGGTGGTGTTGCGAAAGAGAAGGAGTTGGGTGGTGAAGATGCCCTGGTTGTGAAACTGGGCCAGCGCCGGGATGAAGGGGAAGTGATAGTGCAGCGCCGTGTAGGAACCCAGCAGAAAGGGCACCGAGAACCCCACCCACATCACCGGGTTGCGGAAGAAGGGTTTGATGAGGGAACCCCGCTCGTCGTCCCGCAGCATCTCCAAGGGCACCTGGGCCAGGGGATAGAGCAGCTTCTCGTGCTCCAGCCACTGCCGCCGCAAGATCACCATTAAGCACAGCGAGGCCCAGTACACCGCCACGATGAACAGGCACCAGTAGAACAAGGGCTCCGCCCAAACCCCCCAGGGGACCGGCTGCCCCTGGGGCAGACCCTCGAAGAAATCGCGCAGCGCGTCCGGGTCCTGGGGCGCCAGCCAGAGCGGCACACACGGGTGGATCAGGTCGGCCCAATTGTTCTCCGGGGAGGCGTAGTAGTACACCCCGGCGAGGATGGGCAGCAAATACTCAGAGAAGCCGATGGTGGGGATGGAGGTGGCCAGCAGGGCCATGATGTAGATGGTCGCTAGTTCCGAAGCGCTGAAGATCCAGACTCGCTTCAGGCGCCCCAGCCCGGTGTTGACCACCGCGATGAAGACAAAGAAGACGAAGATTGCCGCCGGGGTGTTAAAGTTGTGGTCCAGCAGCGAGCCCTTGATGATCATGTTGGTGTACGGCAGGGCCACGCCGAGAAGGAATGAGATCAGCGTCCCCACCGCCACGGCCCGCAGGGTGATGCCCGAAGGCTGGCCGCCCTGGTCGGGGGCCGGGTACTGCTCAGTCTGCGCCAAGCTCCGCCCTTTCCGCCTTCATCGCTGGCTGCAGGGTGTTTGTAGGGTTGAGGTGTACAACTTTCCCTCAGGCCAGCGGCGGCAGGTCGTTGGAGGGCTGATGGGCGAAGCAGCGCATCTGCAACTCCACCCGCAGGTGTCTGTTATTGACCGCCAGACGCTACTCCCCCCTGTCCGCCCCGCTGATCCGGGCCTCGCCGAACTGGTGCTCCCCGAAGGTGCCCGCCCGGAGCAGCACCGTCCGGGCCTCCACCGGATCGGCGTTGACCAGCGTGACACCGACGTGGTCCACCCCCACCCGGTCCACCTGGGCCGCCCCATGTTCGGGCAGCCCGGTCCGCCCCCGCGCCGGGTCCAAGTAGCGCCGATGGACCTGCAAAAGCCCGCCGTCGTAGATGGCGGCAGCGGTGCCGTGGGCCAATTGGATCAACCCCTCGGGCAGCACCGGGTTAGCGGGTTGGAAGTGATAACACTCCCTGGTTTCGGGATAGATTTGATCATTGGCCATTCGTTCGAGACTGCAGCAGACACAATGATAGGTCGATTTGGCGATCTGGTCCGGGAGGGAGGGATTTTGCCCCTCGACAAAGGTGAACCAGGCCTCCGGCCAGGTGACCACCCTGGAGCAGGAGTTCCGCTGCAAGGAGAAGCGCCACGTCCTCCAAATCGTCTCCCACGCCCACGACCGCATGACCGAGTTCCGGGCCACGGTGCTGGGCGGTCCGCGCGACGGGGAGGTGATCTACACCTCCTACGGCTGGGAACACGCCCGGCTGATCGAACTCGACCCCCCGTTGGTGCTGGAAGCGGGTGAGGGGTTTAAGATCAGCGCCACCTACGACAACCAGGCCGACCAGCGCCTCTTCTTCGGCTTCACCCGGCAGAAGGAGATGATGATCCTGTGCGGCTACTCCTATTGAAGAAAACTCCCCCGCCGCAATACCCGCCCCGGCCGGGCCCCGGTAAGCCGGCCCTGGGCCACCGTGGCCTCGCCGTTGACCCACAACCAGCGCACCCCCTCGGCATAGGCGCAGGGCTGGTCGATGGTAGCCTGGTCGCGCAGCGTCCCCGGATCAAAGAGCACTAAGTCCGCCCGCATCCCCTCCTGCAACAGCCCCCGGTCCCCCAGGCCCATGCGCCAGGCCGGGAAAGCCGTGATCTTGGCCACGGCCTGCTCCAGGCTCAGGGCCCGCCGCTCCCCCACCAGGGTGCGCAGCAGATAGGGCATCCCGCCATAGCAGCGGGGGTGTTCCCGCTCCTGAGCCAGGACCCCATCGGCGGCCAGGGCGATGCCGTCGGACCCCACCCCGCAGTAGGGGCTCTGCACCAGGCAGTCGATGTCGGCCTCGGCCTTGTCCTGGCCGTAAAAGCTTACCACCGCGCCTTCCTCAACTAGGATTTCACAGACGGCCCAGAAGGGGTGGGCCCCCCGCAGCCGGCCCAGTTCGGCGAAGGTCTTGCCCGTGTGCTGGCTGTTGTGGGCGCAGTTGCCCAGCCACAGCAGCTCCCATTTCCCCTGCTGCATCAGCACCGTCTTGGTGCTGCCGCCCAGCTCGGAGCCGTGGGCCTGGATCTCGCGCCACATGCGCTGGCGCAACTCCTCCCGGCCCAGCCGCTCCAGCAGCGCCCCCTTGCCCCCCGCCAGGGCCCAGGGCGGCAGTAGGGATTTAAGCGAGGTGGAACCCGTGGCGTAGAACTCAGTCTCCGCGCTCAGGTCCTGCCCCTCGCGCTGGGCCCGCTCCAGGCGCTCCACCAGGGCGGCGGCGCTGCCGGTGGCCGGCGGACAGGGGGTGATGTGGGAGATATGGACCGGCACCCCCGCCAGCCTGCCGATGGTGGCCGCTTCCTCCAATGCCTCCATGATGGCCGCGGTGTAGTTGCGCATGTGGGTGGCGTAGATCCCGCCGTACGGGGCTGTTACCTGGCACAACTCGGCGATCTCCTCGGTGCGGGCCGCGCTGCCGGGCATGTAGGTCAACCCGGTGGACAGGCCCAGGGCTCCCTCCTCCATCTGCCGGGCCATCAGCACCTTCATGGCCTGCATCTGGCCGGTGGTGGGCGCCTCGGACGATTGCCCCATCACCGCCTGGCGCAGGGCCCCGTGGCCAGTGAAGAAGGCCGAGTTGATGGCCAGCCTCCCCCGCTTCAGGGCGGCGAAGTACCCTTCCGCCGAGTCCCAGTCCACCGCAAGGGCGCGGCGTTGCCTGGCCGATTCGAGGGGGCCCATGTACGGCCCCTCCGACCCCACCGGGAAGGCCGAGATCCCGCAGTTGCCATTGACCTGGGTGCTAACCCCCTGGTAGAGGGCGCTGGCGGCCCGGCCGTCTAGTAGCAGGGTAAAGTCGGAGTGGGTGTGGATGTCGATGAAGCCGGGGGCAACCACCATCCCACCGGCGTCCAGTTCCACCCGCCCCGGTCCCACCCCCTCGCCGACCCCGGCAATCACATCCCCCGCCACACCGATGTCCCCCCGGCGGGCCGGCCCGCCGGTGCCGTCGATGATCCTGGCGTTGCTGATCTTCAGGTCCAGCACGATCTCCTCCTCAGAAGGTCCCGCCGCGGAAGCCGTAGCGCAGCTCGCCGCTGAGCAGGCGCCGCGCCGGCGGGCTCGCCTTTTCGAGAAGCTCGGCGGGTGGGTCATAGCGGTTCCAGGTCTGCATGTGCGGGGCGGTGTAGCCATAGACCAGGGAGTAGCGCGGCGCCGACCCTGGCCGCAGCCGGGGGCCGGCGTGGATCAAGGTCTCGCTGAGGATCAGCACATCACCGGCCCGCGTTTCTAACTGGCGGGCCAGGGTGGGGTCGAGGAACTGCCGCAACTCCTTGCCCGGGGTTTCTACCTTGTGGCTGCCGGGCACCACCCAGGTGCCCTCCCCAGGGCCGTTGTCGGTCAGATAGATAAACGCCTTGGCGAAGAGACAGCAGTAGCGGCCCTCCGCCTGGTAGCTGCCGAAGCTGGGGGCGATGCCCCGGTGCCAGCCCTCCTCCCGCACCGGGACTTCTCCGGCAGCGGGGTCCGGGTAGTTGATGAGGTACTGGTGCTCTTCGAGGCGAACCTCGCCGCCGACCACCTCCTCGATGACGGGCAGCAGGACCGGGTGCAGGGCGGTTTCCAGCAGGTGGGGATCGTACCAGGCGCAGCGCGAGAGCACGGTGAGGACCGGGGTCTTGGGGTACCCATCGTGTTTGTACCCGCAGGCAGGGTCGGCGTCCATCCGGTCGGCCAGGGCGATGAAGCGCCGGCACTCCTCGGGGCCGAACACCCCCTCCAGCACCACGTAACCGTTGACCTCGTAGAAGTAGCGCTGCGCCGGGGTGAGCCGGGTCGCCCCCTGGACGCTGGTTTCCATTTTGCACTCCTGGTTAGGTGTGATGGGCCGCCCCAGCAGGGCCTCGACCCCCTCCCTCAGCGGCGGGGCTAGTGGGGGTCCCCGGCCGCCAAGCGGTACTTCTCTACCCCTTCCATGTCCAGCTCGATGCCCAGGCCCGGTCCATCGGGCAGGAGCACAAAACTCTTCTCCACCTTAAGGGGCTGGGTGAGGATCTCGTCGCGCCAGGGGATGCCGGTGACAAACTCGGTGGGCGCGGCGTTGGGGATGGAGGCCATCAGGTGGGCGGCGGCGATGATGCCCACCGGGCCCTTGGTGTTGTGCAGGGAGAGGGGGATGTGGAAGGTGTCGGCGATATGGGCGATCTTGCGCACCTCGGTAATCCCCCCGGCGTACATCAGGTCGGGCTGGGCCACGTCTATCCCCTCGCGCTCCATGAGCTGGCGGAACTGGTTCTTGGTGTTGAGCCGCTCGCTGCCCATGATCTGCATCGAGACCTCGCGCCGCACCTTGGCGTACGCGCTCAGGTCGTCGGGCGGGACTGGGTCTTCGAGCACGTACAGATCGCAGGGCTCCAGGTGGCGGGCCAGGCGGATGCAGCCGGCCACGGTGAAGCGGCCGTGGCAATCCACCAGCAGCCGGATATCGGGCCCCACCGCCTCGCGCACCGCAGCGAACTGGGCTGCGGTCTCGCGGGGCCGGCCGTCCTCGTCGTAGGGGCTGAAGCGGTAGTTGCTGTTGGAGCGCACCCCGCCCTTGAGGGCGGTGTAGCCTTCGGCCACCTTGGCCACGGCCTGGGCCGCCGACTCCTCGGGGGTGGCGCCGCCAAAGTGGGTGTAGACCTCCATGCCGTGGCGGTAATTGCCGCCCAGCAGGTCCACCAGGGGCAGGTTGGCCACCTTGCCCTTGATATCCCACAGGGCGATGTCGATGCCGGCCATGGCGCTCATCCACACCGGGCCGGCCATACGCCAGATGCCGCTGATGGAGGAGATGTTCCAGATCTTGTGCCACAGGTACTCGATGCGGGCGGGATCCTCGCCGATGAGTTCCCTCTTGAGGTGCTCGACGGCGGCCACCACCACCTCCTCCTTGTTGGAGTAGGTGGCCTCCCCCAGGCCGACCAATCCCTCGTCGGTGTGGACCCGGACGATGGTCCACTTGCGGCCCGGCGAGTTGACGAGCAGGGTGTCGATGTCGCGGATCTTCATGGGGCGCTCCTTTGTATTAGGGCAAGCGCGTGCAGACGCGCTCGATGAAGCGGGCGTAGAGTTCCTCGGCCCAGTGTAACTGGTCTATTTCCACCCACTCGTCCACCGTGTGAGCCTGGGCGATGTCCCCCGGCCCCAGCACCACCAGGTGTTTCATGCGCTTGGCGTAGGCCGCCCCGTCGGTGCCGTAGGGCACGCTGCGGGAGGACCGGGTCCCGGTCAGCTCCAGGGCCAGGCGCACCAGGGGCGAGTCGGGCGGGGTGTAGAGGTGCGCCCCCACCCAGTGGACCTTGAAGGCCAACCCGTGCCTTTGGGCCAGTTCCCTGGTGCGGCGGATCAGGCCCTCGGTGTCCACCCCGGGCATGGGCCGGTAGCGGATGGTGCAGACGCTCTGCACCGGGGTGACGTTGGTGGCGATGTTGTGGTCGTTGATGCCGATGCTCCACTCCGACTGGGGGGGCTGGAACTCTTCGTTGCGGTAGCGGGGCGAGCGCAGCACCAGCTCGTAGATCTTCTTCATCTCCGCCAGAAAGGGGATCATGGCGATATTGGCGTTGACCCCCTTGAGGGTGCTGGTGTGGGCGGCCCGGCCCCTGGAGCGGATCTCCAGGTGCAAGCTGCCCTTGTGGGCGTGGATCACCCGCAGCCGGGTGGGCTCGCAGATCAGGCCGTAGCCGCCGGCGGCCTCGCGGAAGAGCCGGGAATTGCGCACCACCTCCCGCGCCCCCCGCGCCCGCACCTCCTCATCGGCGGTGCAGATGAAGTACAGGGGAGCCCGGAGCTGGCCGGGGCGGAAACGCAGGGCCGCACACAGGGCCGCGGCCACCGGCCCCTTCATGTCGCAGGCCCCCCGGCCGTAGAGCTTCCCCCCCTGCACCCTGGCCTTGAAGGGAGAGGCGGTCCAGCCCTCGGGCGGGGCCGGCACCACGTCGGAGTGGCCGGTCAGGGAAAGACCCCCCCGCCCTTTCCCCAGCTTGGCGGCGATGCAGAGCTTCTCCACCCCGGCCGCGTCGCGGTACTTTATCCGCTCGATGGCAAAGCCGCCCCTTTCGAGCAGCGAGGCGATGTACTCGCTGATGGAGACATTGCTGGTCGCGCTGACCGAGGGGAATTCGATCAGCCGCCGGGCCACCTGCAGCACCTGTGGTTTCATATCAGCAATACTGCTCCAGATCGCCCTTGAACTCCAGCCCAAGGATTTCCTTGGTCCGCCCCACGTTGCAGGTCTTGTACGCCCCTGGGGTGCCCACCACGTGTAACACGTCGAAGTCCACCTTGTCGGTCTCCAGGGCCAGGCGGCAGGCCTGCGCCAGGTCGTGGCGGCACACCCAGCCGTTTTTCATCGGCGTCCCCCCCTGCCCCAGCTTCTCGCGGTGCCGGCCCAGGCCGAGGCGGCTGTCCACGATATAGTCGGGCCGCAGCACGATGATGGACAGGCCGTGCCCCTCGTGGTACTGGCGGCACAACTCCTCCTGCAAGCGCTTTTGCACCGCGTAGAGGGAGGAGTCGGGCCGCCGCACCTGGGAGGTGAAGAAGGTCCCCTTGGGGTGG
>VGJS01000109.1 GCA_016867395.1 Candidatus Handelsmanbacteria bacterium
CCTGCCGGCCCCCTCCGCATAAGAGGGTGAGGTACTCGTGGCGGGCGCCCTGCACCCATTCGCCGTGGCTCAGGCCCAGGGTGTGGCCCCTTGACCGCAAGGCCGCCGGATTGGCCGCCAGGGCCTCGACGTCGGGCAGGGCCACCCCGGCCTCAGCCAGGGCTGCCCCCCGCGCCCCGGCGGGCAGTTGAAGGTAGAGCAAACCAGGCCGGGCCCACAGCGGCGGGGCCAAGCACAGCCCCAGAAGCAGCAGGAAAGCCATCAGAACCTCAGCCCCAGGCCGCCGTTCATCCGGTTGCCGGCCCCCAGGTGGTCGGTGGTGTAGGCGTAGTGGAACTCCAGGTTGTCGCGGCGCATGGGCCGCAGGCCCAGCCCAAAGGCCGGGGCCGTCGCCGCGCCGATCCGGCCCAGGCCGGCCCGCAGAGTCAGCAGGGGCGAGGCCCGCCACTCCCCGCCCAGGCTCAGGTGCGACTCGGCATCGCTGCGACGCCCCTCGGCAACCAGCGCCAGGGCCTGCCACGGGCGATAGGCTACCCCAAGGCCGGCATTGGGGGCCAACTCGTCGGTGGTGTTGCTGGTCTGGGCAGAGGCGCGGTTCACCTTCCAGTCCAGACTGCCCCGCAGGTTGCGCAGGGTGGCCGCCAGGGTGAGGCGCGAATTCAGATAGACCTGCACCCCCAGGTCAAAACCCGAACCCTTGCCAGTGGACTTGCCCGTCTGCGGGGTTACTATGGTGTGGCGCAGCACCTTCAGGCCCAGGCCCAGGGCGGCCCTTTTTCCCAGGGCCCAGGCCACGGCCACCTGATAAGCGTTCTCCCCGTCCTCGATGCGGCCCAGCGGGGCGCCGTCCGCGGCGCGGGCGCTCAACCCGCCGGCCCCGGCGTGTTGCCAGGCCAGGCCAAAGGCCAGTTCGCCGCGCACGTTGAGGGCATAGGCCAGGGAGGACTGCCGGCGGTCCAGAGAGAGGGGCTGGAGGGAGGCCAGCAGGGCCTGGCCCTGGCTGCGGACCAACCCGGCCGGGTTGGCAGAGGACGCCCCCGGGTCGTCGGCCAGGGCGCTGAAGGCCCCGCCCATGCCTGCGGCCCGCGGCCCCAGTCCCTGCTCCAGAAAAGCGCCCGCATACTGGGCGGCCCAGCCAGAGCCGGCCCCCAGCAGGCAGATCCACATCCCGACCCATAGCGCGCTCAATCTAGCACCACGATCTTTCCAAAAGCCTGCTGGCCCGAATCCAATTCGATGCGGTAGTAGTACACCCCGTTGGCCACCGGGTCGCCCTCCCCGTCGCGGCCGTCCCAGGCGTCGCTGGCGTGGTTCCGGCCCCCCTCGCGGCGCTCCCCCCGGATCAGGGTGCGCACCTTGCGGCTGGCAAAGTCGTAGATCTCGATGGTGACCTCGGCGTCCTGGGTGAGACTGTAGACGATGCGGGCCTTCTCCTCCTGAGAAGGGGCAAAGGGATTGGGCGCCGCGTAGGTCTGGACACTGTCCGCCGGGCCGGCCTCGCCCAGCAGTTCACCCTGGTCCAGGGACAGGGGGCGCACCAGGGATTTGACCACCCCCCAGGTCTGGCCCTCGTCCTCGGAGCGGCCCAGGCCGTTCTCGGCGCCGGCCCACAACACCCCACCCACGGTCTCCAGGCCGTTGAACACCCCGGTCAACTCCTCGCCGGTGGTCTGGTCGCGCACCGGCGCCGGCGCCCAGGTGAGGCCCTGATCGGCGCTGGTGTACAGCCCCTCGTTGGTGCTGGCCCAGACCTTGTTCTCGGTGAAGGCGAAATCCCAGGCAGAGGTGGGGCCAGTGATCTGCCAGGTCTGCCCGTTGTCGCCGCTGAAGCTGATGCCATCCTTCTCGCCGGGCACCTCGCCCGTCGAGCGGGTCCCGGCCCAGATCACCGATCCGCCGTCGGGCAGCAACTGCCGTTTGAGAGCCACGGCCCAGTTTCCGGCGATCTGGCCCGGCAGCAGGCTGCCCAGGGCATCGAGGCGCACCTTGTGGGTGGTCCAGGTGCGGCCCTTGTCAAAGCTGCGGGCAATGCCGCCGGCCGTGCCCACCCACACCGTATCGCCGTAGGCCAGCACCGCGTAGGTGTGATGCAGAAAAGGCTGGGCTGCCAGACTATCGGCCTCGACCCGCGCGTGGGCGATGCGGTCGGCCGGACCGCCGGCCCTTTCCAGACTGTCGGCCAAGGCGCGCAGACTGTCGACAAGCCCGGCGCTCTCCTTGGGATTGTAGACGCGTCTCTTCGCCCCGTCGGGCAGCACCCGCTCCCAGGTCCGGCCCAGATCCGGGGTGCGCACCAGGGAGCCGGCGAAGAAGGCGGCCCACACGGTCGTGCCAGAAAGACCCAGGCCAAAACAGGGGTTGAGGACGGGCGTTCTTGGCCCCTCTGAAAATCCTGGCTTGGTGGTGTCGAAGATGGCCTCGGTGGCGAGATGTTTCCAGGTCTGGCCGGCGTCGGTAGTAAAGCTCAGCCCGCCGCCGACCTGAAAATCGCCCACCCCGGCGATGGTGGTATCAAAAAGCGTGGCCGCCCACACCGTGTCCCCCACCGCATCCACCGCGCTCACCTCCCCCCTGCCCAGACCCTGCTCCTGGGTGAAGGTCACCCACTCGGCCGGGGAAAAGCCCTGGCTCTGAGCCGGGTCGAGGCGGGCCAGGCCCCGCTCGGTGGCCGCCCATAGGTAGCGGCCGCTCCACTTGAGGTCGGCGATCTCGGTGCCCAGCAGGCTGCGGGGGGCGGGGGGCGGGTTCTGGATGAGGTCGAGGGGCAGGGCGGCGGAAAGGGCAAAGGACCAGAGGCTCAGGCAGGCGGCCCCGACAGCGACCGGGCGACAGCGCAACGGGAATTCCCTCAGGCGTAGGAAGCGGAGCGCTGGCGCAGGGCTTCGATGGCCTCGCAACCGATGCCGCAGTCGCCAATGCGCGGGCCTTCGGCATCGCCGTGGCTGTCCGAGCCGCCGGATTGGAGCAGGCCGTAGTTTTCGGCCAGTTTGACGTAGTACTCGATCTGCAGAGGCTGGTGCGCGGGATGGTACACTTCCACCCCGTCCAGGCCGTAATCGACAAGTTGGTCGATGACCGTCTCGGGCATAATCCCCGGATGGGCCAGCACCGCCACCCCCTTCACTTGGTGGATCAGCCCGATCACGTCCAGGGCCGAGGTATGGGGCTTGGCCACCACCGCCGGGCAGCGGTCGCCCAGGAAGCGGTCGAAAGCCTCCTCCTTACTGGATACCACCCCCCGGCGCACCATGGCCGCAGCGATATGGGGCCGGCACACCATGCCCCCGTTGGCCTGGTCGAGCACATCCTCCAGGGTCAGGGAGATGCCCAGGTGGTTGAGCTTTTCGACAATGGCCATGCCGCGGTCGTAGCGCCGCTGGCGCAAGAGCCCCAAGTGCTCCAGGAGCAGGGGGTCCAGCCAGTCCAAGCAGTATGCCAGGATATGGACCTCCCGGTCGCGGACATGGGCGCTCAGTTCGGCCCCCGGCACTATGTCCAGCCCCAGGCGGCGACCCGCCCCCATCAGTTCCTCAACCCCCTCCACCGTGTCGTGGTCGGTGAGACTAAGAGCCTGGACGCCGGCTTGGTAGGCCTCTTCGACCGCCTGGGAAGGCGTGCGCAACCCATCGGAGCAGAAGGAATGGGTATGGAGATCGGCTAAGTTATAGCGCACAAATAAGTTAATCAGTTTTCGTAAGTCGTAGGGCACAAAGGAGGGCCCCGGCGCTGACCCCGGACTTTCCTTTGTTCGGGATACAAATATAAAAAAACTATTCCGCGCTATTTTTTCAAGCTTTGCGGGGAAATAGTTCGGAGAGGCCGAAAAATGGGACAGCCCAGCCTCAGTTGCGGGAGAGTTCGCGCAGCATTTCGCCGCAGTGGAGGCGGATCTTCCCCAGGGCCCGGTCCCGCAACTGGCGCACCCGCTCCCTGGTCAGCCCCAGCCCCTCGCCGATCTTTTCGAGGGTCAGGGGGGCGCAGCCGTCCAGGCCGAAGTAGGCGCGAATGATATGATGCTCCCGGGCGTCGAGCACCTTCATGCCGGCGCGCAGGGCCTGGCTGAGGTGGTCGCGCTCCAGGTCCTCTTCGAGGGAACGGGTCCCTACTTCGAAGATGCTCAGCAGGGAATCCTCTTCGCCGGGATAAACCGGCATGTCCAGCGACAGGTCGCGCTGGCCGGTTTCCAGGGCGTTGCGGGCGCGGTCAAGGCTGATCTTAGCGCTGGCCGCCACCTCCTCCAGGGTGGGGTCGCGGCCCAGCCGCTGGGCCAGCAGGCTGCTCTGCTTCTCGACTTTTAGCAGGTCGTTGAGCTGGCTCATGGGCGGCCGGGCGATCTTGCCCTGCGCGGCCAGGGCCTTGAGGATGGCCTGGCGTATCCACCACACCGCGTAGGTGATGAACTTAAAGCCCCTAGTCTCGTCGAAGCGCTTCACCGCCTCCATCAGGCCATAATTGCCCTCTGAGACCAATTCGATGAAGCTGAGCCCGTGGTTGGCGTAGTTCTTGGCCACGCTGACCACGAAGCGCAGATTGGCCTGGATCAGTTGCTGGGAGGCCAGTTCATCCCCCTGCCTGGCCCGCCGGACTAGCTCGGCCTCTTCGGAGCGGCTGAGCGGGCTGTAGCGCTGGATCTCGCGCCAGTACACCTCGGTGGAGGTAGGCGGGCCCGCCGGCCGCAGGCTCTTCTTCCTGGTCTTGGTTCTGGCTGTGGTCATCGGCCTTCCGCAGGGTGGGCGATGAGGGGCTGGAGATCGCCTGTCTTGGACTGCGGAAGGGGGGGTTGGGTTCCGTCAGGGGCCCGGGCGCAGGGCTTTGAAGCGGGCGTAGGCGTCGACCCACCCGCCGCGGGCCCGGGGCTGGTACTGGAGGGGGTCAAAGGAGCGGGCCACTACCTGGCGGGCCTGGGCCAGGGAGCCCACCTCCCCCAACCCCATGGCCTGCACCATGAGGTTGCCGATAGCCGTGGCCTCCAGGGGGCCAGCAATCACCGGCCGGCCGGTAGCGTCGGCGGTGAACTGGCAGAGCAACTGGTTCTGGATGCCCCCGCCCACGATGTGGATGCACCCCAGGCGGCGGCCCAGGATTTCCTCCAGCCCTTCGAGCACTTGGAGGTAGCGCAGGACCAGGCTCTCCAGCACCGTCCGGATCATACTGCCCTCGTCGGCGGGTGGGGCCTGGCCGCTCTGCTGGCAGAAGGCGCGGATACGCTGGGGCATGTCGCCGGGGGCCAGGAAAGTGCCGTGGTCCGGGTCGATGAGGGCAACGAAGGCCGGGGCCTGGGCGGCTTTGGCGGCCAGCTCGGCATAGGAGTAGGCCCGGCCCTGGCGCTCCCAGGTGCGCCGGCACTCCTGCACCAGCCACAGGCCCATGATGTTCTTGAGGAAGCGGAAGGTGCGGCCCACCCCGCCCTCGTTGGTGAAGTTGTGGGCCAGGGCCGTTTCGCTGACGAGGGGCTCCTCCAGTTCGGCGCCCATCAGCGACCAGGTGCCCGAGCTGATGTACGCAAAGTCGCGGGTAGAGGTGGGGATGGCCGCCACTGCCGAGCCGGTGTCGTGGGTAGCCGGGGCAATGACCGGCACCGGGCCAGCGCCGGTGCGCTGGGCCAGGGCAGGCAGCAGGGGGCCCAAGGGGGTGCCGGGCGGGACGATGCGCGGCAGCATGGCGGTGGGCAGACCCAGCTTTTCCAGAAGTTCAGTGGCCCAGCGGCCCTGGCACGGGTCGTAGCACTGGGTGGTGGTGGCGTTGGAGAACTCGCAGACCTTCTCCCCGGTCAAGAAGAAGTTGAAGAGGTCGGCCATTAACAAAAAACACTGGGCCGCCTCCAGCGCCGACGCCTGCTGCCGCCGCATCGCCAGCAACTGGTACAGGGTGTTGATCTGCATGAACTGCACCCCGGTGCGGGCGAAGATCTCCTCGCGCGGCACCAGGGCAAAGGCCGCCTCCAGCATGCCCTCGGTGCGCGGGTCGCGGTAATTGCGGGGATTTTCGAGGAGCACATCGCCTTTGCCCAACAGGGCAAAATCCACTCCCCAGGTGTCGATGCCGATGGCGTCGATCTTTCCCTGGCCGGCGGCCAGCCCCAGGCCCTGCTGCATCTCAGCAAAGAGGCGCAGCGGGTCCCAGTACAGGTGCTCGAAGACCGGCACCGGGCCATTGGCGAAGCGATGCACCTCTCCCAGTTCCAGCCGCGCCCCGTCGAAAAGCCCCAGCATGGCGCGGCCGCTCTCGGCCCCCAGGTCAAAAGCCAGCAACCGGCGTGTGGCGGACATGAATGGCTCCTAGATGTAATTCAAGCCCAGTTCCCACACCAATTCGCGGGTGGGCTCATCGAGCAGGGCGCAGATCAGGGCGACGCCCAGCTTCTTCTCCAGGCCGGTGGCGTAGCGCTGCTGCTCGTCGCGGAAGCTGAGCCGCTGGAAGCCCAGTACCGCCCGCTGGAAATCCTTGGGCCGGTCGTAGATCACCACCTGGGCCAGCTCGGGCTGGGCCAGGGCTTCGAGGACGAACTGACTGCCGAAGATCTCCTCCAGGGCATTTTGCAGTTGTCGGTGCAGCATCAGAAGGGATAGACCTCGTCGAGCCGGCGGCGCAGCCGGGCCCGCTGGCCCTCCTCCTCCTGGGCCTGCAGGGTGATCTCAATGGCCGGCCGCCGCAGCCAGGCCAGGAAGACCAGGCCCCAGTCCACGGGCACCGTCTGTAGTTCCAGCCTTAGCACCATACGGGTGCGGATCAGTTTGCCGAGCATGATCAGAAGTACGGGGCGATGTGGCGCTCGATGCGCTCCAGGATGGGCCCCTGGCCCGCCTCGGCGCTGAAGGTCTGACCCGTCACCCGCTCGAAGAGCCCGAGGTAGCGCTGGGCCACCTGCACGCGGATCTCCTCGTCGAGGGGGGGGATGTTCTGGTCGGTAATGCCCTGCTCCTTAAGCCAAAGGCGCAAAAACTCCTTGTCTAAACTCTCGGGCTCCTCGCCCCTGGCCTGGCGCGCCGGGTAGGTGGCCTCAATCCAGTAGCGCGAGGAGTCCGGGGTATGGATCTCGTCGGCCACGGTGAGCTGGCCCTCCTCGTCGAGGCCCATCTCGTACTTGGTGTCCACGAGAATCAGCCCCTGCCAGGCGGCCACCTCGGTGCCCCGCGCAAAGAGGGCCAGGGCCGCCTGTTCCACCTCCTCCCAGCGCCTGCGGTCCACCAGGCCCCGCTCGAAGATCTGCTGGGGCGAGATGGACTCGTCGTGGTCCTTTGACTTGATGGTGGGGGTGATGATGGGGGCGGCGAAGGGCTGGTTCTTGACCATGCCCTCGGGCAGGGTCACGCCGCAGAAGTTGCGCACACCTTTGTTATAATTGATCCACACCGAGGTCGAGGTGCTGCCGGTCAGGTAGCGGCGCACCACGATCTCCACCGGCAGCATCTTCAGCTCCCGGGCCACGGTGACGTTGGGGTCAGGCACCTCCAGCACCTGGTTGGGCACCAGGTCGCGGGTCTGGTCGAACCAGTAATGGGCGAGGCGGTTGAGCACCTCTCCCTTGAAGGGGATGGTGCCTAAGACGCGGTCAAAGGCGCTCTGTCGGTCGGTGGTAATGAGGATGCGCTTGCCGGGCAGCAGGTAGATGTCGCGGACCTTGCCTTTCCGGTACTGCCTCTCCCAGCGCGGGTACCGGGCCTCACGCAGGCAGTTGTGGAGCTGAGCTTCGACTTGCTGGCGCGTGACCATGTGGATTCTCCCCTGGTTCTGCGGTGGGGTCATCTCAGGTTTACTTCGAGTTCGTGGCGGCCGGCCTCCAGTCGCAGGCTCAGGCGCCGGCCCTGGGGCGCAAAGCTCAATTCCCCTTCTTCGAGGGGGCGCCCCTCCAGCTTGAGGCTGCGGGGGCGGGTGGGCGCGGTTAGGCGCAGGGTGCAGGGCGTCCCGGCCGCCACCAGGGCACTCAGCCGGCTGGCGCTCTGCTGCAAGAGCAGGTCCACGGGCTGGTCAACCCGGACCAGTTCGGTGTGCAATTGCAGGTAGGTGCTGCCGATCAGCCCGCACACCGCGCTGAAGGCCCAGGCCCTGCGTCGCTGCGCATCCCCTGGATGTTGAGGGTCTCGGCCTCCAGATCGCGCCACAACACCCAGTCAACCCCGCCCACCACGGCCTCCCACCCGCTCGGGCCGCAGGCTGGAGCGCCCCCCGGAGGGACGGGGCGCCAGGAGCGCCAGGCCGCGGCCTTCGCCCCGGACATAGGCCCGGCCCTCCTCGGCCAGTTCCAGGGGGCAGGTGGTGTGCAGGAGCCATTCCACCTCTACCGCCGAGGGGGCCTCCATCTGGTCGGCCAGCACGAAATAGTCGGGCTTAATATAGGCGATGCGCCGACGAAAGCCACCCAGCCCCGTGTACGCCCGGCCCGCTTCGCCGGCGGCGTAGTCCAGCAATCCCGAGGAGAAGAACCCCTCGATGCGGCCCTGGTGGGTGCGCGGGTCGGCGCTTCACTGGCTGGGTGCGCGGCGCCGCGGCTGCCCTTCCACCAAGAAGGCATGGCATGCAAAGGTGTTGAGGAAGTAGTTATCTAGTTTGTATTGGCGCTGTGACAACTCCGGTTCCCCCGAGGCGGCCTCGGGCAGTACGCCGCACAGGAGCTGGCCACCCACCCGCAGGGCCGGCGGCTGCCTTGATTTTCCCAGGGGCGCGCTTTATGTTAAGGCCGCGATGCGAAAACTTGCGATTCTGGCGCTGGCCCTCGTCCTGGGCTGCAGCGGTGTGGAGGAGGCTGCCGAACTGGCGTCCTACCTGCAGACCCTCCAGCGTTTCCAACCCTATAACCAGCAGATCCAGCGCTACATCAACTTCTTCGAGGCCCCCGGCCGGCCGGTGAGCCTGACCGAGCTCGAGGGGGCCCGAACCCTGCTGGCCGAATACGCCCGGGCGGTCGAAAGCCTCAACACCTCCTCGTTCAGGGGCGATGACCTGCGCGAGGCCCACAACTTCTACGTCCTCACCTGCCAGCACGCCCAGCAACTGATCGCCGACACCACCGGCGGGCCCCGGCAGCAGCTCCGTACCGTGACCTTTGCCCTGCATACCCTGCGGGCCTACGTCACCGGCCGCTTCTATCCGGGCCTGGGGGTGATGCTGACCCACAAGGAGGTGGGCGGCAACCTGCAACCCCCGGCCTGGCCCGAATAAAATGTCCCCACCCCCCCTTTCTCCTACTCCGCCGCGCGCACCGGGCCAAAACTCCGCGTGACCTTGCCGCTGGTGGTCAGGGTGACCATCCCCCCAAAGGAGGTGCCGGTCATCAGCGCCTCCACCAAGGGGGGCTGACCTCCCCCGGCCCCTGCCAGGCGACGACGAAATTGGCCCTGGTCCCGCCGCTGCGATCCAGTTCATCGACCACGAAGCTGGCGGTCTCCAGCGGTTTGAGGCGTAGGGGCTGCTGGAGGTGGGAACGGATCAGCTACACCTCGGTATTGTAGTAATCGACCCTGTTGATGTCGATCCGCTTTTCCAGGTCGATGTTGTGGATGGAGAGCATGGCCGACAGCTGGAGGGTTTGCTGGCTGTCAAGATAAAAGATGCTCGAATAGGTGGGTACATAGATGCGTTGGCCCTCCAGGGGGCCGCCGCCGCCCAGCGCCAGGAGCAGAAAGGCACCACGCAGGCCGACAACAACTCGGTTCATAAATGACCTCTCTCGGCAAAGCTCCGGCGCCCTTGACAGGCAGAACAGGAAGACAAAATATTGAGGGACAATAAACGAGTCTACCATAATGTTTATGTAACTGGCCATCCCTACGGACCCTTGGTATAACAAGGAGGAATACTGATGGCCATCCGCAAAGAGCTGCTGGACGAATTGATCAAAGGCTGTAAGAGCCCCGAAGAGCTTCTCGGGAAGCACGGCCTGCTCAAGGAGTAGAGCAAAGGGCTGGTGGAGCGGATGCTGCAAGGGGAGCTGACGCACCACCTTGGGTATGAGGAACACGCCGTGGAGGGCCGCAACGGGGGCAACTCCCGCAATGGCACCACGCCCAAGAGCGTAGAGACCGGG
>VGJS01000110.1 GCA_016867395.1 Candidatus Handelsmanbacteria bacterium
GCCCGGCACCCAGCAGGTGACGAATCTGCGCCAGGCCCGTTTTCTGCGCCTGCAGACCACCCTCAACCAGCCCTGGGAACTGGCCGAATTGGAGCTGTACAGCGATGGCACCGCGCCGGATGGGGAGTTTGTCTCCAAACCGCTGCTGGCCGGGGGGGAGCCGGTATGGGGGCAGGTGCACTACGAGGGGGGCCAGCTGAGCCGGCTGCCGGTGGTGCTCCAGGCCCGCACCGGGCCGGACGAGGACCCCTTCCACTACTTCATCCTGGTGGGCGAGCGGGAGGTGCAGGTCAGCCGCGAGGCCTGGGAGGTGATCGAGAGCATCGAGGGGGCGGCGACCCAGGGGCCGGTGCGGCCAAACCCGGGGTGGAGCAGTTGGCAGACGGTGGAGGAGGGGATCGTGGGCAGCCGGGGGCCCAATCCCTATCTGCAGTTTCGGCTGCGCCTCCTGCAGCCGGGGGTCAAGATCGAGCGGCTGGTCTTCGAGTACGATCCCCGGCCCCTGGCCCGGGCCCTGCGGGCCGAGATCAACCCCCTGGTGGTGGCGGCTGGGGTGGAGACGGTCTTTGCCCTGTCCGCGGTGCTGGAGGTCGGTGGGGGGGACACGGGGGTGCGCTATCTCCAGGTGCTCACCCGGGCGGAGTTGGCGGCGGTGGACAGCGTGCGGGTGGACGGGCAGCCGGTGGTCTTCACCTATGAGGTCGAGCCGGGGCAGGGCTTCACCGTCAATCTGTGGGAGCGGCTCCTGCAGGACGGCGGGCTGGTGCAGGTCTACTTCCGGGCCAGGGTCTTTGCCGACGGCACCCCCTTTGCGCTGCGGGGCCTGGACCGCAGGCTCAGCGCCGGAGCCATCGACTCGGCCTACCAGTATGCCGCCGAGGAGGACGTGGACCCCGCCTCGCTGGGCGCCGGGCTGGTGGTGCGCCTGAGCGCGGTGCAGAACCCGGTGTTGGCCCCCCTGCGACCGGCGACGACCTTCTTCACCCCCAACGGCGACGGGCGCAACGACTACTTCGTCCTGGAGTACGATCTGCTCAAGCTGACCCGGCCGGCCCCGGTGTCCTTCCGCGTCTATGACCTGGGTGGCCGGCCTATCTTCCAGGGGCAGGGCCTGGAGCAGAGCGGGGGCTTTGCCCGGTTGTGGGACGGACGCGACGGGTACGGGGGGCTGGTGGCCCCTGGGCTGTACCTGTACCAGGTGGAAGTGCGGGCCGACGATGGGACCCAGCGCCGGCAGGGGGTGGTGGGGGTGGGGTATTAAAGCTCCTGGTTGAAGCTGGGGAAATAGGAATACCCCTCCAGGGCTATCACCCGGCCTGGCTGGGCCCAGCCAATCCCCAATTCCGAGAAGAGGGCCCGCTCCCGGCAGGCCCGCCGCAAGATCTCGCTCAGGCCCTCAACGGTCACGGCCTGGTTCCCGGGGTCCACCCGGCGGAGGGCGGCGGGCAGTTCGCGGATGGGCGAGGACTCGAAGCTGCCGCAGGCGCACAGGGTCTGGCTGCGGGTGACGATGAGGGGACAGGCCAGTTGGTTCCGGCGGCCCGCGACTGCTTCGGCCAGGTCGTGCAGCACCAGGGGCTCGCCCTGATGGGGGACCTCCTCGCGGCGGCCATCGGCCCAGTGGACGCGGAAGCCGCCATGGTAGTCCAGCTCGGCCCGGCCCTGGGTCCCGGCGATCTCCAGGACGGGGTCGAAGCGCTCCTCGGTGCAGTGGCTGACGGCGAAGAAGAGCTCCACGCCCTCGGCCGCCTCCGTGCGGAATACCGCGGTATCGGCCGACTCGATGGGGTTGGCCCGGTAAAGCTCGGCCTGCAGGGTGTGCGGGGTCAGGGCGCTGCCGGGCTGGTCGGAACCCAGGTAACAGAGGGTGTTCACTGCGTGGGCCAGGGCGTTGTTGTGGGGGCTGTCCAGCACCCAGGCGTCACCTGCCCCGAGGCGGCCGGCCCAGGCATTGCGCCCGTAATAGGCCGGGTCGCGGGGCCAGCCCCCGCAGGCGCTGACCCACTGGATCTTCACCAGCCTGCCGGCGCAGATCCACGCCTTGAGGGTCTGCACGTCGGGGCGATAGAGGTGCTGGTAGCCCACGGCGCAGTGGCGACCGGCCTTTTGGCGGGCCGCTTCCATGGCGTCGAAATCCTGGATGGAGCCGGCGGCCGGCTTCTCTACCAGCACGTGGCAGCCAGCTTCCAGGGCCATTGCGGTCATCGGCCGGTGCAGGGGGATGCCGGTGGGGATGCAGACGATGTCGAGTTGGCCGCGCAGGCGGGCCAGCATCTGGCGCAGCGAGGGGAAGACCTGCACCCCCCGGGTCCGCAGCCCCTCCAGGTCTGTGGCGTAGGTTTCCTGGTCGGCGGGGATGGCCACCTGGGCCACCAGCGCCCCCAGGCCGGCCCCCTCAACCTGGGCGACATAACGGCGGTGGTGTTGGGCGAAGCCGCCCATGCCGACGACGCCGATGCGGGGGATGGTCATGGCGGACTCCTCCTCAGGGCAGGGCCGGGGACCCAGCCGATGGGGGTGGGATGGCCGAAGTCGCAGACGCGCTCCGTGCTGCCATCGGTGCGCGGGAAGCCGAGCTGTTCGCCGGTGCTCAGGATGCCGGCCTGACCGCCGGCCTTGAAGAGCAGGCCCGCGGGTTCAGCGGGAATAGCCATGGCCCTTGCTCCCGGTTGAGAGGGGGAAAAACAAAACCCCCGGAGGAGTGCAACTCTCCTCCGGGGGTCATAGCTGGCGGGACCGACGAGACTCGAACTCGCGACCTCCGCCGTGACAGGGCGGCGTTCTAACCAGCTGAACTACGATCCCGCAATCAACGAAAGAAATCTAAACCCTCTGGGGGGGGTTGTCAATATCGGCTCAGGGGAGAGGATGGTCCCGATCCCATTGCTCACCCTCCTGCTTGAGGGCCATGAGCCGGCCGCGCATGAGTTGGCGTTTGAGCGGGCTGAGATAGTCGATGAAGAGCTTGCCGTCGAGGTGGTCGATCTCGTGTTGCAGCGCGCGGGCATAGAAGCCCTCGGCCGCGACGGCGAACTGTTTCCCCTGGATGTCCAGGGCCTCGACCCGCACCTGAGTGTGGCGGGGCACCGGGCCGTAGAGGTCGGGGAAACTCAGGCAGCCTTCTTCGCCCACCTCGCGGCCCTGGGCGGCCACGATGCGCGGGTTGATTAGCGAGATGGGGAGGATCTCGGGCTGCTGGCGGGAGATATCAACCACCACCACCCGCTTCAACACCCCCAATTGGGGGGCGGCCAGGCCCACCCCTTCGGCGGCTTTCATGGAGTCGAAGAGATCGAAGACCAGTGATTTGATTGCCGGGTCGATCTGGGTGACCGGGGCGCAGGGCTGGCGCAGGACCTGGGAGCCGTACTTGACGATGGGTCGCATCATGCCTCAGGTCAGGGGGTCAGGTCGAGGGCCAGGTAGCGGTAGCCCAGGTCTTCAAGGCCGGACACCAGGGGCTGGCGGCGGGCCGGGTCGCTCAGGCCGAGGATGGCGGCGCGGCCCAGTTGAAGGCAGAGCATCTGTTCGCGGCTCTCCAGGTGGCAGGGCTCAAGGTCGACCAGGAGCCGGCGGGCCCGGTCCAGGGTCTCGCCTACCTGGGCGGGGGCGGGCAGCAGGGCTTCGTTCATGCTGCCCGAGCGGAAGCCGCGCAGGTCCGCAGTGACGCGCCGGTACCCATACCCCGCAAAGGCGGCGCTGAGGGCGGCGCAAAGACCGGGGTCGGCCAGCAGCCGGTCGAGATCGGGGGCGGGCAGTTCGATTCGGGCCAGGTCCACATGGTGGCGAACCCGCAACTGGGAAAAGCCACGCTGGCGCAGGAAATTCTCCGCCTGGTCCACCATGCGCAGCCCCTCGGTCGTGATGGCGGTGCCGTAGGGGAAGCGCGAGGAGAGGCAGGCCATGGCCGGCCGGTTCCACACCGGCACCTCCCAGCGGCGGGCCAGCTCCCGAATGTCGGCCTTGGTCAGGCCCGCCTCCATCAGTGGGGCGCGGACGCCGTAGTCGCGGGCCGCCAGAGAGCCAGGTCGGAAATCCCCCGCGTCGTCGGCGTTCTGGCCGTAGAGGATGTGCTCCACCTTCAGTTCCCCGGCCAGCCGCTGCATGTGGGTGAAGAGTTCCTGCTTGCAGAAATAGCAGCGGTTGGAGGGATTGGCCACGTACTCAGGATTGTCCAGCTCGGAGGTGCGCACCACCAGGTGGCGGATGCCGAAGCGCTGGGTGATGTCGAAGGCGGCCTCCAGCTCGCCGGTGGCGTAGCTCTCGGAGTCGGCGGTGACGGCGATGGCGTTCTCGCCCAAGACGCGGTGGGCGGCCACGGCAAGCATGGCGCTGTCAACCCCGCCCGAGTAGCCGATGAGCACCCGGCCCATGGAGCGGAGCAGGGCGTTGAGGCGGTTCAGTTTTTCGGCGAGGGCTGCGGGGTCCGCTGCGGTTGGTGCCAGGGCAGTCATGGGCACACTCACGGATCAGGAGGGAGAGGGATACCCTCGGCGCCGGGGGCGACGATGGCATCGGTCATGCCGTGGATGATCTTCTTGTCCTGGGGGCAGAGGATGACCTTGACCCCCGCCAGCACGGGGGATTCCCCCTCGAGGTAATAGTAGGGGCGCACCAGGGCGCGGCCGTGCATGGGGCGCAGGGTGTCGGAGGAAAAGTCGTAGTACTTGGCCCCTTGCCTGGCGGCCTTGTTGAATCGCTGCAGGATAGCGGGGGTCTGCGCATAGCGATCCAGCGCCTCCTGCACGCGGCCGGCCCACTCCTCCTCAGGCAGGTCGTGGCCGATAGCCACCCCGCGGCTACCCCAGGCCAGTTCCGAAAACCCCGAGGGCTTGAGCACCAGTTCCCGCTCCTTCTTGGAGGCGCGTTTGAGGGCCTGCCAGTCGTTGAGGGGGCGGCCCTCCACCTCCAGCCCTGGGATGAGGGTGTGGGGCGGGGCCGGGGTGGGATCGAGGACCCAGGTGGGCGGGGTGAGTTGCTGGAGTAGTGCCAGGTCCCCTCCTCCCAGTTCCTTCTCCCAGAATCGCTGGAGCAGGGGGTGGTGGATGAAGGCTAGCCACATCTTCTCTTCGAGGTACGCTTTGGGGGGGGGGGTGAGGCGCAGGGCGTTCTTCTTGGCGAAGTAGAGGATGGGATCGATCTTGGGGATGTTGGGCAGGTCGAAGAGTTCGAGGAAGCGGTACACCCCGTCCACCCGCAGGCGGCCCTTGGCAGTCTCGATCAGCAGGCCCTCGTCGTCGAAGCGCAGTTCCTTGGGGTGCAGGCAGTACAGCGGACAGTCGCGGGCCTGCAACTGGGTGGCCAGCCATTCCATCTCGGCGCGGTAGTCGTTGGATTCGTCCGAAACCACCAGGCCGATTACCGGGCGCTCCTTTTGGAGGGTGGCCCGCAGGGCGGCGTAGAAGCCCTCGATCAGTCCTTCGGGGCCGCCGATGACCTGGTAGCCCAGCTCGGTGTACAGGCGGGCCAACAGGCCGGCAAAGCCCATGCCCCCAGGTACCGAGTCCAGTTCGGTGAGGCGGAAGCCCTCGCTGGTCAGCAGCAGGTCGGGCCGCAGGACCAGGGGCAGGTGGGAACGGAAACGGTTCATGCGGCCCAGCTCGAGCACCCGCTCTGGCTTGCCCTGGTCCAGGTAGCGGCGGACCCAGGCGGGCTGCAGTCCTTTAACGCTCTGGTGGTAGAGGAGGTTGGCGGCCTTGTAGAAGCGCACCAGCACCGGGCCGAGGCGCTGGAGGAGTTGATGCTGTTCGGGGCTTAGCCAGAAGGGCTCGGGGGAAATGCGCCAGGGCAGCCGGCTTTCGGGGTGGAGTTGGGCGCGGTCGCCGGCAAAAAGCCCGCCCTTAGGGGACTGGGCGTTGATGTACAAGCAGAGGATTCTGGGATCGGCTTGAAGGGAGGGCAGCACCATGCAATCTATCTCAAAAGTTGTAAACCAATTTAGGCCACGGCGCACCCCTGGTCAACGGGCCCTGGATGCCGCCGGCCATCTTCCCTATCCTAGGATACAGATACTATGCGGGAGGCGGGAGCGTGCAACTGGAAGGCCGCAAGGCGCTGGTCACTGGGGCGGGGCGGGGCATCGGCAGGGCCATCGCCCTGGCCCTGGCCGCCGAAGGGGCGCAGGTGGCGCTCCTGGCCCGCACCCGGGCGCAGTTGGAGCAGGTGGGGGCGGCGATGGGCGGGCAGTCCCTGGTGTTGGAGGCGGACCTGGTTGATCCGGACCAGGTGCGGCGGGCCTATGGCCGCCTGGAGCGGGAATGGGGGGGGGTGGAGATCCTGGTCAACAACGCCGGGGTGCTGGGGCCCATCGGCCCGGTGGGGCAGGTGGACCCGGAGGGGTGGCTGCAGGCGGTGCAGGTCAATCTGGGCGGTTGTTTTTTCTGCACCCATCTGGCCCTGCCGGCCATGATCGCGGCGGGGTATGGCAAGATCATCAACCTTTCAGGGGGGGGTGCGGTCACCCCGCGGCCCTGGTTCAGCGCGTACAGCGCTTCCAAGGCCGGGGTGGTGCGTTTCACCGAGACCCTGGCCGCCGAGGTGGCCCCCCATCACATCGACGTCAATGCCATCGCACCCGGCGCGGTGAACACCCGGATGCTGGACCAGGTGCTGGAGGCCGGGGAAAGGGCCGGGACCCAGGCCCTGGCCGAGGCGCGGCGGCAGCGCGAAAAGGGCGGGGTGGACCCAACCCGGCCCGCGGCCCTGGCGGTCTTCCTGGCCTCGCCCCGCTCGGACGGGTTGAGCGGCCGCCTGTTCAGCTCTGTGTGGGACGACTGGGAGCGGCTGGAGGTGGGGGAGGTGATGAAAACCGAGTATTACACCGTGCGGCGGCTCGTGCCCCCAAAGTGAGGATCGGATGTACCGGATCGGCGTAGTGGGCGCGGGTGGGGTGGGGCAGAAAAGGGCGGCGGCGGCCGCGGCCCATCCCGAGTCTGAACTGGCCCAGGTCTGCGACCTGGACCTGGACGCGGCAAGGGCCCTGGCCCGCCAGTACGGGGCCGGGGTGGCCGACTCGTGGGAGGAGTTGGTGAAGGCCAAGGCCCTCGACGCGGTGGTGGTATCCACCACCCACGAGTGGCTGGCGCCCATCAGCGCTGCAGCGCTGCGGGCGGGCAAACATGTGCTGGCCGAAAAGCCCCTTGGCCGCAATCCGGACGAGGCGCGGTTGGCCGTAGCCGCCGCCGCCGAGGCGGGCCGCTGGCTCAAGGCCGGTTACAACCACCGCTACCACCCGGCCATCCTCAAGGTCCGCCAGGTTTGCGAGGCCGGCGAACTGGGGCCCCTCCACTTTATCAGGGGGCGGTACGGCCACGGGGGTCGGCCTGGGTACGAGCGGGAATGGCGGGCCGACCCGGCCCGCTCCGGGGGCGGGGAACTCCTGGACCAGGGGGCCCATCTGGTGGACCTAAGCCTGTGGTTCCTTGGGGATTTCGCCAGGGTCAGCGGCGAGGTGGGCGCCCACTTCTGGCCCATTGCCCCCCTGGAGGACAACGCCTTCGGGCTCTTCGCCACCCCCGCCGGTCAGGTGGCTTCCCTGCACGTCAGTTGGACCCAGTGGAAGAACCTGTTCAGCTTCGAGGTCTTTGGCCGCGATGGGTACGCCTGCGCCCAGGGGTTGGGCCGGTCCTATGGGCCGGAGATGGCCGTGGTGGGCCGGCGGGCCGTCCAGGGGGGGCCGCCCCAGGAGCAGCGTTTCGATTTCCCCGGCGAGGACCGGTCCTGGGACCTGGAATGGGCGGATTTTGTCGCGGCGATGGCCACCGGCCGGCCGCCTCAGGCCGAGGGCAGGGAGGCCGTGCGGACTTTAGAATGGATCTTCAGGCTCTACCGGGCGGCAAGGGAGGGACGGAGCGTGGGGGTGGGGGAAAGCTAAGCTGATATTTATGTGCCGGTTAATCGAGAGTTTGGCCCCGCCCGATTCAGGGGGCGGGGCTTTTTTTGTGGAATTGGGCAAATTTTTTTCAGAATTGCTCCCGAAAATCCGTAGATTATGAGGGCATGTGGTTGAGACCTTCCCATCAAACGAGCTAGGATAGTCTTATGCGAACCGACCACGACGCTGCGAACAGCGAGCGGATCTGCCTGGCCTACCGCCGGCTGGCCAATGCCATGATTCTGAGCACCCTGAGGATTTCCAAGACCGAGGAGACAGACGACAGCACCCCTGAGATCCTGTTCGTCGAGAGCCAGCGCATCGACGCGTGGTGCGAGCTGGCCGGCCTGGAGCCGGAGGTGGTCCGCCGGGCCGCCCGCCGGATCGTGGGGTACCGCACCTTCTAAGAGCAGCGCTGCACCAGGCATCGGCGCTCCGGGTTTTTGCCCGGGGCGCTTTTCATTTGGCGCTCAGGGCGGCTTGGCGGCGGGAGTATTCGAGCACGCCCTTGACCACTTTCTCGGCGTCGCGCTGGCGCAACTGCTCAAAGCGCAGGGCCCAGCCGTGGTCGGTATAGGCCAGGTTGCGCACCTCGATGAGGACCTTGACCCCGGCCGGGTTGTTGCGCAGCACCCCTAAAGGCTGGCCCCGCAGGTGGGCGCCGGCCCCCAGGGCGGGCAGCAGGGTGCGGGCGAAATTGCGCGAGACTAGATCGCGGCCCTTCTTGCCCTGGTAGTAGAGGACGAGGGGGGCCTCGGGGGACTGGGGGTCGATGTCGGCGTGGAAGGAGAGGAAGACGCTGCGGTTGGGCAGGGTATTGGCTAGGAAACCCTCGGCGATGCGCACCCGGTTGTTGAGGTTGCCGCCCCGCCCCCCGCGCGGCCAGCACTGGGGGGTGGCCGCCGCGTTGAACTCGCGCTGGTTGTAGACCTCGTTCTTCTCGTTGACAAAGGTCTGGGCCGCCGGGTTGCTGTGGCGCAAGAGGTGGTTGGGGCTCAGCAGGGTGAGGGTGGCCTCGGCCCCGTGCCGGCACAGGAGCAGGTACACCCGCAGGGTGATGTCGTAGACGTATTCGTCCTCGACCACGTACACCTTGTTGCCGTTGCCGTCCACCACCTGGACCACTGCGCCCGGATCAAGGCCGCCGTGGCCGGGGTCGAGCACGAAGCGCCAGCCCTTAAGCCCCGCGCTGAGGGGGGGCAGTTGGGCCACGGCCCGCTCGAAGGCCAGCCACAGCTGGCGGGCCCGCTCGTAGGTCTGGAGCGGGTTGAGGGTGGGGTTCTCGTAGTACTCAGGGTGGAGTTGGCGGGGGGCTTTGGGCCGCTCGTGGTAGTAGGGCCCGCTATCGGCCTCCACCTCGTCCAGGTCCTTGAGGAAGACCCGCAGGCTGTCCCAATCAAGTTCGGCGGTCTGGGTGGCTTCGGCGGCCCCGAGGATGGGTTTAACCTTGAGCAATGCGCCGGGGTGGATCACCGAGTGCTTGAGTTTGTTGAGGCGCCGCAGTTCGGGCACGCTCATCTGGTGTAGGCGGGCGATCTCGGTGAGGTTGTCCCCTGGTTCGACCTTGTAATAGGCGAGGGCGCCGGCCTTCCTGGGGCTCAGCTTCAATTCCTGACCCGGATAGATCTCGTCAGAGTCGAGATCGTTGAGGCGCTTGAGTTCCTCGGCGTCTATGCCATAAGCACTGGCCACTTCCCACAGGGCGTCGCCGCGCTCGACGATGTGGACGTTCCGGGCCGGGGCGCGAAGGCGCAGCTTCTGGCCCACCAGGATCTTGCTGCCCTCCAGGTCGTTGAGTTCGCGCAGTTTCTCCACCTCCAGGCGGTAGGCGCCGGCGATGCCGGTCAGGGTTTCGCCGGGCCGCACGACGTGGGCACCCTCGTCGAGGGGGGAGGGGCGCAGACGTAGCCTCTGCCCCGGCCGCACCCGGTCCTGCTTAAGGTTGTTGAGCTGGCGCAAGAGGCCGGGGGAAATCTCGAAACGGCCGGCGATATGGGCTAAAGTCTCATCC
>VGJS01000111.1 GCA_016867395.1 Candidatus Handelsmanbacteria bacterium
TATATTCTTCCATGAGCGTATCCTTTCGCCCTCGCCAAAGGGCGGTGAGTGATGGTGGTCATACTCAGGATACGCTCTCTTTTTGTCCCCGGCCATCCACAACTTCTGAACATAGCTCCCGCCGACCTGCTCAACGACCCAGTGTTGCCCTTCTCCGAGGAGCAGCAGGTGCGACTGCTACGGGTGCTCACCGATCGGGGCACCGAATACTGCGGCAACCGCGAGCATCACGAATATGAGCTCTACCTGGCGGTCAAGGACATCGACCACGACAAGACCCGTGCTCGTAACCCCCAGAGCAACGGCATCTGCTAACGCTTCCACAAGACGGTCCAGGACGAGTTCTATGCCATTGCCTTCCGCAAGAAGCTCTACGACAGCCTGGAAGAGCTACAGCGGGATCTGGATGCCTGGATGGAGGACTACAACACCGCCAGGACTCATACCGGAAAATACTGCTTCGGCATAACCCCCATGCAGACCTTCCAGGATGCAAAGCACTTGAGCCAGGACAAAATGCTCGATACCTTACACCAAGCGATGGCAGCCAAAACGGCTGTCGGATAGTACCCACCGGTCAGATCACGTCCTAGCAAGTACACGGGAGGAAACCCTGGTTATGAATGAGCGTATCGACCACCTCCTGACTCCTGCATTGCCACTGGGAGTCACTTGAGGCCGCTATTTTCCTCGTAGACTGCCGCCGTCCCTGCTCGAATAAAACGCAATCTTCCCACTGACCTGAAGATCCTGCCCCTCTGCGCTGTCTCCATAGCCACGACCAGCACCAGCACCCAGAGCAAACTGCTACCAAGAAGAGTCCTCTTGGCCTGTATATCTTTCCGCCCTATCTCGAGATGCACAGGGCACGGATGGGCCTTGCAGCCCCTCGCGTTGCCCCGTGCGCTTACAGCCTCTTACCTGCCAGGGTCCGCAGGCTGAGCGCCAGGTCCAGTTGCACTTTGCTTGGCGTTGTTCAGGACAAAGGGTATCTTGTCCCTATGCGGTTGTTTTTCATTCTACTGTGAGCACAATTGTGGCCGAAACTCTGGGAACCAAAGACGTTCTGGACCAGATGGACACCCGAGTGGGCAATGTCGAGCAGGATATCCGCGACCTCGGGTCGAGATGAACGGCCGCTTTGACCGTGTGTACCAGGAGATCGGCGGCCTGCGCTGGGAACTCCGCTGGATGTACGGCCTGCTGGTGGCTGTGCTGCTCGGGGTGGCCGGCCTGTGGTTCAAGTGAGGTAGGCTCCAAAAGAGAAGGGCAGGGAGGGACCTTGCGGTCCCACGCGCTGCCCTGTGCGCCCGCGGCCTTTATCCTGCCAGGGTCCGCAGGCTGAGGGCCTCTTTTGTTGTTGCCGCCCAACTAGAAATTGCTATCCCGCTACTGGGACCGGCACCCAGACCGGTCCGTTTAGCCTCTCCACGTGTTTCTCGACTTAGATAAGTTCGGACCTCAGGCCGCTGGACCCGTCCACATTGACGACATAGAGCCGGTAATAGGCGGGAAAGGCGATCCTGGTGCCGTCTCGGGACCAGCGCGGGGGGGCGGGAAACCGCCGATGCTGGTCAACTGTCTCTTGTTGCTCCCGTCCGCTTCCATCACCCATAGATCCCACTGCCGGCCCTGCCACACGGTGAAGGCGATGCTGGTGCCGTCCGGCGAGAACTCCGGCCAGTTGCCAAAGCATTCGGGCCCGCCGATAGGGTAGCCTATTTCCCCGGGGCCATCGATGTTGATGAGGGTCAGTAAATGGACGTGGACGTAGCCGCAGACATCCCTGGAGAATAGGATCTGTCCGTCCCCGGGGTCCAGGTGGGCGCGTCGTCGCACACCTGGTTGTGGGTCAAGCGGAGTGGGTTGGAGCCGTCCGCATCCATCGCGTAGAGTTCGCAGCGGTTGTACTCGGAGAACAAGCGGCGACCAGGCAGTTCAATTCTTCCATATTCCGAACCCTGGCAATAGGCTGCTATCAAAGGGACCCAAGTTGCCGGCAAATGGTTCGCGCTAGGCAGGAAAATCGGGAATTTTCAGTGGTCGGGAAAAGCGCCGCTGGCCAATAAGGCAGGGCTGGAATTGCGCGGAACGCCGAGCGGCTGTAGTGGGAAGGAAGAGGGATAGGGTGGGGGACGGAGCAGGTCGGGGAGGTCCGGGGTCCCTACCGTGCGTAATGCACGGCCCGCACCTCGCGGATGAGGCAGATCTTGAGCTGGCCGATCTGGTCGAGTTCCTCTTCGAGGCGGTCGGTGATCTCGTCGGCAAGCTGGTCGGCGTAGGCGTCGTCGACCACGGCGCTGTCCACCAGCACCCTCACCTCCTTGCTGCTCTGCAGAGCGTAGGCTTTGGTGACCCCCGGATAGGAGAGAGCGATGGCCTCGACGTGTTTGAGGCGCTGGATGTACTCCTCGACCTTGTCCTTGCGCGCCCCGGGCCGGCTGAGGGACAGGTCGTTGGCCGCGTCCACCAGGGCGGCGATCAGCGAGCGGGCGGGGAGGTTATGGTGGTGGGTCTCGATGACGTTGACCACCTCGGCGCTCTCGCCGCACTTGCGGGCCAGGGCGGCGCTGGTCTGGGCCGGGTCGCTGCCCACCTCGTTGCCGAGGGCCTTGCCGATGTCGTGGAGCAGGCCGGCCCGGCGGGTCAGGGCCATGTCGAGCTGCAACTCCTCGGCCATCATGCCCGCCAGATAGCCCACTTCCTTACTGTGTGTAAGCAGGTTCTGGCCGTAGGAGGTGCGGAAACGCAGCTTGCCCAAGAGCTCCAGCAGTGGCTCGGCCAGGTCGTGCAGCCCTAGGTCGAAGGCGGCCTTAGAGCCGGACTCGCGGATCATCTCGGCAACGTCCTGGCAGGCCTTCTCATGGACCTCCTCGATGCGGCCGGGGTGGATGCGGCCGTCGCGGATCAGCTTTTCGAGGGTGTTCTTGGCGATCTCGCGGCGGAGGGGGTCGAAGCCGGAGAGCATCACCATGCCGGGGGTGTCATCGACGATTACCTCGATGCCGGTGATCATCTCGAAGGAGCGGATGTTGCGGCCGTCGCGGCCGATGATGCGGCCCTTCATCTCGTCGGTGGGCAGGTGGACCACCGTGACGGTGCTCTCCACCGCCAGGTCCGCGGCGAAGCGCTGCACCGAGCGGACGATGATCTCGCGGGCCTCGCGGTTGGCGTTGGCGATGGCGTGGTCCTTGATCTCCTTGACCTTGCGGGCCGCGAATTGCTGGGCGTTCTCCTCCTGCTGGAGGATGAGGGTGCGGCGGGCCTCGGCCTGGCTCAGCCCGGCCAGGCGCTCCAGGCGCTCGCGCTGTTGCAGCACCAGGGCCTCAGCTGCCTTCTCCACGGCCCCGATGCGCTCCTCGTGCCGCTCCTGCTCCTGCTCCTGCTTGAGCAGGCTGCGCTCCTTGCTGGCCAGCACGTCCACCTTGCGGTCGAGCTGCTGCTCGCGCTCCTGGAGTTTGGTCTCCAGCTCGCGCAACTGCCGCCGGGCCACCTCCTGCTCGCGCTCCAGGGGCTCCTGCTGCCGACGCCATTCGTCCCGAGCTTCAAGCATGGAAGTCTTTTTCAGGGCCTCGGCTTCGTTCCTGGCGGCATCGAGCAGGGCAGCGGTCTGGGCCTGGGCGTTTTCCTGGGCGCCCCGGCGGAGCTTGCCATTGGCCAGCCAGCCAAAGAAAAAGGCGAAAACGAAGACAGCGGCGACGAGCACTGCTTCGCCCACGGGGCGACACCTTTCTATCGTTACCTAATTGCGGTTTACCCCTGGCGGGGCGTCTCGGCGCCGATTCCCTGGAAGACCCGCCCCAGCGAGGCGGCCAGCCGCGAGGTGCGCTGGGCGATCTCGGACTCGGCGTCCTCGTAGTCTGCCTTCAGTTGCTGCAGCTCCTCAACCAGGTTGAGGCCGGCGAGGATGGCCAGTTGCAGGGGCGATTGGATCCGGGTCTCCTGGTAGACGCGGCGCATCTGCTCGTCGACCAGGAGGGCCACCTCCTGGATGTGCTCTGCCCGCTGTTCGGGCGTGAGGGCAAAGGTGTAGTTCTTGCCGTAGATGGAGACGATTAAACGGGCGGCATCGGATGCGGCCATCGCGCGCTCCCGCGGTGTCAGGCGTTGACGGCGTCTAAGCGGCTGAGGAGGCCCTCGATGCGGCTCTTGACCTCCTCGCGGGTCTTCTGGGCGTCCCGCTCGGCCTGCTGCAGGCGCTGACCGATGCCCGTCAGTTGCTCGTTCTCGGCCCGCAGGCCCTCGTTCTGTTTCTGCAAGTCGGCGTTGTCCTGCTTGAGCCGGCCCAAAAGCTCCAGGAGGCGATTGATCTCCTCTTCGAGCCGGGCAAAGGTGCTGTCCACTGCCATAGAGCTCCCCTCTCCTCGTGGATGCGACGCTCAGCGCAGCCGGGCGTCGAAAGCCTCGGCCAGGCGGCGCAGGATCTGTTCGACCGCCTCGGTGGCCTCGCGGTCTTCCAGGGTGCGCTCTGTCGAGCGCAACCGGACGGTGAAGGCCAGGCTCTTGTACCCGGCGGGGATCTGGTCCCCCTGGTAGTGGTCGAAGACCTCGACCGCCTCGATCAGCCCGGGGGCGGCGGCCCGCGCCTGGGCCACGACCAGGGCGGCGGGGGCCTCGGCCCTCAGCACCACTGCCAGGTCGCGCTCGATGGGTGGGAACTTGGGCAGGGGGCGGAACCCCCGCTCTCGCGGCGCGAGTGCCTCGGCCAGGGCCTGGCAATTCAGATCAAAGATATAAATTGGCAGGTCGAGGTCAAAGGACGCGGCAATGGCCGGCCGCAACTGTCCCAGGAGGCCCAAGGGCTGGTCCCCGGCCAGGATGGCGGCGCCGTGCCCGGGACGGCAAAGGGGGTGGGCCAGGGCCTCCAAGCGGGGGGCCGCCGGCTCCAGAAAGACCTCCAGTAACCCCTTGAGGTCGAGAAACTCCACCGGCCTCGAGGCGGCTTTCCAAGGGGAGGCCGAGGCCCGGCCAGCCCACAGACCGCTCAGGCACAGCGCCTCGCGGCGGCGGCCCTCCTGCCGGGAGAAGCACTTGCCCAGCTCGAAGATGGCCACCCGCTCGGCCCGCTGATTGAAGTTGCGCCGCGCCGCCTCCAACAGGCTGGGGAGGAGGGTGGGGCGCAGGGTGCACAGGGATTCGGTGGGCGGGTTGGCCAGAATCACCGGCTCCCCCTCCTCGCCGGCCAGTTCCAGCCACTTGCGCTCGATGATGGTGTTGGTGACTACCTCGTCCAGCCCCAGGCCGGCCAACTGCCGCCGCCACTGGTTGCTCTGGGCATGGGCCGAGGGGGCCGGGGTCAGGGAGATCTGGGCCACTGGGCTGGGAGGGATGCGCTCGTACCCGTAGATGCGGCCCACCTCCTCGATCAGGTCCACCTCGCGGCGCAGGTCGGGACGGAAGCTGGGGACCTGCACCTGCAGGGGACCGGCGGCGCTCTCCACCTGGCAGCCCAGCAATTCAAGGATGCGGCGGCACTCGGACCCGTCCAGGGCGGTGGCCAGCAGGCCGTTGAGCCGCTCCAGGCGCAGCGGCACCCGCGGGCAGGACAGGGGAGCGGGGTAGACATCTATAGGCTGGGGAGCCACCTGCCCGGCCGCCAGTTGGGCGATGAGGAAGGCCGCCCGATCCGCGGCCAGGGGGGCCATCTCCCAGTCCGCGCCCCGCTCGAAGCGCATCGAGGCCTCGGTGTTGAGGCCCAGGCGGTTGCGGCCCAGGCGCACCCGGACCGGGTCGAAATAGGCGCTTTCGATAAGGAGATCGGTGGTCTGGGACCTTACCTCGGAATGCAGGCCGCCCATCACTCCGGCCAGGGCCACGGGCTTTTCCCCATCGGCGATGACCAGCAACTCCCCGTCGAGGGCGTGGCGGCCCCCGTCGAGGGTCTCCAGCTCCTCCCCGGGGCGGGCGCGGCGCACGACAATGCGAGATTCGGCGAGCCGGGCCAGGTCAAAGGCGTGCAGGGGCTGACCCAGTTCCAGCATGACGAGGTTGGTGGCGTCCACCACGTTGTTGATGGGCCGCATCCCCAGGGCCTTGAGCCGGTGCTGAAGCCACAGGGGCGAGGGGCCGATATGCACATTGCGGATGACCCTGGCCGCGTAGCGCAGGCAGCCTTGGGGGTCTTCGATGCTCACCGAGGTGGATTGAGCCGTGGGCTCTCCAGATTCAAACACCTGGTGGGGGGGCAGGCGCAGGGGGCGGCCGGTGAGGGCGCGCACCTCGCGGGCCAGGCCCAGCAGGCTGAGGCAATCGGCGCGGTTGGGGGTTACCCCGAAGTCGAGCACCACCTCGGCGAGGCCCACCTGGGCGGCAAAGGGGGCGCCGACTTGCAGGTCCTCGGGCAGCACCAGGATGCCGTCGGCGTCGCTACCCAGGCCCAGCTCGGCCTGGGAGCAGATCATGCCGGCCGACTCCACCCCGCGGATCCTGCTCCTGCGGATCTCAGCCCCGTCGGGAAGTTTATGGCCGGGCAGGATGACGGCGACCTTCTGGCCCGCAGCTACGTTGGGGGCACCGCAGACGATGGTCTGCGGTGCCCCGCCCAGGTCCATCTGGCAGACGGAGAGCCGGTCGGCGTTAGGATGGGGCCGGCGCTCCAGCACCCGGCCCACCACCACGCCCCGGTAGCGGCCGGCCAGGTCCTCGACCCCTTCGCGCTCGAGGCCGGTCATGGTCAGGCGCTCGATCAGTTCGGGCCAGTCCCAGGGGACCTCGGTGAATTCCTTGAGCCAGTTATAGGTGATCTTCATGGGGGTGCATTTTTCAGAACTGCCTGGTGAAACGCAGATCGCTATCCAGAAAAAGCCGGATGTCGTCGATGCCGTGGCGGATCATGGCGATGCGCTCGATGCCGATGCCAAAGGCGAAGCCGGTGTACTGCTCAGGGTCGTAGCCCACCGACGTGAAGACCGCCGGATGGACCATGCCGGCCCCGCCGATCTCGATCCAGCCCGTACCTTTGCACACCCGGCAGCCACGATCTTCGCCCCGGCACAGGGAGCAGGAAAAATCGTACTCCACGCTCGGCTCGGTGAAGGGGAAGAAGTGCGGGCGGAAACGCACCCTGGTCTGGGGATCAAGCACCTGCCGGCCCATCGCCACCAGGGTGCCCTTGAGATCGGCCAGGGAGACCTGGCGATCGACGCAGAGCCCCTCGATCTGGTGGAAGGCGAAGTGGTGGGTGGCGTCCACCGCGTCGCGGCGGTAGCAGCGGCCGGGGGCGACGATGCGGACCGGGGGCGGGGTGGTCTCCATCACCCGGATCTGCACCGTGGAGGTCTGGGTGCGCAAGAGGCCGCCGCCCTCCAAGTAAAAGGTGGCGTGCAGATCGCGGGCCGGGTGGTCGGCCGGGGTGTTGAGGGCGTCGAAGTTGTGATACTCGTCCTCGATCTCGGGGCCGTCCACCACCGTGAAACCGAGGCGCTGGAAGATGGAGGACAGTTCCTCGGCCAGGCTGTGGAGGGGGTGGAGCCGGCCGCTCAAGGGGCGGTGGCCCGGCAGGGTCAGGTCCGGGGTGGCGCCGGCCTCGGCCGCCTCCTGCAGGGCGGTCTTGCGCTGGTCGAGGGCCTCCTGAAGGGCCTTCTGGGCCCCGCCGGCGGCGCTACCGGCGGCCGGGCGCTGGTCGGCGGGCAGGGCGCCGAGTTGGGCCATCAACTCGCGCAGGCGGCTGCGGCGGCCCAGGTGGCGGACGCGCAACTCCTCCAGGGCCTGCAACTGGTCTACCGCCGCGATTTGGGCCAGCGCCTGGCGGCGTAGCGCTTCGATCTCGTCTAACATGGCGGTCAAAGATGAGGATGGTGCAAAAAGGGGGCTATCCTCTATGGTCTGACATCACCCACAGAGGACAACTAGAAACTCTTCCCTGCGCGGGGGAGTATTGCAGGGTAAAAGCGCTTCCGGTGGCGCCTAAAGATGGGCCTTGGCCTTCTCGGCGATGGCGGCGAAGGCCGCCGGTTGCTGCGCCGCCATGTCGGCCAGAAGCTTGCGGTTGATCTCGACGCCGGCCTTAAACAGGCCGTTGATCAGCCGGCTGTAGGAGAGGCCGTGCAGGTGCGCGGCGGCGTTAATGCGCATGATCCACAGACTGCGCATCTCGCGCTTTCTGTTGCGCCGGTCGCGGTAGGCGTAGACCTTGGCGCGGTTGACGGCTTCCTGGGCGGTGCGGTAGAGGCGGCTCTTGGCGCCCCAGAAACCACTGGCCCGCTTGAGCAGCTTCTTTTTGCGCCTCTTGGTGGCTACCCCGTGTTTTACCCTGGGCATGGATATTCTCCGTGGCGGTGTAAATCGGTGTGCGGCGTCCTACTTAAGGCCCAGCGCCAGCCGGGCCTTGTCCATGTCGGCCGAAGAGACCAGTTCGCTCTTGCGGGCACCGCGTTTACGTTTGCTGGAACGGCCCCCCAGCAGGTGGGTGGCGTAGGCGTTGCGGCGCTTGAGGCTGCCGCTCTTACGCCTTTTCATGCGCTTGGCCGAGGCTTTGTGGGTTTTGATCTTGGGCATGGATCGCTCTTTCTGAAAAGCCAGGTCAGGGGTCGGTTTAGAAAAGGGAAAATATAGGCTCTTGCACATAGGCTGTCAAGGAAGCCGGGCCATGGGCTGGTTGGCCGGTTGCTGGGCGGGGTGGACCCGCTTGAGGGCCGGGGATCGCTCGCCGAAGTGGTCGGCAAAAAGGAAGAAGTCGTTGAAATCGACCAGCCCGCTGTGGTCTAGGTCGTAGACCGGATCAGTGCCGCCGAAGTGGTCGGCGAAGAGAAAAAAATCCTGGAGATCGACGGTGTCGTTGCCGTCGAAGTCGGCAGCCAGGCGCTGCGCCGTGGTCCCGGCGCCGGCGACCCGCAACCGCACCGTCGGATGGCTGGGATCGTTGGTGGAGAAGCGGATGGTGCCCTGCCTGGCCTCGGCGGCGATGGGCACGAAGCGCAGTTCGAGGCGGGTTGAATCCCCGGCGGGCACGGCGCTGGCGGCGAAAAGAGCGGCAAAGGACAGGTCGCCGATCTGCAATTCCGAGATCTGCAAAGACCCGGTGCCCGGATTACGCACCGCGCGCACCACCCGGCCGGTGTCGCCTATGGCCACCTCGCCAAAGTCCACGGCGCTGGTGTCCAGGGCAAGGCGGGGGATGCTGCGGCCGTCGATGATCCAGGCAAAGGCCGTGGTATCGGCCGCGTCCCAGACCAAGGCGGTCAGGGTGTCGAGTTGGGTGGCGCTGGGGGTGAGGGTCAGGGCCGGCGCCGCGGCCCCTGGCCGGGCCAGGCCGTTGAGCTGCCAGGCATAGGCGAGGGAATCCCCCTCTTCGTCGGTGGCGGTGACGGAGAACTGCACCTGGACCAGGGGCGGCAGCACCAGAGGGCCGGCGCCCCTGGCCGGGCTGTGGCGGGCGATGGCCGGGGCGTCGTTCACCTGGGCGACCACCACGGCAAAGGTCTGGTTGGTGGCGGCGCCGAGCGGATCGCTCGCCCTCAGGGTGACGCTGTGGCGGCCCACGTCGGCCTGGGCGGGTGTCCACTGGAGCAGGCCGGGAGCGCTGAGGGTCATGCCGGCAGGCCCGCTGGCCAGGGCGTAGGTGATGGCGCCGTTCTCCTCGTCGGTGGCGCTGGCCGCATAGAGGTAGAGGGAGTCCTCGATGGCGCTGCTATCGGGCTGGCTGGTGAACACCGGCGGATCGTTGGTGGCGGTGACCCGCAGAAAATAGCT
>VGJS01000112.1 GCA_016867395.1 Candidatus Handelsmanbacteria bacterium
CAATGGGCGCGGAACTCGCAGGTGGCGCAGCGCAGCGGGTCCTCGGTCATGGCAAAGGCGTCCGGGCTCTCCAACCCTGATAGTTGGCCCAACAGGGACTCGATTCGGCTGCGTGCCAGCCGATGCGCCTCCTCCCCGTGGCGCCGCCACAGGGGGGTATGGGGCAGCTCGGCGTGCCAGTAGCACAGCAAAACCTGTTCGGGGAGCAGGGTCCGACCCCGACTCAGGGCCGCGCCCCCCTCGCAGGCGGCAAAGCAGTACACGAGGGCCTGCCAGCTCTCCAGGAAATCCCGGTCCCCACTGCCGGTTTTCCAGTCCACGATACACACCTCCTCCGGCCCGACCACCACCTTGTCGAAGCGCGCCCGCAGCCACCACGCCCCCAGGGGCACCCACAACTCCAGTTCCAGGTACACCTCCCCTGTGGGCACCCCCTGGGGAGGATGGCGCAGGAAATGGTCCCACCAGCGGGACAGAACCGGGTCGCCGCTGGCCTGCACTTGGGCCTCAACCGGCAGTCCCAGGTGGTGCTGCACGGCGAGGTGGTGGAAGAGACGGCCACGGTCGGCCCCCTGCTCCAGGGCCAGCCCGGCCGGGTCCGCGGCCCCCGGCCAGTCAAGCCGGCGCAGGTACTTTAGGTAGAAACGGCGGGCGCAGCCCTCCCCGGTGGCCAGGCTGGCCTGGCTGAAGCAGAAGCCTGCGGGCAGGAGTCCCATGCTCAACCCCTTTCTCTGGCGGAGCGCTGGTACCGGGCCCGCAACACCTGGAAGATCGGCGCCGGGGCTGCGGGTCGCATCCGCACCCCGGCCGGCACCTCGCGGCTCCAACTAAGGGCCAGAAAGCGCCTCGCCCTGGTGATGCCCACATAGAGCAGCCGCAGCCTTTCGGCGATGATCTCGGAATGGGCCCGGTCCGTGGCCGAGAGCCCGCCCCCCTCCCCCTCGCCGGCCAGGTCAAGCAACGCCGCCCTGGCCTCGGCCGCGGGGTCCGCCCCCAAAAAGTCGCGCTCCCCCACGAAATAGTCTTCGAGGGCGTGGGGAAACCAGCGGCCGTCCACCCCCTCCAGGTACACCAGGTCCCACTCCAGACCTTTGGCCTTGTGCATGGTGGTGAGGGTGATCCGCCCCGGCCTCGGCTCGTACCCCTCGCCCTCCCCGCTCAGGCCGCCCTTGCCCTCCCCAAGCTCCCGGGCCAGATCGGGCAGGCGCCAATCCTCGTGCTGCTCGGCGCGGCTGCGCAGATAGGCGGCCAGTTTCTGGGCCCCGCCCAATTCCTCCTCCCCCAAAAGGTCCTGGGCCACAGTCAGCACCAACTGGTCCACCGGCAGCCAGGCCGCCCGCAGCCAGCGCTCGAGGCCGGCCGCAAGGTGCTCGATCTCCCCCAGGTCGGCAGTGGCCAGTTCCCCCACCGGGGGCAGGGCCGCGGCAAGGGAGGCGCCGGCCTCGGGGAAGAGCAGGGCCTCGGGCCTGTAACAACTGCGCAGCAGGGCGGCCACCTGCTGGACCTTTCCCCCCTGCCGCTCCGGGCGCCAGCAGGGGCGCACGGCCTGGTACGCCTGTTCCAGGCAGGCCCGCCGCAGGGGATCGGCCAGGAAGCCCAGCACCCCGCCCAGGGTATCGGCGATGCGGCGCGCGGTCTGGCCGCTCTGCAGCAGCTCGTCGAACTCGGCGCCGCTCTCGCGCAGGTACTCCCCCAGTTCGTATCCCAGCCGGTTAGTGGGCACCAGGATGCTGAGGGTGCACTCGGGATGGGCCTGGACAAAGAGACGGGCGCGGCGCACCACGTCGGCGAACTCCTCGTGCTGATTGTTGTACTCGCGGAAGGCCACCTCGCTGGCGCTGTCGAGGGGATTCTGCTGCGGGTCTCCGGGGCCGGCGGGCTGGATCTTTTGCGGCCTGAAGGCCAGCCGGCGCACTGCTTCAAGGGGATGGCGCCTACAGGTCCACTCGACCAACCCGTTAGCCAGCCCCAGGATGCGCGGGGCGCAGCGGCCCGAAACCGCCATCTCGATGGCCTGCACCCCTTCTCTTTCGAGGAAGCGGCGCAGGAAACGCGGGTCCGCGGCGGTGAAGGTGCTCATGATCGCCTGATTGGGGTCGCCGACGCGGACCCAGTTCCCCCCCTCTCCGGCCAGGAGGCCCAGCAGGGCCTCTTGCAGGGGCACGCTGTCCTGGGCTTCATCCTCCAGCACCACCGGCCAGCGCCGCCGCAGGCGCAGGACCAGGTCGGGATTCTCCTCCAAGAGGTCCACGGCCATCCACACCAGGTCGTCGAAGTCCAGGGCCCCGATGGTGGCCAACTGCTGCTGGTACAACTCGTAGATCTGGGCGCCGATGCGCAGGAACTGATTCCCCCCTCCCCCCACCAGCCCCAGGAGAGCCTCTGGGCCGAGCCGGCGGTTCTTGGCCGCCCCCACCACCGTGCGCGTCAGTTGGAGGGCCAGCCGCTGCCATTCCCACTCCCACGCCTCCCCGTAGTACTCGTCCGGGCCCAGCCGGCCCCAGATCCGCGCGTTCTGGCCGTTCCACAGGCGCACCGCCTTGTCGAGCAGATGCCTGCTGGCCCGCTCGTCGAGGATATGGAAATCCGCCTCCACCCCGGCCAGGGCCGGGTAGGTACGGACCAACCCATAGGCGAGGCTGTGCAAGGTGCGCACCTCGCACCCGCTCATCAGGCGGGACCGGCCCTCCAGCCCCGCGCGGATGTAATTGCGCAGATGCTCCACTGCCGCGTTCTGGTAGGTGACAACCAGCACCTTGCCCCTGGCCGGCAGCCCCGCGACCACCAGTTGGGCGGCCAGGGCGGCGATGGTGGTGGTCTTGCCGCTGCCGGGGACCGCCGAGACCCCCATCCGGCCGCCCTGGTACGCGAGGATCTGCCGCTGGCCTGGCCGCGGGGCAAAACTGCTCATGGCGCCCCTTCCTGCAACACCTGCTGCACCGCCTCCAGCAAGGGGCTTTCCTGCAACTGGCCGCCCGACTCCAGTTCGCTGGCGCACAGGAAGATCCCCTCCCGGCAGCGCAGGGCCAGGCCGCGGACCAGTCGGTACAACACCGCGTTGCGAGCCCCCTCGTCCGCCTCCAGGGTCCAACGCCGAGTCGGGTCCCAGGCCCGGGACAGGATGTGGGGATTGGTCAGCAACTGCTGGGGGGGTTCCCACCACCGGGGCGAGCCGATGTCGAGCCAGAACTGGTAACGGGCCTGGTGGCCGCTAAGGAGATAGGTGTGGACCGGGGCCACCAGGGCGATGGAGTCCGGGGCAGCCTCCACGTCGAGGCCGGCCAGATACTGGGCGGCCACCACCCCCGAGCGCACCATCTGCGCGTATCCCTGGCCCAGGGCCCTGCTCCCCAGCCCGAGGGCCGGCCCCACCTGCCGGAAACAGGTAGCTGAGGCAATCAGTTTGCTGTATAAGGCGGCCTCGTCGGGCTCCACCTGGGCAGCGGTCAGCACCTCGGCAAAGAGCCGGCGCAGGAACTGGTCGATGGCCTCTGGGGCCCCCTGGGCCCGGTACCCTTCCAGCCATCGGCGCAGCCCCTCGAAGCGGGCCAGCACCCCCTCCCCCAGGCGCGCCGCCTCCCCCGGCTCCAGCGAGGCCGCGGGCCTGAACTCGCCCACCTCCTCGCCGTAGCCCAGATGGGCCAGCAGGGCGGCCCGCAGCGGGTCCAGGGGGGCCAGCGCCACCCCGAGGGCCTCGGCCACGTCAAAGGCCGGCGGGGGCGGCCCCCAATCCAGGTGCGCCAGGCGGGCCAGGGTCAGGCAGGCCCTGATTGCCGGTTCCTCCCGCAGACTCTCGTAGCGCCGCACTATCGAAAAGGGCACCTGCGCCGCCTTCAGGGCCTCGGCCAGGGCAAAACGCAGCACCCCGTCGGCGTGGGGGGCCACGATAGCGATCTGCCCTGGGGCCACCCCCTCCTGCACCAGGCGTCCCACCCCCTGGGCGGCCTTGGCGATCATGGCGGAGCGGTGCCGCTCCTCCATCAGCCCCAGCACGGCACAATGGCCCTGGCCGGCAGGGGGCTCGCCCACCTCCACCTCCAGTGCCCGGCCCACTGCCCAGACAAAGGCCCGCAGGTCCTCGCCACCCTCCTCGGGCAGCCGGACCACCTCCCCGCAGGCCCCCTCCAACCGCTCCACCCCGAAGGGGTCCACCCCCAGAAAGACCCTGAGCCCGCCCCGGCGGTCCCCCGACAGCAGCGCCGAATCGCAGAAAGGCAGAAGGCGCTGGGCCAGGTCCTGGGCCACGGGCACCATCTCCTCCACCTGTTCGACGAGCAGGTGCCTGTAGCGCTGGGCGAAATACTGCCAGAACTGGGGTTTTTCAACCAGATGGCGGTGGAAGACCTCGACGGTGAGGGAGAGGTCCAGCAGGCCGTGCTGGAGACAATGGCCCCGGAAGAGCTCGGCGCATTGCTGGGCCTGGTCGAAGTAGCGCAAGCGCAGTTCCTCTCCAGCCCAGGTGCCCTTGAGCCGCTGGCCCACCTCGGACAGGGGATAGGCGTTGATGGCGGCCTTGTTGAGGTTGTCCAGGAGTTGGGAGAGGATCTGCTGCCGGCGCAGGACTAGCCCCTCGAAGTACCCCTGGCTCAGCAGGGGCTCAATCAGGACCCCCATGAGGTACTGAGCGGTCTCATAGGTCAGGAAGACCGGCGGCCGCTGCGGCGAGGCGAAACCCGCCTCCATTGCCACCAGGGGCCAGAAGAGGCGCACCAGGCGGCCAGCCAGACTGTAATAGGTGTCGAGTTCAACGGCACCGAAGGGCCCCAGTTCAGAGCGGGAGAGCAGTTCCTGGTATTCCTCGCGGCCGCCCCGGTCCGGCAACAACACCAGCACCGAGTAACCTGGGACACCGGCCCTAAGCAACTGGCTCAAGCGCTGGGCGAGCAACTGGCGTTGCTTTGGGCCCACAGGGCCCTCGACAAAACAGGAGTGGCGGGGAAGGGGTTGGGAAAAATAGCTGTCGACTGCTGGGTGCATGGCCGCGCCTCCAGGTCACCCTCAGTTAGCGCGGCGGGCAGCACCATGTCACTAGGAGGGTCAATTCATTGAGGGACAATCGAATAGCGAGATATATTGAGAGGTTATTTATTCATCCCGCAGAAGATCTCCAGCACCTCAGCGGCATCGGCAGCCTTGACCAGGCGCTGGCGCACCTCGTCCACCTGGACCAGACGCGAGAGAGCCGCCAGCAGTTGTAGGTGCTGGGCCTGGTGCTTCTTGGGGGTGACCAGCAGGGCGATAAGTTGGATAGGTTGGCCGTCTGGGGCGCCAAACTCGATGCCCTGGCGGGAGATGCCGATGGCCAGGCACGGGGTTTTGATGGTGTCTTCGTGGACGTGGGGAATGGCCACTCCCTTGCCGATGCAGGTCCAGCCATCCTCTTCGCGGCGCATCAGGTCGGTCAGCAGGGATTTGAAATCCACGATCGCCGCGTTACCCTGCAACAACCCGGCCAATTCGCGGATCGCATCCCGTTTGCGCCCGGATTCCAACCCCACCACGATCCGGTCGGCAGTCAGCAGACGCCCCCATTTGCCTCCCATCTGCCGGCACCTCTGGGTCTGAGCGTTGGAGGGGTATCCCCCGGCGCAAGGTAACCAACACCCACTCCCCCGTCAAGGAAGCCCGCCGGGCAATTCTGCCTATTTAAGCAGCAACTCGGAGTCGCTCCCCCTGCCCTGGCGGGCCCGGATCTGCGCCCTCAGCCGGTGGAGTTCCGGGTTCCAGGGGTCCAGGGCCGCGGCAACCTCGGCACGGGACCACGCCTCTTCCAACTGGTTGCACCGCAATAGGATCAACGCAAGATTGAACTGGGTGCTTCGGGAGTCCCAGGCCCTGGCCCCCGCCTCGCGGTACGCCTCAAGGGCCGCCGCAGTATCGGCCTGGGCCAGCAGCGCTTCCCCCTGCATGAAGGCGTAATTGGCCTGAAGCTTGCGCACCCAGGGGTCGGGGTTGTACACGGCAGCCGGTGGGATTGGCGGCACCTGGCCCAAGCTGGGCGGGGATGCCTGGGTGCGCGGCCAGACGCGGTAACTCAGTCCCGCCGGAACCAGGCGGAACCCTTCGGCCGGCAGGCGGCGGGCGTAGAGGTAGTGCACCGGCCTCGAACCCTCTAAAAGTTGGACCTCCCGCTGGGCCCGCAGCCGCGCCTGCTGGAGGGGGTTTAGTTCGTGCTCATTCCCCTGCAAGAGGTCCCGGCCCCGGCCCAAGCGATTATACAGAGCAACGTCCGGGCGCAGCCCTTCGAGCCGTTGGAGGTAGTCGAGGATGAAGGCCGCATCGTCCCCTTCGGCCAGCAGGATGGCATTTTCCGGCAAACCGCTCAGGATATCCACCCCGTACTGGTGCGGGATCCAGATCCCGCTGCGGTCAACGGTAGACAGGTGAGCGAGGAACACCCCTCCGGCCACCGCCACCCCTGCCAGCCAAGCCACCCTGCGGCCTTTTCCCCACCGCTCTATTAAATCCTGAAGTCCCCAGGAAAGGAAAAACGCCCCGGCCAGGACACTGAGCAGGAAGAACACCCCGATGCCGTTGGGGTCCCGGTGGTAATTGAGGGCCACTACCAGATTGCAGACCAGTCCCCCCACCGCCAGCAGCCACAAACCCCGGTCGCGCCGCCGCCCCGCCCAGCCCCCCCACAAGAGGAGGGGTAACAGGACGGGATGGAATTCGACCAGCATTTGCTCTCCCCAGCGCTGGAGGTTGAGCAGCATGGCGGCCGGGGGCAACGAAAAGAAGGAATCCCGGTAGAGGGCTCCGTTGAGATGATCTATCCATTGGCCGGCCGAATGTATTGTTCCCCAATGAAATGCATCTCCATCGCCATTGCGGATAAACAGGTAGATCACCGGGCTGTACCCCAGGGTGAAGCACCCCAGGCCCTTGAGGAGGAGGTGCAGGTCGCCCCACATTCCGCGCCGGCTAAGCCACCACAGCAGGGCCATCCCCGGCCACAAGAGTACCAGGCTCAGGTGCAGGGTCAGGCCCAGGCCCGCCAGGTAGGCCAGGAGCAGCCAGCACCGCTGCCCGCGCCCTTCTGCTGCCACCACGCCGGCCCACAGGAAGAGCACCGCCCCCAGCATGGCCAGGCCATAGACCTCGGCGATCACCGCCTGGCTCCAGAAGGTGCCCGTGAATGCAAATGCCAAGCTGGCGCCCAGGGCCAGACCCGGGGAGAGGCCCCGCCGTTGTAAAAGCGCCCCCAACACCCCCACCGCCGCGGCGCTACCCAGGGCTGAAAAGGCGTTGACCTGGTACGCCGGGGAGCCGAAGGGCAGGAGAGCGGCCAGGGTGCGGCCCAGCAAACAGAAGAGAGGATATCCGGTGGGATGAGGGGTGCCCAGTTTGTAGGTGGCACCGATCAACTCCCCTGCCCCTTCTACGTACACACTTGGGCAGAGGGTGGCCAGGTATGCCGCCAGGCTCAGGGCGCCGGCCAGGAGGGGCCCTCCCATGCCCCTCAATTCCCCAAGACCCGGCACCGCTCAAAGCTGGCCAGCCACACCGGCCCCTGGTGTATCAGGGCGTGGACCAGGACAATGAGCAGACCCTGGAGCACCCACAGCCTGGCCTTGCCAGTGGGTGCCACCTCGGCGGAGACAGGCGCAAAGGCGGCCCGCCGAAGCCCCCAGGCAAGCGCTCCTATGACCACCACCATTAGGGCACTGATCCAGGCCCCGCGCCGGAAGCTGGAGGGCTCGTAGCGGAACACCACCTCCCGCTCCCCCGGACTAAGGGCCACGGCCCTAAAGACATGATTGGCCTGGAGGATGGGCCGCTCCCGCCCCTCCACCAGGGCGTGCCACCCCGGATAGAAGGTGTCGGACAGCACCAGCAGCCCCCCCTGGCCTCCCTCCACCTTTAGGCGCACCTCCTCAGCGGCATACTGCTGCACCTGTACCTGAGCCGGCAGCTCGGCCAGCAGGTGCGGCAATTGGGGGTCCACTTCGAGCAGCACTTCCCGGCGCGGGTTAAACCCGAGGTTCGTCAGTATCTCAAGGCGCTGTCGGGTATCCCCCACCACCCTGTACCCTGAAACTACGTAGGCCCGCGGCAGGGCGGTGTGATTGCGGTACACCTTCACCTCCCCCTCGGCCAGGGCTTCGAGGTTGCGGCCGCTCAGGGGCCGGCTGCTGAGCACGTACTGGACCCCCGCTAGGTCCATCACCCCAGGGTAGCAGCGCATGAACTCCCAATGGCGCGAGAGGTGCAAGGGGCTCCAGCCCGGCAAGACCCCAGCCAGGCCGTACAAGCTGGCCGTGTACATCCGCAGGGTCTGGGGGTATTGTTGGTATGAGCGCTGGTCCACTGCCCAGCCCTCATGCCAGTTATAGGCGGAGTTCTCCTCCGAGATCAGGCTGAGGAGGCGCGGGTCCATGCCGGCCTGGGGCTGGGCATCCTGGCGGATGTGCGAAGCGGTCTCCGGCTCCCGCAGGTATACCTGGGGATCGAGCACCCCATTGAAGGCGGCGCCAAAGCTGTAGAGGTCCAAGTACACCCCCCCTGCCACCACCCAGGGGGCAGCCCGCAGCCGCCATCCCCCCCGTCCCTGGCTGGAGGCGAGGGCGGCGCCCATCCCCAAGAGCACCAAACAGCGGGCCAGGTCGAGGCGCAATTCCCCCTGGTAGTGCAGCAGACCGGCCAGCCGCTCCCCCTCCTGGCGGGAAAGCGCCCCCATCTCCCCCCACAGCACCTCCTTGTTGATCCAGGCAGCGGCCAGGGCCAGGGTGGCGAGGAACCCGGCGGCCCACCAACTCCCCACCCCCACCTGGCGGGGGGAGCGAAGCAGGTGGTCCAGGCCCAATCCGGCCAGTACGGCCACCGCCAGGACCAACCAGAGGAGGAAACGGGAGGGGATGCGGAAGAACTTGAGCCCCGGAATTTCGTACAGCAGCGCAAAAACCTCAGTGTATTGCCCCAGGGCCAGCACCAGGCCCAGGCAGGCCAGGCCGCAGAAAAAGCAGGTGTACTGGTCGTTCCTACGGCGCAGGGCGACCAGGCTCAAAAACAGGGGCAGCACCCCAACGTACGGGCAGAGCTGAATGAAGAACCCGTCCCGTTGGCCCCAGTACGAGCCAGAGGCGTCGTTGCCGAAGAGATTGGGCAGGAGGAGGGTCAGCAAGCGCTCGGGTGGCAGGGACATGCTGAGGAACTGCTCCAGGCCCAGGCCCTGCCCCCGCGACGAGACCTGCACCAGTTCGGCAGTAGGCAGGATCTGCACCGCGGCCAGGCCCAACCCCAGGGAGGGAACCGCAGCGGCGAACCACAGCACCGGCCTCCATCCCTGCCGCCAACCCCGGTACAGGGCGTAGAGACTGCTGGCCCCCATCGAGTAGAGGGCGGCCTGGGGGTGCCCGGCCAGCCACTGCATCCCCACCACCACACCCGCCACCAGCCCCAGGCGCCAGGCCCCCCGCCGAAATCCCAACTCAAGCAGCAAGAGGCAGACGGGCAGCCAGGCGCAGGCGTCGAGGTAGTTGGGGGACATGGCCCGCACCACCAGGTACCCGCTGCAACAATAGCTAAGGCCCCCGACCAA
>VGJS01000113.1 GCA_016867395.1 Candidatus Handelsmanbacteria bacterium
GCGGCCCCGCGTCCAGAAACTGCCTACTGCGGTCTGGATCAACAAACCTGATCATGATTGCTGCACCAAACCAGATCCTACACTAAATACAACACCCGAGTTGTCTCAAAGTCCTTGACACATACCGGTCCAACTCTACCTTGCACCGACCGATCTCTTCATACAGCCGGGCTTTCTGCGCCTCGCCGTCCTGCGCCTGGCGCTGGCGTTGGTCGCCGAACAACTCCTTCACCCCGGCCAATGACCGCCGCCGCCACTGCCCGATCTGGTTGGGATGCCCCTCATACCGCGGGGCCAGTTCCTACAGGCTCCGTTCACCCCAGACCGCCTTCAGAGCCACCTTCGCTTTGAAGGCGGCGGTGTAGCGCTTGCGCATGAATTCACCTCCTGATGGCCTTTTTTTCTATCGGCAAATCCACCTTAGGCACCTGTCCAGTTTTCCTACACCATTATAGCTTTCAGCAGAAAGGGGCTAGCAGGGCCAGTGCCGCCGGCCCCAAATTGTTGAGGTTGTACCCCCCTTCCTGCACCACCAGTGCGGGCAGGCCCAGGCCAGCGACGCGCTCCCCGATTTTTTTTAGCCCCTCCAGCGACACCGCAAATCCACCCAGCGGATCTCCCTCCAGCAGGTCGAAGCCGGCGGAGAGCACCAGAAAGTCCGGGCCGAAATCTCGGATGAAACCCAGCGCCTGGTCCAGGGTTTCGAGGTAATGCCGGTCGCCAGTGCCAGCCGGCAGGGGGAAGTTGTGGGTATGCCCTGCACCTTTCCCGGCGCCGCGCTCGCCGGCGTGGCCCCAGAAAAAGGGGTACTCGCGGTCGGGATCGGCGTGCAGGGAGAGGAAGAGCACCTGGTCCGAGGTGTAGAAGATCTCGTGGGTGCCGTTGCCGTGGTGGTAGTCGATATCCAGCAGGGCTACGCGCCCTTCGAGATGGGCAGCGGCCAGGGCGGCGTTGTTGAGGTAGCAGTATCCCCCGCACAGAGCCCTGGCAGCGTGGTGGCCGGGAGGCCGGCACAGTACGTAGGCTGACCGCTCCCCCCGGAGCAGCAGTTCGGCGCCGGTGAGGGCGCAGCGGGCCGCCTCCAGCGCCGCCTCCCAGGTGCCCCCGACGATGGGGGTGGTGTCGAAGCTGTAATAGCCGGCCTGGTTGACCAGTTGGGCGGGGCAGCGGCCGCCTTGGGCAAAGGCCACGGGGACCACCCCGGAGGGGGGTTCGCCGGCTCTTACCCAGGCGGGGTACACGTGTTCGAGGAAGTGCAGGTATCCTGGGTCGTGGACGACCTGGAGTAGTTCCGTGGGATGGGGCTCAGGGGCGACGATCGCGAAGCCGGGCGCTTCCCGCAGGGCCTGGAGGATGACTTCGGCACGCTGTGGGCTCTCGAAGTAGGGGACAAAGCCTTCGCGGGTGAACTCCTGTAGCGGGGCGTGGCGCTGGTGGGCCTCGCTGTAAATGACTTTCATCCCAATTGAGGATACCGGTCGGCCAGGGTCTCGTGGGGGGCTACCTGCCGCAGCTCGCCGTCGAGGCCGAGGGCCACGGTCTGGCAGAGGGGCTTGATGAAGCGTTGGGCCAGGGTCTGCACGTAGGCGCCCTGGGCCGGCAGCAGGAGGATATCGCCAGGGGTGAGGTGCTCGCCGTAGAGGGCAAAGCCCCACAGGTCGTGCGGGGTGCAGAGGCTCCCATAGACCCGGCAGGGCTTCTGGACCAGGGAGGGATGGGAGAGGTTGATGAGGGGCACATGCTCGCCTTCGAGGCGCTCCCAGCCCAACAGGTTGGTGCCCCCGTCGGTGATGGCCAGCTCAGGGGTTTTCACATCGATCACCCGCAGAAGGAGCTGCACCGCCGGGTTGGCCAGGTACCGGCCCGGTTCTAGCCACATCTCCAGCCCGGCGGGCAGGTGGGCCTGGAAGGCTTCCATGATCTGGCGGGCCATGGACTCGATGGGCTGCACCGGGTGGAGCAGGTAGCCCAGGTCCCAGTCGGGCGGCGGGCCCTCGGTCGGGGCCAGGCCCAGGAGGGCAAGCAGCCGGCCCCGGCGGGTAAGCCAGGGGTAGGCGGCCTCGTCGTCCTCGGGGTAATAGCCGCCGCCGATATCGGCGAATTTCCACCCGGCGGGTGGGGCGCACTGGGCCAGCACCGGGCCCAGTGCGGTCAGGGTGCGCAGGTATCCGTTGGCGTGGCGGTTCCAGCTGAGGTGGAACTGCACCCCTTCGAGGTGGATATGGGATTGCCGGGCGGCCAGGGCGGCGAATTCGGGCAGGGCAGTGAAGGGGATGCCGAACTTGGTCCACAGGCCGTGGCCCTGGGTGTTGAGGCGGACCCCGGCGCGGATGGGGGTTTGGCGGCGGGCGGCCAGGGCACCGAGGCGCTCCAGTTCGGCGAAGCTGTCCAGGTGCACGGTCACCCCGTCGGCGTGGGCCAGGGCCAGTTCGAGTTCCTCGTCGGTCTTGGCTGGCCCGCTGAGGACGATGCGCTCGAAGTTGCAGCGCAGGGCCAGTTCCAACTCCAGGCCCGAGGAGGCGTCGGCGGCCAGGCCGGCCCGCTCTACGGCCTGCACCAGGCAGAGGCTGGGGTTGGCCTTGAAGGCGTAGTGGGCGTGGGCTACCAGGCCGGGCCGGGCAAAGGCGGCGTTGAAGCGCTGGATCTGCGCGGCAAGGCGCGGCTCCTCAAAGAGGTACTGGGGGGTGCCGAAACGGCGGGCGGCATCCAGATAGAAGCCGCGCCTTTCGAGCACCTGCTCCACCAGGTCGGTCAGTTCGCCCCGGTACAGGGGCTGGTCGTCCTGGGCGAGGAGTTGGTGCAGGGCGGTGAGGATGGCGGGGTCGATGGGTTTCATCTAATTGCCGGAATCGGGTCAGGGTCGAGTTCCACGGAGATGAGGCCGCGCAGTTCGTCGATCAGGGCGGGAAGTTGTGCCTCTCCCTCGCAGCGCACCAGGCAGGCGGCCAGGATGCGGTCGTCGTAGCTGCCCTCCCAGCAGCGCAATTCCTCGCCGGGCAGGTGGTAGGGCTCGACCTGGACCACGGCTGGGTGCGCCTCCAGGACGCTGAAATCGATGGCGCGGATCAGGCCGCTCTGGTCGGCGAGCAGGTGCAGGGCGGCTAGGGGAGCTGGGTCGGCGAGATCGGGAAAATCCGGGGTCCGGCCCAGGGCCACCTGGCAGGCGGCGCGGATGGGGTCGTACCCGGTGGCGCGGAAACATAGGTCGGGCAGGCAGTCACCGCCTGGGCGCAGAGCCATCTCCAGCAGGTAGGGGGCGCCGCCTTCAAGGATGGAATCCACCATGACGATGCCGCGTTCCACCCCCAAAGCCAGGGCGCCGGCCGTATAGGTATCCAGCAGGTTCTCCCGCAAAGAAGTTGCCACCCTGGCGGGGAAGTACGCGCCCACCAGGCCGGCCAGGCCCTCCTGGGGCAGCAGGTACTTCTCGGTCAGACGCAGGAGGCGGGCCTCCCCGCGCTCCACGAAGAGGTCGGCGCTAAACTCGCGGCCCTGCACAAAGCGCTGGGCCAGGTACGGGGCGCCTTCCAGACCCTCGTTAAGACGGCGATGGGCTGAGGGCAACTGGTCGGGTTCCTCGATTTTGAGCACCCACTCGCTACCGCTGCGGTCGGTGGGTTTGATTACCCAGGGGCCAGGGTGCTGTCGGGCAAAGTCGAGCAACTCGGCCTCGCCGTGGACCAGGCGGGTGGGCGGGGTGGAGACCCCGGCCGCCATCCAGGCCAGGGCGGCTCTGCCCTTGTCGCGGCTCAGGGAAATGGCGGCAGGGGAGTGAAAGGGCAGGCCCAGGCGCTGGGCCAGGGCTGCGGTTAGGGGCAGGTACTCGCAGATGAAGCAGGTCAGGCCCTCGCAGCGCAGGGCCTGAACATCGACATACTCGGTGAGAGCCCGGGGGCTCGCCTGCAGATCGTCCAGATCAGCGGCCACCACCCGGGGATGGTCGGCCAGGAGGGGCGCCCGCTCCGGGGTGGCGAGGAGGAGGGCGTCGGGAACGTGGCGCCGGACCCGCGCGGCGTAGTCGGCGCTGGGCTGGAGGACGATCAGGCTCAAGGCAGGGCCGGGGCCGGGGCGAGGTGAAACTGGATGCGGGTGTAGAGTTCCTCCAAGGTAGCCTCAGCCTCTTGCGGGGTGCTGCCGCGCACGCTGAGGTAGCCGAGGAACTCGTAGCCCTCGGGTGGGGTGAGCACAGGGTCGCCGGGGGCGACCAACAACTCCAACTCGCTAACCCGTGGGTCGGCGCTGACCGCCTCGACCCCCTCGATGGCTTCGAGGGTACCCGAAACGGGGGGCAGGAAGTAGCGCATCTTCATGTAGCAGCGGGGGCGCAGGTTCCGGTAGTGGCGCTCCTGGCCGCAGGCCAGGAGCAGCCCCTCCTCGTATATGTCGATGTCCATCACCTGCTGGAGGAAATCGGCGATGTTGTCGGCCCCGCGGCGGGCGGCGATCTCCAGCACGAAGACCCCTGCGGGGTTGAGCTTGACCTCGCAGTGGAAGCAGGAGCGCTCCAGTCCCAGGGCGCGCACCGCCTGTGCGACCACGGCCTCGATCTGGCGCTCGCGCTCCGGGCCTAAACGGGTGGGCATCCACTCCTCGTATTCCAGGAAGTAAGATGCATCCTTAATCCGCTCGATCTCGATCACCCCTAAGCAGGTGACTTGGTCACCGCAGGCCAGGCCATCGACGCTGAACTGCTGGCCGGGAATGAAGCCTTCGAGGAGAAAATCCTCCTCGGGTGAGAGGACCTCTGTGGCCGGGATGCCCAGCCCCTCAGGGGGCAGCCAGAACTCGAAAGGGTACTGGGGGTTGTGCTGCCGGTAGTCGCGGATATAAGCGCGCACGTCCTCCAGGCGCGCGGCGATCTGGGCCTCGCTGTGCTCGGGAGTGAGGCGGGTGACACCGTAGCTGGAGGAACCGCTGATGGGTTTGAGCACCATGGGCTGCCCCGCCGCCCGCAGCAGGGTGCGGATCTGGGCGGCGTCCTGCACCAGGTGGAAGGCCGGGGTGGGCAGACCGGCCCCTTGGAGGGCCTGCCGCATGAGGTACTTGTTGCGGGCCCGCAGGGCGGCCCGGGGCGGGTTGCCCGGCAGCCCGAGGTGCTGGGCGACCAGGCTGGCGGCGATGACCCCGCTCTCCGAGAAGCTCAGCACCCCATCGAGGGGGTGTTCACGGTGCAAGCCCTCGGCGAGGCCCAGGGTGCGGGACAGGTCTTCCTGGTAGTCCCAATCCACCACCTGGTAGCAACAGGTGCGGTCCGCCTCGGTGGGGCGTTTCTTGATCAGGGAAAAACGGAAACCCCGCCGCCGCAGGCGTTCGAGGTAGGGGCGGGGGTCTCCGGCGGTGTGGATCAGCAGCAGGTGCGCACCATCAGCCGCCATGGGCGAGTTCCGGCAACTGCTCGGCGGGGTGGATCTGGAAGGCGTTCTCCAGACGGCTGGAGCGGGTTTCGAGCCGGCGCTCGGCCTCGCGGTAGTTGCGGCCCCACACGCTGACCCAGGCAAGGTTGTCGTACCCGGCGGGAGGCACCTGCACCTGGTCGCCGGGGTGTTTGGTCAGCACCACCTCGATCAGGTTGCGGCTGCGGCGCAGGGCGCTGGTGGGCTGGAGCACCACCCGGCCGGGCCGGTCCGGGACCAGCGTGCGGGAGATGGCGCAGCCGTGGGCCGGCATCTCGGGGCGGGCCGGCAGCCCCAGGGTGACGCGGATATTCTCCTCGGCCAGATCCACCCCGTAGACCCTCTTCACCAGGGCGTGGATGCAGTCGCCTCCCATGCGCGCGCCGATCTCGACGATGCGCGGGCCTTCAGGGGTAATCTTGATCTCGGCGTGGATACCCGAGTTGTCGAGGCCCAGGGCCCGCACCCCGCGGGAAACCAGCTGGCGGATGTCGTGCTGTATCGCCAGGGGCAGCCGCGAGGGGGTGCATTCCCCACGCTCGATGAAGGAGGGCTCCAGCATCTTGGCCTTGTCGATGATGGCGTAGATGGTCACCCGGCCATGCTGGACCACGCCCTCGATGCTAACCTCGGGGCCGGTAAGGTAGCCTTCGAGGACGAAATTGCCAGTGGGATAGGAGTAGATGCAATCCTGCATCCTGGCCCGGCGGCGTACCTCGCGGAAAACCTTCAGGGCCTCCTGGGTGGAGTCCACGCGAGTGACCCATTCGCTGTCCGAGCCCCACTCAGGCTTAAGCACTGCCGGCAGCTCCACCTCTTCACAGGCTTTGAGCAGAGTGGCGGGGCTGGAGACGCGCGCGAAGGGGGGAACGGGGATGCCGGCCTTGAGGAAGGCTTGACGCATGCGAAACTTGCTGCGCGAGCGCAGGGCCGAGGCTGGGCTGTTGCCGCGCAGACCGAGGCGCTGGGCGACCAGGGCGCAGGTGGGCACGTCCTCCTCCCAGAAGGTCACCACCCCGTCGAGGCCGACCTGAGCGTGCAATTCGCCGGCCAGATCGAGGATGCGGGGCAACGAGAGCCCGGCGGTGGTCAGGGTCTGGCGGGTGAGGGGCGCGGCCCAGTTGGGTTCTGGATTGAAGAGGTAGATATCGAGGCCAAGGGCCGCGGCGGCGTCGAAGGTGAGCCGCTTCTTGGGAGAACCGCTGTGGATGAAGAGTAGTTTGGCGGGGGCGGGGAATCCTTCCTCATCGTCCATCGGCAACTAGAGCCCTCCGTAGGAAAGGAAATGAAGAGTGTACCCATGGCGATGCGGGGGGAAGAAACGCAGAGTAGACATATGGAGTGCTCCTGGCGGTGGATTGGACGCAAAAAGACCGCTGTCGGGCGAAGGAGTGGAGGGACAGGCCGGTGAGGTGGGCGACAGCAAGGCGCAATGCGGTCGGGCAACCGATTGTGGGCGAATGTTCAGGCAGGGGACGCGATTTTTGTCCCTCCGTCATCCCTTCTCACATCCCTGGAGGAGGTCATCCTCCGCGTCGTGGCAGTGCAACAGGTGGGCGCCGTGGGGAAACAAAAAACTTTTTTAATAATAGAGGTTTTCATCCAAATGTCAAGAAAAAAAACAATTGATACTAAATATTTAAAAAATATAGATTTAAACGAGAAGAAGTCGCCAGGCATCGCCAGCGAATCCACAAGCAGTTGTGGTTTTGAGATTGGAGGAGACTACAACTAATAGTAGTCCTAAATCCGGGGGGGTGGCTGCCCAAAGTGGCAGGGGACCCCTGCCACCGCGCCCCAGAAGAGCTTGGACCGCTGAGGCCGGGGGGTCAGGGGCGCTTGCGGCCGGTTGGGGGTTCCTGGGTCTCGTCCCCCCGCCCCCGGGCCAGGATCGCCAGGGGGATTAGGACGCAGTAACCACCCACCAGCAGCAGGGGGGCCAGAGTCAGGGACAGAAACCCGTCGGCAGGGGGCATGGCCAGGGCCAGATAACCCAGGGCGATGGTGGCCAGGCCGATGCCGAAGAGGGTCCAGTTCCGGCGGGCGAAGGGCAGGTCGCGCAGGGTGGCCACCGCCTACCTCTTTTCCTTGATGCGGGCGGCCTTTCCCTTGCGGGTGCGCAGGTAGAAGAGCCGCGCCCGGCGCACCTTGCCGCGGCGGACGTTCTCGATGCGGGCGATGCGGGGCGAGTGCAGGGGGAAGATGCGCTCGACGGCCACCCCCTGGGTGATCTTGCGCACGGTGAAGGTCTCCTGGATGCCGCTACCCTTGCGCTGGATGACGTCCCCTTCAAAGATCTGGATGCGTTCCTTGTCGCCTTCAATCACCCGCACATGGATTCGCAGGGTATCGCCGGAGCGAAATTTGGGCAGATCGGCTTTGAGCTGATGCGAGGTGACCTCGCGGAGGATGCTTGCGTCCATAGGTGGTATCTCCTGGTTGAAAGGTCGGCAGCTAACTTCAGGTCTGGGTCTCGCCGGCGGCCAATGCCCGCCGCCACTCGGCGACAAGGCGCTGTTCCTCCTCGTCCAGTGGCGCCCGGGACAGCAGGTCCGGCCGGCGCTCAAAGGTGCGGCGCAGGGCCTGCCGCCGCCGCCAGGCCCGCACCTGCTGGTAGTCCCCGCTGAGTAGCACCTGGGGCACCTGCTGCCCGGCAAAGACCGCGGGACGGGTGTACCAGGGACAGTCGAGCAGGTCCTCCTGAAAAGAATCTTCCAGGGCGGAGGAGAAGTTCCCCAGCACCCCCGGAATGAGCCGGACCACGGCGTCGATCAGGATTAAAGCCGCCGGCTCCCCGCCGGTAAGCACGTAATCGCCCACCGAGATCTCCTGGTCGATGTGCCGCTGGCGGATGCGCTCGTCTACGCCCTTGTAGTGGCCGCAAAGCAGGACCAGGCGCGGCAAGAGCGACAGCTCGATGGCCAGGCGCTGGTCAAAAGGCACTCCGTCGGCGCTCAGGTAGATGCACCGGGCCGCGTCCAGTTGCAGGGCCTCCCAGGCCCTGGCGACGGGCTCGGGTTTGATTACCATGCCCCCGCCCCCGCCGTAGGGGGTGTCATCCACGGTGCGGTGCCGGTCCTCGGCAAAGTCCCGCAGGTTGTGGACAGCGATCTGCGCCAGCCCCTGGTTCCGGGCCCTGGCCACCATGCTGGTTTCCAGGGGTGAGCCGAAAAATTCGGGGAAGAGGGTGACTACCTCGATCCTCACGCCAGCAACTCCTCGACCCCGCGCACCACCACCCGGCCTTGGGCAGGGGACACCTCGACGACGAAGTCAGCTACCGCTGGGATGAGGAACTCCTCGCCGCCCTTCTCGGGCCGCACCACGTAGGCGTCGGTGGTGGGCAGTTGCATCACCTCGGTGAGCCGGCCAAGCAGGGCGCCGTTCTCGGTTTCGACGCGGCAGCCGACGAGCTGGTCCACGTAATAGGTGTCGGGCGGCAGCGGAGCCGCCTCCTCAGGGGCGATGGTCAAGTACCCCTTTACCAGGTGCTCCCGGGCCGCCTC
>VGJS01000114.1 GCA_016867395.1 Candidatus Handelsmanbacteria bacterium
CAATCTGTTGCTGGTGGAGCGGGGCGGGGGGGGGTCCACAACGTGGACTACGCCCTCGACGCCCTGGCCGCCAACCACGCGATACTGAACACCGCCCCAAAACAGGCCGGCCGCCCTGGACTGCCCTCTGGGTGCTGGGAGCGGCCCGTCAGGGACGGGGACTGCCGGCGCTGCCAGCAGGGCCAGGAGACCCGCAGCGGGACCTACGCGGGCAAGCCCTTTGCCCACGCCCCCACGTGGTGGACCAGCAACTGGCCTGCACCACCTGCCACCGGCCACGCGAGGAGTGGGAGCCCAGCGAGGTGGTCAGCATGCCCGCCCAGGAGTGCGCCCCCTGCCACCACGCCCCCCGGGTCAAAACAGAGTGCAGCCGCTGCCACACCGGGATCAGCGGCCACACCCAGACGTACTAAGGGCAGAAGTTTTCCCATTAGTATTACGTAGAGAAGGAAGAACTCAAGTGCCTCGACTGCCACACCCGCCAGACCCGCCGCCTGCGCCGACTGCCACGAGGAAGAATAGGCCCCGGACTTTTGGCAACGCCCTCATTTTGTTACATTTTTAGCCACCAGTGAAAGCAGGTAAGATGGGGGTATACCGGCTGAACGCGTTGCTGTTTTTCTGGTTGTCTGCGGTCCTGGGCTGGGGAGGGGAGGCCCGGGCCGCCGAGACGGGGCTGGCCCGGCTTTCGGCCGAGGTGCGCTACTTCTACGGCCGTTGGCAGTGGGGGGATTTCGAGATGTCGCCCCAGGCGGGCATGGCCGGCCCCGAACTGCGCGTGGAAGTGCTGGGCGGCAAGCTCAACGGCAGCGCCGCGTACCTGTCGGGTCATTTCATCGGGGTAGGTGCCACGTCCCTGGATGATCCGCGCTACCATAGCCGCAAGAATTTCGACCTGGCCGACGACCGGGAGGAGTTCACCTTTGGCCTGGAGTACCGACCCCTGACCTCCGCCGGGGTGGTAGTGGTGTGGCGGCTTGCCCGCTACGACCTAGACGCCGAGGTGGAACTCAATTCGGACCAGCGCCGTTACGGCAGCGGCCGGGAACAGGCCCACAACGAGGCCCGGGGCTTTGGTTTTGGGCTGCGACCCCGCCTGCCCCTGGGCCATCGCCTGGCCCTCAACGGCGAGTTCCTCTACTTCCCCGCCCTCCAGAGCGAAGCGGCCGGCCGCTATCAGTACCAGGTGGTATACCGCGAGGAACACCTCGACGAGCGCTGGTTCGGCGAGCGCCGGGTACGCGGTTTCTCGGTCTGGGGCGAGCTGTCCTACGGGCTCCGGGCGGTGCCGGTGACAGTGGCCGCCGGTTTCTTCTACCAGGGCCTCGAAGGCAGCAACGTGCCCCCTGCCGGGTGGTTGGAGGACTATCTGCGCGGCCAGACCCGGGACCGCAGTTGGCTGCGCGACCGCTTTTTCGGGTTTACGGCCCGGGCCGGGTTCCGGTTCTGAGGATGGCCCACCTCTCCCTGATGGCCCTGCTTCTGGCCGGCGCCGGGATGGCGGGGGCGGACCAGCACCTCCTGTACAAAGAGGCGAATCTGTCGGCCTTCTACTCCGGCCGCGACGGAAGCCTGCGCCCCTCGCCCCAGCCCTCCCTCAGTTCTCTGGGCTTCGAGTACTTGTGGCGGGCCTCCGAGGAGCTCCCCGGCCAGTTGCAGCTCTCGGTGATCGACCTCTACCTCCAAATGGCCTACGACCCTGGAGCGCGGCGCCTGGTGGTGAAGGCCAGGGACACCTGGCTGCGTTTCGACGAGCCGCGCACCGGGCTCCAGGTGCGCTTGGGGCATTTTGCCCTGCCCTTCGGGCTGCCTGCCCCCCGGACCCTGCGCGGCCAGGCCATTCCCCCCCTCAGCGAACTGAGCCTGGGCTTCGTTCAAGACTGGGGATTGACCGTGCGCGGCGCCTGGGGTGATCTCCGCTACGATGCGGCCACCACCCTGGGCAGCGGCGACGCCCTACGGCTGCGGCCCGGAGCCACCCTGTGGGCTGGGCGGCTGGGCATGCCCCCCTTCCGCAAGACCCAGTACGGCCTTTCCCTGCTCTACGGCGATCCCCGTCGGGCCAGATCGGCTCCGGCCAGTTGGCGGGCAGCCGTCGATGGGGTTCTCATCTACCGCGAGCCCTTTACCACCCTAAGGGGCGAGGTGGCTCTGTGCGCCCGAGAGGGCCGCCTGGCCGGGGGCCTGCTCCTGGGGCTGACCCAGATCCTGCCCGCCAATTCCCGCTGGGGCCTCGAAGGGCAGGTGCGCCTGTGGCGGGGAGGAGGGCGTAGGGGCGAGCTGATCGCCGGCCTGCTGCGCTCCCTGCCGGGGCTGTGTACCTTCCGTTTCCAGTGGCACCGCCGCAGCGCCCTGCTGGGTGGCAACGGGCTTTTTGCCCAACTCTACTATTACGGACCTTAAAGGCGCGATGAACAAGCGAGAGCGGATCAGAGGCAGGGTGCTGGAGACGGCGCTGCTGGCGGCCCTAATGCATCTGGGGTGCCAGACCGAGGTACCCACATGGGGCGAGCAAGTCTGGGGGCGAGCCGACGGCGACCTGGAATTAGTCCCCGTCGGCTCGGGCCTGGGCGAGATCATTGCCGACCCGCGGCGGCCCTACCTCTATCTGAGCGACTTCGACGGCAACCGCCTCTACTTCATCTCGCGGGACTCCAGGCGGATTGAGAAGGAGATGGTGATCGGCACCCGGCCGGCGGACCTGGCCATCAGTATGGACGGGAACCTGCTCTATGTGGCCCTGGCCGGGGGCAGCCAGATCGGGGTGCTGGACCTGGACAGCCAGATCAGCGCGGCCCCTGTCCCGCTCAATTTCTCCCCGGCTTACCTGGCGGCCGGCCGGCCCCCCTTCCTGTACATCTCCTCGGTGCTGGAACTGTGGGAGGGCTTCCAGCCCCAGGGGCAGAGTTTTCAGGTGAACTTCCAGGCCCGCACCCAGGTGACGGTGCCGCAGTTGCGCCTTTTGGACGTCAACCCGCAGCGCACCGCCCTCTACGCGGCCTACAACCGCCAGGTATTTCACTTTGCCATCAACCAGACCGACGGCACCCTGACCCTGCAAACCCTGCTCAACGCCGAGGGCCACGTGGTGGAACTTTTCCTCAGTGAGGAAGGCAAAAGGCTTTACACCATCAGCACCGGCTTCCTCACCCTCCCTCAAGGGATCGTCACCCGGGGGTTCATCGACAGCCGCAAGAACTTCGAGACCGACATGGTCGAGGTCTGGTCCACTGACCCGCTGTTCAAGCTGGGGGAGCTGCACACCGGGGCTTTTCCGCGGGCGGTGGCCCAGAGTGGGCGGTACCTGGTGGTGGCCGCGGCCGATTCGGCCACTACTCCCAAGCGGGCCGGGTTCGCGGTGCGCTACGACCCGGAGACCCTGACCCCGCTGCAGACCTACCGTCTGGCCGGCTCGCCCACCAATTGCGCCGCGGTGGACAGCGCCAGCGGCAGGTTCTACGTGGCCATCGACAACCCCTACGACCTGCGCGAGCGCTTCGGCGAGCGCCAGGACTTGCAGGTGGTGGACCTGCGGGCGGGGGGGGAGGAATAGGCGCTGCAGCGCGCTTTGCTCGCCCTCTGCCTGGCCCTGCTCTTGCCCCTGGGGGCCGGGGCTCAGGGCAAGTTGCCCCTGCTCAGCGGCCAGGTCGTGGACGCCCAGACCGGCGCCCCCCTGGCCGGGGCCAACCTGCGCCTCTCCGCCGCCCTGGGCACGGCCTGCGACGCGGCGGGCCGCTTTGCCCTGGCCGCCCCACCGGGCAAGTACACTGTGGCCATCAGCATGATCGGCTACGCCGCGGCCAGCGCCCAGGTCCGCCTTCCCGCCGAGGGCCACACCGGGCTGATCTTCCGCCTTCAGCCGGCGGCCATCCCCCTGGGCGAGACCCGGGTGGAGGGGGTGCGGCCCCAGCTGCCCGTTTTTTCCGAGGTGACCGCCGAGGCCGGGATCGACTTTCACCATGTGTACGGGCGGACGCCCATCACCAACATCCTCGAAAGCACCGGGGCCGGGGCCGGCTTCTTCGACGCCGACAACGACGGGGACCTGGACCTGTACTTGGTTAACGGCCTGCACCTGGGCCGGGACCCCACCGGTCAGCCCCGCGACGCCCTCTACCGCAACGAGGGGCAGGGCCGCTTCGCCGAGGTGGGCGCTAAGGCCGGCATCACCGACGGGGGCTACGGCATGGGCTGCGCCGCCGCCGACTACGACAACGACGGGGACCAGGATCTGTACATCACCAACTACGGCCCCAATTTCCTCTACCGCAACGAGGGGCAGGGCCGTTTCGCCGAGGTGGCCGACCGCGCCGGCGCGTCCGAGCCGCGCTGGAGCGTGGCGGCCTCCTGGCTGGACTACGACAACGACGGCATGCTCGACCTCTTCGTCGCCAACTACCTCGACTTTGACTACCGGGCGCCCAAGGAGCGCAGCCTGGCCTCCCAGCACGAGGGCTACCGCAGCTATCCGGGGCCGCGCGACTACCAGGCCCAGCCCGACGCCCTGTACCGCAACCTGGGGGATGGGACCTTTGCCGAGGCGGGCGCCCAGGCCGGCATCAACCCCGGGGGGCAGGCCGGCAAGGGCATGGGCTGCCTGGCCACCGACTTCGACGGGGACGGGGACGTTGATCTCTTCGTTGCCAACGACCGCACCCCCAAGCAGCTTTACCGCAACGACGGAGGCCGCTTCACCGAGATGGCGCTGTGGGCGGGGGTGGCGTACGACGAGTCCGGTGGGGCTTCGGGGGCGATGGGGGTGGACGCGGGGGATTACGACGGGAACGGGCTGCAGGATCTTTTTGTCACCAACTTCGTCCTGGAGTACAATTCGCTCTATCACAACCAGGGCGACGGCACCTTTGCCGACCGCACCGTCGCCCTAGGCCTGGCCCAGCCCAGCTACCAGTACGTGGGCTGGGGCACCGCCTTCTTCGATTACGACAACGACGGCTGGCTGGACCTCTTCGTCGTCAACGGCCATGTGCACGAGGACATGGACCTGCTCAGCGAGAGCATCAGCTTTGGCCAGCCCAACCAGCTTTTCCACAACGAGGAGGGCAGGGCCTTTTCCGAGGTCTCGGCCCAGTCCGGGCCGCCCTTCCTCATCGCCCGCTCCAGTCGCGGGGCAGCATTTGGCGACTACGACGAGGACGGCGACCTAGACGTCGCGGTGGTCAACATGGGCGGGCCGGCCGAGCTTTTGCGCAACGAGGGGGGCAACCGCGAGCACTGGCTGTTGGTGCGCCTGGAGGGCGGTCAGAGCAACCGCAGCGCCGTCGGCGCCCTGGTGCGGCTCAAGGCCGGCCCGCTGCGCCTGGTCCGCGAGTTGCGTGCCGGCTCCAGCTACGCCTCGCAGAACGACCTGCGCCTCCACTTTGGCCTGGGAGGGCAGAGCCGGATCGACAGCCTGGAGCTGCGCTGGCCCAGCGGTCGGATCGAGCGCTTCGCCGACCTGCCGGTCAACCGCCAGCTCCGCTTTACCGAGGGGCACGGCGTTCTGCCCTGAAACCCGGAGAGCGACCATGCGCAGCTTGTGGGTCTGGCGTCGTCGGGGTTGCTGGGTGCTGCTGCTCCTGTGGTCCTGGGCCTGCCAGACCGAGGTGCCCACCTGGGGCCGCGAGGTCTGGGGGCGCGACCAGGGGGCCCAGGAGGTGATCCCCCTGGGCTCGGTTCTCTCCGAGATCGTCCTCGACCCGCGCCGACCCTACCTCTACCTGGCCGACTTCGACGCCAACCAGATCTACTTTATCTCGCGCACCACCCGCCAGCTCGTAAGCCAGGTAGTGGTGGGCCCCCGGCCCTCGGACCTCAACTTGAGCATGGACGGGAACCAGCTTTACGCCGCCCTCTCGGGGGGGTCCGAGATCGCCGTGGTGGACCTGGAACGCCGGCAGACCCTGCCCTCCCTGCCCCTCAGCTTCTCCCCGGCCTACCTGGTGGCTGGCCGGCCGCCCTACCTGTATTCCACCTCGGTGCTGGAGTTCTGGAAGGGTTTCACCACCTACGGCCAGACCTACCAACTCGACTCGGCGGCCCGGACCCAGAACCCCCTGCCGGAGGTGGGGCTCCTGGAGATCGACCCCACCCGCCGCCGCCTGTATCTGGCCACCCACCGCCAGGTGCTCCAGTACCGCATCGGCCTGCGCAACGGCCAGCTCGAACTGGAGGGGCGGGCCGACACCGATGGCCCGGTGCTCGAAATGCAGCTGAGCCCGGACGGCAGCCGGCTCTACACCATCAGCGCCGGGTATTTTGCCACCCCCGAGATGATCGTCTCCCATGGCCTCATCGACAGCCGCCACAACACCGAGGTGGATGTGGTGGAGGTCTTTGGCACCGAACCGCTGACTAAGGTGGGCGAACTCTACACCGGGGCCTACCCGCGGGCCGTGGCCCACAACGGGCCGTACCTGGTGGTGGCCGCCGCGGACTCGGCCGGCGCCTCCCTGGGCGCCGGCTTCGCCGTGCGCTACGACCCGGTCTCCCTCAAGCCGCAGCAGACCTACCGGCTAGTGGGGGTGCCCAGCGGCTGCGCCGTGGTGGACCCCCAGACCGGACTCTTCTACGTGGCGGTGGACAACCCCTACGACCTGCGCGAGCGCTTTGGCGATCGCCAGGACCTGCAGGTGGTGCCCCTCGGGCTGCTGCCCGAGGCCCCGGCGCCGGCCCCGGTCCAGTCCCAGCCGGTGGTCCGGCCCCAGACACCGGCCGCCTCGCCGGTAGAGGCCGATAGCGCCGTGACCTGGGGCGAGCACCTTGAGGTGCGGGTGCCGGCGGGGGTGTTCATAATGGGCTCGGAGGAGGGGGACGGCGACGAGAGGCCGGCCCACCAGGTGAGCTTGGACGAGTACTACATCGACCAGTTCGAGGTCAGCGTGGGCCAGTATCGCGCCTGCGTGGAGGCGGGGGCCTGCCCTGAGCCGGCGGCGGCCAGCCTGTGCAACTGGGGCGGGGCAGTGGAGGACGACCACCCCATCAACTGCATCCGCTGGGCCGAGGCGGAGGCGTACTGCGCCTGGGCCGGGATGCGCCTGCCCACCGAGGCCGAGTGGGAGAAGGCCGCCCGCGGCACTGACGCACGCACCTATCCTTGGGGCGAGGACTTTGACCGGAACCGGGCCAACTACGCCGACCACGGCATCATGCAGCGCACCCGGCCGGTGGGCAGTTACCCGGAGGGGCGTTCGCCGTACGGGGCCTACGACCTGGCGGGCAACGTCTACGAGTGGGTGGCCGACTGGTACGAGCCCAACTACTACGCCTCCAGCCCGCCAGAAAACCCCCCGGGGCCGACCGGCGGGGGGCAGCGGGTGTTGCGGGGTGGCTCGTGGTGGTTCGAGTACCCGAAGATGCGCGCCTTCCACCGGGAACCCTACCACCCCGCCGACACCGACATCGACATCGGTTTCCGCTGCGCCCGCGGCGCAGCGCCCTAAGGCGCCAGCTTCTCAGGTGCTTCTGCAGCCGCTGGCGGATCTCCTCGGGCGGGCTGCACTTGAGGTCGCCCTGGGAAGGCTGGCCCGGCGCCGCCGTCCGGCCAGCGCTCCCACCGCCCCTGGGTGGCGTGCATCAGCACCGGCCCCTGGCGCCGGCCGCCCAGCCCTTTGAGGGAGAGATCACCGTTCAGCCCGGCAAAGGAGGAGGAGGCCAACTCGTCGCGCAGCCAGGCGCGGTTGAGGCCCGAACGCCGCAGGGCGGCGATGAATTGTACCGGGTATTTCGGAGACTGGGTTCGTTGGGTACCGGCCTGCTGGCCGGGGTGATGTGGTGCTGGTAAACCGGCTGCTCAAACTCAGCCGGGGGCAGGTAGCCGAGGGGCTCAAGCAAGCGGCGGTGGTTGAACCAATCCACCCATTCGAGGGTGGCAAAGTCGACCTGCTCCAGGTAACGCCAGGGACCGCGATGGTGGCTCAGTTCGGTGTTATACAAGCCGATGATGGTCTCGGCCAGGGCATTGTCATAGGAATCGCCAACGCTTCTGACCGAGGGTTCGATCCCAGCCTGTGCCAACCGCTGGGGGTAGCGGATCGAGACATACTGGATGCCCCGGTCACTGTGGTGCCCCAACCCTTCGGTGGCAGGCCGTGCCCACAAGGCCTGCTCCAGTGCGTCCAGGGCCAGATCGCTGCGCAGGGTGGGACTGACCCGCCAGCCGACAATGCGGCGGGAGAAGGCATCGACGACGAAGGCGACATAGACGAACCCCCGCCAGGTCGCCACATAGGTCAGAGCGGCGATCCACAAGCGATTGGGCTGGTGCACGGTGAAATTGCGCCCGACCAGGTCGGCGGGACGGGAGGAGGAGGCACCGGTCAGGGTGGTGACCTTGAAGCGGCGGCCTCGGGTAACTCCCCGACGCCCCAGCTGGCGCATCCGCCGCTCGACGGTGCAACGGGCCACCTGATGGCCTTTCCGCTTCAGCTCCTGCCACACCTTGCGGGGACCATAGACCTCTCGGCAAGACCTCGCAGACGGGCTCGACCCCACATTCCCCACGATGCGCATCCACGAAGGCCCCCATTCCCGCGGTCGGCGGTCGAACTCCGCCTGGGCGAAAAACGCCGATGCCTTGCGCAGGATCTCGTTGGCCCGTCGTAACTCGCGGTTTTCCCGCTCCAACTCCTTGAGCCGGGATCGCTCATCACTGGTCAGGCCATCTCGACGGCCACTGTCGATCTCCGCCCGACGGACCCAGGTGCGCAGGGTCTCGGCGGTACAGCCGATCTTGGCCGCGATCGAGACCAGGCCTTCCCCCTGCGAACCCTATTATTTCTGGTGCTCCAGAACCATCCCAACGGCGCCCTCACGCACCTC
>VGJS01000115.1 GCA_016867395.1 Candidatus Handelsmanbacteria bacterium
GGACCCAGGTGCGCAGGGTCTCGGCGGTACAGCCGATCTTGGCCGCGATCGAGACCAGGCCTTCCCCCTGCGAACCCTATTATTTCTGGTGCTCCAGAACCATCCCAACGGCGCCCTCACGCACCTCGGGCGAATACCTCATCCGTCTTGTCATGACTCCATTCTCGCAAGAATTGGAGCCTCCGGCAATCCCGGTACGATTCACCCCGTCGCTGTTGAGCACCTTGAGCCACTGGCACCCCCACCACCCGCAGGGCGAACATGCAGCCGTGCTGGTCGATGAGGGCCTATTCGGCCGGGGGTCGCATGGGTTGGCCCTGGGGCAGGCCGGTTTTGATGCTGACGAAGGCGTACTTGACGTTCTTGGCGGCGTCGAGGACCAGCTTCTCGTCGCCCACTGAGGTGGTGTGTTTGGCGGCGCAGGAGGGGTTTTCGGTCATTTGGACCTGGGAGGTAGGGGCGGGACCGGACCGTTGGGCCTTGACCACCCCCTTGAGGAAGGCGGCCCCTCCCCACTGGGCGGACAGCAAGAGCGCGGCGAACAACACGGTTCCCTTCATCTTCTTCCTCCTAAATTGGCGGGCGGGCCTGGGCTGGGTAAGGGCATCGCCGACACTGGGATGATCGCCTGCCAGTTGAACAATGGATATCCCACGCAGACGCAGAGCGCCTGGTAGCCTGGCAAGGTATTTATTTGAAGAGAGATAGCTTTGGAAAAGTCCTGGGGGTCTCAGGGAGACCTGGGGCGGGGCTGTCTCAGCGGAGGGGAGGGATGGGACCGGCCTGTTACAGGAGGGCTACCCCTGCCCCGGAAGGGGTTCCGGGCTTAGGGCTGGCCAGTGTTCAGCGGGACCACCGGCCGCACGATCACCAGGATGGCGCTGTGGGGCACCACCATGTACTTCTCATTGTCAAACTTGATCTCCACCGCGTCCCGCTTTAGAAAGACCGCAGTATCGCCCTTGTGGGCCTGGAGGGGGATGTAGCGCGGGCGCTCCCCCTTCTCCTGGTTCCAGGGCACGTCCTCGTCCTCGGTTTTGGGCGGCAGGGGGATGCCCGGCCCCACCTCCTCCACCTTGCCACTCTGGACACTTTCCTTCTCCACGGCCGTGGGCGGCAGGTACAGACCCACTTCGGTGCGCTCCTCCACCTCCTCAATCCGGATCAACACCCGGTCTCCGACCACGATCAGTTCCTTGTCGCCTCTGAGCATGTCTCCTCCAGATCCCCTAATTTACAAAACCCCGCAGCCGCTTTGCTGCAGTAGCTTGGCCACCAGCGCGGTCCACCCGGTCTGGTGGCTGGCCCCCAGGCCGCGGCCGTCGTCGCCGTGGAAGTACTCGTAGAAAAGGACCAGGTTCCGCCAGTGCGGATCCCCGTCGAAAAGGGGGTTGCCCCCGTTCACCGGTCGCCGGCCCTCCCCGTCCCGCAAGAAAAGCCGGCACAGGCGGCGCGACAGTTCGGCCGCCACCTCCCACAGTGAGAGCATCTGCCCAGACCCGGTGGGGCACTCCACCTTGTAGTTGTCGCCATAGAAGTAGTGGAACTTCTGCAGCGACTCGATGATCAGGTAGTTGACCGGGAACCAGATGGGGCCGCGCCAGTTGGAGTTGCCTCCGAATATGCCGCTGCGCGACTCGGCCGGCTCGTAGTCCACCCGGTACTGGTTGCCGTTGAGTTCGAGCTGGTAGGGGCGCTCGAGGTGGTAGCGGGAGAGGGCACGGATACCGTAGGGGGAAAGGAACTCGGCCTCGTCGAGCATGGGCCGCAGCACCCGCCGCAGCCTTTCGCGGCCGACGATGGCTAAGAGCCGGCGCAGGGGCACCCCAGGGCGCTGGCGGGCGCTGAGGTGCTGCTGCAAGTGAGGCCGGTTTTCGACGAACCATTCCAGGCGCCGCTTGAAGCCGGGCAGGGCATCCACCTGCTCCGGCTCCAGGGTTTCCACGGCAAAGAGGGTGATCAGCCCCACCATCGAGCGCACCTTGAGCAGTTGGCTCTGGCCATCGGGCAGGCAGAGGGCGTCGTAGAAGAAGCCGTCCTGCTCATCCCACAGTTGCAGTTGTTGGTCCCCGAGGTGGTTGATGGCGTGGGCAATGTAGACGAAATGCTCGAAGAATTTTGAGGCGACGTCCGAATAGGCCCGGTTCTCCTTGGCGAGTTCCATGGCGATGGCCAGCATGTTGAGGCAATACATCCCCATCCAACTGGTGCCGTCGGACTGCTGGATATGCCCGCCGCTGGGCAGGGGGGCCGAGCGGTCGAAGACCCCGATATTGTCCAGGCCCAGGAAACCGCCCTCGAAGATGTTGTTCCCCTCCGAGTCCTTGCGGTTCACCCACCAGGTGAAGTTGAGCAGCAGCTTGTGGAAGGCCCTTTCGAGGAACTCCCGGTCCCCCTTCCCCCGCAGGCGCTTCTCGATGCGGTAGACCCGCAGCACCGCCCAGGCGTGTACCGGCGGGTTGACGTCCTCGAAGGCCCACTCGTACGCAGGGATCTGACCGTTGGGGTGCATGTACCACTCGCGCAGAAAGAGCAGCAACTGGTCCTTTGCGAAATCCACGTCCACCAGGGCCAGGGGGATGGTGTGGAAGGCCAGGTCCCACGAGGCGTACCAGGGGTACTCCCACTTGTCAGGCATGGAGACAAGGTCTTCGTTGTACAGGTGGGCCCAGTTGCGGTTGCGGGTGCTCTGGCGCTGCATTGGCTGTCCCCGCTCGTCCTCCCTGAGCCAGCGACCCACGTCGTAGTGGAAGAACTGTTTGGACCACAGCAACCCGGCCAGGGCCTGGCGCTGCACCAGGCTGGCGTCGGCCGACAGTCCTTCCCCCGTCACCCAGGCGTAGAACTCGTCGGCCTCCCGGCGGCGCTCTTCGAGGAGCCTGTCTGCCTCCTCGCCCAGGGGGTTGGCTTCGGGCACCCGGTCCATCAGCCGCAGACAGCAGGACCATTCCCCGCCGGCGGGGATCTGGGGCTGGAAATGGGCCGCGACCTTGGTGCCCACCTGCCCGTGGTTCACCGCTTCCCCCTCGCCGTGGAGCAGGTAGCGATCGATGCCGTCCTTGACGTAGGGGGTGGGGTTGGGCTGGTTATAGACCCGCTGCCAGTTGGTCTCGTTCTCGGTGAAGAGCAGGGGCACCCCTTCGGGCAGGAAGAACCAGCGAGGTCCCAGCTCGGAATGCTGGGCCTCCACCGCCAGGCAGCCCTCCATGGCGATGGCCTCTTCGAGCACCGGCTTTTCCCCGCCCACGGACCAGGTGTTGCGGAACCACAGGGTGGGCAGAAGATGCAGCCGCGACGGCTCGGGGCCCCGGTTGCAGGCGGTGATGCGGATGAGCAGATCGTCGGGGTCGGCCTTGGCGTACTCGACAAAGACGTCGAAGTAACGGCCCTCGGCAAAAACCCCTGTGTCGAGCAATTCGTACTCGTCCTGGCCCCGCCCCCGCTCCCGATTGACCCGCACCAGCTCCTCGTACGGAAAGGCGCGCTGGGGGTACTTGTAGAGGAACTTCATGTAGGCATGGGTCGGGGTGCTGTCCAGGTAGAAATACTGCTCCTTGACGTCCTCGCCGTGGTTGCCCTCGTTGCCGGTGAGGCCGAAGAGCCGCTCCTTGAGGATGGGGTCCTGGCCGTTCCAAAGGGCAAGGGCAAAGCAGAGGCGCTGGTGGTTGTCGCAGATCCCGCCCAGGCCGTCCTCGCCCCAGGTATAGGCTTTGGAGCGAGCCTGGTCGTGGGGCAGATACTCCCAGGCCGTGCCGTGCGGGCTGTAGTCCTCGCGCACCGTGCCCCAGGCCCGCTCGCTGAGGTAGGGTCCCCAGCGCCGCCAGTGGTGGCTGCGCTGCTGGGCCTCCTGCAAGCGCTGGTGCTCGGCCAGTACGTTGGGGGTTTTGCCCAAGACGGCCTTACTTCCGCCCGGCCTCGGCGGCGGCCAGGGCCGCCCCGACGATGCCGGCCTCGTTGCGCATCTGCGCCGGGGCCACCTCGGTATCCACGGTGAGCAGGGGCAGGAACTTCTCGTGTTTCTTGCTGACCCCACCGCCGACGATGATCAGCTCGGGCCACAGGTACGCCTGCATGCGACTGAGGTACTCGTCCACCCGCGCGGCCCACTTGTTCCAACTAAGCCCTTTGCGAATACGCGCGCTCTCGGCGGCCCGCTTCTCGGCGTCCTTGCCGCGCAGCTCTATGTGGCCCAGCTCGGTGTTGGGCACCAGCTTCCCGTCCACGAAGAGGGCGGTGCCGATGCCCGTGCCTAAGGTGCAGAGGAAGACCACCCCCTTCCGGCCCTTGCCCGCCCCTAAGCGCATCTCGGCCAGGCCGGCAGCGTCGCCGTCGTTGACCACCGTAAAGGTGCAGCCGCTTTCCTGCTCAAAGGTCGAGCGAATATCCGCCCCGATGCAGGAGGGGTCCAGGTGGGCGGCGGTGTAGAGTTTGCCGTGGCGGACCACCCCGGGCACCCCGCAGCCCACCGGGCCTTTCCACTTGAAATGAGCGGTGACCTGGGCCACGGTCTTTGCCAGGGCCTGGGGGGTGGCCGGCTGGGGGGTGGCGACGCGGAAGCGGGGGGCTAGAAGCTCCCCGGTGCGGCTGTCTACCGGGGCCCCTTTCACCCCGGTGCCGCCGATGTCGATGCCAAGTACCTTCATGCGGACTTCCTCCTCAGGATGCCAGTTTGAGGCATTCCTCGTACGCCTCGTAGTGTTCGCCTTCGCGCTCCTCGGGGTCCACATACTTAAGCCACAGGGCGCTGTCCTTCTTCTCGCCGCTGAGGATGCGCCGGCTACCCAGGTTGGTGGGGTCCGGCCCGTTCCAGACCACCGAGCCATCCTGCATGTAAATGAACTGGCCGCGGTGCCGGTCGATGATCTTTTTCTGCTCTTCGCGGTAGATCAGCCCCTGCTCGCAGGTGGTGCGGCGCCAGCTGGCCACAGTTTCCGGTGAGTCGGTCTCCTCGGAGTCGAACTCGGCCAATGGTCCCTTGACCTCGCTCTGGAAGTCGATCTGGTCCAGGTCCACTGTGCCGAAGCCCGCTTGGGCAGCGATGAGCACGTGATTGCGGTCGCGTTTAAAGGGCGGGGTGGGCCAGTCCGACTTGGGGTCGTGGCCCATCAGGCTCATGCCGCAGGCGTCGGTGGCGGTGACGTGGTCGCCGGCGATCAGGGTGTTGCAGATCCGGCCCACCCCACCCCACTCCCGGCCCCACTGCCCGGTGAGCGCGTCGATGACGTTGAGGCAGGGGTTGGTAATCTTGCCCAGGTCGGGCAGCAGGTAGGAGAGGCGAATGAAGTGGTGGTAGTAGGAGCGGGTGCGGCCTTCGGGCGGGATTACCGGGGGCAGGCCGAAGAGGTTCTTCATGCACAGGGTGATGCCCATGAAGGCGTGGTTCTTCATCTTGGCCACCGTGATCACCTCGTCAGCGTCGGCGAAGCAGGCGCTCAGGAGGTACCGGTCGAACATCGAGCCACCGCCGGGCACCTCGTAGGTGGCGAAGGGCGGCAGGTTAGAGTCCACATACTCCACCCCGTAGTAGTCGAGCAGGTGCTTGTAGTTGAAATCCTCCGGGGTGCGGCAGCCATTGCCGTACACAAAGGTGTCGGTGGCCACCAACGTGGCCGAGGTGCGCTCCTTGAGCAGGCGCAAGAGAGCCCGGCACACCGAGTCGTCCACCAGCTCGCGCCGGCGGCCGGCGAAGTACTCGATGCGCTCGCGGTACTTGATCATGTTGAACTTGAGGACGATCTTGCGGGCCTTCTCGATCCGCTCCCAGGAGCGGGTCAGCGGCGCGGTGGTACGCACCAGCGCCTGGTAGATCTCCTCCTCGCTGGCCCGGTGGTCGCAGTGGGACGCGCGCACCTTGTGGGCTGTTTCCATAAGCTGACCCCCTCTCGAGGAAGCGTAGTGTAGGTAACCCATAAAATTCTAAATTGCCGCGCCCTGGACCGCGTTGACCGCCAGGTGCAGCGGGGCGTCGGGTTGGGTGGTGAAGAGGGCGCAGAGCAGGCCGGTCTCTGGGTCGGCCCCCACCTGGGTGCCGGTGGCCCCCCCGTGCCAGAAGCTGCGGGCCGAGCCAAAATCCCCCCAATTGCCCACGCACCATCCCAGGCCCCAAACCTGGGAGCGCTGCCGCACTTCTGGCGCCAGTTCGGGCAGCCGGCTGGTCTGGTCGGCGATCATCGCTCCCGCCGCCGCCCGCCCCAGCACCCCACCCCCCTCCTCCAGCAGGGCCTGTAAAAACAGCGCCAGGTCCCCCACCGTGGAAAACATCCCGCCCCAGGGAGCGCCAAATCCCTGCCAGTAGGACGAGTTCCAGGTCCAGTCCAGGGCCTCCTCTGCCTCGGGCAGACTGACCTGGGCCAGCCGGCCGGCCAGGGCGGGGACCAGCCCCAGGGAGGTGTTGTGCATCCCCAGGGGCGCGAAGATCTCCTCCCGCATGAACACCGGCAGGGGCTGGCCGCTTAGCCGCTCCACCAGATGGCCCAGGATGGCGGTGCCCATGCTCTGGTAGCTGACCCTAGTCCCCGGCTTGAAGAGCAGGCCGCACTGGCAAATTTGTGCGACGAACTCGGCCAGCGGGGCGTGGCGCTGGCGGAGTTGGGTATTCTCGGGGAGCAGGTCGGGCAGGCCCGAGGTATGGGTTAGCAGGTGGATGACCTGCACCACTTCCTTGCCGCGCGCGCTGAATTCCGGAATGTGGAGGCAGACCCGGTCGCGGAGGGAGAGCCCGCCGCGTTCGGCGAGGATCAGGGCGGCCAGAGCCGTCACCGGCTTGGTCACCGAGGCCACCAAGAAGACCGCCTCCGGGTCCATCGGTTGCACCGCCCCGGCCAGGCGGCGCTGGCCAAAGGCAAAGGGCCGCAGCAGGATGCCACCACGGGCCAGGGCCATCGCCCCACCAAGCACGCGGCCGCACTGGGCCCAGCCCTCCAACAGGGCAAAAGCCCGCTCCAGCCGCTGTGGGTCTAAACCCGCTTCTCCCAGGGAGCCAATCCTGAGGGGCATCTCACCTTAAAAACAGGGATCAGAGATACTTGCGTGCGCGTAAACGTACGCGGTACGCCGCGGCCCTGTCAAGCGGATTTAGGGCTTTTTCCCGCCCCGGCGGCCGGACTTGGCCAGCAGCAGCCGCACCGATTCGGCGGCCTGCTGCGGTTTTTCCGCGGCCCGGCGCTGCGCCTGCTTCTGCTGCTCCCCTGCCGGCTCGCGCATGGGCATAAAACCCTCCTCTGAGGCCGGCACCCAGCGGTACTCGCCGACCAGGGGAGCCTGCCGGCCCCGCCGCTGCCGATGTGCCAACCAAGCCCCCCCGGCCAGGAGCAGGATGCCCAGGGCCAGGCTCCAGGCCCGTGTCTCCAGGGACTGCCCGACCAGCAGCAGGGTCAGGCCGGTTAGGAGCAGGATGCCGATTAGGGCGAGGCGGAGGTTCTTGTTCATGGTTCCCTCTGGGGTTTTTCCCAAATATACCACCCGGCCCCGGCCCCGTCAGGAAAAATTCCCGCTCCGGTTTGCGCCCCTCGGGCCGGGCGGATATATTTCTCCTGTCCCGTCTGCAAGGCCGAGGGCCTGGCAGGCTTTTTTTGTGCCTCTCCACGCGACCTGGAAATGATGAAACCACCCCTGGTGCTCTACCACGCCAGTTGCAGTGACGGCTTCTGCGCCGCCTGGATCTACCGCCGCTACGTCAGTCCGGGGGCCGAGTTTCGCGCCGTGCAGTACGGCTCGGACCCGCCGCCGGTGGCCGAGCGCGACGTGGTCATCCTCGATTTCAGCTACCCCCGCCCCCTCCTGCTGGAAATGAAGGAGCGGGCCCGCTCGCTGTGGGTGCTGGACCACCACCAGACCGCCGCCGCCGAGTTGGAGGGCCTGGATTTCTGCGTCTTTGACGTGGAGAAATCAGGCGCCCGCCTGGCCTGGGAGCACTTCTCCACCACCGACCCTGAGGCCGCGGCCAGGGGGCACTGGCTGGTGGACTACACCGAGGACAAGGATCTTTGGCGATGGAAGCTGCCCGACTCGCGGGCCATCAACGCGGCGTTGGGCTCGTACCCTCGGGTCTTTGGGGTGTGGGACCGCATGGCCCAGCGCCAGCCCAGGGAGTTGGTGGTCGAGGGCAGCGCCATCTTACGCTTCCAGGACCGCCTGATCCGGCCCAGGGTCAAAAACCACGCCTGGGCCACCATAGCCGGTTACCGGGTGCCCCTCACCAATTCTACCTGCCTCAGCTCGGAGATCGGCAATGCCCTGGCCGAGGGGCAGCCCTTCGCCGCGGTCTTCTTCATCACCAGCGACGGCAAGGTGGTCTACAACCTACGCTCCAACACTAAGGACGGGGCGGATGTGAGCGAAATCGCCCGGCAGTACGGGGGCGGCGGCCATCGCCACGCCGCCAGCTTCATCCTCGACCACCTGCTGCCCATGGAAGGGCCGGCCGGGCAGCCCTCCGAGGGCTGATCCAGCTCACTGATACCCGGCCACCACCTTGCCGAAGTTGTCGGTGAAGATGAAGAAGTCGCCAAAGCTCACCCGGCCGTGCCCGTCCATGTCAAGGCAGGTGTCGAACCCTGGGTCCTGATCCCGGTCGGCCCCAAACTTGTCGGCAGGAAGAAAGAAATCGTCGATGTACTTGCTAGGACCTGATCTGACAGGTGAGGGTTATCCGACCACCGCGATAGACGGTGACGGTTGGTGCAAGATATCGAGCCTTTTCTCGTGGCTCAAGTGCTTTGACTCCAGGAAAGTCTGCATCGGGGTTTTGC
>VGJS01000116.1 GCA_016867395.1 Candidatus Handelsmanbacteria bacterium
CTGGGGTTGAGGCCCTACCTGAAAATGAGTTTCCGTACTACCAATTGTATCGAGTCGCTCAACAGCCAGATCGCCCAGCGGACCGACAACCTCAAGGCCTGGAAAACCTCCAGCCAACGCCATCGCTGGTTGGCTGCGGCGCTCCTGGATATCCAACCCCGGTAACGCAAAGTCAAAGGCATGCGCTTTTTGCCGCTACTCCGACAAGCCCTTCAGCGGGAACTCAAAATTACTACCCTTACCTTGTCAGCTTGATCTTACCCATGAGCCGGTATTGTTTCAACTAGAAATAGCATTTAACCTCAAGGCCGCACCACCCCGGCCGACTGCAAACCCCGTGCCGCCGGACCGGCCCCGGCGTTTGGGCCGGGCGCCGCACCCCTTGTATATTTGATCCGCCACAGTCCTGTGCCTTTTTCGCTACACTAAGGGCCGCGCCTTTGACCACCCTCAGCCGCTATTTGCTGCGCCAGCACCTGGGCCCCTTTTTCTTTGGCCTGACCCTGATTGTCTTTGTGCTGATGATCGACGCGGTCCTGCAAGTTATGGACCAGGTGCTCAGCAAGGGCATCACCCTGGGCCAGGCGGGGCAGCTCTTCCTCTTCAACCTGGCCTGGATCCTGGCCCTGGCCGTGCCCATGGCCGTGCTCATCGCCGTGCTGATGGTCTTCGGCCGCCTGGCGGTGGATTGCGAACTCATCGCCGCCAAAGCCTCGGGGGTGGGGTTCGCCCAACTGACCCGCCCCCTGCTCTTGGCCGCCCTGCTCCTGGCCGGCCTGATGGTGATCTTCAACGACCGGGTGCTGCCCGACTGGAACCACCGGGCCCGCAACCTAGCGGCCGACCTACAGCGCCGCAAAGCCGCCCTAGTGCTCAAGGAGAAGGAGGGCGCCTTCATCCACGGGCTGGGCAACTACAGCCTGTTGGTCCACAAGGTGGACGAGGCGGCCAATCTGCTCTACGGAATCACCGTGCTCGACAGCGGTGGCCAGGGCCCGCCCTCCTCCCTGCGGGCGGCTACCGGCGAGCTTAGCATCTACGACGGGGGCCGCTACGTCCGCCTCACCCTGGGCGAGGGCGAGTTCCTGCGCTACGACGAGGGCGACCCGGGGCGCCTGCTGCAGGGTAGCTTCAGCCGGCAGGTGGTGCACGTCGAGGACCACCTGCGCGCCCTTACCCCCTACCAGTCCTCCTACCGCAGCGACCGCGAGATGGATCTGGCCGCCCTGTACCGGGCCGCCCAGGGGGAGCGCCAGCGCCAGGCCGACGCCCGCCGCCTCATGGACTCGACCCTGCAGATCCTCGCCGCGTTCCCCGACACCGCCGCTCTGGACAGCGCCGGCCGGGCCCAGCAGGCCGCCCGCTTCCTCAAAAAACAGCAGGGCCTCTGGGAGCATAGCGGCGAAGCCGCCGACGCCTTCTGGGTGGAGATCCACAAGAAATTCTCCATCCCCGTTGCCTGCGTGGTCTTCGTGCTGCTGGGCGCCCCCCTGGGGGCGCTCCTGCGCCGGCGGGGGGCCGCCGTCTCGGTGGGCATCAGCCTGGTTTTCTTCTGGGCCTACTGGATGTTCCTCATCGGCGGGGAGGAGTTGGCCGACCGCGGCCTGCTGCCCCCCTCCCTGGCCATGTGGGCCCCCAACCTCTTTTTCGGCGTCCTGGGCCTGGCACTCTTCTACTGGGCCGCCTGTGACCGGCCCCTGTGGCGGCGGAGCCGGCGATGAGGCTGCTGGACTACTACCTCCTGCGCCTGCACCTGTGGTGCTTAGGGGCCGCCGTCCTGGCCCTGCTGCTCATCTCCGTAGTGGTGGACCTTATCGAGCATATCGACACCTTCATCGACTACCAGGCCACCGGCGGGCAGATCCTGCGCTACTACCTCTACCACGCCCCCTACTGGATCGGCCTCACCCTGCCCATCGCCGCCCTGCTGGGCACCCTCTTCGCGCTGACCAGCCTGGCCAGGGCCAATGAGCTGACCGCCATGAAGGCGGCCGGCATCAGCCTCTACCGGCTGCTCTTGCCCCTCTTCGCCTTCTCCTTGTGCTTCGGCGGCCTGGCCTTTTTCTTTACGGATATGGTGGTCCCCGCCGCCACCTTCCGCTACCGCCAGGTCTGGGACGAGTTGCGCGGGATCAACCGCGGCGACGGCTCGCGTCGGCAGGTGTTGTTGCAGGACGTGGAGGGTCAGTTGATCTTTGCCCGTTCCTACGACGCCCAGCGGCAGCAGGCCGGTCAGGTAAGTTGGGAGCAGGAGCGGGGCGGCCGGGTGGTGCGCCGCCTCGACGCGGGACGGCTGGAATGGCGCGGCGACCACTGGGTGCTGGTAGGGGGCCGGGAGTACCTCCTGGGCGAGAGCCCAGCCCGGACCCGGCCCTTTGCCGAGGAGCACCTGCCCAGCCTCACCCTGCGGCCCGAAGATTTCGCCCAGCAGCACAAAAGAACTGAGGAGATGGATTTCGGGGAGCTGCGCGCCTACATCGCCAGGGCCAGGGCCAACGGCGAGGATGCCACCCGCCAGCAGGTCGATCTCCACCTTAAGATCGCCTTCCCCTTCACCTGCTTCGTCATCGTCCTTTTGGGGGCGCCTCTGGCTGCCGGCGCCCGGCGGGGCGGCCTGGCCGGCAGCTTCGGCAAGGGCATCCTGATCTGTTTCGCCTTTTACAGCGCCGTCAAGGCCGGGCAGGCCCTGGGCTGGAACCAACTGCTCTCCCCAGGGCTGGCCGCCTGGCTGCCCAACCTGCTCTTCGGGGGGCTGGGGCTAGGACTGTTGTGGCGGGCGCCCAAATAAAGGTTTAGGCCAGGCGTTGCTGGAGGTGGTAGATCTTCAGCTTGAGGCCCGGCGAGCGCTGTTTCCATTCCTCCAAAAGCGAACTGGCCTGGGCCCCGGAAGTGCCCTCGAGCCGGAAGCTGAGTTCCACCAGGAGCTGGGCAAGTCGCACTAGCCGGTCCTCGGTGGCCTTGAAGGTCAGGCGCTCGAAGTGCTTTAGCAGTTCCGGGCCCATCACTGCGTCGGCCTGGTTGAGGGCCAGGCGCAGGAAGGAGGCGTGGCGGCGGGCGAAGGTCTCGTCCTCGCCACTGCGGCTTAGGAGCAGGCGCAAGAGCTCGATGCTGGCCCCCCGCTGCAAGGCCCGCTTGGCCAAGCGCGAGCAAAGGTGCCAGTTGCGAGCCCGGCTCGCCGCGGCCAGCCCTTTCTCCGAGGCGAGCTCGGGCTTGCCCCGCTCCTCGGCGAAAAGCTCGAAGAGTGGCACCTGGGGCAGGCAGGAGAAAAGCACCGCCAGCCGCTGGTGATCCCCCTCGCGCCACTCCTCCTCCATCAGGCACCCCACCAACTCCCCCATCAGCGGCGGGTGCAGGGCGCGCAGCTTGTGCAGGAAAATCCGCTCCAACTCCGGTTTGGCCGCCGCCCTGAAGGCCCGCACCAGCGGGGCCAGGGTCTTGCGACCCAGGGGCAGCCCCAGGGCCGCCTCCAGGGCGACCCTGCCCTCGGGGTGGAGGAGGAACTCCCCCACCTCCTCGGTCTGGCGCAGGCCCCACACCAGGGCGGCCTGCACCGTCGGGTCCTCCTCCCGGCGGGCCTGGCCCAACACCCGGCGCAACCCGGAAGGAGAGGAAAGCCAGAGACGGTGGCACCCCAGCAACTGGGCCGCCACCAGCCGGCGCGGGTCGCCGGGCCGGGCGAGGACATCCCAGATCACCCCCTGCCCCTCCGGGGTGGGCACCAACTGGCGCAACTGCTCGACGGCCCAGGCCTGGAGGGAGGGTTGGCCCGGCTGGCTGGCCTGGGTCAGCAGGCCGTCCAGGTCGACCGGGAGCGGATAGGCCACCACCTGGAGGGGAGGGGAAGGCGGGGCGGCCGGGGCGGGGTCGGCGAAGGAGCGCGCGTCAAGTACCATGCCTGCCTCAAAAATTCAGGGTTTGGGATCGTCGCCGCCGGCGGGCGGTAGGTCGGTCAGGAGGCCGGCCAGCACCCAGCGCATCTGCTCCACCGCTGCCCTGGCCAGGCCCAGGTCCGGGTGGGCAGGGTTTTCAAGGAACTCCTCTATCACCTCCAGCGGCTCGACGAAATCCTGGCGAAGCCGGGTGAAAAACGCCTCCTGGAAACCGGCCTGAATCCGCGACAGCTCCTCGCGCATCGAGATGTCCTGCAGGACGATGATCACCCCCGTGGGCGGGCAGGGGCGCACCTCCACCTGCAGGGCAAAGGGCAGGCGCCGAGTGAAGCTCAGCACCCTCCCTTCGGCCAGCACCTGGGTGGGATCGACCCCGGTGGCCCTGGCGAAGGCCACCCCATCGAACCCCTCCCGGGGGATGCCCATCCAGGCCGCCGCCCTTTCGTTCAGCTTTTCCGGGCTGCCGTCGGCCCGCAGAAGGGCCAGGCCAAAGGGCAATTCCTCCAGCCAGGCCCCGGAAGGTTCCGAACTGAGGGATGCACTGCGGAGAGCCCCGCCCTTGCGGAGGGCCTCGGGCGCTGGCGGCGGCGCCTCGCCCAGGTCCAGGGCGTAGCCGCGCTGGCCCAGGGATTTGAGCAGGCGCTCCTGGCACAGCGCCCCCAGGGCGCCGGCGGCTTCGTTGCGCGAAACCCCGACCCGCAGGGCCAGTTCCTGTAGTTCAGCGTCAAGGAAGGGATTGCACAGATACTCGTCGAGCAACTGCCGCTGGGTCCCCGCCTGGGGGGCCCGCGGCAGTGCGCGCAGATCAAAGACCTTCATGCCCGATGGTATCCTTTCCACAGGACAGAGAGGACCGCGCGGACTTATCGCAGCGCAGGGGGAGGGACGGTCGTGGGGGGTGTTACGGGGGAAATTCTGATTTTTAAGCCTGTTAAAAATATAACGCACCAGAGTAGGCCGCGCAAGCGCCGAAACGCTGGCCCTTTTTTTGCCCTCAGTGGGATAGGACACAAAGGGCCTCAGGGCTTATCATCAACCCAAATACAGGATATACAATATTTTGGCCACCTATCAGAACGCTTCAATCGGCGCGGACCCCGGAATTTCTTTCTCCGCTGCCCAGAAATATACGGCCCAGTCCAAGAAGCGGGAGGCCACCCGACCCGCCCGCAGGGAGGCCCTGCCCGACCCCGAGCTGCGCCCCGATCTGCACGAGGAGCAGGAACTCAACCCGCGCCAAAAAGCGGCCATCCTAATGATCGCCCTGGGTCAGGAGGGGGCCGCCGAGATCATGCAGTTCCTCAGCGAGCCCGAGATCGAGACCCTCACCCAGTCCATCGCCGAATTCAAGCACCTCTCGGTGAAGATGCAGGACGAGGTGCTGGCCGAGTTTGAACAGCACCTGCTGGCCGGCGAGTACCTCAGCCAGGGCGGCCTCGACTTCGCCCGCGGCACCCTCGAAAGGGCGGTGGGCACCCGCAAGGCCCAGGAGATCCTCGACCGCATCACCGGCACCCTCTCCTCCGGCTTCCAGCTGCTTAAGAACGTGCCTCCCGAGCAACTGGTCCCCTTCATCTCCCACGAACACCCCCAGACCATCGCCCTGATCCTCTCGCAACTAAACGCCCGCCAGGGGGCCGGCATCCTCTCCCTGCTGCCCGAGCACACCCAGTCCGAGGTGGCCTACCGCATCGCCACCATGAACAACATCACCCCCGCGGTCCTCAAGCAGATCGAGGACAGCCTGGCCGGGAACCTCCAGGACATACTCAGCGGCAACAAGGACGTGGGCGGCCCCAAGGTCACCGCCGACATCCTCAACCTCACCCGCACCAGCGTCGAGCGCAGCGTGCTAGAGCACATCGACGTGCAGGATCCCGAGGTGGCCGAGACCGTGCGCAACATGATGTTCGTCTTCGAGGACATCTGCTCCTTGAGCGACCGCGAGGTGCAGATCGTGCTGCGCGAGGTGGAGCAGAAGGACCTGGTGGTGGCCCTTAAGGCCGCCAGCGAGGAGGTCAAAGAAAAAATTCTCGGCAACATGTCCGAGCGCGTGCGGCTCTTCATGGAGGAGGAGATGGAATTTCTCGGCCCCATGCGGCTGAGCGAGGTGGAGGCCGTGCAGTTGCGCATCGTCCATAAGATCCGCCAGCTCGAAGACCAGGGCCAGCTCAAGATCTCCCTCAAGGGCGGCCCCGGCAATATCTTTGTCTGATCAGGCGCCCACCCCGGCGGCCCGGATTAGGGCCGCCGCCACCCCTTCCACCTCGTCCTCCCGCACGGTGCGCAGGTCCAGCAACAGGCGCCCGCGCTGAATCCGCCCCACCACCGGGGGCCGCTCCGCGCGCAGCCGCCGGGCCAACTCCTCCGCCGAAACGCTCCGGGGCGACAGGACCACCGCCCGGCTGGCCAACTCCTCCAGTGGCAGGGCCCCACTGCCGATCTGCGCCGCCGAGGCTTCTATGGCCGGGCAGAGCGCCGCCGCCACCCCCACCGGCAGGGCTGCGATCAGGGCTCTGGCCCTTTCCTCCACCTGCCCCACCTGCTCGCACAACATGCCCATCACCGGGTGTACCTGTGGCAAGATCCCCGGTGCCAAGCGGAAGAGCCGCAGGCTGGCCTCCAGCCCCGCCATCACCAGCTTGTCACAGCGCAGGGCGCGCATCAGCGGGTTGCGCTCCATCGGCTCGGCCAGGGCCCTCCGGCCCACGATGATCCCGCACTGGGGGCCCCCCAGCACCTTGTCGCCGCTAAAAGTCACCAGTTCCGCCCCCACCTCCAATTCCCGGCGCACCACTGGCTCCCTGGGCAGACCCCACTGACTTAGATCCTCCAGCACCCCTCCGCCCAGATCGTGGACCAGGGGCACCCCTCCCTTCCGGGCCAGTTCCGCCAGTTCGGAGGTCTCCACCCTGGCCGTAAAACCCTGTACCCGGTAGTTGCTGGGCTGGACCCGCAGCAGGAGCCCGGTCTGCGGGCTCAGGGCCTCGGCATAATCCCGCAGATGGGTGCGGTTGGTGGTGCCCACCTCGCGGAGCTGGGCCCCGCTGGCGGCGATGATGTCGGGGATGCGGAAGGAGCCGCCGATCTCCACCAGCTCCCCCCGCGAGACCAGCACCTCCCGGCCCCTGGCCAGGGTGTTGAGGCAGAGCAGCACCGCGGCGGCGTTGTTGTTGACCACCAGCCCCCACTCAGCCCCGCTCAGCTCGGCCAGCAGACCGCGCACGTGGTCCAGCCGGGCACCCCGCCCGCCCGCCTCCAGGTCCAACTCCAGGGCGCAGTAGTGCTCGGCAGCCTCGGCGATGGCGGCGCGGGCTGCCGGAGCCAGGGGCGCACGACCCAGCCCGGTGTGCAGGATAACCCCGGTAGCGTTGATGGCCCGGGCAAGCCCTGGTTGGCAAGCCTCGCTGTACAGGGACACCAGCAGGACCTCGGCCCGCCCCAGCAGGGCCTGGCGACTTTCCCCCGCCTGGCCCTGCACCAGCGCGGAGCGTAGCCGGGCCAGGGCCTGGCGGGCCAGGCCGGCCACATACTCGCGCCGGCACCGGGCCAGGAGTTCCCGGGCCGCAGGGGTTCCCAGCACCTGTTCCACCGAGGGCAGGAGGCGCAATGAGGGGCTCATACCCAGAGAATAGGGGCAGGGCTGCCAGGCCGGCAAGCTCCTTTTCGGCTTTGCACTATTAATATGCAGCCTTTATACTTGCATTATCCCCGGCGCCGCCCCCGGCGCCCGCCCCACTCCCCGTCCGGTCCCTTCTATCTACTTAGCCCATGCGCTGGTCGCACTGGGCCCTGGCGGCGCTCGTGCTGTGGGCGGGGCTGCCGGGCAAGGCCCAGGCCAAGAAAAACGAAAAGCCCTCTGAGCAGGTCCATGTGGTCCGCCGCGGCGAGAACCTCAGCAGTGTCGCCCAGCGCTACCACCTCACTGTGGCCCAGTTGCGCCAGCACAACCGGTTGCGGGGGGATCAGCTGCGGGTGGGTCAGCGCCTGAAACTTCCCCCCACCCCTCGCCCCACCTGGCACCGAGTGAAGCGAGGGGAGACCCTGGCCCAGATCGCCAGGCGCTATCAGCTCGACCTGGCCCTGCTGCGCCGGTACAACCACCTGGACGCCGACCGCATCCTGGTGGGCCAGCGTCTGCGCCTGAGCGCCCCGCCCGAAACCATCCGGGTGGCCCAGGCCGACCCCACCCCGCCCCCGCCCACCCCCGACAGCGCGGCCGACGCCCAGACGGATAGCGCCGAGACCACCCAGGAAGGCCCTGAACCTACCCCAAACCCCGAGGAAGAGGAACCGCCCCCTCCCCCCGAATACGTGGTCGGCCAGGATGAGACTTTAGCCCATATCGCCGGCCGTTTCGAGATTTCCCCCGGCCTCTTGCGCCAGCTCAACAACCTTAAGCAGGACCGGGTGCGGCCGGGGCAGAGGCTACGTCTGCGCCCCTCCCCCCTTGACGAGGGTGCCCACGTCGTGCGGCCCGGCGAAACCCTGACCGGCATCGCCGGCGCCTACCGCCTGGAGGTGGAGAAACTGCGCGAAC
>VGJS01000117.1 GCA_016867395.1 Candidatus Handelsmanbacteria bacterium
TGGGCGGCCCGCGGTCTCGCTCATCCCCGGACCTCGCCCGGAATCGGTTCAAACACCTATGGCTTCTTTGGCGGGCGCCAGGGCCTTGAGGTGATCCTCGAAGATCCGCACCTGCGCGGCCCGCCGCCGGCGCAGCTCTTCCACGAACCCATTGAAGACCTGGCGCTCCTTCCCCTCCTTTACCTCGCGGGTGACTGCGCGCCGCACCGTCTGCTGATCGAGGCCGAAGTAGCTTTCGGGCTGCCTTTCGAGCACCTTGAACACCGAATAACCGCCCTTGGACTTGAGCGGACCCTGAACCGTCCCCAGCGGGACGTTCATCACCGCCTTGACCCACTCCTCGCCGAAGAGCGGCCCCTGGAGCCCGTTCACCATCAACACCCCCTCATCGGTGTTGGCGCGGAGGGTCCTGGCCGCGAAGGTCCCCAGCTCGGCGCCTCCCGCCACCTGGCGGGCGAGGGCATGCGCCTGCTCCGGGTCCTCCAGCAGCACCTCCTGCACCCTGGCCACGGCCGGCGCCCGGTAGTTCTGTTTTCGCTCTTCGTAGTAGGCTTGGAGGTCGGCCTCCTCGACGGCGATCTTCTCGATCTCCTGCGCCCGCAGCCGGGCGATCATCAGGTCCCCCAGCTCGCGCTGCCGCCACTGCCTGAACCCCTCCTGCTGGTCCACGCCCTTGCGCCGGGCATCCTGAGCCATGGTGGCCCGGGGGAAAAGGCTGTTGGTCAACTCGCCGACCAGGTACTGCTTGGTCACCGCGGGCCACTCGTCGCGGGCCGGCAGGGCCACCTCCAGCACCTCCTCGACACTGACCTGGCGGTCCCCGTAGGTATAGACCGGCACCTGCCGCTGCTCGGAACTCAGCTCCTCCACTTTGCCGGTCAGCACCGCCATCGCCAGTTCCATGCCCTGGGCATGTTCCTGGATGTTGAGTTCCTGCTTCAAATGAATCAGGTACGCGTCCTTCAGCTCGTTCTGCTGCTGTCTGTGCAGGGTCTTGTGGATCTTCTCGCGCACCACCTCCAGGGACACCGGGCGGTGTTCGGCGACCCGGGCGATCACGTAGCCATCGCGGACGAAGATGGGCGGGGTGACGCCGCCGATGGGCAGTTTCATCACCGCCTCCACCACGGCCCTGGGAGCATCGTGGGGGGAGTAGACGAACTGCTGGGCCGCTTTGACGGGCAGCTTGAAGACCCGGTCAACCGCGTACTGGCCCCCCACGGCCTCGAAGCGGACGCCCCTTGTCACCTGAGTTTCGGCCTGACGCGCCTTCGCCTCGTCGGCGACGAAGATCTCTTCGGTGACCACCTGCCGGTTCCAGCCGCCCCGGCTGTACGCCTGCTGGATCTGCTCCTCGGTCACCGACACCCGCTCGATCACCTGGCGGCGCATCATGTGATTGGACAGTTCCTTGACCTCGCGCTGTTCCAGGTACTTCAGCACCTGGGGGTCGTGCTCCAGACCCCGCTCCCGGGCTTCCTGCACCAACAGTTCGCGGTCCACCAGGGTCTGTAGATTGGCGCGGTGATCCTCCTGCCCCTCGCCGGCCGGCAACCTGGCCTCAAAGGATTGGAGCATGGCAACCGTGATCTGCGCCTCACCCACCCTGGCCAGCAGGGCCGGATCTTCGCCCTGGCCGCAGCCGGCGGCGCCAAAGGCCACCAGCAGTACCACCACCTTCGTCTTTTTCATAGCCAAAAAATAAATCAGGAGCCGGATAGGGTCCAGCTCCTGATATGACACGGCCAGATCGCCGCCTCCCGCTCTGCGCCGGGTCGGCCTCAGCCCTTGCCGTTGGCGCGCGGCGGGTTGCTTATCCCCTGTTTCACCTGGTAACGGAACTCCACATCGACAGTGTTTTCCGGTTTACCGCTGGCGTCAAAGGAGAGCACAAAGCCGTTGAAGTGCAGCACCACCTCACCCTCCTTGTAGTCCTGCGGCAGCGGATCAAAGACCAGCAACCCCTGCCGCCTGTCTTCCTTGAACACCGGCCGGTCGCGGTGGTACACGCTCTTGTACACCACCCCCATGCGCTCCAAGGCCAGCTCCTTCTCGTAGCCCGAGATCCCCAACTCCACGCGGTAGTACTTGCTGAAACTGTTACCACCCTCTGCCAGGTGCCCTTCGCGGCCCGGGTCGTAGTAGCGGTAGCTGCGGCCGTCGCCGGTGACCATCACGGCTTTGGCGGGGTCGAACTGGATCTTGGCGTAGGTGTTGTTGATCACTGCGACATCGAAAACCGTGAAGCGGGGGGGGATGTAGCTGGTTGAGACCTCTTTCTGGTCGAAGGTGTAGGGATTGACGTGACGGCCGTCGTAGAGGGGCGGAAAGCGCCGGTTCAGCTCCTCGTCGCTCAGCGGCTTGACCTTGATCAGCAACCCCTCCTTGCTGAACACCGTGGAACTATCGTCGGGATCAGTGGAGAAGTCGCCGCGGCCCTCTGGCAGCACGGCGTTCATCTCGACCACGTACTTCTGCTTGGTGGGGATCAACCCCCCGGCGCACCCGCCGGCCAGCACGGCCGTGAACAGGGCCAGGGCGCCGGGCGCCAACAACGATCTTGCTCTCATAGGTGAACCTCCGCCCTCCTCGGCGATGAAAACCCGCCGGCCTTCACATCTTCTTGCCGACGATCCAGTCCAGGTGCGACTTGGCAAAGGTGATCACGTCGACGTGTTCGAACGCGCCCTCGCCTTTTTCCAGCACCTTTTGGTAGTACTCTGCGGCCTCGGGGTACTGGCCGAGGTATTCGTAGGCCAGGCCGATGTTCACATAGGCCGCCAGTTCGGTGTAGGTGCCGGGGTATTTCTCGACCACGGTCAGCAGGCCGGTCACGGCCTTCTTGTATTCCTCGTTGTCGAAGAGCTTCATCACCTCGTTGTAGTCGGCCGTGGCCTGTATATCCTTCAATTCGTCGATGAAGGGTTTGGCCTTGGCCGCTTCCTCGGTGGAAGGATAGGTCCTGACCAGGGTGAGATATTGTCTCAGGGCTTCCTCATGCGACCTGATATTGTAGAAGTGGTCGCCGATGGTCAGCAGGGCCTTGGGGACGAACTCACTCTGGGGGTACCGGTTCACCAGGGTCTGCATGGTCCTGGCGCCTTCTTCGTTCTGCTCCCGCACGAAGAAGCACCAGGCCAGCGCGTACTGGGCCCCCGCGCCGTGCTGCCCCTGGGGGTACTTCTCCAGCAGTTTTTGGTACGCCGCGGCGGCACCGGCAAAGTTCTGGTCGTTGTAGTTGTTCTCACCGACCAGGAAGAGGGCCTCCTCCTCGTAATTGGAGTCGGGGTACTGCCCCGCGAGTTTGTCGAAGGCTTCGGCGGCTGGTTTGTACTGGGTCATCACCTGGTAGGCGTGGCCCAGATAATACTGGGCGTGCAGCCGGTTGCTCTGGTTGCGGTCGCTGGGATAGCTGTCCTGGTAGGCCCTGAAGCTCTTGACCGCAGCGTCGTACTCCCCGGCGCTGAATTCTGCGAAAGCCCGGGAGAAGGCCAGGTTGGCGCTTTCGCCCGAGCTGGGGAACTGCCTGACGCCGGCCGCGAAGGCTTCTGCAGCCTCGGCGAATCTCTGCTCCTGCAGGAAGGAGTTGCCGACGATGGAATAGGCCCGCTCCTTGCGGTAGTACCCCGCCTCGTTGGTGTCTTCGAACTGCATCTCGAAGAGCTGATTGGCGAATTTGCGCGCCTGTTCGAAATCCGACCTGTCGTAGTACAGCTCGGTAAGCAGCAGCTGGAAGGCCGCCTTCTTCTGCGGGTCCGGGGTATCGTTGATGAGCTGCTCGTAATACTGGGCGGCCTCCTGACCCTGGCCCAGGCGGATCATGCCGGCGCCCAGAGTGCGGAAGGCACTGTCCTTGAGGTTGGGGCTCGGGTTGCGCCCTAACAGTTCCTTCATGTCGTCGATGGAGGCGGCGTAACTGTTGCGCGCCCGAGTCGAATCCCCGGAGGCGTCCTGGCTCTTGGCCAGCTCGTAATAGGCCGCTCCCCGGGAGAACAGGGTGCTGTTGTAGAGTTGTTCTGGGGGGGACAAGGCCAGGCTGCTGTCGAAGTTGGCAATGGCTCCCCGGTAGTCCTGGTAGCGCGAGAACAGGATCTTACCCTTGGTATAATGCAGCTGACTGTGCAACTGCCCCTCCTCCACCCTGCCCAGTGCGCGGTTGAGCACCTCTTCGGCCTGCTTGTCGTTGTTGAGCGACAGGTAGAGGTCGGCCAGCTCGATCTGCACCTTGCCCCACTGCGGCCAGACCGAGTCGATGCTCTCCAGAGAACGGATCGCCGATTCCAGGTCGTTCTGCTTCTTGTAGACCAGGGCCAACTCCATCTTGGCCTGGTTCTTCAGTTCCGAATCCGGATACTTCTCCAGCACCGCCAGGTACTGCTTCCTGGCGGCGTCAAACTCCGAGGACTCGTAAAGAATCCGCGCCAGTTGCATCATGGCGTTGGGCGCTACCGGGTGCTGGGGGTACTCGTCGACCAGGCGCTGGTAAAAACCCCTGGCGGCGGCGTTGTCCTTCTTGAGCTGGGCAGTGATGCCCGCGCTGAACAGCCCGTCCGGCACCAGCTGGCTGCGGGGGTAGTCTGTCACCAGGCCCTTGTAGGAATCCAGGGCCTGGTCGAGCGCGGCCGCAGCCTCCGGGGAGGCGGGGTCCCTCCCCTGCTCCTGCTGGCCCAGCGACTGGTAGCACTGGCCGAGCCGGAAGAGCACCTTGTCGCGGTCAAATCCGACCCTGGCGGCCACGTTCCCGTAGGCGCTCAGGTAGATCTGGTATTCCTCGGCGGCCTTGCGGTACTCCTTTTCATCGAAGAGCAGCAGCGCCACCGTCAACTGGGTGCGGGCCTGAAACTGCTTGTCCTCGACCTTCTCGATGGCATTCTTGTACGCGGCGATGGCCGCCTGGGTGCCGCGGGTCTTCTGCACCAATTCGGCGGCGCGGATATAGGAGTTCTGCACCAGCACCGGTTCGGCCGCATAGGCCTGGGGGATGACCGCGTACGCCTCAAGCGCCTTGTCGATCTGGCCGCTGTTGGCATAGATGTCGCCCTTTTTCATTTCGGCTTTGGCCACCAGCTCGCGGGCCGTCTCCTTGACCAGACCCTTGAGCTTGAGGGTGTTCATCTCGATGAGTTCTTCCTCGCTCATCGCCGAAAAATCGTAGCGGGCGATCAGGCGGTCCAGGTACTGAATCGCCTTCTCGTACTGTTGCAGCTGGTCGTAGCTCTCGGAGATCTGGAAGAGCGAACGGTCGGCGTTGGATCCCCGCGGGGCCAGCAGCAGAACCTGCTCAAAATTCTTGATCGCCGACTCGTACTCCTTCAGCTCGTAGTAGGACCAGGCGATGTTGTAGTAGGTCGAGGCCTCGTAGACGCTGTTGGGAAAGGTCTGGAGCAGCCGGCCGCCTTCCTCGATGGTTTGCCGGTAGTCCTTGAGCTGATAGCTGGTCTCCAGAATCTGGTACTGGGCCATCACTCGGGTGCGCTCTTCAATCTTGGGATCGCCGGCCAGCTTGCGGAAGTACTCGAGACTGACGTTTAACTTCTCCACCGCCTCCTGGTAGCGGGCGTCGGCCTCGGCTTCCTTCTGCTCGCCGCGTAGATAGGTGGAGCGCAAGAGCAGTTCCAAGCCCAGCTTGTTGTAGCTGTTGGCCAACTGATAGGTGGCGGCCACCCGCACCGGCAGAATGAACTCGTCCACCGATACCTCCACCTCCTCCACGTTGATCATGGAGTTGCTCTGGGTGGAGAGGATGGCCCCGTAATGGCGTATCGCCTTCTCAAAGTCGCCCAGAGCGTACAGCTTTTGGCCCTCGGTGAAGCGGTCCTGCAACTCCACCGGGGAGAAAAACCGGTTGCTCAGGCCAACGGTGGCGGCCATTACGCCGACGATCAACAGGTTCAGCAGTAGCATAGATCCATCTCCCTATAAACGCCGCGTCTCCGCCTCTCAGAACCCGGCGACGATATCAAAGAAGATGCGCCCGCTGTTGAAATTCTCGCTCTGCCGCAACTCGTCGTCGTATTCGCGGTCAGTCTTGATCCAGCCGAACTGCGACGACACGTTATAGCCATAGTGGTCGGACCGGTTGCTCATCATGATGATGAAGGTCCACTCCTGGTATTGGTCGTCGAGCGGAGTGTTGGGCAGCCAATTGTACACCTGGGCCCTCCGGTCCTGGCGATCCACCGATTGCCGCCAGAAGGGGAAGCCCTGGAAACCCAGTTCCAGGCCCGTCTTGGGGGTGAGGGTGTACTTGGTGCGCAGGATGGGCGCACGCATGGTGACGGTTTGCAGTTCATCCGTGCTGGTCGAGTCCTGATCATCTTTCAGTCGATCCCACTTCTCGCGCAGGATCAGGTTCTTGAACATGGGGCGGACCTGCAAGTTACCCGCCTGCAGGGTGTAATCGATCTTGTTCACCATCGTCAAGAGTCGCTGGGTGCCCGCTTCCTGGGCAGTGCCGTCGTCGAAGGTATCTTTCTTCTGGGAGTTGTTCATCCACTGCACGGTATTGACGATGTTGAACCCGGTCAACTGGGTGATGCGCGACTCGAGGAACATGGTGTTGACCATGCTGTTGCGCATGCTCAGCGGATCGCGGGTGGGCGGCAGCAGCTGGGTGTTGAGGTCGCGGGCCTCGATGTTCGGCCCCGTCAGCCAGGGATAGGGGCTGGGGACCATCTCGCTGTAGCCTACGTCGCGCCAGATGTAGGAATCGTCGCGCACCCCGTCCTTCACCAGTTTGATGTCATCGTTGATGCGCAGGTGGCCGATGTAGGGCGAGAAGATCTCGTGCTCGTAGCGGGCGTACAGGGCGTTGGCCGTGTTGCCTCCGGCCGGCTCTTTGGTGCGGTAGATGCCCACCGAGGCCCACTTGCCGAACCCTCCCAGTTTGTCCCACACCGCAAAGAGGTGCAGGCCGCGCCGGTCGCGGCGGTACGGGTAATCGGGCAGGGCGTCGTTCTCGCGGAAGTCCACCACCCCGTTGTTGTTGAAATCAACCCCGTAGACGAACTCCGGCGGATCGGCGTCATAGAAGAGGATGGGCTCGGTCCAGTCGGGAACGCCGTTGATATTCTGATCGCTGTCGGGCACCAAGTCCTGGTTGTCGTCGAGGCCGGGGAAGATCCCTGAGTCGGTCTTGTCGGCGCTCAGCCTTTCGTTGGCGAATTCGTCCGGCCACTGGTCGTTGTCGTCGTTGTCGGCCATGACGTTGAATTCCTGCATCTGCGGACAGTTGGTGCACTCGTCGGTGAAGAAGGCCACGCCGCCGCGCACACTGTCGTAATTGCCGCTGAAATCAGGATCGAGCTTGAACCACTCGGCCCCCAGTTCCACCGGGCCCAGTTGCTTCTGCCCGGTGAGGAAGTATCCCCATGTGCGCTTGTCGAAGCGTTCGCCGGCGTTGCTGCCCACCGGAAAGATAAAGTACTGGGGATTGGTGACGAATTCGCCCTTGAGGGTCATCCCCTTGAGCACCAGCTTGCCATCGAGACCGTAGAGGGCCTGGCCGGTGGGGATGCCATAGTCGAAGGAAACCTGTTTGCGGGTCAGGTCGCCGCCTTTGCCGTTCGAACGGGCCACGGTGTACGCCACGTCTTCCGGGTTCTGCAGATCCCACTTGTACTGCATGTAGGGATTGACCAGCCCGGTGGTGGGATCGGGGCGCACCGGCCAGTTCCGGTAAACGTTGTTGCCCGCAGCCACGGCCTGGGCAACGGTCAGGTTGGCGTCGTTGCCCTTCAGACCCGTGAAGGGGTTCACGTAACTCTTATCCCCCAGCTTGAGGTCCTTGTCGATGTTCTTTTGGTGGATCGTCGGACTGAAGTAGGGATACTGGTGCTTGACCGAGATGCGGTAGTCCCCCGCCACCTGGGCCTCGAAACGCACCGATTTGATCGTGATCCCCGCCAGCGCGACGTCGGGATTGCCGGCGTAATCGTCGATGGCCGGGAGGATGGCCTCGGGCATCTTGAACTCAAAGCTCACCCGCTGGCCAGCCCCGGCCACTCGCCGGCCGCCGCTGTCCGAGGTTCCACCCTGGACCACCGGTTCCAGGGTGGCGTCGTAGTTGGCATCTCCGACGATGCTGGTCAGACGCACCGACTGCCCCTGGGATTCTCCCGTCACGATGATGTCCATGTCGAAGACCACCGCCGGCGTCCCGGGCTCATCTGGCGAATCATCCTCGACG
>VGJS01000118.1 GCA_016867395.1 Candidatus Handelsmanbacteria bacterium
ATGGGGCGCCGGCAGTGGGTCGGTCAATAGGCGCAGCCCTCCGCGGGTGTTGGCCGGCTGCACCCACTGGAGCAGGTCGTCCCGGATGGTGTCGCGCACCTTGCGCAGGTCCTGAAAGAATTGCAGCCGCCCCCAGGAGCGGCGCTGGTCGAGAGTGAGCAGCAGATAGGTGGCCAGGTCGCGCCGGCCCGTGGAGATCTGGCGCAGACGCTGCTGGCCCAGGGCGAAACGGGCCTCCTGCCCCAGGAAGGCACCGCCGTAGAGATTGTAGCCGCGCTGGTCGCGGCGGTAGGGGTAGTCGGGCTCCTCGTCGTTCTCGAAGCGGTCGATCCAGCCGTTGTGGTTCATGTCCACTCCGTAGAGGAACTCGGGGCGGTCCACCTGGAAGCGCAGGAAGGGCTCCTCGTAGTCGGGGATCAGGTTGGGGCTGTCGCGGTTGTCGTTCTGGTTGAAATCGGAGATGAAGTCGTTGTTCTCGTCCCAGCCGGGGAAAACCTCCAGGTCGCCGGACTCCCAGCTCTTGCGCCGCCAGTCGGGCCGACGGTCCTGGTCGTCGTTGTCGTCCACCATCTCGAAGCGCTGGAATTCGTCGCTCTCGTCGAGTTCGCCCTCGCTGTTGACTACCGTTATCCCGGTGTTGTAGTGGGGGCTGACGCTGAACGCCTCGCCAAAGGCGAAGTACGGATAGTGGTCCTGTGACAGGTTGGCCAGCCAGGCGTTGGCCCGCCTGGCCGCCACGTGGTGCTGCTCCAGGTTGGGGTTGGGATACTGGCGGAACTGGTGGTTGACGTCCACCTCCACGTAGCCCTTGAAACCGGCCAGGTCGTCCAGTTCCAGGGTGAAGCCGGTAAGCTGGTTGGCGGTGGGCAGTCCGTAATCGAAGCGCAGCACCTGCTGGTTGGAGTTGTCCTGCACGTTGCCGGGAGCCCGCGCCACCACCTGGTAGGCGGACTGCCGGTCCGAAGCCACCTCGATGCGGTAGTCGTCGGCCACCACCAGTTCGATCTCCACCCGCTCCAGTTCGCTCAGGTCCGGGCCGGTGTAGCTGCGGTCGCCGAAATCGTAGATGACCACGATGCGCTCGTTGCCGTCGGCGGCCAGGAAGCCCTGGCGCTCGAATCCCCCTTCGATCAGGGGGCGGAACCCCAGTTCGCTGGCCCGGAACTGCCGGCCCTGCAGGTCGTACAGGAGCAGGTCGCTGGCGAAGAGCGCCCCGCCGCCTTCGTTGTCCTCGGGGGAGTCGTCGCGGATGGCGACCTGCAGCCGGGCCACCCCCTCGGCGTTCTGTTGGGCGGTGAGGTTGCCGCGGAACATGTCGCCGCTGAAAGCCTCGACCTGGGTGTGGGCGTGGTGGGCGCTGACGAAGAGGGTGCCCACCCGCACGAAATCCCCCACCTGGGCCACCAGCCGGCCGCCGATCAGGTTGGTGTTGTCGGTGCGCTGCTGGGGGTTGGCCCCCGAAACCCCCGCGTCGCTGATCCGCGACAAGAGCAGGGTGGCGGCGTACTTGTCGGAGGCGAAGTCCCACTGGAGCCCGTCGAACAGGGGTTTCGAGAAGGTCATGGGGGTCAGGGTGGTGCGCAACTGGTTGCTCACGGTAATGGCGTAGTGGTACTGGCCCTTGTGGTCCGAGGCGATGACCAGGTTGGAGAACCAGGAGCTGAAGCGGCTCGATTTCTCCACCGCGCTGCCGAAGGGCTGGGGGTTCTCCTGGCGCCAGTCGTATATCAGCCAGCCGCGCATCAGGTAGTTGCCGTAGATGTCGTAGAAATACTCCCCTTCGAGGGCGGTGTTGACGTAGCGCTGGTACAGGGTGCGGGCGTAGTTGCTGTACTCCTGCTGCTTCCAGCGGTACTCGCTGTACAGCTCCTGGGGCACGTACCATTTGCGCACCACCGGGTCCAGGGCGTCCATCACCACCCCCGGCCCGGTGGGCTCAAAGTTGAGCCGGCCGCCCCGCTTGACCTGCCCCAGGCGCGCCCCGTAGTCCTGGGCGTGCAGGGGGCCGACCAAGAGGAGCGCCAGCAGCAGACACCTGCCTCTCATCTCGTCCTCATCTCAGTACACCACCGCGATCAGTCCGGTGTGCCTTTCCTCGAAGGCGTCGGCCTCCACCCGCAGCACCCAGACGTAGTTGCCCGGCGGCAACAGGCGGCCGGCGTCGCGGCCGTCCCAGCGGTAGGTGGCCGGGCCGATGCGCCGCTCCTCGGCGAAGACGGTGTGCTGCAGGCGGCCGGCCAGGTCGTAGATCTCCCAGGCCACCAGGGTAGGCCGGGTCAGTTGTAGTAGGTTGAACCCGATCTCCACGGTGTCGTTCGCCCCGTCGCCATTGGGGGTGAGGATATGGCCGCTGAGGTAGATCTCCCCCACCAGTTTTCCCACCTGGGACTGTGGAATGGCCACCGACAAACCCGAGAGTTCGGGCACATCCCCCGGGCCAAAGTCCACTGCCTCGCCGGCCTCCAGCCGCTGGGGCACGGTGGGGAAGCTGTGGTGGTAGGCCCGTCCGGAGAAGGTGGTGCCGAAGCGGAAGATGGGCAGGTCGAAGGCAAACTCAAGCGTCGCCCCATCCTCCCGCACCAGGGGAAAGTCGAGGCGGAAGGAGTCGGGATGGTCCAGGTCGGCGGTGAACTCCACTGGTCGGCCCTGGAGGCGCACCTGGCGCACCGCGGTGACCGGCACGTTAGTGTCCACCTCCAGGCGGTCGAAGCCGCGCACCGGGCCGGCGGTCCGCAGTTTCACCGCGTAGCGGAAGGTGGCCGGCTCCTCGGCTCGGGCCAGGCGCGGAAAGACCTCGGCCCGCAGGGTATCGCCGATGGGCGGCTGGAGATAGTCGAACTGCAACTGGCCCACCTGCCGGGTGTCGAAGAGGCCGCCGGCCAGGTCGATGCTGAACTGGATGAAGCGCCGCGGGCCGGGCGCACTGACCAAGGCCCCGTTTTGGGCCGTCTTCCAGGTGCTCCAGTTCTGGGTGTCCTCGGCGAGGGGGGCGCGGGCCGACCGTTCCAACTGGTGGTAGTCGGGCCCGCTCACCTCGATGACAAAGGGATCGCCGAACTCCCCCACCCCCTGCCGCCGGTAGAGAATGGGGCTGTCGTCGTTGCCGCTGCGCACCCGCACCCCCACCGAGGAGCGGGCCGGCTCACCCACCGCCTCCTCGCGCCAGCGCACCGGCCCCACCGTGGCCCGGTCACCCAGGTCGATCAGGTCGGTGAGATAGGCCGCCCCGGCCAGGAACCCGGTGCCGTAGACCTCGACCTCGTCCAGTTCAAAGGGGGTCTCGGCCAGGGAGCGCAGCTTGATCAGCCGCGCGAACTGGGGGGGCAGTTCCAGGTCCACCACCGGGTTCTCGTTCTCCGCGTCGCGGGCGGCCAGCAGGTCCGGGGCGTTCTGGGCGGTGTTGGTGAGTTTCGGGTTCAGGTAGAGTTCGTAGCCGCGCAGAAAGTCGTCCTGAAAGGGCACGGCCGGGTCGGGGAAGAGGGTGTTGCGCGGGTAGAAGCGCACCCGGTGTATCCCCACCGGCACCCCGAAGTCGAGGATGACCCAGATGCCCCGGGCATTGGCCTCGGGGTTGAAGGGGGTGGGCTTGCGCTCGAAGGCCAGCTGGTGGTCGCCGTTGACCGTGCCTTCCAACTGCTTGCGCAGCACCGCCCGCGACTCCAGCAGGGAGTTGGGCGAGGTGATGCTGCCCCCCGCCAGCAGGACCCGGCCGGCGATGTTCTCCTCTTCGTCGAAGCGCAGGGGGCTGATCCACCCGGGCCGGTGGACAAAGTCGATGGCCTCGCCGGGGGCATTGGTGGTGTCCACCCCCCCGGCCACCAGGATCTCGGGGTCCACCCCGCCGCCCCCCCCCGCCCAGGGGCGCCCCCCCTGCCCCAGGGTGAAGGTGCGCAGCTGGGCCCCGGCCAGGGAGGCCCAGCACAGCGCCGCGGCGATGATCCAGCAGTTCTTCACCATCACAGCCCCGCGTTGACGCTGAGCAGGAAGAGGCTGGTGCGCCGGTAGGGCTGGCCCTGGGCGTGTTCCTGGCCCACCCGCAGCCCGGCCCTGGCCACCAGTTTGTAGCCCTGATACGCCACCCGGTCGCTGAACTGAAGCACCCCGGCCCAGTTGCGGCTGTCCGGCTCCCCGCCGGCCAGGGCCCAGCGCCAGCCGAATTCGAGCCCGGCCTGTATTTCGGTGTTGAACATCTGCCGGCCGTATCCGGGGAAATAGGTGACCCCCACCTTCTCGGCCAGCAGGGGCTGGGTCCACAGCAGATAGCCCGTCTGCTCCAGCACCGTGCGGGCGGGCTGGCGGGCGCTGAAGGGGCGCTCGCGGCGGAACTCGCTCTTCCAGCGCGGCTCCAGAATGGCCATGCCGATGGGGATGCCCCACTCGGCCTTGTCGATGAAGCCCAGGAAGCCGGCCTGCTTGCGCCCCTCCCCGGCCCGCACCACGTCCCCGGGTTCGCGCTGGTAGAGCCACTCCCACTTGGCCCGGTGCAAAAGGTGCAACCGCCCCCAGAGCTGGTGCTCCAGGTCGGCGTACAGGGTGTGGGTCCAGGCGTCCCGCTGGGGCAGGGGATCGGGCCGGGCCCGCAGCCGGCCCAGGCTGCCGGGGACCTGCACCCACTCGACCAGGTCGTCGGCGATGTCGTCGCGCACCAGGGCCCCGTGGGCAAAGGCGCGCAGCCGGCCGCTGTGGGGCAGCAGGCGGGTCCAGGCGCCCAGCAGGTACCAGGCGCGGGTGTGCCCCTCCCCGGCCAGCAGGCGGGCGCGCTGGTGGCCGGCGCTCAGCTTCAGTTCGGGTCCGGCCTGCACCTGGGTGTAGGTGTTGTAGCCCCGCTGGTCGCGCCGGTAGGGATAATCGGCGGACTCGTCGTTCTCGAAGCGGTCGATCACCCCGTTGTGGTTCATGTCCAGGCCAAAGAGGAACTCGGGCCGGTCGGCGCGGAAGCGCAGGAAGGGTTCCTCGTAGTCGGGGATCAGGTTGTTGTTCTCGTTGTGGTCGTGGCGGAAATCGGCGTTCTCGTCGTACCCGGGCCAGGCCACCGGGTTCCAGCGCTGGAAGGGCCGCTCCCAGTCGGGCAGGGCGTTGTGGTCGTCGTCGTCCTCGACGAACTCGTAGAACTGGGGCACCAGGTCGCGGTACTTGATCTGCCCATTCGACTGGGTCAGCCAGTAGTTGGTGGCGTAGGCGTCGTCGATGGAGTGCATCTCCAGGTACCAGGACCAGGGCAGGCGGCGGTAGGCGGCCAGGGCGTAGGCGGCGCTGGCCCGGGTGACGGCCTGGTGCGGGTCGGGGGCGTCGGGGCTGGGGTACTGCCCGTAGCGCCGGTTGAGGACCAGCTCCCCCTGCACCGACAGGCCGGCCCAGTCCACCAGATCCCAGTTGGCCCCGATCAGCTCGTTGCCGGTGGGCAGCGCGTAGTCGAGCTGGAGCACGGTCCCGTTGCTGCGGTCGCGGACATTGCCGGCGGCGCGGCGGAAGGTAAGGAAGACCGGGGAGGGCGGCCGGCTCTGGCCGTCGGTCTGGAGGTTGGAGGACATCTCCACCCGGTAGTCGTCGGCCAGCGAGAGTTCGACGATGGCCCGCCGCAACTGCGAGGCGCGCAGGCCCTCCAGCCGGTCCAGGTCGTAGCGCAGCAGGATGGCCTCGGCCCCCTGCGCCACCAGGGTGCTGCCCTGGGCGCGCCCCCCTTCGACCAGGGGCAGGAAGCCCAACTGGCTGCCGCGCACCTGGAGGCCGCTGGTGTCCTCCAGCACGATGTCGTAGGCGAAAAGGGCCGCCCCCGAAGCCCCGTCGCTGGGCGAGTCGTCCCTCACCTGCACGTAGATGGTCTCGGGCACCTGGTTCTGCTGGGTGGTGAGGGTGCCGCGCAGCGGGTTGCCGGCGGTGAACTCCTCCTTGGTCTGGGCGTTGTGGGCGTTGACGTAGGTGAGGCCCATCTTCATCAGGGGTCTGAGCTGGAATTCGGCGTGGCCGCCAATCAGGTGGGTGGCGTCGCTGAAGCCGCCCCGGTTGGGCTCGCTGGGCCGCGACAGCAGCAGGCTGGTCTGGTACCACTGGGAGGCGTAGTCGAGGCGCATGCCGTTGAAGCGCGGCTTGTAGAAGGTCAGCGGGGTGAAGCTGGTGTAGATCTCGTCGCCGATCATCAGCCTCATGCTGCTTTGGCCGCTGCCGTCGGCGGCGATGACCAGCCGGTCGAAAAAGCGGTCGTAGGCCCGCACCCGGCTGGGGTCGGCAGGGCCCTTGAGGATCTGGCTGCCCAGGGGGGCCTGCTGCTGCTGGGTCCAGCTGTAGACCAGCCAGCCCCGGCCCAGCGGGGTGCCGAAGGAGTCGTACCACTCCTCCCCCTCAAGGGAGACGTCCACATAGCGCCGGTACAGGTCGCGGGCATAGCCGCCCTCGCCGGCGTACCAGGGCCGCAGGTAGCTGTCCACCAGTTGGCGCGGCGCGTAGTAGCGATGCACCACCGGCTCCTCGAAGGCCATGCCGAATCCGGGGGCGATCTCGGCCTGGCGACCCGCGCCCAGCACCCCCGGGGGCCGGCCCAGGTACTGGGCCTGGAGAGGAGCCGCCAGCAGCAGCAACGCGAACCAGGCCCGCATCAGTACACCACCCTTACCGGACGCACCAAAGTCCGCTGGTCGGCCTGGCCTTCCACCCGCAGCCGGACCAGGTAGATGCCCGGCGGCGCCAGGCGCCCCCCTTCGTCGCGGCCGTCCCATTGCAGGTAATACTCTCCACTGGGGGCCCGGCGTTCCTGCGACAGGTCCCGCACCCTTTGCCCGGCCAGGGTGAAGACCTCCACCCCCGGGACTTGAGCCCCTTCTAGGTGGAAGACGGTGAAGCCGATGCCGGCCCGGTCGTTGATCCCATCCCCGTTGGGGGTGAAGACCGGCGGGTCCAGCGCCAGCCCGCCCACCAGCGGCGAGCCGCGCAGGTCGGCCACCACCACCAGGCTCTGGGCCTCGGCCAGGGCGCTGGCATCCCCCTCGCTGGCCACCTGGACCACGCCGGGCCGCTGGCTGTTGAGCAGTTCGGCGCCGAAGGTGGTGCTGTTGAGGAAAAGTCGGGTGCGGAAGCTCAGGGCGTAGACCTGGTTCCCCTGCCGCTGGGTCTGGGGAAAGTTCAGGTCGAGGGTTCCTTCCGCGCCGCCTTCGGCCCGCACCGGGCCGGGCCACAACTGGGCGGCGCTGCCCTGGCGCAACTGTGCATCGCTGCCGGCCCGCAGGGAGACCAGTTCCAGGGGCGCCGAGGAGGAGGAACGCAGGCGCAGCCGCTCGAAGCCGGGGTCCCCGACGGCAAAGCCGGGCCGCAGGTACAGGGTGAACTCCTGGGCCGCGCCCGGGGCCACCTCGCGCACCGGCCAGATCTCGGCCTGGGCCTGGTCCACCAGCGGGGCGGTGAAGTTGAGCTGGAGCCGCCGCAGGCTGGCCGCCCGCAGGGCCTCGTTGCTGCGCAGTGTCACCTGCACCTGTAGCATCTGACGGGGGTTGGGGGAGCGGAAGGGGCTGCCGGATTCGGGATAGCTCTCGCTCCAGTTGCTCCAGCGCGGCCCCGGCTGCTCGTCCACCACCAGCGGGCCGCGATTGACCGGGTCGCGGATGTTCTCCCAGCGGGCCTTGGTGATCTCGCGGCCGAACTTGTCGAAGTAGTGTTCGGTGCGCAGCAGGTCGTCGCCGCTGCGGGTGCGCACCTCGATGTGGGTGCCCGGCAGGGCCTCGCCCTCCCAGGCCAGGGTGGAGAAGATGCGCGGCCGGCCCAGGCGGATCAGCGGCGAGGTCATGGTCACCTCGGAGACGTAGCCCTCGCCGTAGGCCTGCACCTCGCTGAGGTTGCCGTACTCGGCGGTCTCGTCCACCAGCACCAGCCGCCGCACCTCCAAGTAGCGCACCTCCTGCAGGGGGAAGCGCTCCTCCAGCTGCAGGAAGCCGGTGGGATTGGTCCGCTCGTCGAAGTTCTGCCAGATCCGCCGGCCCTCCGGGTCTAGGGCCCCATCGGAGACGCGAACCTGGTAGGCCACCGGCGGGTCGAAGGAACTGAGCAGCCGGACCCGGTCCAGCCAGTACTTGCCGCCCAGGTCGATATCCACCTGGTTGCGGTCGCGCTGGGCGTCGTAGGGCCGCAGCTCGAAGGAGGAACTGTGCAGGCCGTCGGTGAGCTGGCGCCGTAG
>VGJS01000119.1 GCA_016867395.1 Candidatus Handelsmanbacteria bacterium
TCCACCTTGTCGGTCTCCAGGGCCAGGCGGCAGGCTTGCGCCAGGTCGTGGCGGCACACCCAGCCGTTTTTCATCGGCGTCCCCCCCTGCCCCAGCTTCTCGCGGTGCCGGCCCAGGCCCAGGCGGCTGTCCACGATATAGTCGGGCCGCAGCACGATGATGGACAGGCCGTGCCCCTCGTGGTACTGGCGGCACAACTCCTCCTGCAAGCGCTTCTGCACCGCGTAGAGGGAGGAGTCGGGCCGCCGCACCTGGGAGGTGAAGAAGGTCCCCTTGGGGTGGACCGTCTGACAGGAGCCCAGATGCACTACCCGCTTCACCCCGTGTTTGCGGGCCGCCTCCAGCACGTTCCACAGGCCCTTGAGATAGATCAGCCAGTACGGATCTTCGTCCTTGCTACCCGACGGGGCCGCGTAGAGGATCATGTGGACGATCCCCTCCACCCCTTCCACCGCCAGGTCCACGGTCTGGTAGTCGGCGATGTCCCCGTGGACGGTCTCCCCCTGCCACTCCCCGTCCACGTCCCTCCAGGTCTCCCACGCCTTAGGGCTGTAGTCGAAGGCGCGGACCTGGTGGCGGCCGGCGAAATTGGCCAGCACCGCCCGGCCCAGCCAGCCGGCGGCCCCGAACACTGCGGTTTTCATGGTCGCTCAGCTCCTCAGGCGATGAAGCGTTGTAGGATCTGCCATTCGTCCTGGGTCATATCCGAGTAATGCCAGTAGATCATGCTCTGCAAGCCGCTGGTGGTGATGGCCTCCAGCAGGAGGGACAACTCGTCGGAGGAGATGCGCACCCCCCCGTGGTGCAGGCCCACCCAGGGCTTGAGCCTTTCCACCTCGCCAGTGCGGAAGATCATCTTGGCGATCTCGGCGGGCACGGTCTGCTCGAAGAACTCGCGGTTCAAAGGCTGCGAGAGGGTCTCCAGGGAGGACACCCCCGGCATGGTGAAACCGTAGAGGTTGAAGACAAAATCCAGGGCCAGTTGCTCGTCCACGCCGGGGTTGAACTCCATCAGCGTCTTGGCGTAGCGGTACACCGTGCCCTTGAGGCCATCGATGCCGTGCTGCCAGAAATAGAGCTTGGGGCAGAAGAAGTCGGTCACCTCCCCCAGGCGGCGGAAGTTATACCCGGTGAGGGGGGCAAAGGCGGCCAGGCGCGGCCCGCAGGCCAGTTGCAGGTGGGCGCCCAGTTCCTTGACACAGGCGTAATGGGCCCCCACGTAGTGCTGGATGCTCTCGGTCTTGAAGCGCAGCCAGTCGAAGAGGGCCGGCTCCTGCAGGAGCAGGTCCAGGGCATCGAAGGGCCCGGTCTGGGTGGCCATGAACCCCCGCATCACCTTGGGGCTGAGCCGGCTGAGGCGGGCCTTCATCCCCAGGGCGGCCGCCTCGATGGCCTTGAGGTCAAAACCCAGTTCCACGGCCTTGCGCTGGCAGTGCTCGCAGAAACATCTGAACACGTCGCTGCGGTGCTCCGGCTCGATCTCGTACCCCCATTCCGGGCCGTCGAGCACGAAGCCGTGGGTCTCCGGGTAGCGGGCGAAGGTCTCGCGGGTGCGGGCCAGGCCGAACCTGAGCTGTTCGGGGTCGTTGAGGCAGCCGGCCGGGTACGAGCCCCAATCGTGGAAGAGGACCTTGTAGCCTTTGTCCGCGGCTGCCTTGACCGCGTCGGCGAAGATCCGGCTCGGCTTTTCCAGGTCCGGCGGCAGGGCCGGCGGCTTGCGGCTGATCCCCTCGTAGAAGCCCAGGTCCGGCGCAAAGGACGGCCCCCTCGTCTCTCCGGTGCTGAGGATCAGGTCCCCAAGCACCAGTTGGCGGATGCCCCCCGCCCACAGGCGGTCGAGGATGTGTTTGGCTCCCTCCCGCTCAAAGGCCTGGATCTGCCCCATGAACATCAGTGGTTTCAGGCTCATGTCTTCTCCTTCACGGCTTGGTGATGAAGTTGTCGGTGTGGCCGGTGAAATAGTCGAGAACAAGCCAGGTGCCGGCCCCGATGATCTCGCCCAGGATCAGGCCCAGGAAAAAGGGGCGGGCGTCGCGGTAGAGCCGCGGCCCGCCGTACTTGAGGATGACGCTCTTGAAGAGCCAGGCCACAAAGCAGGGGAAGAAGATGTGGCCGGTCTTCCAGTTGGAGCTGATGGGATAGCCCAGGGGATTGAGGGGCCACCACAGGAAGCGGTGCCGCACCCACATCAGCACCGCCATCACCCCCCCGCCGATCCCCGAAAAGAGCCAGGCGTCCCAGCGCGGGCCCTCGGCCAGGTCGGCGATGCGGGGCACCATGTCCTTGGGCCCGTAGGTGGCCGCCCCCCAGACGAAGAAGAGCCCCGCCAGGTTGATGCCCCCGTACTTGTAGGCCACGTGCAGCATCATGTAGGTGGAACCGCAGAAGGCGGCGAGGATAGCCAGCAGGGCCAGCCACAGCAGGCTCCGCCGGCCGATCTCCATGCCCTCGGCCAGCTTGAGGCCGTTGGCCAGGGCCGCCATCACCGAGGTGCGCAGCTCGGCGTGCCAGCCGTAGGAAAAACCCAGGGCCATCAGGCCGGGCGGTCCCAGGGCCGCGGTGCCCACCGCGGAGATGACAAAGGTGGAGGTCATCAGGGGCGGCCGCATCGAGGGCACCCCGCCCTCGGCCACCCCCCTGGTCAGGGAGAGGTACACCACCAACGCCCCAAAGAGAAAGACCAGCACCCCCAGGGGAGGCAGCCCGGTCAGCCACAGCGCCAGGCCCACCAGGCCGGTCCCCGCCAGCAGCCCCCACATCGCCTGCCGGTAGGAGAGCATCTCCCGGGAATCGTCCACCGCCGGGGTGCGGCCAAAGGCGTTTTGCCAGACCTGGCGCAGGTGGCCGCGGGCCAGCCACAGGCCGATGAGCACGAAGACGATCATCGCCCCAAAGCCCTGGTGGGCCAGATAGGGGTCGCGGGAGTAGAGGTCCAGGCGCTGGGTGCTCTGGACGCCCAGGAGGTTGAAGATCCCCCGCTGGGTCTGGGTCAGCAGGTAGAAGACCCAGATCGAGGCCGAGATGTCGAGCTTGACGAAGTAGAAGAACCCGGTCCAGGCCGGGTTGATCCAGAAGTTCAGATCCACGGTGTCGCGAAAGAAATAAAGGCTGGCGAAACGGTTGATCCTCGGGAAGTACGGGTAGTAGTAGTTGAGGCCGTTGATGCTGACCAGGGCGAACGCAAATAGAAAGCCCGCCCACATCAGCCGGCTCTTCAACAGCTGCAGGCCGATGTAGCCCGAGGCGTCGCGCTGCATCAATTCCAGGGGCACCTGCACCAGAGGGTAGACCAGCCGCTCCTGGTCCATCCACTGCTTGCGCAGGATCACCATTCCGCAGACCATCGCCAGGGCCAGGGCGAGGAAAAAGGCGTACCAGAGGGCCAGGGGCACCACCCAGGCATCCCAGGGGATGGGCATGCCGGCGGGCAGGCCCTCGAAGAAATAGCGCCGCACCTCGTCCCCCTGCGGCACCATCCAGGTGGGGATGTACTGGTTGTAGTAGAAGTCCCAGTTGTTCTCTGGGGTGGCGTAGTAGAAGGAGCCCACCAGGCAGGGGATAATGAACTGGGTGAAGCCCATGCTGGGAACGCAGGCGGCGATGATCATCATGAAGTAGATGACGATCAACTCGGTGCGGTTGAGGGAGAGGGTACGGCGCAGGACGGCCAGGAGGAGGTTGGCCAGGATCAGAAAAAAGAAAAGAAAAAGCACCCCCGCGGCGCTGAAGTTGAGGTTGAGGTACGAGCCGCGGATCATGGTGGTGGAATAGGTGTCCAGGAAGTTGAGCAGGAAGGCCAGCCCCGTGCCCAGCCAGGCGCTGCGGGCCGAGACCCCCGCCGCCTTCGAGACCGCCGGCTCCACCGGCTCCTGCCTTGCCGCGTCCATCACATCTCCCCCAAAAAGCTGTCGGTGTGGCCGGTGAGGTAGTCGATGCACAGCCAGGTACCGGCGGTGACGATCTCGCCCAGGATCAGGCCCAGGAAGAAAGGGCGCAGGTTCCGGTACAGGCGGGGCCCCCCGTACTTGAGGATCAGGGCCTTGAAGAGCCAGGCGGCAAAGGCGCTGCCAAAGATGGCCCCGGTCATCCAGTTGGCGCTGATGGTGTAGCCCAGGGGGCTGAGGGGCCACCACAGGAAGCGGTGCCGCACCCACATCAGGAAACCCATCACCAGCCCGCCCAGCCCGATAAAGAACCAGGCGTCCCAGCGCGGCCCGGTGGGCGCGTCGGCCAGGCGCGGGGCCATGTCGGTGGGCCCGTAGGTGGCCGCCCCCCAGCCGTAGAAGAGCGGGTTGAGGTTGATGCCCCCGTACTTGTAGGACAGGAGCAGGGTCATGTAGGTGGAGCCGGCCAGCCCGACCAGGATAGCCAGCACCACCACCCAGAAGAGGGGCCGCCGCGAGCCCTGAACCAGTTCGCTCATCTTCAGGCCGTTGGCCACCGAGGACATGACGAAGGAACGGATCTCCGAGTGCCAGCCGTAGGAGAAGCCCAGGGCGATCATGCCCGGGATGCCCACTTCCGAACTGCCCACCCCCGAGATGAGAAAGGAGGAGGTCATGATGGGGGGCCGCATGGCCGGCAGGCCGCCCTCGGCCACTGCCCTGGTCAGGCCCAGGAAGAGCACCATGGCCCCAAAGAGGAACATCAGCGCCAAGAGGGGCGGCAGGCCGGCGGCCCACAGCCCGGTCCCCACCGCCAGCAGCCCCCCCAGCAGCCCGGCCACCGCCAGGCGATAGGACATCATCTCCCCGGCATCGTCGGCCCCCTTGCCCTTGAAGGCCCTGGCGAAGACCTCCCTGAGGTGGCCCCGGGCCATCCAGATCCCGATCACCGCGAAGACGATCATCGCCCCCATGCCTTGGTGGGCCAGGTACGGCTCGCGCGAGTACAGGTCCATGCGCTCGTTGCTCTGCACCCCCAGAAAATTGAAGGCCCCCCGCTGGATGGTGGTCAGGGTGTAGAAGACCCAGATCGAGGCCGAGACCTCGAGGTTGACGAAGTAGATGAAGCCGATCCACGAGGGGCTGAGGAAAAAGCCGAGTTGCACCGAGTCGCGGAACAGGGGCAGGGAGATGCTGCGCTCGATCTTGGGCAGGAAGGGGTAGTAGTCGTGCAGCGCGTTGGCGCACAGCAGGAGCGAGGCGCAGGCAAAGCCCACCCACAGCAGTTTGCTGGCCAGCAGCGGCCGGCCCTGCGCCCCATCCTCCTGGATGAGCTGCATGGGCACCTGCACCAGGGGGTAGACCAGCTTTTCCCGCTCCACCCACTGCCGGCGCAGGATGACCATGCTGGAGATCATCACCAGGCTGAGGGCGAGGAAGAAGGTGTACCAGTAGGCCAGGGGCACCGCCCAGGTCCCCCAGGGCAAGGGCGACCCGGCGGGCAGGCCCTCAAAGAAATAGCGCCGCACCTCGTCCCCCTGGGGCACCATCCAGGTGGGGATGTACTGGTTGTAGAGCTGGGCCCAGTTGTTTTCCGGGGAGGCGTAGTAGAAGGACCCCACCAGGCTGGGGATGATGAACAGGGTGAAGCCCATGCTGGGGATGCAGCAGGCGACGATCATCATGAAGTAGATGACGATCAGCTCGGTGCGCTCCAGGGCCAGGGTACGGCCGAGCCACCGCACCATCAGGTTGGCCAGGAAGAGCAAAAAGAAAAAGAAGATCGCCGCCGGGGTGCTGAAGTTGAGGGTCAGGTACGACCCGCGGATCATGATGGTGGCGTAGGCGTCGAGGGCGTTGATGGCCAGGGCCAGCAGCGCCCCGATCAGCACGCTGCGCCCCGAGATCCCCCGCTGCCCCATCATCCCGGCCTCGGCTTGCGCCGCCGGGGCCGCGGCGCTATGATTGTCGCTCACTGCCCCCTCTGCCATGAAAAAAACCCTGCCCCCCCTGCTGCTCTTTGCCGCGGCGCTGGCCCTGCGACTGTTCTACCTGTGGGAGATCGCCGACAGCCCCTTCTTCGCCTCCCCGGTGGTGGACGCCTACACCTACAGCCAACAGGCCCGCCTCATCGCCGCGGACCACTGGTTCGACTATACCCCCGATCCTTTCTGGCAGCCCCCCCTGTACCCCTGGTTCCTGGGCCTGCTTTGCTGGGGGACCGGGGAGCATTTCCTGCTGGCTGCCCGGCTGGTGCAGGCCCTGGGGGGGGCCCTGGCCTGCCTGCTGGTGTACTGGCTGGGCCGGCGGCTCTTTGGTCCGGAGGTGGGGCTGCTGGCCGGGGCGCTGCTGGCCGCGTACGGGCCGGCCATCGCCTTCGACGGCGAACTCTTGCCCGCCTCCCTGGCCACCCTCTGCTTCCCCGCCCTGCTGCTGGCGGCCCTGTGGGCCGGCGAGGGCAACGGGGCGCGGCGCTGGCTGGCGCCGGGCCTGCTGCTGGGGGCGGCAGCCCTGAACGTGGCCACCTTCCTGGTGCTGGCCCCCCTGCTGGGGCTGTGGCTGTGGATGGGCAAAGGGGAGCGCCGGCTGCGCCTGGCCCGCCTGGGGCTTTTCGCCGGGGGCTGCCTCCTGGTCATCGCCCCGGTCACCCTGCGCAACTGGGCCATGCGGCCAGAATTGGTGTTGATCTCCTGGAACGACGGGGTCAACTTCTACCTGGGCAACAACCCCGACTATCCCCGCACCCTGCAGATCCGCCCCGGCCAGGGCTGGCTGGAGCTGATGGCCCGACCCACCCAGGCCGGACTGGCCCCCGGGGCCCAGAGTTCGCGCTACTTCTGGGGCCAGTCCTGGGAGTACATCCGCTCCCAGCCCTTGGAGTGGATAGGGCTGACGGCGGGCAAGGCGGCCAATTTCTGGAGCGGGGAGGAGGTGGGCCGGAACCAGAACCTCTACCACCTGAGGCATTACTCCTACCTGCTGGCGGGCCTGCTGTGGATGGCGGGCCTGGCCTTCCCCTTTGGCCTGGTCGCCCCCCTGGCCCTGACCGGCCTGGTGCTGGCCCGCCGCGCCACCGGACCGCCCCGCCTGCTGGCAGGGGCGGTCTTGCTCTACGCCGCCGGGGTGGCGCTCTTCTTCGTCACCGACCGCTACCGCCTGCCCGCCCTCCCTGGGCTGCTGCTTTTCGCCGCCCTGGCGCTGCGCTGGCTGGCCGAGCAGGTCCGCCGCCGCCAATGGCGGGCCGCCTGGCTGGCGGGGATCCCCCTGCTCTTGTGGTGGTGCAACCGCGGGGCGGGGGCGATGGGCATGGAGGGGGACGCGGAGGCTTTCTACAATCTGGGGGCCGCCCTGGTGGAGCAGCGGCGGCTGGGCGAGGGGATCAAGGCCCTGGAACAGGCCGCGGCGATGGTGCCCGAGGACGCCGACGTGCTCTTCACCCTGGGAACGGCCTACGCCCTGGCCGGGAACCAGGGGCAGGCCATTGCGGTGCTGGCCCGGGCCGCCGGGCGCTACCCCGAGCGCCTGGACATCCGGCTCAACCTGGGGAACAGCTACTTTCAGGACCAGCGCTACGGGCAGGCCGCCGAGGAATACCGCGCCGTGCTCGCCGCCCACCCCGACCACCTCGAAACCTTGCGCAGCGCCGCGCGCGCCACAGCCAGGGCCGGCCAGCGCGATCATGCCATCACCTATTATGAACAGTTGCGCCACCTCGATCCCAGGGCCATCGAGCCCTGCCTGGCCCTGGGTTATTTCCACCGCCAGGCAGGACGGAGGGAACAGGCGCTCGACTTCTACCTCCAGGCCCTCGGCCTGGACCCGAACCACCTCACCGCCCTGCTTGAAAGCGGCGCATTACACCTCGAACTAGGCCGGCCCACAGAGGCGCAGGCCTCCTTCCGCCGGGCTATGGCCATCGACCCCCGGACCCCCGGCCTCCAGAGCCGGCTCGACAGCCTCGAACAGGCCCAGCGCCGCGCCGGCCGGACTCAGTAGACGCTGGCCACCACCGAGGTTACCGCGGGCTGGGCGACATTGTCGGCGTCCACGTCCATGCCCACCTTGCACAGGTAGAGCCCCGGAGGGGCCTGTTGGCCCTGCTGATCGCGGCCGTCCCATTCCAGGCGCTGCCGGCCGGCCGCGTGCTCCACCGCCACCTCGCTGCGGCGGACCAGGCGGCCTCCCAGGTCGAAAACCTCCAGCACCAGGGTCTTGCCACCCTGCACGGTGAAGACCGGAAAGGTGAAGATCACCGTGT
>VGJS01000120.1 GCA_016867395.1 Candidatus Handelsmanbacteria bacterium
TCCTTTCCTGGCCATCGGCGATGGCAATCTGGGCTTTTGGGGGGCGCTACGAGAGGAATGCCCCTCGACCCTGGAACAACGCTGCTGGGTCCACAAGACCGCCAATATCCTCGACAAGCTGCCCAAGGCCCTGCAGCCCGATGCCAAGGGCCTACTGCAGCAGCTATATCTGTCAGCCACCAAGGAGGCCGCCCTCAAGGCCTACGACCGATTCCTCCACCGCTATGAGGCCAAGTATCCGGCCGCCTGTGAGTGCCTGATCAAAGACCAGGAGGTGCTGTTTACCTTCTACGACTTCCCCGCCGAACACTGGCGGCACATTCGCACCACCAACCCGATCGAATCGACCTTCAGTACCGTGCGCCACCGCACCCGACAGACCAAGGGCTGTGGCTCCCGCCTGGCCACCCTGACCATGGCCTTCAAGCTGACCCGGGAAGCGGAAAAACGATGGCAGCGACTGCGCGGCTATCGCCTCCTCGATCACGTCATCGCCGGGGCGATATTCGTCGATGGCGAACGGAAAAACGCGGCTTGATCATGAAGGATACGCTCACCCCTCATCCACAACTTTTGACAAAAGCTCATAGTATTGCTCCCTTCTCACCTGCCCATGCCCATGCAGGATCTACACCCCAGGCAACCGGCTAGCCCAGAGGCGGGCCCTGGAAGGACCAACTCCTGCGAATCCTGGCCGAAGGCCACTGGAACCGTTCCCTGGCTACCAGACCCCTCGGCATGCACCGCAGCACCCTGTGGCGCAAGATGCGCGAATTGGGGATTCCGTCTCACCCAGAACACCGATGATGCACTGTTGCATCATTTTGTTTTAGCACCCTGTATTGCAACATGACATTTATTGTGAATGGCATCATTCACTATTTATTGCAAATAACTGTTACAGAAAACAATATGAACATAGGAAAAAATGATCCCGCCCTTTGGCACAGTCGTTGCGATATCCTGGAGTATGCATCCTCTTCTTATCGCAAGGATAATCGCTATGGCCGCCATTCCCGAGGTCACCGACAAAAGCTTTCAGCCAGAACTCGCCGGCCCCAACCCGGTCCTGGTGGACTTCTGGGCCCCCTGGTGCGGCCCTTGCCGCGTAGTCGCCCCGGTAGTCGAGGCCGTGGCCCGTAAATAATAGGTCCGGCTGAAGTTGGCCAAGGTCAGCGTGGACGACAATTCCCTGCTGGCCACCAAAATTAATATCATTGGCATCCCCACCCTGGCTTTCTTCACGGAGGGACGCCTGGTGGACCAGATCGTCGGCGCGGCGCCCCAGGCCCAGGTCGAAAAAGCCGTCGAAGGAGTGCTTGCTTCGTAAAGCCCTTCCTCGCTGCCCTCATCGGCGGGATGCTGGTCGCTGCCCTGCCCGCCCGGAGCGAGCCCCTGGTGCTGACCCTCAAGGCTGCCGAGACCCGGGCGGCGCACGGGAATCTGGATCTACGCCTCGCCGCCTCCCAGGTGGATGAGGCAGACGCCCTGATGATAGAGGCCGGGTCAGCCCACCTGCCCCAGGTGGCGTTCTCCGAACCCGCCCTGCGCATCAAAGACGCGGTCACTGCCTTTGGCCTGCGCCAGGAGCGTTTCCCAGGCGGACTTTGCCCTGCCGGCCCTTAAAAAGCCCGGCGGCCACTGCCGGTTTCCAGACCAGCCTCGAACTGCGGCCGGCCCTGCGCGCCGCCGCCAGCCAGGGCTTACGCCAGGCCAAAGCCCGCCCGGAGGAGGCCCAGACCCACTTGGACCTAGCCGGCCAGCAGGTCCGCCGCCAGGTGCGCCAGGCCTGGCGCCAGGTGGCAACCGCCCAGCATCCCATCCAGGCCGCTGCCCAGGCCCGCCACCACGCCGCCGAGCGCCTGCGCTAGCTAGAGGCCCTGCGCCAGTTGCGCGCCGGCGTAGCCTACCTAAAATTCGCCTCCGGCCAACCCCTCAACCCTACGGAGTGCGACATGCCCCGCGAACACTACATCCGCCTCATCGCCGGCACCTTTGTCATGGGCAGCCTGGCCTTGGGCTGGTTTGTCAGCCCGTACTGGTTCCTGTTCATGGCCTTTGTGGGCCTCAACCTCTTCCAGTCCGACCTGAGTAAGTGGTGCCTGACGAAGCCCATCCTACGCAAGCTCAACGTCGGCAGATGAGGCGGCCATTAGCGATCTGGTTTTCTTCCTGGTGGCGCTAGCCGCGTACGTGGCCCTGTAGCGTTGGATTCTCCCCCGCCTTGGGGGGTCCACACCTGAATGGCCCCGTCCGCCCCGGAGGAGCGGCAGAAGCAGTAGGAGCAGCCCCCCCAACCACCTCTGGTGAAGCAGGAGCAAAGGAATGAGACCCAACCTCTATCTGCTGGCCGCTCTGCCCCTGGGCTGCGGTGCGGCCGAAAAACCCCGACAGGTTCCCGGCACCCCCCGGCCGTGCAGGCAATCCCCGTCACCCAGATCCAGGCGCCGCTGCTGACCCCGGCCCTGGGCGCTACCCAGTCCCCTGCCAGCGCCGTGCGAGCCACCCGGCTGATGGGCCGGGTCCGCAGCGTGGCCGTTGCCGAGGGAGACCGGATGCAGCGGGGCCAGGTGCTGGCCAGCCTAAAGGACGGGGACTGGCGGGCCTGGCTCGCCCAGGCCCTGCCCCAGGAGAGCCTGGACCAGGCCGAGACCCAGTACGCCCGGGCCTAAGCCGCCGAAGAGGTTGCCCGGGCCGGGGGTGGAGCAGGACGAGGTCGGGCTGGAGTACACCTACGTGCGTTCTCCCCTGGACGGGGTGGTGGTGCGCAAATACACCCAACCCGGCGACCTGAGCGCCCCGGGCGCACCCCTGCCGACCGTTGAGCACCTCGACCCCCTTGAAGTGGTTGCCGAGGTGGGCGAATCCCTGTTTTCGCGCGTGGCCGTGGGCCAGCAGATTGAGGTGGAGATCCCCGCCCTGTCCCAAGCGATACCGCGGCCACCTCAGCGCCCTGATCCCCGCTGCCGACCCCCAGAGCCGCACCTTCCGGGTGAAGGTGGAGCAGCCCAATCCAGATTATCGCCTCGGCTGCGGGCTCCACGCCCGGCCGCTGCTGAACACGGGCGCGCGGCCCGCCCTGCTGGTGCCAAAGGCGGCCCTGGTGCAGGAAGGTCAGTTGCAGGGGGTGTAGGTGGAAGCCAGTGGCCGGGCCCACCTGCACTGGGTGCGCCTGGGCCCGGCCCAGGACGACCAGCGGGAGGCGCTCTCAGGTCTGGAGGCCGGCCAGGTGGTGATCAGCCCACCCCCGGCCGGGCTGCGCGACGGGATGCCCGTGGAGGTGAAGTGACATGAGTGCCCCTGGACTGGCCGGGCGCATCGCCAGCTTCTTCTTCATTAACTCCATCTGACCCCGCTGGTGGTGTTGGCCTCCCTGCTCCTGGGCGGTTTCGCGGTGTTGATGACCCCCCGGGATGAAGAGCCCCAGATCGTGGTCCCCATGATCGACCTGATGCTGCAGGCCCTCGGCCTCAGCGCCCGGGAGGTGGAGCAGCGGGTGACGGCGCCGATGGAGAAGCTCCTGTGGGAGATCCTGGGAGTGGAGTACGTGTATTCCACCTCCAGCCCAGGTGAGACCCTGGCCATCGTCCGCTTTCTGGTGGGCCAGGACGAGGAGGAGACCATCCTCAGGTCCTACAACAAGCTTTATTGAAAACTCGACCTGATCCCGCCGGGGGTCTCCCAGCCCCTGGTCAAGCCGCGCTCCATCGACGAGGTCCCCATCCTGGCCCTCACCTTCTGGAGCCGGGAATACGACGGCTTCATGCTCTGGCGCACCGGGGCCGAGGTCGAGGACGAGGTCGTGCAGATCCCCCAGGTCTCGCAGACCGCCCTGATCGGCGGGCAGCGCCTGCAGTTCCGGGTCGAATCCTGGCCGGGGAACTGGCCGCCCGCCGCCTCTCCCCTGCCTAAATGCTGGGGGCCATCCAGGCAGCCAACCAGCAGCTCCCCGCCAGCCAGTTGAGCGAGGGCAACCGCCAGTTGCTGGTGGCGACCAGCGCCTTCCTTCAAAGCGCCGAGGAACTGGGTGCGGTAGCGGTGGCCGCCCCCCAGGGGCGGCCTATGTACCTGCCCGAGGGGGCGCAGATCCTCGGCGGCCCCGAGGAACCGGCCACCTACGTGCGCTTCGGCGCCGGCGGGACCGCGGGCCAGACCTTCCCGGCCGTGACCCTTCCGGTGGCCACGCGCAAGGACACCACCGCCATCGCCATTGCCGAGCAGGTACCGGAAAAGGTGGAGGCCCTCAAAGGTGGGATCATCCCCTTCAGGGTGGAGGTCGGCGTCACCCGCAACTACAGGGAGACGGCCACCAAAAAGTCGAATAAGCTGCTCTTCCACATGGGCCTGGCCATGCTCTCGGTGGTGGTGCTGATCTGGCTGACCCTGGGCCTGCGCGAATCTGGGGTGGTGGGGGTGGCCATTCCCGTGACCGTGGGCCTCACCCTCTTTGTCTTCTACCTCAACGGCTACACCCTCAACCGCATCACCTTCTTCGCCCGGATCTTCTCCATCGGCATCCTGGTGGATGACGCCATCGTGGCGGTGGAGAACATCGTCCGCCACTTCCGCCTGCCCGCCAACCAGGGCCGGCCCCTGGCCCAGGTGGCCATCGCGGCGGTGGACGTGGTGGGCAACCCCACCATCCTGGCCACCGGCATGGTGATCGTTGCGATCCTGCCCATAGCCTTTGCGGGCAGGCTGATGGGCCCGTACATGCGCTCCATCGCAGTGCGGGCCTCGGCGGCGATGGTCTTCTCCCGGTTGGTGGCCTTCATCGCCACCCCCTGGGCCGCCCTGCGCCTGCTACGCCAGCCAGGGAGCCACCACCAGGTGCGGTTGAGGACTGGACCACCCGAGTTTACCGCCGCGCCATGCACCCCCTCTTGACCCATTCCCGCACCCGCGCCCTCTTCCTGATGGCCCTGGTGGGCCTGCTCCTGCTCGCCCCCTCCCTGGTGGGGATCAAATACGTGGTGGCCAAGATGCTGCCCTTCGACAACAAGAGCGAGTTCCAGGCGATGGTCAACGCCCCATAAAGGACCACCCTGGAGACCACCGCGTCCCTCATCGCGGAGTTGGGCGTGTACCTGGCCGGGGTGCCCGAGGCCACCGCCTCCCAGCTCTACGCCGGCACCTCCGGGCCGTACAGCTTCAACAGCCTGGTGCGGCACTACTTCCTGCGGCGCGGGCCCAATGTGGCCGACATATAGGTGAACCTGGCCCCCAAGGGCGAGCGCCAGGGCCAGAGCCACGACATCGCCCAGCGGTACGGGGCACGCCTGGAAGTGGCGGAGGTGCCCCCAGGTAGCCAGGTGCTCCAGACCCTGGTGGCCGAGGTGTAGGGACCGGACTACGAGGGCCAACTCGGGGTGGCCGCAGGTGAAGCAGATCTGAGAGCAGACCGCGGGGGGGGGGTGGACGTGGACTGGTACGCCGAGGACTTGCAGCCAAAGTACCGGCTGGTGGTGGACCGCCAGAAGGCCGGCCTGCACGGCCTGAGCGCCGAACAGCTTTTCCGGACCCTGGCCATTGCCGTGGAGGGACAGGGAGCCGGCCTGGCCCACCTGCCCGATGAGGCCAAGGACCTGGAGATCCGGGTGCGCCTGCCCCTGGAAACCCGGGCCAGCCCTCAGGGCCTGCTGGCCATCCAGCTCCCCACCCCTCGGCGGCCTGGTGCCCCTGGGCGAGCTGGTGCGGGTGGACAGCACCATCGGCGAGCGCCGCATCTACTACAAGAACCTGATGCCCCTCGTGCAGGTCACGGGGGACGTGGGCGGGCAGTTCGAGAGCCCGGTGTATGCCATCCTGAATCTGGGCGAGGCCCTGGACCAGCTGCCCCTCCCCGAGGGCTACTATCTGGAGCAACACACCCCCCGCCAGCCCTTCCTCGCCGACAGCTACAGCCTCAAGTAGGACGGGGAATGGCACATAACCTTTGAGGTGTTCCGCGACCTGGGCCTGGCCTTCGCCGCCGTGCTGGTAGTCATCTACGTCCTGGTGGTGGCCTGGTTCCCGTCCTTCCTGTTACCCCTGGTGATCATGTCGGCCATCCCCTTCTCCCTGTTGGGTATCGTGCCGGCCCACAGCATGCTGGGCGCCTGCTTCACCGCCACCTCGATGATCGGCTTCATCACCGGGGCCGGCATCGCGGTGCGCTACTCAATCATCCTGGTGGACTTCATACAGCTTCGCCTGGCCCAGGGCATGCCCCTGGCCGAGGCGGTGGTAGCCGCCGGGGCCATGCGCCCGCCCCATGCTGCGACCGCCGCAGCAGTGATCGTGGGGGCCTCGGTGATCCTCTTCGACCCCATCTCAGGGGCTGGCCATCTCGCTGATGGCCGGGGAGTTGGCCTCGTTGCTTCTTTCGCGCCTGGATGTGCCCGTCCTGTACTACTTGATGGCGCGCCTTTTGCCCCCCAGACCCAGGAGCCGAGCCATGGGCACGCCTGAGATCAAACACGTCCTGGCCGCGGTCGATTTCAGCGAGTGGACCCCCCCGGTGCTGCGCGGCGGGGCCGTACTGGTGCTGCTCCAAGTCGCTGAGGGCGCGAGCCCCCTCCCTGATCCGGAGCAGTTGTGCGCGCTGGTCACCCCCGCCCGGCGCGCTGGCTGCGCCCTGCGCGCCCTGGGCCGGCGCGGCGAAGCCGCTGAACAGATCCTGCAGGCAGCCGCCAAGGAAAAAAGCGACCTGATCGTCCTGGGGGCGCAGCACCGGCCCCTGTTGGAGACAACCATCTTCGGCACCACCAGCGTGCGGGTCATGCGCCACGCCCCGGCCGCGGTGTTGACCGTGGTGCGGGCCCAGGAATCCGCGGGAGATAAAGCATTAACACGATGCTGGTCGGCCGGGCGCTGGGCGGCCTGAGCTACGGCTCGATCGTGGGAGCGTTGCTGGGCGCCTTCGGCGGCCCGCAGCAGCGGTCGGAGGGAAAATTCTGCCCGCCCCCGGGGGAAGACAATACCGGGTAAACCGCTGGGCCTTTAGCCAAGTACCGCAACGGAAGGGGGATGGCCCCGAAGGCCTTTCCCGGGGAGTGGTCGGGCAGGGAAGACCGCGTGGCCGGGGGTCGGGTAGCGGAGCGATAAGCGAGCGAGGGGGCAGGACGCGCCTTGGGAAAGGCCGGAGTGGGTCACAACCCGACGCGGCCAATCGCCTGTAGTATGTCTAGATCCCCAATTCTGCTTCGCTGATGGGGGGCCGCAACGTCGAGGAATGCTGGTCGAAGAGGGAACGCAACGCCGAGACCACCAGGAAAATGGCGGAGATCAGCAGGAACCAGTTGCGTCGTTTCACGGCATACCTCCTTGGGATCGAAATCGCCTTCTGATTATCGGCAGCCCCCCAATAAGGCAGCAACCCCTGTGCCACCCTGCCCCAACACCGCGCACCCCGCCTTGATCACCTGCAACCGCTGGAAAAGAGGAAAGGCTCATTGGCGGGTCAGCGCGCCCACGGCTTCGACCAGCAGGTCCACCTCGGCCTCTAGAGTGAAAAAACCTATGCTGGCCCGCACCCCGACAGGGCCGTGGTTGAGGTGCCGGGTAACGATCTGCCAGCGCTGCCGCAATTGCTGGCACAACTCCTCCCCCGTCCACCCCTTTAGCCCAAAGCTGACCAAGGCCGCCGACCGCTCCGGGGACGCTGGGGTGTGCAGGGTCAGGCCGGGGATGGGTTCCAGGCCCGCCTTAAGCCGGCTGGTCAGCGCCACTGTCCGCACCCAGATCTCCTCCAGGCCGATGCTCTCCAGGTAGTCCAGGGCCGCGGCCCAGGCGTGGACCAGGGGCCAGGACCAGGGCCCGTACTGGAAGCGGCCCGCCCCCTCCTGTAGTTCGTATTCCCCCTTTTGGAAATCGATGCACTTCTCCCCCCGCCCCCCCGCGTAAACCACCTTGAGCGCCCCTAAGCTCTCTGGCCGCACGTATAGGGCCCCGGCCGCGTACGGGGCGTACAACCATTTGTAAGAGAGAATGCCCGCAAAGTCGCAGCCCAACTCCGCCAGCTTCAT
>VGJS01000121.1 GCA_016867395.1 Candidatus Handelsmanbacteria bacterium
AACCCTCACCTGTCAGATCAAGTCCTAGCAATTACAGTTTATGAAATCGCGGTGGCGAAGCCATGAATCGGGTGTAAAGCCCCGGCCTTTGGCCGGGGATAGTCCAATTCAAGCGATTTCTTTACTCCAGCGTTTAGCGCAAGGTACTGCGGATGGCCCGCAGTCCCCGGCGGAAATCCTCCCGCATGCCCTCCTGGTAGGCAGCCAGCGCTTGAGGCGTCAATTCCACTTCACGAGCCTCCCGCTGCCCAGCTAAACGCCCTAATCCCTTCACATTTTTCTGCGTCCCCTCAGCCAATCCCAAGAATCCCTCCAATTCCACCTCTACAAACCCCCCGGCCTCCTCGCTGTAGCGCGCCTCTTCTAACAACACGGGCTTCTTGCACAGGTAGAAGTGTTCGATGACCCGCTGGCAGACGCCGGTGGGGTTTTCCAGTTTGCCCTCGCCCAGATAGACCAGATCCTCCTCTGCCAATTCGATCCCCACCTCCTCGGCGAACTCCCGTTGTGCTCCCTGCAAGTGGGATTCGGCGGCCAGCACATGGCCCCCGGCCGGGGCGTCAATACTGCCCAAGTACGGGTCGCCGGGTCGGCTGCGGACCTGCAAGAGCACCTGGATGCGGCCTGCCTCATCCACCCGGGCGGCCCAGACAAAGACCAGCCAGTGCCAGTCCCCGTCGCGGTGGACCTGGGCGCGGGATTTCACCCCTAGCAGATTCCCAGCCGCGTCGAAGAAGGCGAGTGCCTCGCGCTCCCTCATCCCTGGTAGAAGTCGAACATGGTCCAGGCCTGCATGACAAAGGCGCCCACGGTGAGCAGGGCGCAGATCCCGGCTACAAGGTACGCGCCCAGGCCCTCGTGGCTGCCCATGCGGCTGAAGACGAAGGCAGTGGCGTAGCCGCCGACAAAACCGCCCAAGTGGGCCCAGTTATCCACCCCGGGAAAGATGAAGCCGAAGACAAAGAGGATCACCGCCCACTGCAAAAACTGGAGGGTGAAGAGGCTGCTGCCCTGCCGCCGCCCGTAGACGATGGCCGCGGCCAAGAGGCCGAAGATGGAGCCCGAGGCGCCCAAGGTGAAGGGGGTGCCGCTGAAGGAGGAGAAGAGGAAGCCGGTGACGCCGGCGACTGTGAAGATGACGAAGAGCCGGTACGGGCCGAAGAGATCCTCGACCAGAGGGCCGAGTTGGCGCACCCACATCATGTTGAAGAAGATGTGCAAGAGATTCCCGTGCAGGTAGATGGCGGTGATCAGGGTCCACCAGTAGCCGTAGTCGAAGACCAGCAGGCTGCCGGTCATCCCGAACCAGACACTGGCCTGGCGGCCGGGGGCCAGGAAGTTCATCATGCCCTGGGTGCGGAAGATGGCCGAGGGCTCGACGATCAAGGCCAGCACGTAGAGGACGGCGCAGACGATGACGATCAGCTTGGAGAAGTCGATCTCGACGCCAAGTCGCCGCAGGGTGGAGGTAAAGCCCCACATTCCGGGGCGGAGCTGGCCGCAGAAGGGGCAGCGGGGCTCGGTGCTGTCGATCAGCTTGCGGCAACTTGGGCAGAGGATGGCCGGCATCTCAGAGCCCCAGCGAGGCGTTGATCCCGGCCTGGTACGAGTTGAGCCGGTCCTCCAGCACCTCGTCCACCCTCACCGCCCGGCCCGCCACCTGGGATTCGAGCAGGGCGTAGGAGAGGGCCACGGCCCGGGCGCCCATCTCAGCGCCGACCTCGGGGGCCTGGTTGTGGAGGATGGCCTCCCCGAACTCCGCGTACTCCACCGCGATGAGCTTGCGGTCGATCTCGGCGAAGGGAAGCTGGTACTCGTACAGGCGCTCGCCGCCGAAGAGGGACGCAGTGGTGGGGTCGAGGCAAAAGTCGGGCACCAGCTCGAACAGGCGCTGGTCGTCGATGGCTTCCCTGCCGGCCTGGGTGAGCTGCAGGCGTTGGCCCGAGCGGTCGCCAGGCAGGTTCATGGAGCCTTGGCTGCCGTACAGGGTGCGCTGCCACAGGCCCTGGCCAAAGGCGGCGTGGTCCTCGATGTACTGGGCCACCGCGCCGCTGGCAAAGAGGATGGTGGCGTAGGCCGCGTCCTCGGCGGTGGCCTCGAACTGGGCGGGCATCTCTTTCTGCCAGCGCTCGTACACCCCGGCCGGCGAGCGCTTCTGGGCCGGGTCCTGGCCGGCCACGGGGTTGTGGCGGACGGGCTCGTGCAGGCGGGTCTGGGCGTAAGCAGTAAGGGCCGGTCCCAGGAAGTACTCCATGATGTCGGCGAAGTGGACCCCCACGTCGAGCAGGATGCCGCTGGAGTTCTTCTGGTGCCGCCACACCGAGATCAGCATCTGCTTCTCCCCGCCCAGGGTGTTGTGGATGAGCAGGCGGGGCTGGCCCAGGGCGCCGGCGTCGATGAGGGCGCGTGCCAGGCGGTTGATGGGGTCGCGGCGGTAGTTCTCGGCTACGGACATGACGCGGCCGGCCCGGCGGGACGCGGCGATCATGGCCTGGCAGGCCCGCAGGGTGAGGCCCATGGGTTTTTCGCACATCACGTGCCAGCCCCGCTTAAGGGCCTCGATGGCGGCGGTGTGGTGGAAGGCGGGGAGGGTGCAGACGTCCGCGGCAGCCACCTCGGCGGGCAGGCCCCCCAGGTCCTTGGCCACGGCCGGGCGTTTTCCTAAGAGGTCGACGGCCTGGCTGGCCAGGGAATTGGCGTTGTCGAGGTTGGGGTCGCAGGCGCCGACCAGGGCAAAGGGCGAGCGGCCGGTGCGGTGGAGTTCGGCCAGGCCGTAAAGGTGGCGGTGGCCCATGCCGCCGCAGCCGACCATGGCCAGGGGAAGGGATTCAGGCATAAGACGGGACTCCTATAGATCCGAGGGGGTCAGTTTCCTGCGCGAATGCTTCTCGATGCCCTCCGGGTTCCAGCGCACGCCCAGGCCCGGGGCCTCGGGGATGCTCAGCAGGCCCTCGGTGTCGAGGGCGAAGGGCTCCACCACCAGGTCCTCGATATAGGCGGCCGGGGTGATGTATTCCACCCAGCGGGCCGTGGGCACCGCGGCCACCAGGTGCAGGTCCGCGGCCAGGCCCACCGCGGTGTTCCAGCCGTGGGGCACGAAGAGGATGGAGTGGTCGTAGGCTAGCATGGCGATGCGGAACTCTTCGGTAATCCCCCCCACCTTGGTGACGTCGGGCTGGATGAAATCGACGGCCCGGCTTTCGATCCAGGGCATGAAGGCCTGCCGGCGGGTAAGCACCTCGCAGCCGGTGATGGGTAGGGGCGCGTTTTCGGTGAGCTTAATATAGCCCTGCAAATCGTCGGGGCGCAGCGCCTCCTCGAACCAGGTCACCTCGTAGTCGCGCAGCATCCTGGCCGTTTCGAGGGCCCACTTGTATCCGTGGGGCCAGTAGCAGTCGGAGCCGCCGGCATCCACCATCAGTTCCACGTCCGGGCCCACGGTCTGGCGGGCGCTATGGACAATGGCCTCGTCCAGTTCGGCGGAGACCCGGCCAAAGGGCCCCCAGCCCATCTTGATGGCCCGGAAGCCGCGCGAGACCGCGTCTTCGAGGCGGGGGGGCAGGTGCTCCGGCTCGGTCATCAACAGGGAACCGTAGGGCTTGATCTTCTCGCGGTACCGGCCTCCCAAAAGCCGGCTGATAGGCTGGCGGGTGACCTTGCCGAAGATGTCCCACAGGGCAATGTCGATGCCGGAGATGGCGTGAGTCACCGCGCCGCCGCGGCCCTGCCAGAAGGTGGACTGGTGCAGCTTTTCGGCAACCCGGGCGGGCTCGATGGCGCTCTCGCCGATGAGCATGGGCCGCAATATGCCCAGAGCCCCCTCGATGAGTTTGGCCGAGGTGTAGACGCTGCCCAGGCCGACCACGCCCTGGTCGGTGATGACTTCTACGAGGGTATGGAGGTTGTCCTCCTCCGCGAAACCCTGATCCCACCCGCCGTCCGGGGTGGCGCCGGTGAGGGGCAACAGACGGATATCCTTGATTTTCATGGGAGGCTCCTGAGGCGGGAAAGGACAGGAGAATCTGCGGCGAAGGAGGGGGGCTGTCAAACGGGCCACGTATTTGCCCCGCCCCTGTCCCCGGGCTTATACTGTAGCCCAAAAAAGGAGGTAGGATGCGTCCCATCATCCTGGGCGCGGGCCGGGGCAGCCGACTCAAGGCCCTCACCGACGAACAGCCCAAATGTTACGCCCCGGTGGCGGGCCGCCGCATCCTCGACTGGGTGCTGGAGGCGCTGAACCAGGCCGGCCTGGGGCCACCGGTCTTCGTCGGCGGGTACCGCATCGAGCAGGTGCAGGCCGACTATCCCCAGCTCGAATTCTGCCACAACCCCCTCTGGCAATCTACCAATATCCTCGAATCCCTGCTCTGTGCCGAGGCGTTTATGGATGGAGGATTTGTCTGCTCCTACGCCGATATCCTTTACCAGCCTGGGGTGGTGCTCCGCGCCCTGGACCATCCGGGCGACTGTGTGCTGTGCGTGGATACCCGCTGGCGCGACCGCTACGCCGATCGCAGTCAGCACCCCGAACACGACGCGGAAAAGGTGAAGGCCGAGGGCGACCGGGTGCTGCAGATCGACCGCGAGCTGCCGGCCGAAGCGGCGACGGGTGAGTACATCGGGGTGGCCAGGTTCAGTGCAGCGGCGGCGGCGCAACTGCGTGAGCACTACCACCGCTTGAAAGCGGATTGGGCGGGCAGGGTGTGGAAAGACAACAAACCTTTCGAGCAGGCGTACCTGATCCACCTCTACAACGAGATGTTGGCCTGCGGACTGCCCTTTCATAGCGTGACCACCCAGGGCGAGTACATGGAGGTCGACACCGAGGAGGACTACGACCTGGCCAATGCGCGGTGGGGCAGCTGAGTCATGTCTACGCTAGAGCACTACGGCACTTTGTTTCCCACGGCAGTGGTGGGTTCACTGCCGCGTCCTGCCTTTGTGCGGGAGATGGTGACTGGGGAGCGGGTTACGAGCGAGGAGCGCCGCACCCGGGTCATGGACGACGCGGTGGCGTACGCGGTGCGCCTGCAGGAGGAGGCGGGTCTGGACATCCTCAGCGACGGGGAGTGGCGGCGGGCCTCGTACATCGGGGTGATCGCCGAGTTGGCCCACGGCTTCGAGGTGGGCCGGCACGAGGATGGCCGGCCCTGGACCGTGGTGGTGGACCTGCTCTCGGCCAAAGAGCCGGGGTGCCTGGCGGCCGAGGCCCGCTTCCTCAAGCGGAACACGCACAGGAAGATCAAGGTGGCCCTGCCTTCGCCGGCCCTGCTGGGCGAGCGGCTGTGGGACGCGGAAAGATCGAAGAAAGCCTATCCCAGACGGCGCGACTTTGCCCGGGCCTGCGTCCCTTTCCTGCGCCGCGAACTGGAGCTGCTCAGCCAGGCCGGCGCCGAGGTGGTGCAGATCGACGATCCCCACCTGTGCCTGCTGGTAGACCCCCAGGTGCGCGCCCAGTATCCTGACCCGGAGGAGGAGGCGCGGTTCTCGGTCGCGCTGATCAACGAGCTGGTCGCGGGGGTGCAGGGGGTGCGGCTGGCGGTACATCTGTGCCGGCGAGCCGGGGCCAGGGTGCGCGGAGAGGCTTGCCACACCGGGGGGTACGAGCCCCTCATCCCCCACCTCAACCAGCTCGATGTCCATCATCTCACCATGGAGTTCACAAGCCCGGGGGCGGGGGAGGCCCGGGTTTTTGCCCATCTGCGCGAGGACTTTGAGATCGGCCTGGGCTGCGTGAGTGTGCATCCGGGAAAGGTGGACACCCCCGAAGCGATCGCGGTGCGGGTGGAGCAGGCACTGGAGTTTCTGCCCGCGGAGCGGGTGGTCCTCAACCCGGACTGCGGCTTTGCCCCCGGCTCGGCGGCGAGGGTGGATATCGAAGAGGTCTATGCCAAACTCAGCAACCAGTCCGAGGCGGCCCGCCGGCTGCGGGAGCGCCATGCCTAAAGCCGCCCGGCTTTGGCTTCTCCTGCTGTTGGTGTTGCCCCTGGGAGCTGAGGAGTTGCGTTTCGACACCGCCTCGCAGTGGCGGCGCTGGACCCTGCCGGGCGGCATCGTGGAGTTGAGCCGGGAAGGGGTGGTGCGGCCGGTGGCCGCCCGCAAGGGGAACAACGCCGCTCTCGACGCGACGGTTTTTGGTGGGGGCATTCGGGGGGCGGGCTCCAACCAGAGGGATGCGGCGCTGGTGCTGGACAGCGACCCGGAGACGGGGTGGCGCCCTGATCCGGGCGACGCCCCCGAGAACTGGTGGCTGGAAATCGATCTGGGCCGGGTGGTCTCGGCCCATCAGGTGCGCCTGGTTTTTGCCGCCGACGCGGCGCCCTTCCCGCTCTTCGACCTGCTGCTCTCCACCGGGGAGCAGGCCCGCGACAACACCCGGAGCCCCATTCCCGGCACCCTTATCTACCGCCTGCGCCAGCGTTTCGGGGAGAACGACCGCCACCAGGTGGTCCTGGACTTGAGCGAGCCGGAGAAGTCGCTGGTGCAGGTGCTGCGCCTGCAGTTGCTGGGGGGACTGCCTGCGGGCCGGTTGGCAGAGGTGGAGGTGGAGACCTTCGGCGACAACCTGGCCCTCGACCTGGCCGAGAAGGGCGGCGGGGTGGACATCGTCGTGGAGGTTAAGGGGGGGGAGCGGGACGTGATCCCCCTGGGCAATGCCGTGGAACTGGCCGACGGCCTGCTGAACACTTCCTGGCTGTACGGTCGGGCCTCGCGGGGGGTGAACGACATCAACGCCCGCATCACCCTGGATCTGGGCGCGGTATACCAGGTGGACCTGGTGCGCCTGGTCAGCGCCGCGGTGCTCTTCCAGCAGTACGGGAGCCGCTCCTTCGACTACAAGTTCTACGAGGTGCTCACCGCGGACGGGTCCATGGCGCCCGACGGCACCTTGGTGTGGCGGAAGCATTTTTCCGGGACTTCCATTCCCCTCAACCTCCAGCAGGGCCTGGCGGACCATGCCTTTGCCCTGACCCCGGCCCGGTACGTGCGCGTGGCCTGGAAGTACTGGGACGCGGCCTGCGCCGTGGCCCTGGGCGGGGGACAGGGCGCCACCACCCAGGGGTGCTACGCCGGGGGTATCACCGAGGAGATCCAGGTTTTCGGCCAGGGATACCCGCTGGAGGTGGCGCTGATCTCGCCCCTCATCGACCTGGGCGGCAGCAAGAAGGTGGATGCTCTCAACTGGCAGGCCGACACCCCGCCGGTTACCGAGGTGGAGATCCGCAGCCGCAGCGGCGACAACCTCAGGGAGCAGATCATCTACCGCGACAAAAACGGCAAGGAAATCACCCAGAAAAAGTGGGAGAAACTGATCTCCAGCTTTCGCGGGCCGGTGGATACTGTTGCGGTGATCGGCGAGGGCTGGAGCCCCTGGAGCAGGATCTACCCCCATTCGGGTTCCCCCTTCCTCTCCCCCTCGCCTCGCCGCTATCTGGAGTTGGAGGTGCGCCTGAAGAGCGAGGAACTCCAGTCGGCCGCCCAACTGGACTGGCTGTCCCTGGAGTACTCTGAACCCCTGGCCGAGAAGGTAGTGGGCGAACTTTGGCCGGTTAGGGTGCAACCGGGGGCCTGGACGGAGTTCTCCTATTACCTCCGGGCCCAGGGCAATATCAGCGGCTTCGACCAGGTGGCCCTGCAGGCTTCGGTGCCTCTGCGCTTCGGCTCGGTGCGGGTGGGCGGGGCTGAGGTGGCGGTGGTGGCCGATTCGGGGGTGGGGGGATTCGAGGTGCAGCTTTCCCGCCCCGTGCGCCGGGGCGAATTGGTCGAGCTGCGTTTTGCCGGGGCGGTGTACCTCGACGGCACCCGGGTCGAGGCCTTTGTCAAGGACAGCCGGCAACAGGGCCGGCAGCAGGTGGAGGCCGGCGACGCCGAGGAGCAGGTGGATA
>VGJS01000122.1 GCA_016867395.1 Candidatus Handelsmanbacteria bacterium
GGAATCAGCGCTTGAATCAAGGCCAGACGACCACTCAGACTCTCCACCTCGGGACCGTCAATGACCTCCTTAGACTGCTTGACCGACGGCGAACGAGAAGATACCTTGTCCATGGCAGGCTCCTTGTTGTGATGGGAACGTCAATACTTGGCCGTATTTCCGTACCCAATCTATAGTGAGGAGCCTGTGCTATTTCAACTAACTTCGGGACAACGTCCCTCTTCCCAGGAGGAAGAACTGTGGCAATCGAGATTGACCTGAGCGGCCAGGTGGCTTTAGTGACCGGCGGGACCAGCCAGTTGGGGCGGGTGATGGTGCGCACCCTGGCTGCGGCCGGGGCGGACCTGGCCGTCCACTATCATCGCAACGCGGAGGGGGCCCGTGCGCTGTGCGCCGAGTTGGAGGCCCTGGGCCGGCGGGCCCTGGCCGTCATGGGAGATGTGGGCACACTGCCGGCGGTGCTGGCCATGCGGCAAACCATCCAAAGCGGCCTGGGTGATCCGCACATCGTGGTGACCAATGCGGTCTCGCAGATCGCCTGGAACACCATCCTCGAAGCGGACCTCTCCAGCTACGAGGACCAGTTTCGCACTAGCGTGCTGCAGAACGTCCACCTGGCCAAAGCCTTTGTGCCGGCAATGATCGCCAGAGGCAAGGGCCGCTTCATTGGCATCAACACCGAGTGTACGATGCAGCTTAAGCCCAACCAGTCGGCCTATGCCGCAGCCAAACGCGGGATGGACGGCATCCTCCGGGTGCTGGCCCGGGAGGTGGGGGAACACCAGATCACCATCAACCAGGTGGCTCCGGGCTGGACCATCAGCGACCGGGATCGCGAACAGGGCACCGAGCGCAACGAGGGTTACGAGGCTACCGTGGCCCTAAAGCGGCGGGGCACCGACCAGGAGATCGCCAACGTGGTGGCCTTCCTCGCCTCAGACCTGGCCAGCTTCATCACCGGGGCCTATGTGCCGGTGTGCGGCGGCAACGTGATGCCCACAGTGTGATGGAATCCGTCTGTATTGGGGCGGCCCAGTTCGAAAGTCGCGACGCGGACAAGGCCGCCAATCTGGAGGCCGTGGACCGGCTTGCCGGGCAAGCCCGGGCCAGGGGGGCGCAGGTGGTGGCCTTTCACGAATTGTGCGTCACCGCCTACACCTTCTTCAAGGACCTGAGCCGCCCCCAGGTGGAGGCCCTAGCCGAGACTATTCCCGAGGGCCCCAGCACGCAGAATCTGATTCAGATTGCCCGGCGACACCGGCTGGCGGTGTTGGCCGGGCTGGTGGAGCGCGATGCCGACGGGCTCCTGTACAACACCTACGTCTGCGTGGACGAGCAGGGGCTCCGGGCGCGCCATCGCAAGCTGCACCCCTTCATCAGCAAGTACTTCTCGGCCGGGGGGGATTTCACGGTCTTCGAGCTGTGCGGCTGGACCTGCGGCATCCTGACGTGCTACGACAACAACGTGATCGAAAACGTCCGCGCCACGGCCCTGCTGGGGGCGCGGATCATCTTCGCCCCCCACGTCACCGGCTGCACCCCCTCGCCCATGCCGGGCCGGGGTTTCGTGGACCCTCACCTCTGGGAGCACCGCCTGGGCGATCCGGCGCCCCTGCGCCAGGAGTTCGACGGGCCCAAGGGCCGGGGCTGGCTGATGCGCTGGCTGCCGGCCAGGGCGTACGACAACGGGGTGTACTACGTATTCAGCAACCCCATCGGCATGGACGGAGACCAGCTCAAACCGGGCCTGTCCATGCTGCTCGACCCGTACGGGGAGATCCTGGCCGAGTGCCGCAGTTTCGGCGAGGAGGTGGCCCTGGCCTTGTTCACCCCAGACAAACTCGAAAAGGCCGGAGGATTCCGCTACCTGCGGGCCCGCCGGCCTGAATTGTACCGGGAGATCCTCGGCCAGCCCCACGAGGGGATCACCGCCCCCGTGTGGCGCAGCCCCGACTCCTCCCCGCCTCAGAAATAACCATAACTCCGAGGACTCCATGCCGTCCAGACCCTTCAGCATCGAGGCCGACCAGATCGCCGGCCAGCCCAATGTGCCGGACCGCCGTCATCTGCCCGCGGTGCCCTTTGCGGACCAGGCCCTCCGCATCACCGCCATCGAGACGGTGCTGCCCCCCTCCTTTGCCCCCCACCTGGTGCTGCTGCGCCTCCATACGGACGCGGGCATCGTCGGCTGCGGCGAGACCTATTTCTGCGGCCAGGCCATCACCGGGATGATCCACGACTATTACGCCCGCCGGCTCCTGGGGGCCGACCCCCTGGCTATCGAGTCCCACTGGCGCTTCCTCTACGAGCGCATGGCCAATATCGGGGTGCGCGGGGTGGAGCTGCGGGCCCTCTCGGCCGTTGATCTGGCGCTGTGGGACATCCTGGGGCAGGTGTGCAATCAGCCGGTATACCGCCTGCTGGGCGGGCCGGTGCGCGACCGGGTGCCGGTGTACAACAGTTGCGGCAACCCCAGCTATGGCATCCAGGCCGAGCCGGCGGCCCGGCGCGGTTGGCAGGGCTGGCCAGGCATGGGCTCGGTGGGCCGGCCCGGGCCACTCTCGGACTCCTACAACTATTTTCACCACCCTGTCGAGTTGGCCCAAGAGCTGATCGGTCTGGGGTACACAGCGATGAAGATCTGGCCCTTCGACCTGCCGGCCATTGAGCACGGCCCGATGCGCATTAGCGAGGCGGATATCCGCCAGGCCCTGCGGCCCCTCGAAAGGATCCGCGAGGCCGTGGGCATGGAGATCGAGGTGATGATCGACGGGCACTCCCACTTCCAGTTGCCCGCGGCCCTGCGCATCGCCGAGGCCCTGCGGCCCTTGCAGCCTTTGTGGCTGGAGGACATCCTCAAGATGGACAACCTCGACATGCTGGCCGATTTCCGCCGCCAGAGCCGCATGCCCGTCTCGGCCAGCGAGATGCTGCTCTGTGCTCCCGACTACGCGGCCCTGCTGGAGAAGAAGGCCGCGGACTACGTGATGATCGACCCGACCTGGGTGGGGGGGATCTCGGAGACGGTGAGGGTGGCGCGGCTGGCCCAGGTGTACAATATCCCGGTCAGCATGCACGATGCCACCGGGCCCCTGACCCTGATCGCGGGGATGCAGGTGCTGGCGGCGGCGGGGAACGGGCTGTACCAGGAGACCATGCGGGCCCAGATCCAGACCACCTACAGGGAACTGATCGACCTGGAGGTGCAGATCAGTGACGGGTACCTTTCCCTGCCGCGCGGGCCCGGTCTGGGGGTGCGGCTCAATCCGGAGCTGTTCCGGCCCGAGATGCCGGGTTACCGCAAGAGCCAATTGTAAGAGAGGAAGAGCTGCGCCCGTTGCTGGCGGTCGGGCGCGGGGTTCTCTGTAATGCTGCCGCCGGCCCTTAGTGGTGTGAGTGAAGATGGAGATCGGCGAGATCGAGACCTACGAGATCCACCCACCCTTGCAGGCGTGGAACCAGGACGTCCACCGGCTCTACCAGGGAAGCACCTGGGACGCCCGCACCCTGGTGATGCTGCGCGCCGACAACGGCCTGGAGGAACTGGGCGATTACCAGGGGCCACCCAACGAGCGGCTGGAGAGCGAGTTGGAGAAGCTGAAGGGGACCAAGCCCTGCCAGTGGCTGGCTCATCCCCGGCTTAATATCTGGCTGGCCCCGGCCGAGCGGGTGCCGGTGTATTAGCTCTTCGGCCCCAAGGTGCGCTCCTGGGTGCCGGTCTCCTCCTGGACCGTGCCCCAGACCCCGGCCAATATGGCTGAGGAGGTACAGCGGGCCGCGGCTCAGGGCTACACCTGGCTCAAGTATTACACCCACCATTTCCACAACGCCGTGGAGCAGACCCGGGCCATGCAGGAGGTGGCGCCCAAGGGTTTCAAGGTCCACTACGACGTCAACTTCGACAACACCGTGGACCAGGTGGTGGAGCTAGCGCGCGAGCTGTCGCAGTTCCCCATCGCCGGCCTGATCGAGGACCCCCTGCGCACCTTCGACATGGAGGGCCACAAGCTGCTGTGCTAGAAATGCGCCCTGCCCATCGTCTTCCACCACCTGCCCCTGGGCGGGCGGGAGGCGCTGATGGGGATGGCCGACGGGTACATGCTGGGGCACTCGCCGGTAGGGGAGGCCATCAAGCGGGCCGGGCTCTTCAAGGCGGCCAATGTGCGCTTCATGCTCCAGAAAGTGGGCGGCAACACCACCCTGGCCTTCGTGGCCCATATGGGGGCCGCCAGCGACCGGGCCACCCTGTACCACGTCACCGCCACCAACCTGTGGGAGGAGGACGTGGTGGGGCCGGCCTTCCCGGTGATCAGCGGCCAGGTGCGGGTCCCCGAGACTTCGGGCCTGGGGGTGAAGCTGGACCGAGGGGCTCTGTAGCGGCTAAAGGCCCGGCCCCTGCCGCCTTCTTAAAAAGTTTGGGCCTGGTGGCCGTGGCCCAGTACTTCGGCGGGGTAATGGCGGGCATGATAGAGGCCAGGTTCAGGCCGGAAAACCGCCAATACGCTGCAGCCGGGTACGGGGCCTTCATCGCGGTGTTCGGTATCAGCCGCTTTTTGCCGGTCGAGGCGTTCAGGGCCGAGGCGGACCGCTCGGTGCAGCTCTGGGCCGAGGTGGGGATACCCTTGGGCCCGACCCACCAGCAGTCCCTGGCAGGAGATCGCCGGCGAGCTTGGGCTGGCCCTGCCATGGCGCTGAGGAGAGAGCGGATTCCCTGGGTTGACCTCAGGCGCTAAGGCCCTCCGCGGCGCGCAGGACAGCAGAGAGTTAGCCATACCCGCTGCCCACACTGAAGTAGAAATGCTCTTCTGCCGGCTGCGGCGGCTGTACTGGTGGTGCCTGGGCCTGGCCCTGGCCGCGCACCTGGCCCTGATCGCCGGCCTGACCGCAGCCACCGGCGGAGAGGAGATCGGAGTCGCCCCGCCGGCCAAGGTGAAGTTCTTCACCTGGCGCGATCCCTTGCTGGCCAAACCCCTGGAGTTGCGCAAGGTGCCTCAGCCAAGGTGGCAACTGGTGCGGCGCCAGGTGTAGGTCTCGGCGGCGCGTATGGACCAGGTGCGTTCGGCGAATTTTGACGCGCTGGGGTTGGTCGGGGGCCAGGGCAGCGGGGGCGAGGCCATTGCCCTGGCCTGGTCCGCAGAGGGCAGCCCCGGCCCGGCCATCCCCTTGGAGCCGGGGCTAGCGGCGATGGGGCTGGCCGGATCGCGCGGCGTGGAGGACAAGATCGACCTGGCCCTGGAGATGCTCGACGTCAACAGCACGAACACCGGCTGGTACCGGGCCATGGTGGTGCAGGACCCCGCGGACCGGCAGCACCTCAAGGGGTTCTTTTGTTTGGTCCATGTGGTCTCGGCCATGGCCGTGGCTTAGGGCACCACGGGCTGGGGCAATATCGGGCTGAAGACGGTAGACGCCATTTGGGACGGGCTGGCCGAGTACACCGGCCTGCAGGCCGACTTCGTCGGCAACATCGCCTTCGACGACGAGCGGCTGATGGAGGTGCCCATCATCCTTCCGCAGGAAGAGCCCAACGAGAGCAAGCTGGAGCAGATGGCCAAGTACCTGCTCGCCGGGAGGTTCGTGCTGGCCGGTCTGTGGGAGGGGCATCTCGAAGAGGCGCTGGAGAAGTACCGCAGACTAATGCGGGGAAGGGATTTCTGGAGCGAGCGCCTGCCCGACGACGACGCCATTTTCAGCGCGCTTTTCGACATCCGCGGGGGCTTGCCTGCCCTGGGCAGCGCCGACGTCAAGTGGTACTGGCCCATCTACCTGAGTGGGTACGGCCTCCGCGGCCGCATGGTCGGGGTCTCCTCCTTCGACACCAGGGAATTCCGCCAGTTGCAGATGGCGATCAACACCTTCATCTACGCACTCACCCAGGAGGGGTCAATGACCCGGCGGCTGATGCAGATGGTCTACCGAGGGCGGCATGGGGAGACGGCGTTGATCCGGGGGTTGATCTTGGCGGCGGTGTTGTCCCTGTGGGCCTGCGGTGGGGTGCGCCACATGGCAGCACCCTCATCGGCCGTCGAGGAGGAGGCGGGGGAGGGGATGGTGCATCCTGTCCCGGCGGGCATCGCGGCGCTGGAGGCGGGCAATGGGCCGTACTACTACCGCCAGCCCAGGGAGACCCGCCAGCCCTCGGCCACCTACTTCGAAGGCCCCGCGGCCCCGCCGCTGGCTACCTACCACCAGGCCCGCCGGCTTTGGGAGGGATTTGAGGAGGCCGTCGCCGCCCTCAGCCCCCTCAGCCAGGCCCTGAAAGGCTGGCATATGGTGCTGGACCCCGGACACGGCGGCCTGGACCCGGGGGCTATCGTGTCCTCGCGCGACGGCCAGAGCAAGCCCCTCTTCGTGGTCGAAGATGAGTACGTGTACGACGTGGTGCTGCGGGTCTACATCCTGTTGCGGCGGCACGGGGCCACCGTGACCCTCACCCTGCTAAGCCCCAACCACCTGCTCCGCCGCTCCCAGCCCCCCACCCAGACCTTTGTCCACGAAAAGAACGAGGTCTACAACAGCCTCGAACTCAACCAGTCCAACACTAATCGGCAATGGCCTCAGAGGGACAACCTCGACGCCAGGGTGGCCATTGCCCGCCGGGCCTTTGACCAGTCTCCTCCGGGCCGCCGCCTCTTTCTCTCCTTCCACGCCGACCTCGAGCCCAAGGCCCCCAAAGCCCCCCTGGTGCTCTACTACGCCGGCAAGGACGGCCGCCAGGATCTGGCCTCCCGAGATTTTGCCGGCCTGCTCCAGGAGACCCTGGGCGGGGGGGGCCACGTCCGCGGCCAGTCCCTGGGGGTGTTGCGCCACAACCCGGCGGACCTCAAGGTGCTGGTGGAGCTGCGCAACATGGCCTATCCCAACCACGTCTGGGCCCTGCGCTCCGAGCCCTTGCGCCAGCAGGACGCCGAGAAGGTGGTCGAGGGCCTGCTGCGCCACGCCCTGCGCCAGGGTCGCGGCCCTTGAGACAGGGGCGTGGTTGGCAAAGCAACAGGCTCCGGGGGAATAGCCCTCGGAGCCGGGTCCTTGTCTGGAGCCGTCTTCGGGACTTGAACCTGAAACCTCCTGATTTCAAGACCCTTTCCTAATCAATACAAACAACAAGCTAAATGGCTGTAAAGCATATGCAACGCACGGAAACCTTCGGAGAGAGAATCAGATATTTCGAGGTCTGGAAGAGACAAACAGCGAGGTGAAAATCACGGCGTTTTCACGAGCTATGTTTAGAAGTTGTGGATGGCAGTGGAGAAAAAAAGAGCGAATCCTGAGTATGCCCACCATCATTTACCGCCCTCTGGCGAGGGCGAAAGGATATGACCGGCCCCCAGGATTTGGCCCACTCAGGATGTGAGACACTCTCTTCGCTGTAAAGGCCCTTCAGGTCAGCTGGTAAAGGCTGCTGCCATCGAAATCCTGTTGGTGTTTGAGCATCTCCCATAGGCATCGTAGTAGCTTTCGCATCACGGCGACAATGGCTTGCATCTTCTTCATTCCTGCCCAAATTGTCCCGAAGTTAGTTGAAATAGCACAGGCTCCACATTATAGATTGGGTACGGAAATACCGCCAAGTATTGACGTTCCCATCACCACAAGGAGCCTGCGATGGACAAGGTATCTTCTCGTTCGCCGTCGGTCAAGCAGTCTGCGGAGGTCGTTGGCGGTCCCGAGGTGGACCGCCTGAGTGGTCGTCCCCCCTGTGTCAGGATAGTTGTCGCCTGGGTTTGGACCGGTGGCGTCGTCGTGACGGCGTCCTGGTCGATGACATAGCAGTTACCCTGGGGACGAGGCGAGTACTGCGAGATGAAGTAT
>VGJS01000123.1 GCA_016867395.1 Candidatus Handelsmanbacteria bacterium
ATCCTTGGGACGGGGTGCGTTTCACACGCTTCGACCTGGGTTCGAACCCCTTGGTGAATGTGGGAGGAATCCTGCCGGCGGCCAGCGCCGGCCTTTCCCTGAAACTTCAGCTCCAGGACGGGGAGTTGTGGGTGAACGTGGCCCGGCCCCGCGGGGGCGGGGTGATCCTTTAGGAGGTGCGCTGGGTGGGAGAGGTGCTGGTGGACGGCGATTTGGAGATCGCGCCCGAAGGCCGGCTGGTCCTCTGCCCTGGGACCAGGGTGCGTGTCGCCGGCGCGGACCGGCTGGCCGGCGGCACAGATCCGGCCCGCTGCGAGTTGCACGTCCGGGTAGGGCTGGAGATCTACGCGGGCCGGCGGCTCCATTACAACGGGCAGGTCAACGAGGTCGTGGCCCCGGCGCCGTTGTTTTTTGAAAGCCTGGCCCCCTGGGGAACAGTGGCAGGGGATCGCGGTGGAGGAGAGTGCCCACATCCAGATACCCGAAGGCGATCTGGTGCTCCGCGATGCGCCGTACGGCCTGCGCATGCCCGGCCAGGAGGCGCCGTTCTCCCTGAGCACCACCGCTTTCCGCCTGCAGCCCAACTACCCCAACCCCTTCAACAGCAGCACCGCGATCTGCACCGTGGCGACCCTGGCTCGGGGCAATGTGCCGCCTGCGGGCAGGAGGGCAGCTAGCGACCCGCAGATTGGCCTTGGTGCGATAGCCAGCAGAGGCCACCAGGGCAGGTAGATGCGGCAACCAGAGGCGGGGGTAGGAGGGACGACTTTCGCGATGAAACTGCCTATATTGAAAACTATCTTAAGCCGAAAGGAGCGTTTCCCGTGAAATTCATCGTCGCGGTGGACTGCGAGGGAGTGGCCGGGGTGGTGGGCGCGCCGGGGGGCTCGCTCAACGAATCGCGCGACCTGGAGTTCGCCCGGCTGCAGGCCACCCGCGAGGCGGACGCCGCAGCGCGGGGTTTCTTGGCGGCCGGCGCCAGCGAGGTGATCGTCTGGGACAACCACGGGGGCAGCCTCAACCTGCACTACGACCAGCTCGACGAGCGCTGCCAGATCGCCCTGGGGGTGGGCTTCCCGCACTGCTGGCCCGGGCTCACCCGGGACTTTGCCGGGGTCGCCCTCATCGGCTACCACGCGATGGACAACACCATAGACGGAGTGATCTGCCACAGTTTCAGCTCGGCCTCGTACCAGTACATGAAGGTGAACGGCCGCCAGGTGGGGGAGATGGGCATCCACGGGGCCATGGCCGGCCGCCTGGGGGTGCCGGTGATGCTGGTGGCCAGCGACGACAAGGGGACGGCCGAGGCCGGGGTGTTCTTCCCCTGGGCCGAAACCGCGACCACCAAGCAGGGCCTGGGCTGGAACGGGGCCCTGAGCAAACACCCCAAGCGCGCGGTGGCGGAGATCTTCGCGGCGGCGCAGCGGGCCGCCGGGCGGTTGGGGCAGATGCGGCCCTTTACCTTTGAGGAACCGCTGGACTTCGAGATCCGCTACAAGCGCATCGAGGCGGCGCAGGCGGCCAGCCGGGGCTACAAACGCGGCGAGCGGGTCGACCCGTACACCGTGCGCTGGCAGCTGGAACGGCTGGAGGATTACTGGTGATCCACGGCCGCGCCAGGATGCGGTCCCTTCGCTCATTCTCGGCGGCCAACCCTGGCCGGCTCCGAGGCCATCGGCCTCTGGGTTGCAATCCTGCGGCCAGAGGCGCGATGGAATCCGCTCAGGGACTCACACCCTGACGCTGCACCTGCCATCAGGAGAACCACATAGATGAAGATCACCCGGATGGAGCTCCTCACCGCCAACCAGAGCGGGAGGATCTATGTCTTCGTCAAACTCCACACCGACGAGGGGATCTGGGGGGTGGGCGAGCCCTCCTGCGTGGGCAAGGAGCAGGCGGTGATGGGGGCCCTGCGCGACCTGGAGGGGTACTTCCTCGGCACCGACCCCTTTCAGATCGAACGGCTGTGGGGGTACATCTACGGCACGGTGATCTGGCGGGGCGGGGCGGTGCTGATAGCCGCCCTCAGCGGGGTGGAGCACGCCCTGTGGGACATCCAGGGCAAGGCACTGGGCCTGCCGGTCTGGGAGTTGCTGGGCGGCCCGGTGCGCGACCGGGTGGAGGTCTATGCCTGGATCCACGGGACTACCCCCGAAAGCTATGCCGAGGATGCGCAGCAGCGGCTGGAAGAGGGCTTCCGCACCGTGAAGTTCACTCCCTTCGAGTTCACCGGGCTAGGCTTCAACCTGGCCGAGGGGAAGCGGGCCGAGGCCCGGGTGCGGGCCGTGCGCCAGGCCGTGGGTGATGAAATTGGCATCGCCATCGACGGCCACGGGGTGCTCAATCCAGTCAAGGCGGTGGAGATGGCCAAACGCATCGAGCCGTACGGGATCCTCTTCTACGAGGAGCCGGTGCTACCCGCGCACACCGACGCCCTGGCCGAGGTGCGGCGGCAGTGCCGAATCCCCGTGGCCACCGGCGAAAGGCTCTTTGGCCGCTACGCTTTCCGCGAACTCTTGGTCAAGCAGGCGGTGGACGTGATCCAGGCCGATGTGGGCAATGCCGGGGGCATCCTCGAGGTCTACAAGATCGCCGCCATGGCCGAGGCTTTCTACGTCAGCATGGCGCCCCACAACCCGTGGAGCCCGCTGAGCACGGCCATCTCCCTGCACCTCGACGCCGCGACGCAGAACTTCCTCATCCAGGAGATCCCCACCGCCGGCTCCCACCCGGACCGGAGCCGGCTGCTCAAGGAGCAGATCGAAAGGCCCCACGAGGGATATCTGGAGATTCCCTCGGGGCCGGGATGGGGCGTGGAACTGGACGAGGACTATATCCGCAGCATCCAGTGGCAGCCCGGCGCCCCGCGCCGGCCCTGGATCCCGCTGCGGCCGGACGGCGGGCTGGTCCATACCTGAGAATCAGATCATCTTTTCCCATGCAGGGAGGGCAGGATGAAAATCACGCAGATTGAGACCATCAGGGTCAAGGCACAACCCCACAATATCTGGGTGCAGATCTACACCGACACTGGCCTCGTCGGGCTGGGAGAGACCTTTTACGCCCCCTCGGCGGTGCAGGCGGCGGTGCACGACTTCTTCGGCCCCCTGCTCATCGGCCGCAACCCCTTTGAAATCGAGCGTCACTGGGAAGCGATGTTCAGACTTTCGGACCACGCCGGGTACGGGGGGGCTGAGATGCGGGCCCTGTCAGCGCTCGACATGGCGCTGTGGGACATCAAGGGGCAGGCTGTTGAATTGCCGATCTACGAACTGCTCGGCGGGGCCGTGCGCAAGCGGGTAGGGGTGTACGCCACCAGCATGCCGTACGAGGGAGCCGGCGAGGTGGCCAAGCAGCTGCTCGGCGAAGGCATCACCGCCATGAAAGGCGGCCCCACGATTCCCCTGGCCATTGCCAGCGATGGACAGTTCCTCTCCCCCAGGGACCTGGATCGCGCCCTGAAACCCATCCGCGAGATCCGCCAGGCCGTGGGCATGGACATGCAGATCGCCAACGACGGCCACGGCAAGTGGACCCTGCCGGTGGCCATCCGCATCGCCCAGGCCATGGAGCCCTATGAGATGATGTGGCAGGAGGACCTGATGCCCCTCCTCAACCCCGCAGCCCTGCTGCGGCTCCAGGAAGCCACCAAGGCACCGGTCTGCATCTCCGAGCGCCTGCTCAGCCGCTGGCAGTTGCGGCAGTTCATCGAGAACGGCGCGGCGCGAATCGTCATGCCCGACCTGATCTGGACTGGCGGCATCTCCGAGACCCACAAGGTGGCCATCCTCGCTTCGGCGCACCAGGTGCCCATCGCCCCGCACGACTGCACCGGGCCGGTCAACATCTTCGCCTGCGCCCAGATCTGCGTCAGCTCCCCCAACACCATGATCCAGGAACACCAGCCGGCCTTCTACAAGGGCTGGTACAACGACTTTGTCGATCCCAACCTGGACATCCGCGATGGTTTCCTGCACGCCCCGCAGCGGCCGGGCATCGGCACGCGCCTGAAACCGGCCGTGCGGGAGCGGCCAGACGCCATCGTGGCGGTGAGCGATCAGCCGGGAGAGAGTTCCATCGACCATTGGTACACGACAGCCGTGCGCAGCGAGGAGATGGAGGCCGAGGTGACGCGCCTGCGCCAGGAGCGCGGGCCCCAGTAGTATCGGCCCTCTTGCCACAAATCAGGGAGGTGAGGTGATGATTCTCAAGGAACGCGTCCGCATTGCATTTGCCCGGCAGCAACCCGACCGGGTCCCCCTCGACTACCTGACCAACCCCGGCATCGACCGCCTCCTTATGGAGCACTACGGCCTGGTCGCCTCCGACGGCGAGGGGCTGCGCCAGGCCCTCGGGATCGACTTCCGCCGCATCGATGCCCCCTATGTAGGTCCAAAGCTGCACCCCGATCTACCCAGGCGGCAGGTAAACATGTGGGGCATCCACCGCCGCTGGATCGAGCACGAGAGCGGCGGGTACTGGGATCACTGCGACTTCCCCCTGCGCGAGGCCCTCCGGGAAAAGGTCGAGGCCTGGCCCCTGCCATCGCCCGACCAATTCGACTACAGCGCGGTGCCGGGGCAGTGCCGCCGCTACGCCCAGTACTGCTGTGTGGCCGGCAGCCCGGGGCTGGTGGACATCATCAACAGCACCGGCATGATCCGCACCAGGGAGCAGGTGCTGGTCGATCTGTTGACTGACGAGAGGGCGGGCCTGCGCTACATCGAGCGCAAGACCTCCATCCAGCTGGAGATGATCTCCCGGGTGCTGGAGGCGGGCAAAGGCGGCATCGATGTGCTGTGGATCGGCGAGGACTTAGGCACCCAGCGCGGCCCTCTGCTGCGCTTGGAACTCTTCCGCCGGCACCTGCGGCCCTGCCACCAGCGCTTCATCGACCTGGGCAAGCAGTCCGGCATTTTGGTGATGCTGCACTCGTGCGGGTCGAGCAGCTGGGCTTTCGACGACTTCGCCGCGATGGGGGTGGGGGTGGTGGACACCTTGCAGCCCGAGGCCAGGGACCTGGGGCCGGCGCACCTCAAGAAGCGCTACGGAGACCGGCTGGCCTTCCATAGCTGCATCTCCACCGTCGGCCCCAGGTGGCAGACGGCACCCGGGAGGAGGCCGTGGCGGAGGCGCGCCAGACGCTGGAGATCATGATGCCCGGGGGCGGCTACGCCCCGGCACCCACCCATTAGTTGCAGGACAACTCGCCCACCGAGAACGTGGTTGCCATGTACGACACGGTCAAAGAGCTGGGCTCCTACAACTAATCATGCGGTCCTGCCCATGAGGTCGTTCCAGCATTCCCGGCGGATGCTGCGCTCCTTGTAGTGGTCGCTTTGGGAGACCCGCAGGGGATTGGTAAAGGTGAGGATGTTGTTGACGTCCTCGGCCTGGTCACGGGTGTTCCAGTCGTGAGGATTGTTCAGGGCGGCGGGGTCGTGGTTCCAGGTGGGGGCGGTGTTAGGGCGTGTGCGGCGGAAAAGGAACTTGATCATGTGGCGCTTGACGCTGGAGCGGTTGGCCCCGGTGCCGTGCCATAGGTCGTAGTGGGTGAAGGCCAGGGTGCCGGCCTTGACGACGAGCGGAACCTGGCCGCGGATATTGGTGTAGGTGGCCATGCGGTCGGTGGGGGCGTTGCGGTACTGGGTGCCCGGCACGATGATGGTGGGCCCCATCTCGGCGCTGACGGCGCGGGGATAGTAAAGGCCGAGGAAGTGGTTGAGGTGCAGGTCGCGGTTGTTGAGCCCGTCCTGGTGCCACTGCATGTAGCCGGAGCCGGGCTGCTTGCAGTGCCAGTGCCGGTGGGACTGCACCTGGTAGTCGGGACCGAGGAGACTGACCAGCACCCCTTTGACCTGTGAGTGGTCGAGCACCTGCCAGATTTCGGGCACAGCCTCAGTGATGGCGTCGCCAGGATTGGTTTCGAGGGCGTCGAGCTTCTGGGCGATGCTCTCATTGAGCCCTGCGGGCAACTCGGGTTCGAGCAGGTGATAGCCGCTGACGATGAAGCGCGCCACCTCGGCGTCGCTGAGCAGATACTGGGTGTCGGTCACTGGACCACCTCCATCTTTTGCAGGATGAACTCGTAGCCGATCACGTCGAGATCGCGGTCGTCGAAAGGGGCCTGGAGGTAGGGGAACTGGACGATCTGCCAGCCCTCTACCACAGCCTCGTGTACGGTTTTGTACGGCCACTGGGGCTCCTCGGCGCTGATCTCCACCCTGAAGCCGGCCACCGGCTCGATGAGGGTGAGGCCGAGAACCTCCGAGAACACGCTGGGGGTGCGGGCGTGCAAATAAAGCAGGCGTTGGCGGGGCGGGACTTCGCTCATAGGATGCGGTCGCAGTTTGGGGTTGGGGAATACCGAAGGGTGGTCAAATATACGATGGCACAGCGGGAAAGGAAAAGATGAAAGCGGGCGCGGTGCTGCTGCTCAGCGGGGGCATGGACTCGGCCACCTGCCTGTGGTGGATGAAGCAGGAGCTGGACGGCCCCATCCACGCCTTGAGCATTGACTACGGGCAGCGCCACCGGGTGGAGTTGGAGTGCGCCGCCGGCCTGGCAGCGCGGGCCGGGGTGCCGCACAAGGTGGTGGGCCTGGACCTGGGGGCCATCGGCGGCAGCCCGCTTACCGACCCGGGCCTGGCGGTGCCGGCGGCACAGGAGGATCGGCAGGCAGCCACGGTGGTGCCCTTCCGCAACCTGCTCTTCGCCGGCTTAGCCGGGGGCTGGGCCGAGATCCTGGGCCTGGAGGCGGTGTACCTGGCCCCGGTGAAGGACGACTATCGCTCGTACCGCGACTGCCGCCGGCCCTTCTACGACAGCCTGGAGCAGACCTTGGGGCTGGGGGCTAGCCGCGAGCAGGGCTTTGCCATCCACACTCCCTTTGTGGACAAGTGGAAGACCGAGGTGGTGGCCTTGGGGCTTCAATTGGGTGTGCCCTACGAGCTGACCCACACCTGTTACGAGGGGAAGCGGCCGGCCTGCGGGGTGTGCGATGCCTGCGCCGAACGACTGGGGGCCTTTGCTGCCAATGGGGTGAAGGACCCGCTGGTCTACGCCTGAATCTTCAGCGCCGCACCACCAGCAGCACCCCAGCGATGAGCAGAACTACCCCGAGCAGGCGGCTGAGGGTGGCCGGCTGCCGGGCAAAACTCAGCAGCCCGAAGTGGTCGAGGATCACCCCGGTCAGCAACTGGCCGGTGACGGCCGTGGCCGCCAGCGCCAGGGCGCCCACGCGAGGGGCCAGCACCACAGCCGAGGACACGCAGAAGGCGCCCAGCGCCCCGCCGGTCCAGCCCCACCAGGGGGTATCTTCCAGCGTCTGGGCCGACCAGGCCGGCCGCAGCGCCAGGACCACGAGCGCCAGGGTCGCGGTGCCCACCGCAAAGGAGACCAGGGCGGCCTGGAAGGGGGAGGAGAGGGAGAGCCGCAGCCGGGTGTTCACCCCGGACTGCACCGCGGCCATGGCTCCCATTAGGAGCCCCAGAAACACGTAGGAGATCATCGCCTTCTGCATGGAATCCTCTGTGCGGGTGGAATGGTCGAGACTCTAAAATTCGCACATCTCCCTTTCTTGCCAATGCCCCTCCTGCTTGACGCTGCCTGCGGCGGCAATGATTTTGTAGGGGTGATTTTCGGTTCGCCCCTACTTATGACCCAGACCCTTCCTGAAACCGCTGAAATCCCCGACGAAATCCCGGCCCGCCTGCCACGCTGGGACGCTGCGGGCCGGCGCTTGCAGATCAACGAGATCTTCTTTTCCATTGAGGGGGAGGGCGGGAGGGTGGGCCAGC
>VGJS01000124.1 GCA_016867395.1 Candidatus Handelsmanbacteria bacterium
GGATTGGTCCAGACTGCGTCGAGGGCATCCGCCCCCGCCCCGAAGGCCCCGCCCAAACCCGTACTTCGCGCCCCGCCGCCGGTCACCTCGAAGGCGGCGTGTGCAGCCGAAGCCCAGACCAGCAGCCAGCCGAATAGGAGCCTAATACGCCACGACCAAGGTGCCGGTACGGCTGGCGGCATCGTCCTCCGCATCTACCCGGATCTCGTACAGGTACAACCCAGGAGCCGCGATCCTGCCATCCTGATCGCGGCCATCCCAGGCCAGACTATAGGCCCGCGCCCCGCCCACCTGGCTCAGGCGCCGGACCTTGGCGCCCGAGAGCGAAAAGACCTCTACCGAGATCTCGGTTTCCTGCTGGAGGTTCCCCACCACAAACCCGAACTCCACCTGCCCGTCCCTGAAGGGGGAAAAGGGCCGAGGCGAAATCTCGACGGCGCTGATCAGCCTGGGCGGCGCTCCCAGACCCCGCACCGTCCAGGTAGCGCCAGGGGCCTCGGCGGCATTCTGCCAGTTGACGTAACCAGCGGCGCTTTCCTGAACCCGGCTGCCCACCGAAGACAGAATCACGGTCCGATCTTGCAGAACAAGAGCCCTGCCGGTGACTTCCAGCACCCCTGATTCCCGCAAGGCCTGCCCCAACTCGATCCGGGTGCGCCCTTCGCTTTCGTCGGCGCGCCACTGGTGCTCCACAGGGACACCGTTGAAGAGGACCGCCTCAACCCCGATGGTTGCCCCCAACTGCAGGTAATCGACCCCGTAATCCCCTGATTCCAATTCGAGATCAACCCGGTAGGTCAGGGTGGTATATTCCCCTTTGCGGGCGGTGTCCGGCTGCACCGAACCCCAGGACCTCCGGGCCACCAGAACCGGGTCCCACTCGACCGACAACTGGCTGAGTCCAGGAGTGATCAAGGGATCAGCGGTCGTCAGTTCCACCTGGTAGTCCAACCCTCCCTGGGGTTCCGCCCCGGCAAAGAGAGCCGCTGAAGCTTCCTGCCACGCGCCATCCTGCTGCCCCTCGCGACCGCGCGTCCACAGCCGCACCTGGGTGCCCTCCAACGCCTCGCCCTGCCAGAGCAGGCGGCCGATGTTCACCGGACCGGCGAACTCCAAGACCCCGCTCAGGCGCCCCTCGCTGGAATATCCGGTCCCATAAACCTCGATATCCCCCAGGGACACCCAATTGCTGCGGTCCTCGCGGATAATGGTCAACCTCACGTACCGCCCAACCCTGGGCACCGGGTTGCCCGCCGCATCGAAGGTGCTCCAGGTCGTGTCCTGGCTCGTATCCACGGTCATTTGGAAATTCGCACGCTGTTCCGCCAGTCGCAGCCAGATTTCGGGCTGGCGTTCGGAGGAAACCTCAAGGCGATAACCGCGAACGAAGTATTCGGGCTGAACCTGGGCAGTGCCACCGGGCAGAAGCCGTACCCGGTTGATGGCCCGGTCCATGCCCAGATCGACGGTGAAGGTCCTGCCGAAAACGTTGGGAGTGCCCGAGATCCACTCACTGCCCCCAGCCAACACGTTGCCGTCGGTCAGCGGTACCTTCTTCCCGTACTCATCCAACGCCGTCCGCCCCAAGGCCAGGTTGATTCCCTCGGGGAGAGGGGCGAGGGTCAGAAGGCCGCCGGCCCGCAATTCGACTCCCTCCGGCACCGCCTGCGCAAAACCATTGGCATCTACCAAGGTGCTAGTCTTCAGTTCTGCCCCACAGGGAAGCGCCCAACATCCCAGGAGCACCAGCCATGCCCCATGTTTTATCACCTCAGAAGAGGATCTTCTGCGACAGACTCGTCACCACGGCAATCGCCATGGCCTCTTCCAGTTCCTTGGAGTTGAAGACCATCTTGACCCCTACCCCGAGCGGCGTCTTGCGGCTGGTGCTGCCACTCTGGAGGTCCTTCACCATCACCGTCACCTCGATATTCTTGCTATCCTGCGAGAACACCTTGCCGATGCGCTGGCTGTTGATCTGGGCAGTACCGCTGATCTCCAATTGGGCTTCGGCATCCGAGGAAACCAGTGCAAAAGGGTTGTCCACCAGGCGCACCGTCTGCAGATCTTTCACCATCTCGAGCTGTGAAAACACCCGGACCTGGTCTTTGCGGAGTTCACGGATGATGGCTCCCGACAGATCCTCAATGCGCGAGGGGCGCGAAATCTCGATCAGTTTGTTGCCTGACTTCTCGGCTAGGCCACCAGTCGGCCGGCCGCCCCCTTCGGCAGCGCCCCCGACGGCTGCCGCCGGGTCAACGACGCTGGCCTTGCTGACCACGCGGAATTCCTTGAGGTAGATCTTGATTGGGGCCGTGGGCGGATTGGGGACCGAGGTTCCCCGCAACACGTCGTATTTGAGAGTGCAAGCCCCAAGCCCCAAGGCCGCAGCAACAATGATTATCCGGCGCATGTACCCCATATCGCTACTTCTCTGGTTTGCTGGCGACTTCTCTGGTGCCCTGGGTGATCTCAAACTGGAATTTGAGATCCGTGAATTCCGTCGGATTCCCAAAACCCACGGCAAAGCGATCAAAGCCCAGGATGAAATTCTTGACCTCAAGGGTGACCACTTTGGCATCGGTGGGCAGGCGCGGGAAGGTAAGCTTGCCCGCGTATTTGTTCCCCTTGACCACTGGCTTCTCGCGCGCGTACTCGCTGCGATTCCAGATATCGTTGCGGTCAAAGCTGGCATAATACTGCACATCGCCGTTCAGGTTGGACCACTTGATATAGGAGTAGTCGGCGTAGTGCTGGGGATCCCACCACCAACCCGCTCCCTGCCGGCAGTAGAAATAATTGCCATTGTCCAGCCACAACTTCACCTGGGTCGGGTCCATTTCAACCCGCTCCCGGGTGCGGTTGATCACCGTCACCTCAAACACCGTCCACAAGGGGGGGGTGTACCCCAGACGCGGATCTTTCCAGGGATACAGGGTATAGGGACTGACCTTGGGGGTGTACTGGGCGTTCAACATCTGATCGTTGTAGAACTTGACCTTGACCTGAACCCCCTCCTTGCTCCACACCACCGAACTGTCTATGGGGTCCACGTAATAGGTCTCGCCCTCGGGCAGGATTGGCTTGGCGGCTACATAGTACTCGACCTCCGGGCGGGTCCAGAACGTGGAGGAGCGCCACGCACAGCCGGTTGCCAGAAGCATCGCGGACAAAAGCCCGATATATACCGTCCTGTTCATACGCTTCTCAGAAAGGCGAGATGAGTTCGACGAAAATGACGTTCTGCGTGAAGTTGCGCTCCTCAAAGCTATCGTACTCGCGATGGGTGCGCTGATAGCCGAGATAGAAGGAGTTGTCGCGGATGCCGAAGTACTCGGCGCGGATCCGCAGCATGGCCAGGTAATCGCTTTGCTTGAAGGTGCCGAAGGTGTTGGGCGCATTCGGACCGACGAAATAGCCCTCGGACACCGACCGGTACACGTTGTTCTGGGACAGCGAAGTGGCGATGGGCACCCGGTCCCAGCGGTAGGGAACAAATGGCACAAACCCCTGGGCACCGAACTGGAAGGAGGTATTGTTGGTGAGGCGATAGTTGGCCACCACCAGCGGGATGAATTCGGAGTAGGACTTGCGCGGCTGGTCCTCGCTGTCGATCACCTCGCGGATGAGGCGGTGTTTGAGCTTGGGCTGCAGCGTCCAACTGCCCCGGTTCCAGGTGTAATCGACCTTGTTGATCATGGTCAGGCGCGACCGAATGTCCTCGGGCTGCAGCAACCCGGTGCCGTCGTCGAGTTCGACCTCCGACTGGCTGTTGCGGAACCACACCACCCCATTGCTCAGCCTGGTATTCTGCTTCCAGGTATACTTGGTATTGATGTAAAAGGTTTGGACCAGGCTATTGCGCATGGTCAGGATATCAGGGGTAGCCGGCCGGTAGAGCCCTACCTGTTCGGGAGGGCCATCCACCTTGTTCAGCCAGGGAATGATATTGAGGTCGTCCGGGGGGACGATGAAGACATAGCTGTGATCGGCGATGCTGTCCTTCACCTTCTTGATGTCGTAGTCGATCTGGAACTCCCCGACACCGGACTTGAGATATTCGTGGTGGTAACGCAGGTAGAGCGCCTTGGCTTTGCCGCTGCCGGCCACCTCGTCATTCTGGTAATGCCCGATGGTCAGCCCCTTGCCCAACTTGCCCAAGCGGGTATAGGAGAGCAGGAAGTGCCGGCCTTTGCTGTCGCGCTTGTAGGGATAATCGGGCAGGTCGTCGTTCTCGCGGAAATCCGGGATCTCGTTGTTGTTGAAGTCGTTGCCGTAGACGAAGTTGGGGGGATCGGTCTCGTAGGTGGAAAACGCCTCATCCCAATCCGGGATGAAGTTTTCGTTGCGATCCGAATCGACGATGGAATCGACGTTGTCGTCCAGGCCGGGATAGGTATAGGCGGTGGGCTCGCCTGGGTACAGATCCACGGTATTGGTCGCCACCTCGGCGCTGTGGTCGTCCGGCCAGCTATCGGCATCGTCGTTGTCTTCGACCAGGCCGTACTCCTGGGTTATGGCCTTGGGTTTCTGGCCTGGGGCATCCTGCCGGTCAATGTGGAAGGGCATGCCGCCGCGGAAGCTGTCGTACCCGCCGCTGTAGTCCGGGTCCATCTGGTAGATCTCGGCGCCCAACTTCATTCCCGCAAAGAGATCTTTGTCCCCCTTTACCCAGTAGGCTAGCGCCTTGTTGGTGCTGCGCTGGCCGTCGTCCGCCCCCAGCGGGTACATATAGTTCTGGAGGTTGTGGGCTAATTCCCCACTCAACTCCAGCCCCACCAAATTTGCCTGCCAGTTCACCGAAGCCAGGGTCTGCCCCGTGGGCATGCCGTAGTCGAAGCTGACCATCTTGCGGTTGGCCCCCTGAGGCCCGGTGCCGTCGGAGCGCGCCACCGTGAAATAGGGAACCTCATCCGACTCGATGTACCACTTGAAGGGGCGGCGGGTGATCGATTCCCCCTCGTTGAAGGGAGCCGGCCAGGTCATCTGGGTGGGGGTGAGCTGGCCCGCACTGTTTGCCCCCAGGAAATCGTGGGTCTGCCGCACGCCGATGCGGTAGTCGTCGGCCACGTCCGCCAGGAAGCGGGCCGACCTGACCGTGACATCCGTGGGAATGGTGAAGGTATAGGTGATGGTCTCCTTCTCCCTTGCCTCGCGCCCCCCGTCGGCCAGGGCGACACCGCCGACGACTACGGGCTGTAGCCGGACATCAAACCCCTCCTGGCCCGCCATGCTGGTATGCCGGACCTCGGCACCATCCTGGGTGCCCTCCACCACCACATCTACGCTGTACACCCTGCCGTTGTGCTGGATCTCCCTGGGCGAGTCGTCGCCGATCACCACGGTGATGGTCTTGGCCCCCTGCATCTCGTAGGGCAGATCCCCGCGGAAGGTATCGCTGCGCAACGAGCTGGTGTAGTTCATGAGCTGGTTGACGAAGGTGGTGCCAAAGGTGGCGAAATCCCCCAGGTTGTGCTGCCAGTGCCCGGCGTAAAGGAAAACCGGGGAGCGCTGTATGGAGTCGCCGCCACCGTCGCCCCAGTTGGAGAAGTTCAGGTTGCTGCCGGCCTTGCCGCCCCGGCTGTAAATGAGGGTTCCACGGTCGCGGGCATTTTTGTAATCCACATCGAGGCGCGCCGCCTCCATGCGGGAAGCGATCAAGGTCAGGGGGGTAAGGCGGGTGCGGATAAGGCCATTACCGGCGCCCACTGTCGCAGTCCAGTGCAGGTTCTTGTAGGCGTAGTGGCCAATGCGCAATTGCAGGCCGCGGTGATCGACGATGCTGATGCCGTCGCCGGTGCTGCTGCGCCCCTCCTCCAGCGAGAAGGCTCTCAAGTAGTTGGAGCCCATGTAGTTGCCAAGGCGATCCCAGCGCACATAGCGGTCCTCTAGGGGCCGACCCGACAGCAGGGCCCAGGGGACAAGTTCGCGATAGGGGAGCAGGTACTTCTGATCGGCGTAGTTGGTGTAGGCAACCCCGTCATCGGCCCCTAGGAACATGTAATTGCGCCCGCATTCGTAGCGGTCGCGGGGGCCGCGAATGAAGGCTGGGCGCCGTTTCCACTCGGGTTCGCGCGACACTCCGAGTTCATCGCGATAGTAGGGCAAGGCCCCTGCAGACTCGGGATGCCGCTGCGCCTGGGCCGGCGTACAGACCGCCGCGCACAGCAATCCCAGAGCGAGCACTGACCTTCTCAAGGTATCGGAAAATCTGGACATCCTATCGATCTCTGGAGTGGTTGGGGCTTTGAGACGCAGGCATGCGGAGATTGGCTCAAGGAAAATAATGTTGACCAATATTATTAGTCAAGCGAAACCGCGGCATTTAACATTGTCTAGAAAAAAAAAGGCGGGGGTGCTTTCCACCCCCGCCTTTCAGACTATGACAAAGCTAGATTACTGGGCAAAGGTTGCCTTGACACGGCCCCAGGAATCCTGCTCGACCGGGGTGCCAGCACCCGGACCGGCTTTGGTATCGGAGAAGACCCAGTTGGCGAACTCGGACGAAGGACCACCCGCCCAAGCCACGCACTGGATCTGGCCACCGTACGCCTCATCGCCGTCCGGATCCAGCAGCAGCCAGGAGAAGCCCATCTGGGTGCCAACGGTGGGCTTGCTGTTGAGGTTCACGCGCTGGAAGGCGGTCCACTCCATCTTGCCCTCGATGACGTAGTCGGCATCGCCGCCAAACTCGTCACCCGCATTGCGGAAGCCGTAGGTGAAGCCTTCGACGGCATCCGGATCCTGGGTGGCCTGGCGGGTGTTCTGCACCGTGGTCTCCAGGGTCACTGTGACCGGGCTGGAGCCCTGGGGAGCCGCAACGAAGTTGACGATATTGAGGCCGGTGTAGGAACCCTCGGTGTCGCCGCCGGTGTCCTCGTTGTTGAGGTCGACGTAGAGGGACATGCTGTCGCGCTCCCACCAGCTCTCAAGGCGCTCGCCACCAACCACGTCACGGGCGTTGTCAGCCACCTCGGTGATATAGTAGAAGGCCTCGTCGTCCCAGGCCTGCCAGATCGTCGACTTGACATCGGCATCGGTTCTGGCGACGGCGGCGTCCTCGGTGGCGCTCTGCACGAGCTGGTTGACGCTCACCTCGCTGGACTGGGCCTGCAGATCGCGCCAGCCGAACTCAGCGCCGTCCTTCAGGATCTGGCTTGGGGAGCAGGCGAACTCCAGGCTGCCGGCCCACTCGCCCGCCACGGTGTTGCGATCGCCGTCCAGTGTAGGCGGCTGGGTGAACTTGGGCAGCTCAAAGAAACGGATCGGGGCTGCTGCCCACACACTGCTGGCGGCCAGCATGATCGCGGCCGTCATAAGCGCAGATTTTCTCATCTTTCTTCCTCGTTTTAGAGGTTAGGGGTTAAAACTTGAGAGAGAGCCCCCTGACCCTCTCTCAAAGGCCTCTTGCCCAAGATTGTTAAACAGCTTGGCATTGTTTTTACTACAAATAGCAACCAATCTGGTGTTTTGCACCAAGGAATCAGTAATGTAGTTTTTATCGGAACAAATGTCAAGACAAATTATCCCGAAGTTAGTTGAACTAGCACAGGCTCCTCACTGTAGATTGGGTACGGAAATACGGCCAAGTATTGACGTTCCCATCACCACAAGGAGCCTGGCATGGACAAGGTATCTTCTCGTTCGCCGTCGGTCAAGCAGTCTAAGGAGGTCGTTGGCGGTCCCGAGGTGGACCGCCTGAGTGGTCGTCTGGCATTGAT
>VGJS01000125.1 GCA_016867395.1 Candidatus Handelsmanbacteria bacterium
GTTCTTCTTCATGAATCTGGCCCGCACCTGGAAGTTTGCCGTTGCTCACACCCTCAAGGACCTGGTCCGCTATTTAGAAGCGGACGGACGCAACCGGCCGTTGACAACCGGCATCCGAGGGTAGGCGTACCCTCAGCTGTCCACCTGGTACCGCCGCAGGGCGTCCTCGTCCAGCTCCACGCCCAGGCCCGGCCCGTCGGGAACGGTGGCATAGCTGTCCTTGAACTCGATAGGCGTGGCCAGCAGATTGTGCACCCGCTGGTGGCTGAGGATGTCGTTGGGATAGGTGCAATTGGGCGCTGCGCCGCAGGCGTGGATCATGGCGGCATCGAGGATACCTAACTCGTGGCCCGAGCCGTGCCAGACCGGGATGCCGGCCTCGCCAGCCAGGTACGAGCGGGCCACGAACTCGGCCATGTTGCCGGCACCCAGGTTGAATACGGAACAGGCATCGGCGCTGATGGCGCGGACCATGCCGCGCACCCCTTCGCGGTTGAGGTAGAGGTGCATGGCGATAGGAATGCTCGTCTGGTCCCGTAGTTTGCGGTAGTCGTCCAGGGCGTCGGCTCGGGGTGGTGGGTCCTCGATCACCAGCACATTCCCCACGGCCTCGAGCTCCCTGACTACCGGCAGGAAATCACCGTCGTACCAGCCCATAAGATCAACGGTGATCTTCAGCGCGGGGGAAACCGAGGCAAAGATCTCCAGGGCCCTGGCCAGGGGCAGGAAACGTTTCATTTTGATGCCGGTGAAGCCCAGGGTCACTGCCCGCTCGGCCACGGCCTTCAGCCCTTCCGGGGTGTGCCCTTTGGCAGACCAGTAATGCACCGGGACCCGGCGCTGGGCCAGTCCTCCCAACAAGCGCCACACGGGCCAGCCCACTGCTTTCCCCACGATGTCGTAAAAGGCCACCTCAAAGGCTCCCGTCTGCCTGGACAGGTCGAAGTCAAGCACGTTTTTGCCCTTCAGCGCCTCTGCGGCCCGAAACAGGCGCACCACCCCCTCCGAGTCCGGGCTACCCGTCCGACCAGTCTCACCTAAGCCCACGATCCCCGCATCGGTATGTATCTTGACGATGTATCTCGGGGCTTCGTTGGGGGTGCCGGCGGGCATGATCCCCTCCTGGTAGGGTACGCAGACGCGAATAAGCTCGACGTCAGTGATGGTCAACCTCTCCTGCCGGCCGGCCGGGGGCAGGGTTGCCAACCGCCCGGAATCACGAGCGAAAGTGAACCCTTCGCTATGCGCATCGCTGCGTGGCATAACAGTCTCCTATTTGGGTTTGTCCGGGGTCCACGAAAGAGTTCATGGGCGCACCCAGCACTCAGGGCTGTCGCGCCGCCTTCCACGCGGGAACGCCTCGTGCATCTCTGAGGACCAGGATCTGTTTCCCTTTCTTGATCTGTGCGGCGACAATGGCAGGTTTACCCCCCAATTTTACCCGCGACCCAGTGACCTCGATCCAGTCGCGTGCTTTGAGCTGGACACTCTGGCTGCGCAAGAACGACTCCGGGCCCAACTGGACGGCAATGGTATCCTTGTCCGTTTTCAGTTGCAGGCGGATCGCGCTCTTCGGGAAATTCCCCACCTCGATCACTTTGCCCTTCAGGGTCTCGATGGTCTTGAAGTCGAAGATCACGATCGGGTCGTGGATCGATTTTGGTTTCACCGCCGGCAGTGTCGGCGACACCGTATCGGCAGCCGCAGCGGTCTTGGCGCTGCTGTTGGGGGAGGTGCTCGCCGGCGCCGGCTGGGCGCCAACCAAGCCCACTCCCTCCAGCAAAGCAAACGCCACCATGGAAATCAGTCGGTTCATTGATCCTCCTTCGTTCGATCCCGCGCTGGTTGCCCCAGCTCCCGTAGAGCGGTGCGTGCTGCCGCGAAGGTGGAGTCCAGCTCCAGAACCCTGCGATAGGCCTTTTCCGCCAGGGAAACCTTGCCGTACTGGGCGTAGGTAGCGCCCAGGTCAAAATGAGCCACGGCGTCGCGCGGGTGGTATTTGATGATGTCTTTGTGCCTGGCCACCTCCTTGTGGTAGGCGCTCAGCTCCTTGAAAATCTTGAGGGTTTTTTCTCCTGCCGCGGTATTCCCGGTCCTGAGGTACGCCATGCCCAGGTTGTAACGGGCTTCGGCGTTCTCGGGAGCCAGTTGAATAGCGTGTTCCAGGAGGGTGACCGCTTCGGGATACACGCCTTCTTTGAAGCGCAGTGAACCCAGCTGGTAATAGGCGGCCCCGTATCGGGGGTTTCTCTCGATGGCCCGCTGGTAGTGCCGGGTCGCCTCCGCGAGGTCGTTCTGGTGCTCGTGGATCATCCCGCGGTGGTAGTAGGCCTCGGCGAGGCCGTGCGGGTCCAGGGCGAGGGCCCGCTCGAAATATTCTGCGGCGCGTTCCTCTGCGCCCTGTTGCGCGTAGACCAACCCGATATTGTAGAGTACCCGCGCCTGACCGGCGTCCAGCGCCAGGGCTCTCTCGTAGGTCCTGATGGCGTGGCCGTACTCGCCGAGGTGCGCGTAGGCCAGGGCCAGGTTGTTATGGGCCTCGACGATCCTGGGATCTAGCTGGAGCGCCTTCTCCCCCATGGCAACGGCGTCCTGGTACTGTTCCTCGCCGAAGTAGATCCGACTGAGATTGTAATAGGCCCCTGCAAACCCGCTGTCCAGGGCAATGGCCTTGCGGTGGGCTTCGATCGCGCGATCGACCCGGCCCATCTCCCAATAGACCATTCCCAGGTTGGCGTAAAGGAACGGAGAGGTGGGCTGGGTCCGGAGCACCTGCTGCAGTGTCTGGACGGCCTCTTCGAACCGCTGCGCCTTGGCCAGTGCGACGCCCAAGCCAATGCCTGCCGCTGCCAGACTGGGGTTTTTCTGCAGCGCCTTTTGGTACTGGTCTTCGGCCTGGGCATATTGCCCGCGTCCCAGGGAGTTGTTGCCGAGCTGGCAGAGTTGATCGGCTTCGTGTACCGCCGCCCGCGCCGCTAGCCGCGCAGCCTCCTCTGCTCTTTGGGCAGCCAGATAGAACCACCCCGATATCGCGGCCAGCACCAGCACCCCGATGGCGATCCCCAGGCCGATGCTGCGCTTGAAGTTGGGTTCCCCCCTGGGCCGAGGGTGTTTTTTGCTCACCTGATGGTCCCCTCCCCTTCGCGGATCTCGATGATCCGATCGGCGGGCACGGCGGTGAAGGTCTGCAGCTTGCCACTGGGCCATCTGACCTCCAGTCGGTCTACACTGGTGTGGGCGGCCAGGCCGAAGTTCAGCCGCAGGTCGTTCTGCGACAGGTAACTGGCACCGCTTTTTACCTCGCGGATCTGGGAATTCCCCCCATAGACGAGCTTGACGCGCGCGCCGATGGCGTCGCGGTTGCTGCGTCCTGCAGCGGGACCCTCCGAGGCTCCCTGCTCACCATCCGTACTTACTGCTCCTGCCAGCTTGACTGTCAGCCAGTGATTCTGGTTCGCACCCTCGTTTCGCAGTAGCGCCAGGGCGCTGTTGGACGCCGATATCACCAGGTCGACATCCCCGTCGTTGTCGCAGTCACCCAGCGCCACACCTCTCCCGACTCTCTTGTCGCTGAGGGTTTTGCCCGCACTGGAGGTGATGTCCGCAAAGGTGAACGCGCTCCCGGGCTTCCGCCCGTTGTTCCGGAAAAGCAGGCTGGCCTGGGCGTAGGTCGACAGTGGGTCAAAGAGCTCGACGTTGTCGAGCACATGGCCGTTGGCCGTGAAGAGATCCAGGAAACCGTCGTGGTCGAAATCGAAAAAACCGCCACCCCAGCCCACATAGGGTAGACTGACCCTGCCGGTGCCCGAGGAAAAGGATACATTGGAGAAGAACCCGTCGCCGTCGTTGCGGTAGAGAGCATTGGGCTCTCCCTGGAAGTTCGTCACCCAGATGTCGAGGAACCCGTTGTTGTCATAGTCGCCCATATCCACCCCCATGCCCGCCTGGGTCCGGCCGTCCTCACTGTAGGCGACCCCGGCGATCAGAGCCACATCGGTGAAATGGCCGCCGTCGTTGCGGTACAGATAATTGGGGGTCTGGTCATTGGCCACACACAAGTCAACATCCCCGTCGTTGTCGTAGTCCCCCCACACCACCCCCAGGCCCTTGCCATCGGGGTCGAAAACTCCAGCCTGCCGCGTCACGTCGGCGAATCTCCCCCCGCCCTCGTTGCGGTAGAGGAAGTCGGAAGCTCCTTCGTAGTTGCTGGGGTGAGGATAGGTCTTGACCTTCTTGGCCAGGCTCTGCCTGGACTTGTCTTCGGCCATGTAGGGGACCAGATTTTCGCCGGGATGCTCCAGGGAGAAGGTCACGTACCTGGCCACATAGAGGTCGAGGTCTCCATCGCGGTCGTAGTCGGCAAACGCACACCCAGTACTCCACTGCCCGGCCGTGACCCCGGCCTCCTGGCTGCGGTCGCTGAAGGTGCCGTCGGCGTTGTTGTGGTAGAGGATGTTTCTGCCATAGTTGGTCACATAGAGGTCTTGGTGGCCGTCGTTATCGTAGTCCCCGGCGCAGCATCCCATGCCATAGCCGACGAACTCTGCCTCGATGCCAGCAGGCTCGGTCAAATCCACAAAACGGCCTTCGCCCGTATTCCGCCACAGAGCATCCCTGGCCTGGGGGGCGTTTTTCAGGATCAGCGAATAGCCGTTGACCGCATAGATGTCCAGGTTGCCATCGCCGTCGAAATCCCAGAACGCGCATCCGGGACCCATGGTTTCGATGAAGTACTTCTGCGGATTCTCGCCGCCGCCGCCGCTCACGTGCCGGAAGGATATGCCCGCCGCCGCCGTGACGTCCACGAATTGGCCCCCGGCGGCGCCTGCCTCCCCCCAGAGGGTGATCAGCAGCAATAGTGCGATTGGTTTCATATCACGGTTCGAGGGTTTGGTGAGTTCTGCAGGAATCAATACATGGGAATCCAGGTGCCTTTTGCGCCCGTTATTCCATCCACCACCAACCAGAAGCCGGCAGCGGCAAATTGGCCCAGGATCAGGCCGATGAAGAAAGGTACGGTTTTGCGATACCCTCGGGGCCCACTATACTTAAGCACACAGGACTTGATCAGCCAGGCCAGAAAGATCGAGAACCAGATATTGTCCATGACCCAATCTGCCGCCACGATAAACCCGATGGGGTGGAGGGGCCACCAGAGCAGATTCCGCTGTAGGATGAGCAGCAACCCCATCACTGCCGCGCCGATGCCTGTCAGGAACCAACCTAGGCCGTCGGGTCCCGAAGGGGTAGAGATCTTGGCGGCGGCGTAGTCGAAGGGGTATTGCGGAAAAGACACAAAGTACTGGGAGTAGAGGTTGGCGGCACCATGGTCGTACGCCATAACCATGGTAGTCGCCAGCGAGGCGGCAAGGCTCAGAACCACTGCCAGAACGATGGCCCAGAAAAGTGGTCGCCGGCGGCGAGGTAAGCCTTCGCTCATCTTCAGGCTGTTGGCGACCGGGGCCATGAGGAAGATCAACAGGTCAGCGCCCCAGACAAAGGTCGAGGCCATGGCGATCATACCTTTCGCCCCCAGGGTCGATGAACCGATGCCGGAGATCACCAGATCACAGGGTATCAGCCGGGGGGTCACGGTCGCCAGGCCGGTCTCGACGATGGCCCGCGTCAGGTAGAGAAAAGTGACAAAGGTCCCGAAAAGGAACACCGGGACGATCCACAGCGGCAGGCCAACCCGCCACAACCAGACCCCCATGACCGCCAGCCCCAGGACCAGCCCCGCAACGGCCAACCGGTAGGAAAGAATCTCGTCGGTGTCGTCGATTGGGCGTTGGCGGCCAAAGGCCTTTTGCACTACCGCCTTCAGGTGGAGGCGCGCCGACCAAAGCCCCCAGCAGATGAAGACAACCACCGCCCCGGTGGTCTGATGCCCCAGGATACCGATGGTTCCACCGCCCCCGCTGAAGGGGGCCAGGCGCTCGGTGACGGTGATGCCCAGCACCTCCAAGACACCCATTTCCACGACCCTGAGCAGGTAAAACACCCAGAGGCCGACGGCAACGTTGGCCTGGATGAAATAGGAGAATCCCAGCATGAGAAAACTCAGCCGGATGCCAAGGCCCACCGAATCCCTGAAGAGCGAAATCGTGCTCGCCCACTCCAGGGTAGGGAAGAAATAAAAGTGGTTGCGCAGCGCCGTGGAGCTGTTGGCGATGAAGGACAGGGCGAGCCCGACCCATAACAAGGCTTTCTTGAATAGCGCGGGCAGACGACCATCTCCGCCTTCCTCAGGCATCATGGCCAGTGCGACCTGGGCCAGGGGGTAGATCAGGCGCTCGTGCTCCACCCACTGCCTCCGCAGCACCACCATCAGGCAGATGGTCGCTAGATAGAATCCCCCGATGAACACCAGCCACCAGAAGATGGGCTCACCCCAGGGGAGCCAGGGAAGGGACACATTCGCCGGCAGGCCCTCGTAGAAATATCGGATCGCCCGGTCGTCCTGGGGAATCATCCAGGAGGGTATATAGGGGAGAATCTGCTCTGCCCAGCCATTTTCCGGCGTGGCATAATAGGGGGGCCCGGAAATGGTGGCGAAGAGCATGCCGGTGAACCCCCTCGTGGTCACGGCCGTCCCCACGATCATCATCACAAAGACAACAATCAGCTCACCGCGGCCCAGAGGCAGACGCCTATTGATCAACCGCAGAACTGCCTGAAGGAAGAGTACCCAGACAAACAGGAGGAAAAAGGCGGCAGGCGTGTTGGCCGTGAGCGCCATGTCCGTACCCTGGATCATCAGGGCGCCGTAGGGTGTGCCAACACCGATTGCAATACATAGAAGTACGCCGGCGAGAAAAGCTTTTGCTGTAAACGCCGGAGGAGAAGGGCTCATTTATTGGCGGTGAACTGAAAGGGATATACCACGGTCACCGTCGAAAGGGGGACATCGTGCTGCGAGGTCTGTGGTTGGGACAGGGCAGAGGTGGTTTCCGACTGAGGTCCGCCGAAAGCATCGTCGGCAAAGCGTCCTGCCGGCTGGAACCTCCAGCCGTCGATCTCCTGGAGGACGCACTGCCCGACCCGTTCGTTGGCGACGGTGGATTCCCGCACGCTCACCACTGCCACCTCGCCGTTTGGCATGATGGAGAACTCCACGACCAACTCCCCCTCCAGCGCTCGGGTTTCTTCGTACTCACCGGCGAAGCAGCGGTTCAGATCCGCCAGGTTCTCGTTTACCACCGAGTTGATTGCCCCGATGTCCCGGGCCAGATCCCCTAGCTGGTTTCCGGTGATCTCCCGGGGGCCGTGGATGATCACCTTGGTGCCCGGCAACACCGCGGCGAGCGGCTCTTCACGCACCCGTTGCTTTTCCACCTTGCGAGTAAAATGAAAAGGGATGTCGACGGTCTGGGTGGGGCGGTTGAACGCGTCGAAATTGGTGGCAAATTGCTTCAGCACCAACTGCACCTTTTCCACTTTGGGGTGCAGGGGATCAAAAGCAAGGAAGCCACGGTAGTGCTCTCCTTTGAAGATGATCTCACCTTCACTATACAAAGAACTTCGGACCAGGCCGATCCTTTTGGCAAAGCGGTAGTATTCATTGCCGCTGATCCTCCTTAAGGCCCGGTAATAACCCTCCAGGCTCTTC
>VGJS01000126.1 GCA_016867395.1 Candidatus Handelsmanbacteria bacterium
TGAGGATGCTGCGGTTAAGCTTCTGGCCGTGGGCCATGGCCACCACCAGGGTGCAGACGTTCATGCAGTGGATGGCGGTGTAGGGGTCGTGCTGCTTGATGCGGGTGAGGCTGACCATGGCATCGACGTTGCGCAGGATGCTCTCGGTGATCACCTCGCTGGCCCCCTGAAGCCGCTCCGGGTCCACTCCTCTGCCCGAGGCCACGTCCTCCAGGGCGGTCTTGAGGGTCTCGGTGGTGGCCTCGCGCGCCTCCGAGGCCCGTTCGATCTCCTCGTCAAAATGCACCAGACGGCCCGGCGGCGGCGGCGGCCGGGTGGGGTCGGTGAGGGGCTTGACGGAATCGGGCAGGTCCTTGCCCTTGTCGGTGTCGATGGTGACGCTGGTATAGCCCAGTTCGCGGAACCGGTCGACGAAACCCGACGAGGAGAGCTTCAGCCCGCCGTCCCGGGTGATGCGTTCGTGCATGGTACCCGTCAACCGCGCCCGCTTGGAATTCTGGCCGGCCCGGATGGCGTTGCGCGGCACCACGAAGCGCTGTTCCTCTCCTTCCAGCTCCTCGCAGACCACCTCCGCCTCCAGAAACATGCCCACGTCAAGGTGCTTGATCTCGATCAGCTTTTTCATTGGCCTCTTCTGCCGGGGTCAGATGTGGCTTTCCCGCCGTCGGAGAACATAGTCTACAAAATATCACCACCGCCAAAGATCCCCCGCAACCCGCCGGCGCGGGAAGGGCCGCGCCGCGTTGACAGGATATCCTACGCAATACCTGTCCCCAGGTCAAACCTCGGCTTGTGCGGCTCGCCCCAACCGTCATATCTTCTCCGCGTTCCGGCAAAACCCGACGCCCTCAAGGAGGAGCCCCATGCCCCGTCTCTTCGGCAGAAACTACACCCCTCAGCAGGTCCGGGAACTGGTGGGGGACATGAGCCAGGTGGCCGGCGCCCGCCGCGCCGAACTGGTGGAGGGCAACGAGCGCGGCGCCGACCTGATCGAGGTCTTTAACGCCTCGGGCCTGTGCTTCTCGGTGCTTCCCGGCCGTGCCCTCGACGTGGCCTCGGCCCACTACAAGGGCATGTCCCTGTGTTTCCGGAGCAATACCGGGGACGTGGGCCCGGCCTTCTACGAGCCGCAAGGCTACGGCTGGATGCGGGGCTTCTACGGCGGCCTGGTGCTCAGCTGCGGCATGAGCTTCACTGGTCATCCCGAGATCGACCCCGAGGAGGAGAACCAGGAGTTGGGCCTGCACGGCCGGCTCTCCTTTCTCCCGGCTAAGAACGTGGTGGCCGACGCCAACTGGGAGGGCGAGGACTATGTGATCCGCATCGGCGGCAAGATGCGCGAGGCTGTGGTCTTCGGCACCTTTTTGGAGCTGACCCGCGAGATCCGCATGAACCTGGGCGAGCGGCGCTTCTTCATCCACGACCGCATCGAGAACCTTGGGGTGGACCGCTCGCCGCTAATGTTCGTGTACCACTGCAATCCCGGCTTCCCCCTGCTGGACCGCGGCGCCCGGGTGATCGTCCACAGCGGTCGCACCACCGAGTGGCTCAAGGACAAGGAGGTGGGCCCCGAGGCCTACAGCACCGTCGGTGCCCCGCAGAAGAAGGCCCACGACAACGTCTTCGTCCACCGCCCCCTGGCCGACCGCCAGGGCAATGTCCACGTGGGATTGCTCAACGACCGGCTGGGCCTGGGCCTGTACTGGAAATTCTCCCGCCAGGAGATCCCCATCCTCAACCACTGGCAGCACCTCCATCGGGGTGCCTACATCATGGGCATCGAGCCGGGCAACGCCAGCATGCTGGGCCGCGCGTGGAACCGCAAGCACGGCTGCCTCCAACACATCGCCCCCGGCGAGGTGCGCCATTTCCACCTGGAAATCGGAGTCCTGGACGGGGCGATGGAACTGCGGGCCTTCGAGAAGATGGTGGCGGAGGGGATCGCCAAAAAGGGCCGGAGATAAGCGCCGGGGAGTAAAGAAATCGCTTGAATCAAACTATCCCCGGCCAAAGGCCGGGGCGTTACGCCCGATGCATGGCTTCGCCCCGGCGATTTCTAAAACGGACACTGACCCAAACAAATCCAACTGTTGTGGGCGTTTCTCTTGCTGGCGATGATACCGGACATACCGATTGATCACCTCGGCCGTAACCTGATCCCCTACCGTGCAGGCAAAGTACCCGTCCGCCCAAAACTCCCCTCCCCACAACTCGCGTTTCACCTCGGGGTGTTCCTGAAACACCCGGCTTGCCCAAATGCTCTTCCGCAGACCAATCACCTGGGAAATCGAATAGCGCGGTGGAAACGACCAAGGGATATGCACATGATTCTTGGCTACCTCCAACTCCTCAATCACAAAATCGAAATCTTCGACAACCCGGTAAAACAGCTCCCGTACTGCCTCTAGCGCGTCGCCCCGCAAGATCCACTTCCGATACTTGGGAGCCCACACCAGACGATATTGGGTATCAAAGACTGCATGACTGCTTCTTCCAACCACCATCGTACACCTCCAACCGTGGCTGGAACGGTATACGATAAACAGATTTTGCTTGCCTGCGGCAAGCAGAACTTTTCCTCCCCTTCCAAAGGCAGGGGCATCCAAGTTCTAATGACAACGTGAACTCGGGAGGCATTTCTTAAGGGAGTGGTTGGGAAGGGAAGGACGTGGGAGTGGTTGCGGGGAGAGCGGAGCCCTCAACGCCCTATCGTATGGGGCGTTGAGGGGGTTGGGCGGTAGGGCAGTGGGCTAAGCTAACAGGGTGGCAAGTCCGCGCCTTCGGAAAGGCCGGAGCGGGTCACTCCACGATGCCCCACACCTAGCCGCACTCTGCCAGAAACCGCTCGTAGCAGGCGATGACCCGTGCGGCAGTGCGGGCCTCGGTGTAGTGTGCCAACACCCGCCGCCTACCCGCCTCCCCCAGGCGCCGGCGCAGCCCCTCGTCCAGGAGCAGCCGGCGCACGGCAGTTGTGAGCCCCTCCACGTCCCTGAGCGGGAAGAGCAGCCCGCTCTCCCCGTGTAGGATTATCTCGCGGCAGCCGCGGATGTCAGAGGCCACTACCGGCACCCCCATGGCCGCCGCCTCCATGATCGCCCGGGGAATGCCCTCACGGTGCGAGGGCAGCACCGCCACGTCCATGCAGGCGTACAGCTCGGGCATATCCTGGCGCTGCTCCAAAACCAGGCAGCGGCCCTCCAGCCCGTGGGCGGCGATCAGAACTTGCGGGTCGATGGCGTCCCACTGGTCCCTCTCGGTGATGCCCACCACCAGCAGGCGCAGCTGCGGGAACTGGCGGGCCAGTTGGCCGGCCATCGCAAAAAGCTCCTCGTACCCCTTCTCCCGCACCAGCCGCGCCACCATCCCCACCACCAGGTGCCACTCCTCCAGGCCCAGTTCGCAGCGCTTGCGCCTCCGCGCCTCAGGGTAGCCCTCCGGGTCGAAGCGGCGCTCGTCGATGCCGTTGCCCACTAGGTGCAGCCGCTCCGGCTCCCTGAAGCGCTGGGCCAGGGCGAAGCCATAGTCCTCCTCGCTCTGGAAGAGCAGGTGATCGCACCAGCGGGCGCACCACCATTCGGCCCCCATTGCCAGCCCCCGCACCAAGCCGGTGGTATTCTCGTGGAACAAAAAGCCGTGTACCGTGTGGGTCACCACCGGCACCCGGGCCAGTTGCCCCACCACCGGACCCAACAAGGTGCCCTTGGGATTGTGGGAGTGGACGATGTCGAAGCGCTCGCGCCGCAACACCTGGTACAGGGCGCGGGCGCAGGCCCAGTCGGTGCGCGGCTCGATTTCACGGGCAAAGGGGATGTAGATCACCCGCAGCCCGGTCCGGGCCAGTTCCTCGCCCATGGCCACCCGGCCACAGATGACCGTCACCTCGAAACCGGCCTCCTGTAGCCGCAGGAGGCCGGGGCGCAGGAGCAGGTTGACGATGCGATCGCTGGGCGAGAGGTGGGCGACCCGGGCCCTCATAGGCCGGCTTGGCGCCACACCTTCTGTAGCGCCGCGGCCGTGGCGGCGCAGGCTTCCTCGGGAGGCAGCTGCCGCACCCGCTCGCTGAAGGGCTCCACCATCACTGGCCCGTCATAGCCGATCTTCTTCAGCGCGCCCAGGAAGCCGGCGATGTCGATCACCCCGGTCTCTCCCGGCAGGGTGCGCACGTTATCCACCTGCGCTTCGCGCGGCTTGGCCGGCGCGTCGTTGACGTGGACATCCACCGCCTGCTCTGGCGAGAGCCGCTCCAGGTCGGCAACCTTCTCGCCGGCCGTGTACCAGTGCCAGGCATCGAGCAGGAAACCCGCGTTGGGACCGATGGCCCGGCACAACTCCCCCATCTGCTCCAAGGTATGGGCAAAGGGGTGTTTCCTGCTCGACCACAGGGTTTTGGGGCCGATGTACTCCAGCCCCAAGTGGACGCCCTCCCCGGCCAGGATGGCGGCGGCCGGCTTGAGCCGGTCGGCGTGGAATTTGAAATTCTCTTCGTAGGTCAATTCGTCGGAACAGGGCATGATCCACGTGGCGGTGCGCCGCACCCCAAGCGCCCGGCCCACCTGAGCTAGGGTCGGCAGATCTTCCAGGTCCCGCTGCCAGTCCGCCTCGCTACCCCGGAAGTTCACCGGGAAACCCCAGGCCGAAAGCCGCACCCCGGCGGCGTCGGCCAGATCCGCCGTCTGTGCCACCCCCAACTGCGCCGCCTCGTTGATGCCGAAGTGATACCCCGCGAAACCGTGCCTGGCCGCCAGTTGCAAGCCCTCTGCCAAACTGCCCACATTGACCCCGATGGCACCGGGGGATAGCGATCTGAACACGGCGTTTCTCCTCGATAGTTTAGTGTGCCCCAGCGGCGGGGAAATGACCCCGAAGGTCTTTTCCGGGGGGTGGTCAGGGAGGGAAGTCTGAGTGGCTGGGTGGCCGGGTAGCGGAGCCAGAGCGAGCGAGGGGGCAGGACATGTCTTGGAAAAGACCGAAGCGGGTCATTCCCCGCCGCACCCTACACTGCCACGTTGTGCTGCGGCCGGCCCTTTAGAAAGGCGATCACGTTGTCCACTGCACCCTCGTTGAGCAACTCCACCCCTTCGGGGGTCTGGTCCGCGGCGTGGGGGGTGAAGACCACCTTTTCGCACTTAAGTATGGGATGAGGGGCGACAAAGGGCTCCTGCGGGAAAACGTCTAAGGCAGCCCCGCCCAAGTGACCCCCTTCAAGGGCAAGGTTTAGCGCGTCGAGATCCACCACTGCCCCGCGCGCCCCATTGAGTAGCAGTGCCCCCGGTTTCATCAGCTCCAACTGCCGGGCCCCGATCAGGTTGCGGGTCTGGTCGGTCAGCTTGACGTGCAGGCTGAGCACGTCGGAGCGCCGCAACAACTCCTCGAACTCGACAAACTGCACCCCGGTCTCCCGGGCCCGCGCCGGGCTGGGATTGAAGGTCCAGGCGATCACCTCCATGCCCAGGGCACGGCCCAGACGGGCCATCTCCGCGCCGATATGGCCCAGGCCGGCAATGCCCAGCACCTTGCCCTGTAGCATCATGTTGGTGCGCCGGGTCCAGCGGCCGGCCTTGATCTCGGCGGTCTGGAAGGGGGCGCTCTTGGCCAGGGCGAACATCAGCCCGAACATGTGCTCGGCCACCACCGGGGCGGTGCGCCCCGGCTGGTTGGAGACCACGACGCCCAACTCCTTTGCCACCGCCAGATCGATCATATCGGTGCCGATGGAGCAGAGGGCGATCATCCGCAGCCCGGGCAGGGCCCGCAATTCAACCTCCCTCCAGGTGACGATGCCCCGCGTATTGATGATGACCTCGAAGTCGGCCGCCCGGGCAATCTTCTCCTCGCTGTTGGCCGGCCGGGTGGAATGGATGACCACTTCCCCCCAGGGTTTCAGCCTCGCCAGTTGGGGGGAACCGGCAATCTGCACCGGGTCGTCTCCCGGAACCAGGATCTTCACCTTTGCTGTCATGGTTCTCGCGCGATTGATGGAAAAATCCGGCTTACCTATATTCCCCCAGAGCCGCTCGAAGTGCCCTGGCGGGTGTAATGCCGACTTTGTCATGAATAATATAAGCCCCTCGATGCCGGCCTTCAACGCGGAGCACCCCCCATGCCCAGAGAACTGATCGCCCCTGCCAGACAGCAGGTGGCTTTCCGCGAGTACGAGGCTCCTCCACTGCAACCAGGCCAGGTCCGCGTAAAAAGCCTCTTCGGCGCCGCCAAACACGGCACCGAGATGGCCATGTACAAGGGCTACGCCAGCCCGCGCGGCGGCTACGACTCCGAGTACCGCGTCTTCATCCCCCAGCGGGAGATGATCAGCTATCCGGTTCTCCTGGGCAACATGTGTGTGGGCGAGGTGGTGGAGCTGGGTCCCCGGGTGAGCCGCCTAAAGGCCGGGGACCGCGTCTTTTCTTTTGGACCCCTGCGGCAGGAACACGTCTGGGCCGAGACCGCCAGGGTGCTGCCCCAGGAGGTGCCCTGGCAGTCGGCCGTCTGCCTGGACCCGGCCGACTTCGCACTGGGGGCGGTGCGCGACGGCCATGTGCGCTTAGGGGACGCGGTGGCGGTTTTCGGCATGGGGGCTATCGGCTTGATCGCCATGCAACTGGCAAAGCTGGCCGGCGCCTACCCGGTCATCGCCGTGGACCCCCTGCACCTGCGGCGGCAGACGGCCCAGTCCTGCGGCGCCGACCTGGTCCTCGACCCTTCCTCCTGCGACGCGGGTCTGGAGATCAAGAAGGCCACCGCCAAGCGGGGGGCCGATGTATGTATCGAGTACAGCGGCCACCACCTGGCCCTGCAGGCGGCCCTGCGCGGGGTGGCGTACCATGGCACGGTGGTGGCCGGGGCCTGGCCGGGGGCGTACCCGGCGGGCCTGGACCTGGGCGCCGAGGCCCATTTCAACCGCCCGCGCATCGTCTTCTCGCGCGCCTGCTCCGAACCCAACCCCGATCACCCCAACTGGAACGAGGGCAGGCTCTTTGAGGTGGCCTGGCGCCTGCTCTGCGAGGGCCGGCTCCACTGCGAGGCTGTCGTGCAGCCGGTGGTGCCTTTTGCCGATTTGCTCGCCGAATACCCCAAGATCGCCACCCACCCAGGGGAGAACATCAAGCTGGGGGTGCGCTTCTAAACCACGGAAAGGAATCATTATGAAGATCGCATTGCAGGAGGGCCTGCTGCCCGGCCAGACCCTGGCCGAGAAGCTGGACTTCGCCGAGAGCATCGGAGTCGAGGGCCTGGAGGTGGGCGGCTGTGGTTTCGACGCCGACAAGGTCCGCCACTACGAGCAGGCCCTGCAGGGCCGCCAAATCCGCCTGACCACCGTCTGCGGCCAGAGCACCTTCGACTGGCTGGACCCCGACGTCCACAAGCGCCGCGCCAGCGTCGAGGAGAGCAAGCGCGTCCTCGACGGTTGCAGCCATTTCAAGGCGGTAGGCCACGTCATGCCCCCCATCTTCGGGCCGCCCCGCCTGCCCGACCTGTGGCCCCTCAAGGACGCCATCGCCCTCGAAAAGGAGTTGCTGGT
>VGJS01000127.1 GCA_016867395.1 Candidatus Handelsmanbacteria bacterium
AACTCCAGCGAGTCCTCTCCCATGCTGCTGGCCAAGTCCTGTCACGACCTGGATTGGCTGCGCTACCTGATGGGGGTGCCCTGCCTCAAGATCTCCTCCTTCGGCAGCCTCAAACACTTCCGGGCCGAAGAGAAACCAGAGGGGGCGGCGGAGCGCTGCCTGGACTGCGCCTGCGAAACCCAGTGCCCCTATTCGGCGAAGCGGTTTTATCTGGGCCGGGCGCGGGAGGGGAGCTGGGGCTGGCCGGTGGACGTGCTCACCCCGGAGAAAACCGAGGCCGCGGTGCTGGAGGCCCTCCGGCACGGGCCGTACGGCCGCTGCGTGTACGCCTGCGACAACGACGTGGTGGACAACCAGGTGGTCAACATGCTGTTCGCCGGGGGCCGCACCTGCTCCTTCACCATGACCGCCTTCAACGAGGGGGGCAACCGCCGCACCCGGGTTTTTGGCACCCGGGGGGAGTTGCTGGGGGAGGGCTCCACCATCGAACACTTCGACTTCCTCACCAACCAGCGGCAGGTGATCGACACCCGGGCCCCAGACGGCTCCCTGGCCGGGGGGCACGGCGGGGGGGACTACGGCCTGATGCGGGCCTTTGTCGAGGCGGTGGCCTGCCAGGACCCCGGTCCCATCCTCTCTGGCCCCGAGGAGACCCTCGACACCCACATGATGGTCTTTGCCGCCGAGGAGGCCCGAGCCACCGACGCGGTGGTGGACCTGGGGGCCTTCAAAGAGCGCCATGCGCCCTGACCCCACCCAGGACCTGGCCTCCTGGTGCGAGGTGGAGGTGGGGGCGCTGTGGGCCAATCTCGAAACCCTGCGCCGGCAGCTCAGCCCGGGCAGCCTCCTGGGGGTGGTGGTCAAGAGCGACGCGTACGGCCACGGGCTGCTGCCCTGCGCCCGGGAGTTTGCCGCGGCCGGGGCCGACTGGCTGGTGCTCAACTCCGCTGCCGAGGCCCAGTTCCTGCGGCGGGCGGGGATCGAGACCCCTCTCTACATCTGCGGCCCGGTGTTTCCCTTCCAGGCCGGCGCCATTGCCCAGACCGGGGCCAGGGTGGTCCTGTACGGCCCCCAACTGGCCCGGGCCCTCAGCCAGGCCGCCGGGGCGCAGCCGGTGCGGGTGCACCTCAAGATCGAGACCGGTACCAGCCGCCAGGGGCTGGGCCTGGACGAGGCCCTCGAACTGGGCCGGCTGGTGGCTGACCTGCCTGGGCTCTGGCTCGAAGGGCTGACCACCCACTATGCCGACATCGAGGACACCACCGACCACCGCTACGCCCAGCGCCAGCAGGAACTGCTGCAGGAGGCGGTGGCCGCCTTTGCCGCGGCGGGCCTGGGGGTGGAGAAGGTCCACGCGGCCAATTCCGCTGCCACCCTGCTCTGGCCCCAGACCCACGCCTCCCTGGTGCGGGTGGGCATCGCCGCCTATGGCCTGTGGCCCTCCCGTGAGACCTATGCCGTGGCCCTGCAGCGCTGCCAGGACCAGGCCGCTGGCTGGGTGCCCCAACTGCGCCCAGCCCTCTCCTGGCGGGCCCGGCTGGTGCAGGTCAAGGAGGTGCCCGCCGGGGCCTATATCGGCTATGGCCGCACCTTCCGCACCACCCATCCCACCCGCCTGGGCATCCTGCCGGTGGGGTATTACGAGGGCTACGACCGCCGCCTCTCCAACGTGGCCCACGTGCTGGTGGGCGGGTTGCGGGCCCCGGTGCGGGGCCGGGTCTGCATGAACATGCTGATGGTGGACCTCACCCATATCCCCGAGGCCCGGGCCGGGCAGGTAGCCACCCTGCTGGGCCGGGACGGGGAGGAGGAGGTCAGCGCCGAAACCCTGGCCGGCTGGATGGGAACCATCAACTACGAGGCCGTCTCCCGCATCCACCCCGGCCAGCCCAGACTTTTGCGCCGGGCGGAGGGTCTCTATGAAGAATGAGCCTTGGCGGGGGATCTTTCCCATCGTCATCACCCCTTTCACCACTGCAGGCACCCTCGACGAGGCGGGTCTAGGCCGCATCGTCCGCTTCTGCATCGAGGCCGGGGCCGCGGGGTTGGTGGGGCCGGCCAATGCCAGTGAGTTTGCCACCCTTTCAGATGGGGAGCGGCGGCGCTGGCTGGAGATCGTCGCGGGAGAGGTGGGGGGCCAGGTGCCGGTGGTGGCCTCCATCACCTCGGGCCACGCCCTGCCGGCGGTGGAGTTGGGGCGTTTCGCCCAAGCCTTGCGCGCCGCCGGGGTGATGTCCATGCCCCCCCACGTCCTCCACCCCGACCCCGAGGGTTGCTACGCCTACTACCAGACCCTCGACTCGGCCCTGGAGATCCCCATCTGCATCCAGAATTACCACGGCCCCATCGGCACCCCCATGAGCGGGGGGCTGCTGGCCCGGATCTGCCGCGAACTGAAGCAGGCGCAGTATATCAAGGAAGAGACCCTGCCCGAACCCCGCCAGATCAGCGCCACCCTCAAGGCCGTGGGGGATCAGTGCCGGGGCATCTTCGGCGGGCAGGGGGGGATCTACCTGCTCGACGAGTACCGGCGGGGGGCAGTGGGGAATATGCCCGGCTGCCACACCACCGACGCGCTGGTGGATCTGTGGGGGTTGTTGGAGGGAGGGGAGAAGGCAAAGGCGCGGGAGGTGTTCAACCGGCTGCTGCCTTTGTTCAGCTTTGAGCGGCTTTACGGGGTTGGGGTGTACAAGGAGATCCTGCACCGGCGCGGGGTCATCAACTCAACCTTTCAGCGGGCGCCGGGCGGTGGGTTGGATGAATACGACCGGCAGGAGTTGGACGAGATCATGAAGGACGTGGAATCCCTGTTCCGCATCTGAGGAGGCAAAGGATCAAGGCCGAAGTGACCCTCTACGAGATCACCCACAGTCTCTTCTGCATCGCCGTGGCCCGGGCCCTGGAGGCGCTGGGGACGCCTTTTGCCAGAGTGGAGGTGCCGGCCTGAGACCGGGGGGGGGAGTTGGGTCGCCTCACCCAGGGGCAGTACTATCAGGTCCCTGTGCTGTTACACAGGGAGCAGGTGGTGTACGAGAGCGGGGGGGACACCCAGGACCTGGCCCGGTACTCCAGAGGCGCAGTTCGGCCGGGGCCGGCTCTTACCTCCCAGTGCCGAGGGGGTGCAGGAAATCCTCATCGAGCACCTCGAGGACAAGGTGGAGGATGTGACCTTCAAGCTGGTGGACCCGCCCTACGCGGACTCCATAGGGAAGATCGGGGCGCGGACCATGGTGATCCGCCACAAGGAGCGCCGCTTCGGCCGGGGCTGCGTGGAGCAATGGCGCCGGGACCGCGCCCGACTGCGCGCCGATGCCGACCGACTTCTCTCCCGCTTCGAGTCCATGCTGGGCCGCAACCCGTACCTGTTGGGTGAAGCGCCGGTCTACGCCGACTTCTCCTTATACGGGATCATCGGCAACTTGATCTACAAGAGCTACAACCAGCTTTCCCCCTCGCAGCCCCATATCCAGGCGTGGTATGGTCGCCTGGCCTCCTTCCGCTATCCCTGAGGCGGGATCTGCCCGGCGCGGTTGAGCACCCGGGCGCTGACCCCCAGCACCCCGAGGAAACCCTCCGAATCCCGGTGGTCGAAATCCCCCACCGCCTCCATGGAGGCGGTTTCCTCGGAGTAAAGGGCGTGGGGCGCCTCGCCGGCCGCACCAAAGGAGATATTCCCCTTGTACAGGGCCACTTCAATGGTGCCAGTGGCCAACTGGTTGAAGTGCTCAATCTGCTTCCAGGCTGCCTGGGTGGCGGTGTCGAACCAGTAGCCCTGGTATACCTGCTCGGCGATGAAGGAGGTCAGGGGAGTGAAGGCCCGGCGGGCCCGGCGGTCGAGCACTAGTTGGAGCAGGAACTCGTAGCACTGGCCCAAAAGCTCCATGCCAGGAGCCTCGTACACCCCGCGCGACTTGATCCCCACGAAGCGATTCTCCACCGTGTGCAGGCCGATGCCGATCCCGTGCCGGCCGCCGATGGCATTGCTCTGCTGCAAGGCCTCCAGCGGGGTGACCTTCTTGCCGTTGATCATCACCGGCATGCCCTTCTCAAAACGCACCGCAAAGCGCTCGCCCTGGTCCGGGGCCTTTTCGGGAAAGACCCCCATGCCGGGGACCACCCGCTGGGCCGGGGTGCTGAGGGCTTCGAGCTGTCCGGCCTCGTGGGTCAGGCCCAGGAGGTTGGCGTCGGTGGAATAGGGTTTGTCGTGGGAGGCCTTGATGGGCAGGTGGTGGCGCTGGCAGTAGTCGATCATCTCCTTGCGGCCGCCAAAGGCGGCGAGAAAGGCCGGATCACGCCAGGGGGCGTAGACCTGGAGCCGGGGATTGAGCATCTGGGAGGCGAGTTGGAAACGCACCTGGTCATTGCCCCGGCCGGTGGCCCCGTGCCCCAGGATGCCCAGCCCCCGCGCCTTCATTTGGGGAACCATGCCGGCCACCACCACGTGGCGGGCGATGCCGGTGGTGTTCCAGTATCCCCCTTCGTAGCGGGCCTGAGCCTGGATCAGTTGGATGCCGGCCCAGCTAATGGGGTCTTTGAGATCGGCCAGGATCATCTCCGCGGCCCCGCAGGCCAGCATGCGGCCGCGGATGTCCTCGATATTTCCCTCGTCGGGTTGGCCTAGGTCGGCAGTGTAGCCGATGACCTCGACCCCCTGTTCCTTCATCCAGTGGGCGATGGTGCAGCTGTCCAGGCCGCCGGACACGGCCATCATCACCCCCTTGCCTTTCAAATCGCCGATGTTCATCGCTGTGCTCCCTCTGTGCTGGCAGTGTTTGCGCAAAAAGATAGTGAATAAACATTCACAACCAAGAATAATTATTCTGTTGGAACCATAAAAAAGAACGGTCCGCCGACCCCTGGTGTCAACAGCCTGAGAAGAGGGGGAAAGGACCGGCTCAGGCCAGTCCCTGCTTGTAGCTGTGGAGCACGCGGCGGAGGTTGTGGAGGGAGGCTTCGAGGTCCTCCTGGCTGCCAGGGGGGAAGGAGAGGCGCTGGCGTACCCGCTGCCACCAGCCGGGCCGGGCCACCGCCGCTACGGAGGCCGGGGCGGGAACCGACTCGCGGCGGCGTTTCAGCGCCCCGAGAACGAAGTAGGCCAGGAGCCCCACCACATCGAGGAGAATGACGATTTGGAGTAGGGCACTGAGGAACTGGTCCATCATCACTTGGGCTGCCCTCGCGATTATCTCTATACTATATCGGCAGCTTTACCGTCTAAAATGTGGCGGGAATCACGAAAAAGCAAGTTTCCATATCACGTAATACCAAGTGCTGTGCGAATTGGACTTCAGGTGGCATCCCCAGGGGCATCGCGCGGCAAATCCACGTTCCTCCAAAGGAGTTTGATGCTGATCGACGCGCACAACCACCCCAACTGGCACGGCCACAATGCCCGTAAGATGCTCCAAAACATGGACGAGCAGGGCATCGACCAGCTCTGGCTCTTCTCCTGGGAGGTGCCCCAGGACGAGTACTCACCCCAGTACCACGCGGTGCTCCCACCCACCGGCAGTGCGATACCCCTTGAGGACGTGCTGGCCGTGGGCAAGGAGGCGCCCGACCGCTTCGTGCTGGGGTACATGCCCCACCCGAAACGGCCCGACGCCATCGACCGGCTCAAGGCCGCTGTCGAGATCCACGGGGTGCGGCTGGCCTGCGAACTGAAGGTACGCCTGCCCTTCGATGATCCCGACGCCCTGCGCCTGTACCAGTTTTGCGGGGAGCAGAAACTGCCCATCACCATTCACCTCGACTATCCCATCGACCACGGCAAAGGCAGCTATCCCCGGCCCAACTGGTGGTACGGGGGCAGCCTGGACGCCCTGGAGCGGGCGATACGGGCTTGCCCGCAGACGGTGTTCATCGGCCATGCCCCTGGATTCTGGGCCCATATCTCCGGAGACGACCGCGCCTTGAAGGAAGGGTATCCCACCGGGCCGGTGCTGCCGGGGGGGCGGGTCTCCCAGATGCTGCGCCAGTATCCCAACCTCTGGGCCGACCTCTCGGCTGGCTCCGGGCTAAACGCCATCTCCCGCGACCCGGTCTTTGGCAGGGCCTTCCTGATCGAGTTCCAGGACAAACTGCTCTTCGGGCGGGATTACTTCGACACCCGGCTGATGGATTTTCTCAAGACCCAGGACCTGCCGGCTGCGGCCTTCGACAAGATCACCTACCAGAACGCCCATAAACTGCTGACCACGTATCTCGGATAGGAGGGAATCATGGATTTGCAACTGAAAGACAAGGTGGCCCTAATCACTGGGGCCAGCCGCGGCATCGGCCAGCGCATCGCCCAGTCCTTAGCGGCCGAAGGGGCACAGCTATGTCTGTGCGCCCGCACCGAGGAGACCTTGCAGGAGACATCCCGGCAACTGAAGGCTGCCGGGACGTGGGTGGAGTGTTTGGCCGCGGACATGACCCAGCCAGGGGAGGGAGAGCGCTTCGTGGCGTTTGCGCTGAAGTGTTTTGGGGGATTCGATGTGGTGGTCAATAACGTGGGGGGCGCCATCTGGACCCCCTTTGTGCAGATCAGCGACGAGGAGTGGGCCCAGGCCCTTAACCAGAACCTCTTCTCTGCCGTCCGGGTCACCCGGGCCGCCCTGCCGGTGCTGGAAAAGCGGGGCGGGGGCTGCGTGATCAACATCTCCTCAATCTTTGGCCGCGAGAATGGCGGCCCCATCTCCTACAACGCGGCCAAGGCGGCGATGATCAGCATGACCTCCAACCTGGCCCAGGAGGCGGCCAAGAAGAACATCCGCGTCAACAGCGTGGCCCCTGGCTCCATCCTCTTCCCCGGAGGGGGCTGGGAGCGGCGGCAGAAGGCCGACCCCGAGGGGATCAGAAAATTCGTGGACGCCAATATCCCCTTTGGCCGCTTTGGCGCCCCCGAGGAGGTGGCCGCGGTTGTCACCTTCCTGGCCTCGCCCAGGGCCAGTTGGGTGACGGGAGCCTGCCTCAACGTGGACGGGGGTCAGTCCCATTCGCTGATCTGATGATGGCGAGGGTGCCCCTCGGGGTCCTGCTGCTGCTCCTGGCCCCTCCCCTGGGCGCCCAGGGGAAGGGTCCCAGCCTTGATTTCCTCGACGAGCGAGTGCCCATCCCCGAGTCGGCCCTCTACGACAGCGCCGAATACGGGGCCGGCGGGGCGGCGGCCTTTGCCCAGGCCAGAAACGCCTATGACCACGGCCACTACCCCCAGGCGACCCTGAGTTTTGCCCAACTGAGCAACGACCACCCCCACAAGAGCGCGGTCTGGGTGTACCTGGCCCGCGCCTTCTTCCACGGCGGGGATTTTCCCTCGGCGCGCCAGGCCCTGCAGCGGGCCGGCCAGTTGATGCCGGAGTTGGAGGAACCGCTGTGGCAACCCCTGGGCCGCGGCCTGGAGGAGGAGGTGAAGCGGCTGGCCTTCCAGTTGCAGGCCCAGGCCGACTACTACCCCAAACGCCAGGGAGATTGGCTGCCCCTCCTCCGGCTGTATCGCTTTCTCGGGGATTCGACCCAGG
>VGJS01000128.1 GCA_016867395.1 Candidatus Handelsmanbacteria bacterium
CGTCCCCAGGTACCCAAGGTTGAGCAAGGTGACCATGCTGGTGCGGTGGCCCTGCACCAACATGCCGGTGTAGAAGCTGCGCAGGCCGCTGATCAGCAGCAGGGGGGAGAGCCAGCGCAGGTAGAGTATCACGTCGTCCAGCACCTTGCCCCCGATGCCGAAGGCCAGGCCCACCAGCCAGCGGCCTGGCCCGGTGAAGCCCATCAGCGCCAGGGGCAGGGTAAGGATCAGGCAGGTCCAGAGGGTGAAGCGCAGGCAGACCTGCCAGCCCCGCGCCGAGCGGGCGAAACTGTTGGAAATCTGCGGGGTGAAGATGAGGGCGGCATTGAAGAGGTGGAAGACGCTGGAGGCAAAGGCGAAGACGGCCAATTCGCGCGCCGCGTCGGGGTAGCGGGCCAGGGCGCTGTTCTGGAACTGCTGGGCCAGCAGCATGACCACCCCGGTCAGCACTAAGGGCCAGTAGAAGCGCCAGTACTGGAGCTGGGTGGGTGGGGCGGTGGGCAGGGCCTGGAGGGTGGGGGAGATCAACGAGGGCCGACCGCTCCTAAACCCCGCAGGAGGGGGAGGGCCGATGGGCCCAGCGCCGGGTGCCCAGTTCGAGGCGGAGCTGGGTGGCGGGGGGCAGCACCACCTCGAAGCGGGAGGCGTTTATCTCGACCTGCCTGACTGTACCCCGTAGGGCCTCGGATTCGGCGTAGGCGCTGATAGATCCAGGGTACTCGCTGTCCAAGGCGTCGTAGAGGGTGGTGGTGAAATGGTGCTCGCCAAAGGCCCCGGCCTGCACCACCACCCGGCGCTCGGCCGTGGGGCTGAGGTTGACCAGGCGCAGGACCGTGCGCTCGGGCTCCAGGTTCTCCACCAGGGCCGCCACCTCAGGGGGCAGGCCGGGCCGGTGGGCCAGGGCGTCGAAATAGCGCAGCCGGCACAAAAGCAGGCCGCCGTTGTACAAGTGTTGTGGCCCGCCCAGGGTCAGTTGCACCAGGGCCTCGGTAGTGACCGGGTTGGCCTGCTGCCAGCGGTGTACGTCGCGGTGGGTGGCGGCCTCGGCGTCCCCGCGTATCAGGGCCAGCCGGCGCTGCACCTGGGCGCAGGCGGCCTGGAGCATGGCCTCAGGAAAGTCGGGGTTCTCCCCGGCCAGAAAGCGCACCCAGGGTGGCTCGTGGCCGGCGTCCTCCTTGGTGTGGAAGGGGAAGACCAGGGACCAGTCGTAATTGCTCTGGCGGCGCACCGCCTCGATGGTCTCCCAGTCCGCCCCGGCCATGGACAGGTTCCACAGGGCCACCGGGTAGATGGGGGAGAAGGGCTGGTAGTCGAACCAGCCGGCGTCGCCGTAGCGGTAGGGGGTCACGAAGGTGCGCCGCTCCACGCCCAGGGCCAGGTACTGGCCTATCCAGTGCTCCTCCAGGCTCATGGAGCAGTCGTCGAGGCTGCGCACTTCGCCCAGTTCGAGGATGCGCTCCTGCTGCCGGCGGGGCAGTTCGAGGTAGCCTTCGTCGCCGCTGAGCAGCAGGGCGCAGGAGGCGGCCACTAGCGCCGCCATCTGGAGGTTGTAGAAGCCGTGCGGCCAGGTCCAGCCGTACAGCCCCCCGTACCAATGCCCCTCGATGTACTCGCCCACCTGGCCGGAGAGCCCGACGTTGTCGGGCAGCAGGCCCTGGTTTTGGCGGGCTCGCTCCATCCAGACCTCGGCGTAGTCGAGCACCCAGCGCCGGTACTTCTCTTCCCCGGTCAGCGCGTAGGCGTTGGTTACCAGGCTGCACAGCGCCAGGTTGGGGGCCACGTCGCCCTGGCTCAGGCGCCGCTGCATGTACTCCCCCATGCGCCGGGCCAGGGCCGGGTCCTTGAGGTCCTCGACGCTGCTGATGCCGGGCACGTCGTAGTGGGGCAGGCCGTAGCGGGCCATGCCCGCTGACCAGCCGTAGGCGGGCTCCCCCCGGAAGAAAGGACCGCCAGGGCCCCCGCTGCCGTTGTAGGGGGAGCGGATCAGTTTCCTTTTTGCGTCCCAGTTGGGGGCCTCGGGGTCCTCGCCTAAATACAGGCCGGCAAAGCGCCGCGCCCGCTCCAATCGCCCGGCCCGCCCCGGATCGGCTAGGCAGAGCAGGTAGAAGAATATGTCGCTCTCGGCCTGGTGGAACTGGTCGTCACGGCGTGAGTACTCCTGGTGCACCAGCCCGTATCCGGTCAACTGCCGGGTGATCCCCTCCCAGCCCTGGTCGGCCCTTTCCAGCAGGTGCCCGCCTCCGCCCATCAGGTAGAGCAGGGGCCAGTTGCAGTACGCTTCGTAGAAATCGTCCTCGCTGTGGGCAGTGGGGTGGTTCCAGCTCAGGGAGCCGTCGGGGCGGACGTACCGTTCTATGTAGGGTTGCACCGCCTGGTCGAGCAGGGAGAAGAGGTGGCGCTCCAGCACCGCCCAGGCCGGGGGGACGGGGCAGGGTAGGGTGGCCCGAACCTGGGTCATGCCTGCTGCTCCGCGGCCCGGGCCTGCGCCTGCAATTCGTAGAGCGAGGCGATCTTGGTCTCGTAGCGGGGGACGGGGATGGTGGTTTCGGTGACCCGTGCCGCCGTGGCCCAGCGGCCCCGCACCAGGCGCAGGTGCGGGTCAGCCGAGGTGCTCATCACCCCGCAGTAGATGGGAAAGGCGTCTGCCGCCCGGTAGCTGAGGATCAGGGTGCGGCGCGGTTGTGCCGAGGTGTTGGTCACCGAGGCGTGCGGAGTCATGCAGTGCATGAAGATGACGCTGCCGGCCTTCCCCTCCAGCGGGAGGGCCTGGGACTCGTCTACCTCTGCGGTGATCCTGCCGCGAAAGAAGCCGCCGGAGGTGTGGTCCATCAGGGGGCCCAGGTGCCGGCGGGGGATGACCTGCAGGCAGCCGTTCTTCACCGCAGCGTCGTCGAGGTAGAAGAGGATGGAGACCGAGTCGCGGTTGGTCAGCGGGTAGTAGGACCAGTCCTGGTGCCACTCGACCACCGAGCCGATGTGGGGGGGCTTCATGTTGATTTTGCTGTAGTGGAAGACCAGGTCGGGGCCCAGCAACTGCGCCACGCAGTCCAAGAGCTTGGCCGAATCGGAGAGGGCGCGGAAGCTGGGGTAGTGGGTGCAGGGCTCGTAGAGGCGGCGGATGAGCCGGCCCTCGGGCGGCTGGTCAGGCTCCATCTCCATGCGGGTCTTGTCGTGGCTGGCCAGGGTATTGCCCGCGGCGATGGCGTCCAGCTCGGCGCGCAGGGCGGCGGCCTCCGCCGGGGAGAGGAAGTCGTGGTACACCGCGTACCCTTCGCGGCGGTACTGCTCCATTTGGGATGGGCTGAACATGGCGGCGTCTCCGGTTGGCAGAGGGGTAAGGGGCTCAGGGGCGGGCTTGGTAGCGGCGGGGGGCGCCGCCCTGGTCGGTGAGGCGGCCGTGGCTTAGCAGGCGCTGCAGGTGGCCGCCAAAGGCGTAGCAGTGCTCGGCGTTGACCCCCTCGGGCCAGGCGCCCAACCGGGGCCCCACCTCCATGCACAGTTCCTTAAGGGTGCCGGGGGCGGCCAGGGCTTCGAGGAGCAGGCGCTCGGCCTGTTCCACGTAGGCGCGGCTCTCGGCGCAGAAGGCGGCGATCTCGGCGCCCCGCTTCACCGGCCAGTGGCAGCCGGTGTAGCAGTCGAGGGGGAGGGTTTCGATGTAGCGGATGGTGTCGAGGTACTGCTCAACGTGGAGGTAGGTGGGCCCCAGGGCGGGTTTGCCCTCCAGGTCGGGGATCTGAGACCCGTGGATGGCGTCGCCCCCGTAGAGGGCGCGGTGCTTGCGGTCGAGCACCCCCAGGTGGCCGCGGCTGTGGCCGGGCAGGTGGAGGATCTCCACCTCCCAGTCGGTGGCCAGGCGCAGGCGCTCGCCCCCGCGCAGGGTCAGGTCCACGGGCTGGGTCTGGCCCAGGCTGGCGAAGATCCAGTCGCAGGCGGCCTGGTCGTAGTGGATGCCGTGCTCCTCGCGGTAGGCGTCGTAGCGCAAGGCGAACATGCGCTGCGGGTCCTCGATCTGCTGCCGGTCGGCGTCGCCGCAGCAGAGCAGGGCCCGGGGGGCGAACTGTTTGAGGCCCCGGTTGCCGCCGGTGTGGTCGAGATCGCAGTGGGTGTTGAGGATGAACCCCAGCCGGTCCGGCCCCACCCCCAGCTCGCGCAGGGCAGGCAGGATGAAACCCTCCACGTCGGCGGCGCAGCCGGTGTCCAGCAGCAGGGCGCGCTCGGCCCCCGCCAGCAGGGGCAGGCGCAGGGGTCGGCCGCCGACCACCCCTTGCAGCAGGTACACCCCGGCGAACAGCTCTTGAATGCGGTTCATCTACCCCTCCTCGGGCAGGTATGGTTTGCCGCTATATTACGATATTGCTCAGCCCCCTTCAAGCCCCCGGAAAGGGCGCCAGCGGCGATTGACAAGGGCCGGCGGGCCAGATTACATTACCCGACATACAAGGGCAGCAGGGCATTGCCATGCCAAGTTTGCAGGAGGAGTATCGCCGTGGATATCTACGTAGGCAATCTCTCCTATCGGGCCACCGAGGAGGAGTTGAGGCGAGCGTTTGAAGCCTTCGGGCGGGTGGATGGGCTGCAGATCATCAAGGACAAACTTAGCGGCCAGTCGCGCGGCTTCGCCTTTGTGCAGATGCCGCAGCAGAGCGAGGCCGAGGCCGCCATCGCCGGCATGCACGGCAGGGAATTCGGGGGCCGCACCCTGACGGTGAACCAGGCCAAGCCCCGCCAACCCCGCTCGGGCCGGCCCTAGCCTTTGGGGCGGTCCACGTCCATTGCGCTGCCGGCGTGCCGGCAGCGCTTTTTTTCTGGAGCAGGCGCATGAGCGTGTTGGAGTCCGAGCGGGGGGCGGAAAAGCTGGTCCTCCGCCGGCCCGGGGCCCCAGCCCCGTTGCTGGTCCAGAACGCCCCTGCCCACCAGCGACCCTTCATCCATCCCCTGGCTGCCCCCGACGGGCAGGGCGAACTCACCGAGGATATGCCCGCCCACCACCCCTGGCAGCGCGGTCTGTACGTGGGGCTCAACGAGGTGGGCGGGTTCGGTTTCTGGAAGCAAGGCACCGGCGCCGCAGGCGAGAGCGACGGCACCTTCCACCCCCAGCCGCTGGTGGGGCCGGCCGTGGACGGGGCGTGGGTGGTCTGGCAGGTGCGCTCCCAGTGGCGGGCCCCGGGCGGCGCCCCGCTTGGAGGAGACCCAGACCTGGCGCCTGTGCGACGCGGGCGCCCACTGTGAGCTGGAACTGGACTGGACCCTGCGGGGGCTGCGGGCCATCACCTTTGGGCAGTACCCGTACGGGGGGCTTTTCGTGCACATGCCATACAGAGCGGAGGTAGGTGGGACGGTGCGGACCAGCGAGGGGATGGGTTTTCCCCAGGCCGAGGGCCAGCCGGCCCGCTGGGTGGCCCTGTGTATGCCTCTGCCGGGCCGTCGGGGCAAGGCCGGTGTCGCCATGCTCGACCATCCGGGCAACCCGGGGCATCCGGTCCCCTGGCGGGTGGACCACCAGTTGGGCATCGCCCCCAGCCGCTGCATCGGCGGGGCCTGGCACCTGCGTGAGGGCGAGTCCACCACCAGTTGCTACCGGCTCTATCTGTCCTGCGGCGCCACGGACCCCCAAGCGGTAGAGGCGCAGTGGCGTGCCTTTGCCGCCACCTGAAACGCCTGGCCCTTCAACCTATCCCAGAGAGGTCCCCATGAGCAAATCCGATCCTGCCGACGAGTTTCCCCCAATTTCTTTTGCCGAAGCCCGCGCCGCGGCGGTCCGGCGGCGCGGGGAGTTCGCCTACCGTTTTCCGCGCGATCCCCGGCCTCTGGGGGGGAAGTTCCCGGTGGAGGAAAACGCCCGCCGGCTGCTGCGTTTCTTCTACCTGGAGCGGCGGCTCTCCCATGCCCTGGGCTCGTGGACCCTGGGCATCCCTGAGTTCGAGGTGAAGGTCGAGACCGGCCGCCACATCTTCTACCACATGGACGCGGCCCACGCCCTGCGCCAGCGCCTCAACGAGCAGGAGCTGCGGTTGAGCGCCATCGACGATTACCGCGATCCCCAGCTCGACCTCTTCGTCGATGAGCTGCTCTGCGCCGCCGACGCCCCCGAACTATTGGTGGGGGTGCATCAGGTGGCGGGAAAAGCCCTGGAATTGGCCTACCGGCACCACTGCGACGACACCGCCGCGGTGGCCGACGCCCCCACCCTGCGCGTACTCCGGCGCATCCTGCTCGACTACGAGCCCATGCGCGAATGGGCCGACGCCGCCATCGCCGCATATCTGGACGGCGGGGTGGATGAGAGCCGCCTGTCGCGCTGGCGCTGGCATTTGCAGCAGCTCCTGGGCAGCATCGGCGGGATCAGCGGCAGCGAGGCCCGGACCGCGGAGCCGGCCCCCCTGCGCCACCGGCAACAGCCCTATGTGCGGGGTCAGGAGCCCAAACGGGACAGCCGTTTCACCACCTTTTGCCACACCGGCGACTACGAGGTGGGCGACGGTCAGGCCCGCTTCCCCAAAGACTCCTACGAGGGGGCGCGGCTGCGCTTCATCCGCACCCAGCGTGACGAGGTGGACGCCATCGAGGCCTTTGGGACCTTCCTGTGGGACATCCGCTTCAAGGACTTCACCGCCGAACACCACCTGGCCCGCATCACCTGGGACGAGGCGCGGCACACTGAACTGGGCCACAAGGCCCTGCTCGACGCCGGCTACGATCCCTTCGAGCTGCCCAACCGCCTCACCGGGTCCATCTGCCGGGGGCCGATGGACCCGGCCTACGCCATGGCCGAGATCAACCTCTTCGGAGAGGTGGGGGTGCTCAAGACCATCAACCAGCTCATCGAGCAGGCCCGCGGCCGCAAGGACATGGTGGTGGAGCACCTGGCCGATTTCGTGCGGGCCGACGAGCGCACCCACGTGCGCAAGGGGCAGCACGTCATCCGGGTGATGACCGACCTGAAGATGCAGGACCTGGAGCTGCGGACCCGCGAATTGTTCACCGAATGCCTGGTGAACTTAGGGGCGATCCGCAAGGACATGGACGTGTTTACGGTGTCGCGGGAGGACCTGGAGGAACTGGTGGGGGAGTGAAACATCCCTTCTGGCCTTCGGTAGGTGGATCGATCATTCTGAGGTCTCCTGTTCGCGGGGACCATTTCAGGGGCATTACACCCTACGGATACAGTGTTCTGCTGCCAAATGGGAGCCTACTGGGATGCTAATCTTACACCTCGTCGGCCCCGCCCGTCGACTATACCACCAACTTTAGCCCGCTACAAGCCAAAGGACAGAGTCAATGAGAATTTTTGTGTAAATGGTGGTGTCAGGTTTCCGCGGTAATTTCTGGAAACACTAGGGCAAACTGGTGGAGTGCCGCCTTCCAGTCACGGATGGGTCGGGTCCACTTCTTGGCAATGTTTCTCATGGCCAGA
>VGJS01000129.1 GCA_016867395.1 Candidatus Handelsmanbacteria bacterium
GGGGGGAGAGGGGGGGGGGGGGCTGCCTGGGGGCGGTGGGTGAAGACATCCATCGACAATCCCGAAAGATCCTCCGACTCCGCCGACACCTCCCGGGCGGGGCGGGTGACCGGCGGTGCCGAGGCGGCGGCTGGGCGGACCTGGACGGGCTCTTTAGACCGCTCCTCTTCTTCGCCCGGGACGCCACCGGGGGCGGGGTCGAGGGCAGGCTCGGGCGGAGCAGCGCCGGTGTCGGGCGGCTGGGCGAGAAACCGGAAATAGCGGGTAAGCAACTGGCTGATCTGGGGGCCGAGTTTCCCGATGACAGCGAACTGGTCGCGCACCTGCTTTCGCACCACCACAATGGCCCGCAGATCCGTCTCCTCCAGGCGCGTGTCGAGGCGCTGGAGCGGGGCGAGCAACTCGGCGGTCCAAGTGGTGGCCAAAAAGTGGTCCTCCAGCCGGGCGATGTGTTCGCGGAGGGCTTCGATCTCCGCCCGCAGTTGCTGGGAGAGTTCTTCCACGGCTGGGGCGCGGTGCGGAGGTTGCGGGGTAAGAGAGAGAAATAATATTAAAGAATGAAAAAGTACGCTTTTTTCGCGGGGTCATCAAGGGGCTGAGCCGGCGCCTTGGCTCAAGCGCGCAGCACCAGGGCCGGCAGGACCCCCGGCCAGCGGGGCAGGCCGCGCCGGCCCGAAAGGCACAGGGTATCCCCCTTGTAGAATACGTAGACCTGTTTGCTGGTTTTCTCGCCGGCCAGTTGCACCGTGCGGGTGATGCTGTTGCAGTGGGCGAAGAAGGGACCCCCTGGACCAGGCTCAGCACCACCCGGTCGTAGGTATCCTTCAGGGCGGTTTTCTGGCACACCAGGCACAGGGGCAACTCGTTGGCCCGGGGGTAGATGGGCAAGCGAAGCCTTGGTTTTTGAAGGTGCAGTTCAGGTACTGCCGGTCCAGTAGGGCCCAGGGGGGTTTGGCCAGGGGCTGGTGGAAGAAGTCCAGCTTCGAGTACCACAACGAGCGGATCGGCACCTTGAGAAAGTACTGCCGGAAGCGTTCCGGCAATTGCGCAGTGGTATATGGGAGCCGGTCGGGGAGCAAGGGCACCCGGCAAATGAGGGCTTATTCGGGGAAGAGCCGTTGCAGGGTCCGCAGGTGGTTAGCTGCCACATGGGCGGCTTCCTTGGGACCGGTGAGGGCAGTCCAGACCTGCTCCAGGCTCTGGTCGCGCTGGTCGGTGAGGGCGGGGTCGGGCCGGCCCCCTGCATCAACTGGCCCAGGCGCCAGGGGGAGACGAAGCGGCTGCCGAAGATGCGTTCCAGGCGCTCGGCCACCGGCCATTCCCGCAGGGAGCGGCTCCCGGTGGGTGCCGGCTCCTTGGCTTCTGGGGGCAGGTCGGCAGTGAGCTTGCGATCCTTCCTGAGCAGGGCTAGTTCGGCCTCAATCTCTTTGGCAGGGCCGGATCGACCATCGAGTCCAAGCTGTGGCTCAGCGTCTCGAGCTAGGTCACCTCGGCGGCGATATCCTCGCGCAAACCCGCCACCCGGGCGCGGTTGTCAATGAGGCTGTCCATGGGAGTCAACAAGCGGTGGAGGGCGTTGAGGCGATCGGCGTATGGCTTGACCTACTGGGCCAGATCCAGGCACAACTCCGAATCCTCGACCTGACAGAAGCCGCCCTCGGCCACTCTGGTCAGCTGGTCCTTGGCGCGGAAGAGCTAGTCCTGGAGACCGGCCTCCTCTTCGTCCGCGCCCCGGAGGTTCGGGGTCACAGCTTGCTTCCGGGTTGTCCATGCCGCGGCCCCTGGCGGCAACAGGCTCATTTACCCGGCGCCACCATCCATTCAGGTAGTGTCACGCGGTACCGGTAGGCGCCGGGAACCTGCGGGATGATCACGCTCTTTTCGGTGGTCTCGGCCTTGACCGTCTCGGGTTCCCCGTCGGCCGAGGTGAAGGCAAGCACCCGCAGGCGGGGCAGGCGGCGGTCCTGCCAGTAAAAGGCGGGGATTACCTCCACTGGATCAGAGCACTCGATGGGCCACACATCGATGGCCCAGTCGTGATGGCGCACCACCACCGCCCCATCGACGTTGACCGGCCCCAGATTCATCCGGGTGCCCCGGGTATCCACGTATAGGGAGTCGGACCCCTGGCAGAAGTCGATGCGGCCGGCTCCCGCGTCGGCCGAAAAGGCGACCATGCCCTGAGGGCCGCAGGCAACGAAGGAGGCCGGCGGCAGCGAAAAGCTCCGCTCGGCCACCTGCACCGTCCAATGCTCCTGCCAGCCGCCGTTGACAAAGACCTGGAGCCCCGAGCGGTAGGTGATGCGGACCTGGCTGTGTTCGTGGGCGGCCGAGATCAGCGCCTCGGTGAGTTCGAGGAAGTTGCTGTTGTGGTGGTAGTGGATGGCCTCAACCTGGATCCCCACGTACAGCGCCTGCAGGGGTTGGAGCAGGAAATAGGTCTTGAGCGCTGAGGCCAGGCCCCATTCTCCGATGTCCGGCAGGCAGGCGGCATGGCCAAAGGCCAAGGTGGCGGCCAGGTAGCGGTCCAGGTACGGGCTGCGGCTGTTTCTCTGGTCCTCGGGTACGGGAGTGCCGAAGAACTGATCCATCCTGCCCAACCCGGCGTCGGTGTGGAAGGGATGGAGATGGTGCAGGGCAAAGTCCACCAGGAGCGGCATACGGGCGGGATGAGGCCCGACCAGGCGGGCAGAAAACCCCTGCGCCTGCCCACGGTACAGCCAGTGACAGCCCCCCTCGGCGACCACCGCCCCCTGCGCGGTCAGGGTGTTGAGCAACTCGCCGTCGGCCTCAAGGGTCGCGGTAAAGGAGGAGGGCCGCTCCAGGGCGGCGTCCCCGTCCACCCGGTCCCAGGGAGGGGAATTGGCCAGCCCGTCGAGGTAGAGGTGCGCCGCGCCGAACTTGGACTCCAGGACGCGGGCGTGTTCCGCGGCCATGCCGGCCGCCAGGGCGGGCTTTAGCAACAGCGTCTCCGGGCCGGTGGCCACGGGCTGGCCGTCGTAGTTCCTGGCGGCCTGTTGCTGCCGGGTGTTGGACAGATCGCGGTAGTTGGCATACAGGCTGTAGCGGTAGCCCAGATCCCCCACGGCTTCGAGGTATTCCTTTAGCGCGTCGTCCCCTCCCTTGGCCGCCGAGGCCTCCAGCGCCAAACCGGCGGGGCCGGACTGGTCGCGCCAGGTGTCGGCCGGGTGATTCACCAAAAGCTCGTTTAGGCCCCACTGTTTCAAGGTGCGGAGTTGCTCGTAGATCTCGACATACGCCTCTTCGGCTGGGGACAGGTGCGGGATGTTGTACCACACCGTCCGGCGCAAGGGCCCCTCCCCGTCCGGCTTGCAGGTGGGGACCGGGGGAAGGACCTCCTCGACGTGGCGGGACACGGAGAGCAGCCAGTGCTCGTGGACCGGGTAGCGCCGGCCGCCGGAGCGGGGGGGGTAGGTGCAGCCACCGTTGAGGTAGAGGTGGCCGGCGACCGGCTCGGCTGGGGCCGCGGTGAGCCGCCCGGCCCGCGAAGCGGCCAGTTCCAGCAGACTGGAGACAAAGGTGCCCTGGGTGCAGAGCACGCCTGGGTAGGCGTCGCCCAGGGAGAAGTAGGGCAGGTGGATCAGGCGCGGGTGCAGGGCGCCCTCCACCCAGCCGAGGCTGACGCCGGTGGCCTTGCCGTTGCCCCCCTCCAGTTGCACATGCAGGCTCTTGCCGCTGATCCAGAAGCGGTAGAGGAAGTCGGCGAGCTCCTCGCCGTGTTTCCAATGCCAGCGGGCCTCGACCACCTCGCCCACCTGTTCGCAGGAGATAAGATGGCGCTCGATCTCCTCGTCGTCGGCGGGCCACTCGCGGTTGCCCATCTCAATGGTGATGCCGCCCCCCTGGGCCGGCCGGATAGCGTCGGCATTGTTGATCTCCACCTCCAAATCGCTCAGGTTGCCTTCGATTGGGGTATAGATGAAACGGACCACAGCCGAGAGGGAGCGCGACTCAAAGATAAAAGAAATCCCGTCCTTTCTGATCGTGGTCGCCACCTCCTCGTGTACGGGGGGAAACAGCGTGGGGAAGGGTAGTGCGCTGTTGAGGGGCCGCGCGCCAGGTTGGGTGGTCATAAATCTCTCTGGCTCCTATATTTTTACCGGAGTAAAGGCAAGGCGGTGCGAGGGAAGGCTAACCGCTTTTCAGCGCCTGGAGATAGTCGCAGAAAAGCAGAGACTCAAAATAGGTAAATACCCACCCAGTGTCAAGGAGGGGCGGCGGGTAGACGGGTGAGGGGGGTTGCAACATATCTCTTTGTTCTTACAAAATCTTAGGCTGTTTCCAATTCCCGCAGGAGGAGGCCGTAGCGGATGCCGCGGGTGGAAACCCGTAGACCCGCCACCCCAAGTCGGGTCAGGGCCAGGCCGAGGATGAGGGCCCCGGCCCCGATGATATCGGCGCGCTGCTCGTGTATCTGGGGAAGCCGGCAAATCTGGTCCACCCCCATGCCCAGCAGGCGCTCGGACCACTGGGCGGCGCGCTCAGCGGCCAGGAAATGGCCGTTAAGTTCCTGTGCGTCGAAGTTCCCTATCCCCCGGTCCAGGGCGCCCAGGGTGGTGACGGTGCCGGCCACCCCCACCAGGACCGTGCCGCCAGGGTAGGGAAAGAAACCCTCCAGGGCCCGCTCGATAATCACTACTGCGGCTTCCCGTTGGGCCGCGGTGGGGGGCAGCGCGGGGAAACAGCGCTCCGTTATACGCAAGGCGCCCACGTCCACCGAAACCGCCTGACTGACCCGCTGGCCGCCGCCCAACGCCAACTCCGTGGACCCCCCGCCGATATCGATCACTGCGTAGCGCTCGGGCAGCCTCAGGCCGAAGGCTGCGCCGCGGAAGGTGAGGTCGGCCTCCTCCTCCCCCGAGACCTCCACCAACTCCAGACCCGTTTCCTGCCGGACCCGGGAGATGAATTCCCTTTTGTTGGTCGCTTCCCGCAGGGCCGAGGTGCCGAAAACCCGCACCTCCGCCGCTCCCAGCCCCAGGGCGCGATCCCGGTACCCTGCTAGGATGCCGCACACCCGCTCCATGGTTGCGGGCCCGATGCGGCGGGAGGCGTCCACCCCCTTGCCAAGGCGGGCGACGGCATGGGCGTCGTCGAGGATCTCGATGGTCCCGTCGGTGTTCCTGCGGCCCGTCACCATCAGGGCGGTGTTGGTGCCCAGGTCGATGGCTGCGCGGATGGGACCCGGCTCAGTGGCCATTGGCCTGGGGTTTGTCGGGCATCCGGAGCAGGGCTTTGACCTCGGCGGGGGTCTGGCATTTCAGGAAGGCGGCGCGCACCCGGCCGATGCGCATCAGCGAGGCGATCTGGGCCAGCACCGGGATATAGTTGCGGTAATTCTGCTGCGGGGTCAGGAGGAGAAAGATGTAATTCACCAACTGGCCGTCCGGGCTGCCGAAGTCCACCCCTTCCGGGCAGATGGCTAGGGCGCCGATGATGGCGGGCAGGTCGGGGATGGGGGCGTGGGGTATGGCGGTCAAGTGACCCAAAGCCGTCGAGGACTTTTTCTCCCGGGCCATGGCCGCTTCTAGCACCGTCTGCCCCAGCGCCGCGGGCACCTGCCGCTCCTCGACCAGGATGTCCACCAACTGGGTGATGGCGTCCCATTTGTCGGCAGGGCGCATGCCCAGCCGGATGGTTTGCTCCCAGAACACGTTGCTCAACTCCAATTCCTGGCTGTGATGTGCCCGCACCATCAGCACCGGGTTGGGGATCTGGGAGGCGATGTCGTCGGGGATGGAGCCGGCCAGGTATTCGTCCTGCCGCCAGTCGTTGGAGGCGCCCAGCACCACGAGGTCCTCGGGGCGGGCGCGGCTGACGATGGGGGAGACGACGTCCTGGGCGGGGATGATGGTGAGAGGAGCGTTGATGTCGAGGAGTTGCATGCGTAGCAGGGTCTCCTGGCGCAACTGCTCGCAGTAGCGGCGCAGGATCTGGTCGTCGGGCCGGCATTGTCGGTCGCGGGCGATGCGCACCACCTCCAGGTTGGCTTTCCAGGCTCGCCCCAGGTCGTGGGCGATCTGCAGGCCCACCACCGAATGGGCCCCCCCGCCGGTAGGCACCAGGATGCGCCGGGCCGGGTCCTGGTTGCCCACCCGGTAGATGAGGGTGTCCACGTCCACGGCTTTGGTTAGGGTGCGGTTCTGGGCTCCCAGGACCGCGTCCTTGCCCAGCTCCCCGTACCATCCCATCACCATCATGTTGCAGTCCCAGCGTTTCACCGCCTCCTGGACCCCGGCGGTGACACTCTCGTTCTCGGCCAGATGGGGAAAGGCGCTGACCCCCAGTTCGCCGGCAAGGCGGGCGGCCCCTTCGAGCAGTCGGGGGGCACGGGACACCGACTGGGTGTTGGGGGTGCGGATATGGGCCAGATGGAGCACACCCCTGCGCGAGGCGGCCAGGGTGGCCGCCATGCGGACCAGCGTGGTTTCTTCACCCGGATGTTCCAGGGGGACCAGGATGCGCAGATCGTTCAACGAGGATGGCATGGCTATACGCAGTTAAGATACAAAGCTGCGGCGGAATTTTCCACCCGGATGAGCCCCTCGCCGCCAAGGATGGGCGTCGGCTGCAGGGTTCGAGTTTGAAAAGCTTTCGGCGAATTGTATATTAGCACCAATCACTGACCACTGGCACCTCAGCGGGAAGGAGGCCCCGATGCAGCCGAACATGAGAACCCTATTCGCCCTTGGTATCCTGGCAGTCGGCAGCTGGTCGGCGGAGGGGGTGGTGAACATTCAGCATCTGGGCGCGGGGGCGCGTTCGGCGGCTTTGGGGAACAGCTTCGCGGCGGTGGCGGACAACGGGGATGCGCTGTTCTCCAACCCTGCGGGTCTGAGCCAGGTGTCCAAGCGGCAGGCGGCCTACACCAACGTATCGCTGCTGTTCGGGGGGATCGAGGGGGACAACCTGGGTCAGCACCTGTTCAGCTACGCGCAGCCTCTAGGGGGCCGGATGGGCTTAGGGTTGGGGTATGAGCGGATCGGCTCGGAGTTAATGAGCGAGAACGGGGCGTTTTTCGGGTTGTCGTACAAGGCGGGGGAGAAGTTGCGGCTGGGTCTGACGGGCAAGTATCTGTTCTGGAGCGTGGGGGACATCCCCAACGATCCGGTGAGCGGAGCGGCGGACCCGTTGAGCAACAGCAGCAAGGGGGGTGTCGGTTTGGACCTTGGGTTGTTGTGGCAGAGCCCGTTCCGGGGTGCGATGGTGGGGGTACAGGTGGTGAATCTGCTGAAGCCGAACGTGGCCAGCAAGAAGGGGGCGGTGGACCTTCCTTCGGACGCGGGGGCGGTGCCGATGGACCTTCATGTGGGGGTGGCGCAGCGGTT
>VGJS01000130.1 GCA_016867395.1 Candidatus Handelsmanbacteria bacterium
AGCCGAAGTACACCTGCACCTGGTAGTCCAATTGGAAATAGCGGACCTTGGTCAGGGGGAAGAGCACGGCCTGGTACTCGCGGATCTCCTGGTCGGCGGCCACTGCCGCCCCGATGGTGTTGAAGGCGCCCGGTCCCTTAGCCGCCACTGGGGTCCAGGCCAGGCTGCCGTCGGGGGCGCGGGTCCCGTCCGAGAGCTTTATGGTGTAGTTGGGGAAGGGACCCGAGGCCGGGGTCACCACGTAGAGGAGCTGGATTCGGTCCAGAGGCAGCATGGCGCCTAGGTCGATGAAGAGGTGGCGGTTGGGCTCCTGGGTGGGCTCGGCGTACGCCGAGGGGGTGGCCCAGGCGGTGGTGTAGTCCCCGTCGGCCAGCAGCACCTCGCTGCCCAGGCCGCCAAAGCCCTCCAGCTTGCCGCCGCGCTGGAGGATGGTCAGGGCCAGGTTGTCTCCGGCGCTCTCCACCTCCACTTCGGCCAGGCGCGGGAACTCGCGGCGGTAGTAGCGCACCGCACCCCTGGCTTCGGGGGCCAGCCCTGCATACTGGTCCTGGTCCACCAAACGCTCTTGGCCCGAAACCTCGCGCCGGTAATAGTCCACGGCCCCCTGCGCCGGGGCGGGCAGGGCCTCATACCCGTCCTGCGACAACTCCTCGGCCCGCTGGCCCTGGCTGGCGGTCATCTGGACCAGCACGAAGCGGATCGGGTCGCCGACAAAACCCTGGTCGGCCGGGCGCAGGGCCCCGAGGGGGAAGGAGTAACGCCGCCGGGAGATGTTGGGCTGCTCGGTGCGGCCGATGCGGTTGAAGGCCAGGGCCTTGGAGCCGCTGAAGGCCGGAGACCCGTTAGAGGTCAGCACGCTGAACTGGTAAAAGGGGTCCCCCTGGCCCTCCGGAGCAAAATGCAAGGTGATCCCGGTGGCGTTGACCACCCGGCCCAGGTCGATCTGCACGAACCAGCTTTCCAGCGGGCCGCCAATGTCGGGCTCCCACCAGGTGGCAGGGTCCCCGTCGAGGAGTTGGGAGGCCCCGGCCGGATCGGAGCCAACGGCGAGGATGGAGGCCGCGGCGTTGCCGCCCGGATGCACGCGGGCCGGCCGCACCCCTCCCTCGTCCACCTCGGCGGTGCCGCTGGGAAAGGTCCACAGGGCCCAGTGCTGGGGCTCGACCACCATCTGGGTGGCTTCGATGCGGTACTGCTGGGCCGCCGCCAGGGCCGGCAGCAACAGACCGATTGCGTAGATGCAGAACCCCGTCATAGCCCACCTCGGCGGAAGCACACGGTAGCGAAGATAACCCGGGCCGACGGCAAAACCAAACTCGGCGACGAGCGGTTTGATCTGAGCCGGAGTGTGCCCGATATTTGGTCAACCCCATCCCTCCGCCCCACATGCAGATATCCTGGAAACGGAATTTCTATACCCTGTGGATCGCCGAGGTCATCGCCATCGTCGGCTTCCAATCCATCCAGCCTTTCCTTCCCTACTATATCCAGGAGTTCGAGGTCCAGGACCTGGGCGAAACCCTGATCTGGGCCGGGCACATGGGCACCGCCGCGGGCCTGGCCATGGCCCTGTCTTCGCCGTTCTGGGGGGCTTTGGCAGACCGCCTGGGCCGCAAGCCGATGGTGGTACGCTCGATGATCGGCGGCGGGCTCACCGTGATCGCCATGGCCTACGTGACCAACGTCTGGGAGTTGCTGGCCGCCCGCCTGCTCCAGGGGGCCCTGGCCGGCACCGTTACCGCCTGCCTGACCCTGGTCTCCACCACCACCCCCAGCCCACACCTCAGCTTTGCCCTGGGCATGATGCAGGGGGCCTTCATGCTGGGGGCCTCAGTAGGCCCGCTTTTGGGCGGGCCTTGTATCGACCGCTTTGGGTACCACGCCTGCCTGATCGTCGCCGGGCTGCTGGTGGTGCTGGCCGGGGTGGCGGTGCAGGTCTGGGTGCGGGAGGATTTTAGACGCCTGCCCCAGGAGGGGCCGCGCAATTCCTTCTGGCAGGACGCCAGGCGGCTATTGCAGATCCGGGCCTTCTTCATCATGCTGGTCAGCCTGACCCTGATGCAGTTCATCTTCGGATTCATCATGCCGGTGGTGCCCCTCTTTCTCCAGGAGCTTTCCCACACCGACGACGTGTTGTCCCTGGCCGGCCTGATCTTCTCCATCGGCGGCCTGGTGGGGGCGGTCTCCTCGGCCCTGTCCAGCCGCTGGAGCGAGCAGTGGGGGGCCAAGGCCACTCTGGTGTGGGGGTTGGTGGCCACGGCGCTTTTCTACCTGGGGCAGGGGCTGTCCACCTCGGTGGCCATGCTAGCGGTGCTGATGGTGTTCAGCGGCCTGGCCACCGGGGCGATCAAGCCGGTGGCCAACGCCCTTATCGCCCGGGTGGTGGACGAGTCCGACCGGGGTAAGGCGTACGGGGTGATGTCAAGCGCCAACTCCCTGGGCTGGTCCCTGGGCCCGGTGATCGGGGGATACGTGGGGGCCCAGTGGGGTTTCCGCAGCGCATTTTTTGTCACGGCCCTGCTTTTTCTGGGGGTCGCCGGCTGGATCTGGAGGGTGATGCGCCAGCCCTCCGCCGCGATAGAGAGATAGAAAGGAAAGCGATGAAACCCAAGGTGCTGATCGACTGCGCCAACCGGGTGGACCCGGCCGACTGGGAAAGGCTGGGCCAGGTCGTCGAAGCGGTGCGGCCCCTGGTCGGGCAGTCCTATACCGAGGATCAGTTGATCGCCGCCCTGCAGGGGTGCGCGGGGGTGATCCGCATGGGGGAGCTTTTCCCCGAAATGACCCGCCAGGTCCTGGAGAGTGCTCCCCACCTGCGCCTGGTGGGTATCCGGGGAGACCGCTTCGGCAAAGGCATAGACCTGGAGGCGGCAGCGGGGAGGGGCATCCGGGTGGTGGACACCGACAACATCGCCTCCTCCCAGCCGGTGGCCGAGTGGGATCTGGCGATGATGATCCTCTGCCTGCGCAATACCGGGACGGTGTTCCGCAAGATGATGGCCGGGGAGGAACAATGGGCCCACACCTACAACGAGGAAGGGGTCAACGGGGAGCTGACCGGCAAGCGGGTGGGCCTGGTGGGCTGCGGGCATGTGGGACAACGGCTCATCGAGCTGCTGGCGCCCTTCCGCGTTGAACTGCTTGTCCACGACCCGTATCTGCCCGAGGAGGTGGCGCAGCGCCTGGGGATCGTCCGGGGCGGGCTCGACGAGGTGATCCGCCATGCCCAGATCCTGGTCATCCAGGTGCCCCATACCCCCAAGACCGAAGGGATGATCGGGGCGCGGGAGCTGGGCCTCTTGCAGCGGGGCTGCATCCTCGTCAACTGCTCGCGCGGCAAGGTGCTGGACCAGACGGCGCTGATCAAGAGGCTTGAGGCCGGGGAGATCGTGGCCGGCCTCGACGTCTTCGACCCCGAACCCCTCCCCAAGGACCATGTGCTGCGGCGGCTGCCCAATGTTTTTGCCACCCCGCACATCGCCTGGTGCGCCCCGCACGCCTTTCCCCGGTATTTTGGCTCCATGGCGGAGGAGTTCATCCGCTTCTTCAGCGGGCAGCCCCTGCGCTACGAGCTGACCCGGCGGATGGTGGACATCCGGCACGGCAGGCTATAAAGAAGGCGGCGCCCCCAGGGGGAACGCCGCCGGCATCACACCGAGGAAGCAGGGCTATTTTTGCGCCTTCTTCGCCTTGGCCCCCGAGCGGCCGGGGAAGGTCAGTTCGGCCACCCCCGACTTGTCCAGCTGGCCCTTGCCGATGGCGATCAGGCGCTTGAACTGGCCCTTGGAGGCCCGGGCCAGGGGCAGGTTGAGGCCGGCCTTTTTGGCGAGGGCTAGGGCGATCCCCGAGTCCTTGGCCGCGTGGGCGGCGGAGAAGTAGCAGTCGTGCTCGCGGTTGACCATGTCTTCTCCGTCGGTCTGCAGCACCCGCGAGTTGGCCCCGGTCTGGGCGAAGACCTCCATCAGCACCTTGAGGTCCAGCTTGAGGGCCTTGCCCAGGCCCAGGCCCTCGGCCAGGCCGGCGGTGTTGATATTCATCACCATGTTGACCAGGGCCTTGACCTGGGCGGCCTGGCCGGTCTTGCCCACGTACCGCAGGCTGACGCTCATGTCCTGGAGGATGGGCAGCACCTTGTCGAAGACCTGCTTCTTGCCGCCGCACATCAGATACAGGGTGCCTTGGCGGGCCTGGGTGATGCTGGAGGCCATGCAGCCTTCGAGGGTGGCAGCCTTGACCGCAGCGGCGCGTTTGGCCACCTCCACATGGACGGCGGGGCTGATGGTGGCGCAGTTGATGAAGGTCTTGCCCTTGGCGCCCTGCAGCAGGCTGTCCCCGCTCTTGGTAAAGATGGAGAGCATGGCCTGGTCGTCGGTGACCACGGTAATGATGTAGTCGGCGGCGGCGCTGACCTGGGCCAGGGTGGTGGCGGCGTTGGCCTGTAGCTCAGCGGCCAGGGCCCGGGCCGTCTCAGGCCGCGCGTCGAACACGGCGGTCACCGGGTAGCCCACTTCCTTCAGCCGGCGGGCGATGTTGGCGCCCATGCGGCCCACGCCGACCACGCCGATGGTGAAGCCAGATCTCTTGGTCTTTGCCATAAGGTGCTCCTTGGGTTGGGGTTTTGAAAAATGACGAGGAAAGATAGGGCGGGGGGGAGGGATAATCAACTGCATTCTGCCGGAGATCAAGCGCAATGTCCTCGCTGGTCGGTTTGCTCGTGCTGGGTGCCGGGTTCCCAGTGCTGTTGCAGGCCTTTGTCTGGATCAGCAGGCTGCTGGAGTGCCGCGCCCCCGGACCCGTCCACCTCGGAGGAGGCGCTGGGCGGGGTATTGCTGGGGGCCAACTAAAGTCTGGTCCTGGGGGTAGAGGCCTGTCTGCTCTTCTGGGTCTGGCCCCCGCTGATGCTGGTCCTCACGGCGGCGGGGAGCGGTTTTAGCGGCCGCACCGTGGCCCCGGGTTAGGGGCGCTACGAGATACTGGTGTAGCGGGCCCTGGCCGGGCTGGTGTTGAGCTTGGCCTCGGTGGCGTTGCACTATCTCAATCTGACCGGGCGGCCCGCCAGGCTGTGGCCGGGGGGTGGCTGAATCCCTTCCTCTGGACGCCGGCGGGGTGGGGGTGTACTTTAAGGGTCAATCTCAACGAAAGCGGTGCGGTGCTGAAGATCGGTATTACCCAATTCGCCCTGGGCAAGGTTTCCCTTCAAGAGATCCTGGACCTCTGCCAGGAAGCGGGATACCAGGCGGTGGAACTGGTATTCGCCGAGGATGGCCGCGACCTGAGTCCGAACCTTAGCGACGCCGAACTGAAAAAGGTGGGGGAGCGCTGCGCCGCCGCCGGGGTGGAGATTACCAGCGTCGTGGCCCTGTACGCGGCGGGGGGCAATCTGCTCAGCCGCAAGCGCGAGGAGCGGGAGCAGAAGGCCCGTTGCGTGGCCCGCTCCGTGGAGATCGCCGGGGTGTTGGGTGTGGGTGCGGTGCTCCTGCACCCTGGGGCCCTGACGGCGGAGGGCACCTACGAGGAGGCGTGGGCGGACCTGCGCGACGCTTTGCGGGGGCTGGCCCCCCTTGCCGAGCGGCACCGGGCGGCCATCGCCATTGAGAACGTGTGGAACAAGTTTCTGCTCAGCCCGCGCGAGGCCGCCCAGTTCCTCGACGAGGTGGGCAGCCCCTGGGTGGGCTTCTACCTGGACACCGCCAACATGATGGCCTACGGCTATCCCGAGCACTGGATTCTGGGCCTGGGGCCGCGCATCGTGCGGGTCCACTTCAAGGATTTCAGGCGCCGCGAGCACCAGTTCGTCAACCTGCAAGACGGGGATACAGACTGGCCGCGGGTGATGGGGCTCCTGCGGCAGATCGGCTATCAGGGGTCGGTGATCCACGAGGTGGGCGGCGACCACCAGACCCTGGTGGACCTGGGGGCGCGGATGCGCCGCATCGTCTCGCTTTAGGAGCCAGAGATGGCACTAGTGATGAACTGGCGGCAGGTGCAGCCCAATATCGCCCACCTCAGCGCGGTGCATTGGGGTGGCTTGCGGCGGGGCGAGCGGGAGGGCGACCCGGAGGTGCGCAACTGCCTCCACCGCCTCGACGGTTTCGCCCGCCACGCCCTGCAGGGCCGCAAGACCTCTGACCACCACCGGCACGAGAAGCTGGAGCAGGTCTACTACGTGCTCGGCGGCGGCGGCGAGGTCCTGTGCGGCGAGGAACGCTACCCGGTGCGCGAGGGCGACGCGGTGTACCTGCCTTCGGGAATTTACCACCAGATGTTTAACGACATGAACGAGGGCTGGCTGGAGCACCACGTCATCAGCATGAAGATCGAGGGGGACGGGGGCCAGATCCTCATTCGCAACTGGCGGCAGGCCGCGCCGGTCTCCGACGGGCTGGGCGGGGTGCGCTGGCGCCAGTTGGGCCGCCTGGGGGAGGCGGGGATCGGCTGCCTGCGGGGCATGACTGGCATCGAGTGCGAGGGCGTGGCCCCCGGCGGGCGGACCCGCGAAAGGGCCGAGGAATTGGAACAGGTCTACTACGTGCTGGAGCACCGGGGGGTGCTGGTGGCCGGGGGGGAGGAGCGGGAGGTGAGCGAGGGGGACATGATCCACCTGCCGCCTAACACCCGCTACCAGTTTTGCAACCCGCACCCCACCTGGTTGCGCTCCTTAATCATGTCTGCTTAGAAGGGAAGCGATGGCCGATTACGCCGAACTTGAAAGCGCGCTGGCGAGGATGATCGCGCTGATCCGCGACAGGGCTGGCAGTCCCGAACTGCTGGCCCAGCTCCGGCGGCTCGACGAGTTTACCGCCGGCCTGGGGCCCGAAACCCCGCCCATGTTGCGCCACTACATGGAGAAGCGCGGCTACCCCAAGGCCCTGGAGTTTCTCGCCGGCCTCGATGAACGGCAAAGACCCAACTGCTGAAGGCAGTCCGCGCTGGCGGGCCATCTACGCGGTGGTGGCACGCATCCCGCGCGGGCGGGTGGCCACCTACGGGCAGGTGGCTGCCCTGGCCGGTTACCCAGGGCAGGCCCGGCAGGTGGGCTACGCCCTGGCCGGATCACCCGAGGACCTGGACCTGCCCTGGCAACGGGTGATCAACGTTAAAGGCGAGGTCTCCCCGCGCACCTGGAGCAACATGCACGAGTTCCAGCAGGTATTGCTGGAGCGGGAGGGCATTGTCTTCAAGGGGGCGCGCCTCGATATGAAACAGTACCGCTGGAACCCCGAA
>VGJS01000131.1 GCA_016867395.1 Candidatus Handelsmanbacteria bacterium
ACAACATCTCCCGCGCCAACCGCAACTGCTTATTCTCTCGGCGCAGGCGGGTGATCTCCGCCCGCTCCGGACTGCTCAATCCGTCCGGGCGCTGGCCCTGGTCGCGCTGCGACTGGGAGATCCAGTTACGGATCGTCTTGGCGGTGGGCTTGAACTCCTGGGCCAACTCTTCCGGGTTGCGACCCGCTTGAGACAGCTCGATGATCTGACGCCGAAACTCCGGCGGATAGGGTGGGCGTGATCTGGGCATCGCGGACTCCTTTCACTCAAGTGATAAGGTGTCCACCAAAGCGGGTCAACTCCAACTCACTTCCCGACTGGCGAAACTTTACGGGGTCATGTCATGGTCGGTGGTCTTGATGATATTGGCGTTGGCGAACTCGTCGAGCTTCTGCACCGCCTCGCCCGGGACGTTGGTCTGCCCGGTCAGGGCCATGGTCACCGCCAGGCCGGCCTTGTTCACCTCCCAGGCGATGATCTTGCCAGCGATGGTCAGTTCGGCCAGCAATCCGGTGAATTCGAGGTCCGGGTTCTGGCGGTGCTCTTCGATGATGAAGCGGGTCAAGGTTGTGCCCTTTTCCATGGCGTGACTCCCTGAAAAGTGCGGTTGAATCTGCCCCCTCGCCTTGCTATCTTCGGCGACATGGCCCTCAAGGACACGCTCCCCGGTCTTCTGGCCGACACCGGCTCCTACTGGCTGACCCGCGCCCTCTTCCTGCGCTGCCTGGGCCTGATCTACGCGGTGGCCTTCCTAATCCTCACCCAGCAGTTCCTCCCCCTGGCCGGCGAGGACGGCATCTTGCCGGCGCCGCTCTTCCTGGAACAGGTGGCCCGGGAGTACGGCCCAGGCTTCCCCTCCTGGCTGAATCTCCCCACCCTGATGTGGCTGGACTGCGGCGATGCCTTCGTGTTAGGCCTGGCCTGGCTGGGCCTGGGGTTGTCTCTGCTGCTGGCCTGCGGGGTGGCCAATCTCCCCCTGGTCCTGGCGCTGTGGGCCATCTACCTGTCCTTCGTCCACGTGGGCCAGCTCTTTTACTCCTTTGGCTGGGAGATCCTGCTTTTGGAGACAGGGTTCCTCGCGGTGTTCCTCTGCCCGCTGTGGCGCGCCCGGGTAAAGCCCTCGAAGATGGTCATCTGGCTCCTGCGCTGGGTGCTCTTCCGGCTGATGCTGGGGGCCGGCCTGATCAAGTTGCGCGGGGATCCCTGCTGGCGGGACCTGCGCTGCCTCTTCTACCACTACCAGACCCAGCCTTTGCCCAACCCGCTGAGCTGGTACTTCCACCAGTTGCCCGCCTGGTTCCAAGAGAGCAGCGTGCTCTTCAACCACCTTGTCGAGCTGGTGGTGCCCTGGTTCTTCTTTGGGCCGCGGCGGCTGCGGCATCTCGCCGGCCTCCTGACCATCGCCTTCCAGACCAGCCTGATCGTCAGCGGCAACCTCTCCTGGTTCAACTACCTGAGCATCGTCCTGTGTCTGGCCTGCTTCGACGACCAGGCCATGGCCCGCTTCCTGCCAGGCCGCTGGCGGCCTGATCCGGCGCAAACAAAAGAGGAGAGCCGCCTGCGGCGGGCCCTCCTCTATGGACTGACCATCCTGGTGCTGTACCTGAGCATCGACCCACTACACAACATGATCTCCCCGCGCCAGGCCATGAACGCCTCTTTTGACCCCCTGCACCTGGTCAACACCTACGGGGCCTTTGGCAGCGTGGGCCAGCGCCGGCCCGAGATCATCTTCGAGGGCACCGCCGACTCGGTAATTACCGACGCGACCCGCTGGCTGGCCTACGAGTTCCCCGGCAAACCCGGCGACCCAGGGCGCCGGCCCCCCCTGGTCTCGCCCTACCACTACAAGCTGGATTGGCAGCTGTGGTTTGCCGCCATGTCCGACTACCGCCACCATCCCTGGCTGGTCCACTATGTGTCTCTGTTGCTGGTCGGTGATCCGGGCGCACAGAGCCTGCTGGGCCACAACCCCTTCCCGGACCAGCCCCCCCACTTTATCCGCGCCCAGCTCTACGAGTACCGCTTTGCCCGGCCCGGCCAGCCGGGCTGGTGGGAGCGGGAGTACCTCAGCGCCTACCTGCCGCCCCTCGCCGCGGACAACCCGGCCCTGCTGGCGGCCCTCGCCCAGTTCGGCTGGATTAGTGCTCCGCCCGCACCAGGGCCCTGAAGCGCGCCTCGTCCCACTCGGCGCCCCAGCCGGCACCGTCGGGGGGGGCCAGGTGCCCCTCCTCGATCAGAGGGGCATTGAGCATACCCCACTCTTCCCCGTCGCGGCGCTGCCCGTCGACGGCGGTCATGAAGTACTCGTAGTAGTCGGTGTTGTCGATGCAGCAGCCCAAATGGGCGTGCACCAGGCCGAAGAGCCCGCCCTGGTGGTTCATCTCGATGTTGGCCCCGTGCATCTCGGCAAAGTGGGCCATCTTCAGCACCTGGGTGGTGCCGTGGCGGGCATTGGCCCGCAGCCGGTCCGTGGCCCCGTGGATCAGCCACTGGGTGGAGAGCCCCAGGTCGTGCATCAGCATCTCGTTGGCCATCACCGGCATCTCCAGCTCCCGGCACAGTTCCTGGTATAGGTGCATCTTCTGCTCGTGGAAGGGCTCCTCCAGCCAGAGGAAATCGAGTTCTTCCATGATATGCCCCACCTCGATGGCCTCGCGCAAATCGTAGGAACAGACCGGGTCGTTGATCAAGGTGTAAAGGCCCCCCACCTCCTCGCGCACCTTGTAGAAGATGGGGATGTCGGTGCGGCCTCCCTTGTAGGAGTGGAACTTGTAGGCCTGGATGCCGATGGCCTTGCCGGCTTCGATGGCCTGGAGATACCCTTCCAGGGTGGCGTCGCCCCCGGTCAGGTACACCGGAAAACGCGGCCGCACCCGTCCTACCAAAGCCCAGATCGGCAGGCCGGCGGCCTTGCCGGCGATATCCCACAGGCAGTTGTCGAAGTCCCCGAACCACCCCGCCGGCTGGTACACCCAGCGGGTGCCCTTGTGCAGCTTTTGGAAAAGGTGCTCCCGCTCCAGGGGGTTCTCGCCCAGCACCTGGGTACGCAGGATCTGGACCTGGTCCGGGGACATGAAGGTGGTGCACCGGCCGGTGATCCCCTGGTCGGTGCGCACCTCGATGAAGTGCTGGCGGGTCGGGGTCTCGACCGGGCCGGCGGCGTGGGTGTACTGGATACGGCGCAGGCCGGGCACGGGCACGATCTTAAGGCCGCGTCCCTTGCGCTGGGGGTGTTCGAGGACGTAGAGGACGATCTCGGTGATCTTCATAAGGATTTAGTCTCCCCAGGATCGAGCTGATCCTTGAACTCGATGGCGTAGAAGTCGAGGATGGTGAGGAAGAGGGCGGCGAGGATGGGCCCGAGGATGAAGCCCATCACCCCGAACATCCCGATGCCGCCCAGGGTGGAAAAGAAGATGATCAGGTCATGCAGGCCAGTCTCGCGCCCCACCAGCCAGGGGCGCATGACGTTGTCGATACTGGAGATGATCAGGGCAGTGATAGCGATGATGGCCACCCCGGTAACATAATCCCCGGTGATCAGGGAGAAGAGCGCCGCCGGATAGAGCACCAGGCCGGCCCCTAACAGGGGCAGGATGGAGGCCACCACCATCACCATGCCCCAGAGGATAGGGGAGGGGAAGTCGAAGGCCCACAGGACCAGGCCGCCCAGCACGCCCTGGGTGAGGCCGATGAAGAGGGTGCCCTTGACTGTGGCCCGCGACACGGCGACGAAGCGGTCGATGAGGGCCGTCTCGTAGCGCTCGTCCAGGGGGCTGAGGTACTTGAGCCGGGCCACCAGCCGTTCCCCGTCGCGGAAGAAGTAGAACATGGTGAAGAAGGTGACCACCAGGCTGGTCAGAAGCTGCACCGTGCCTTCGGTGGTCTTGTTGATCACTGCGGCCATGGTGCTGCCGGCGCTCTTGGCGGCGTTGAGCAGGGTTTCCTCCCAGTCGATGTGAAAATATTCGAGGGCCTGGTACCAGGGCAGCTTCTGGAACTCAACCTTCAGCTGGGTGGTGTCCTGCGACATCAGCGGCACCAGCCAGTCCTCCACGTTGCGGTAGAATTCGCCCGCCTCCCGGGCCACCAGATTGGCGATGAGGTACACCGGGGTCACCAGGCAGGCCAAAAGCAGCACGCAGCAGACCAGGGCACTGAGATTCTCGCGCTGCCGGGTGCGGGCCAAAAGCCAGCCGTAGAGGGGGTAGAAGATCCCAGCGAAAACCGCGGCCAGCATCACCGGCACCAGGAAGACCTTCACCATGTCGAAGATTACCACCGCCACGCCCACTAGGAGCAGGAGCAGGAAATAGCTGCGGAAGTGGGTGTGCTGGCGCGGATCGGAGGAGAAGGGCCGGTTTTCGATCATACGGGTGGCATCGTTTTCCGCGCAATATAGGCGGGCGCATCGCCCTTGTCAATCCGTGGGGAAGGAGAGGGGGAAGGTGGGCGGCTGGGTCTGGTGGCGCTGGCGAGGCTCGATCCTCTGGGCGTGGTATTCGCCGATGAACTGGGCCAGGTTGGCGCTGGCCTCCTCAAAGACAATGCGTCCCTTCTCGGCGGTGGCCTTCTCCGCCTCGCCGATCACCCCGGTGTCGCTGTACTGACTGGTCCACTCGACTAGCCCCATGGCCCCCTTGGCAAAAAGGTCGCTCCAGATGAACTTGGAAGCCATCTTGTTGGTCTTGGCCAGCTCGCTCTTGATCCGGTCCTGGCGCACGTGCTGGGGGGCCAGGTGCAGGAGCATCGAAGTCTCCAATTCGCAGGCATGAGCGCACCCCCCGGGAAAAACGCTTTCGCGCCACCTCTTGTCGAAGCCGGGGTTCACCTGGAGCAACTGCCACCAACTGCAGAAGACGCAACTGGCGTCGGTCTCCACGATCACCCGGCGGGCCACCATGTCCACCAGGTTGTGGTTGGAGCCGTGGCCATTGATAAGGATGATCTTCTTGAAACCGTGGTACGCCAGGCTCTTGCAGATGTCGAGGACGTACTGGGTGAAGTGCTCGTAGTGGATGTTGATGGAGCCGGGGAAATCCATGACGTGATGCACGTACCCGTAGGTAACCGGCGGCATCACCAGGCTCAGCTTGGGCCGGCGTCGGGCCGCCTCGGTGGCCACTGCATTGGCGCAGAGGTGGTCCACATTGAGGCATAGGTGATGGCCGTGCTGCTCCACCGAGCCGGTGGGCAGGATGGGGATCTTGCCCAGGGCCACGGCCTCGTTTATCTCGGGCCAGGTCAGTTCGTCGAACTTGTAGATCTCCTGCACGGAAGGCATCGCGGGTTCCTCCTCAATTTACGCGGTATTGGGCGACAACGCTTTCGTCTATCTCCACTCCCAGGCCCGGGGTGTCGTCGAGGTACAACTCGCCACCGCGGAAGGCTAGGGTATGCCGCGCCAGGTCCCGGGCCAGAGGCGAGGGGGCGCTGGTGTACTCTGTGAGGGGCTCCTCAAGGGCCGCGGCCCACTGCGCTGAGGCGGCCAAGAGCACCCCGGTGCCGTACGCGTGGGGCACGGGCCGGCACCGATATCGGCCCGCAAGCCCTGCCAGGCGCTGCCCCCAACTGATCCCGCCCACCCGCCCCAGGTCCGGCTGCACGATCTGGATGCCGCCCTCCCCCAACAGCCGCTCGTAATCCTCCAGCAGGGTGAGGAACTCCCCCCCGGCGATGGGCACCGATGAGGCGGCGCAGAGCCGGCCGTGGCCGGCGTAGTCGTATGGGTGCAGGGGTTCCTCCAGCCAGGCGATGCGGTAGCGGGCGAAGCGCCCGGCCCGCTCCAGGGCGGTGTCCGCGTCCCAGGCCCGGCCCGCATCCACCATCAGGTCCACTCCTGTTCCCAATGCCTGGCGGGCAGCGGCCACCAATTCCTCGTCCAGGGCCGCGTCCTTGCCCATGGGCCCCCAGCCGTACTTGACCGCGCGGTACCCCTGGGCGGCAAAATCCTGCGCCGATTCACCCACCTCCTCGGGGCGCTCGGGCCAGAGCGCGCTGGCGTAGCAGGGGACGCGGTCCGCGGCCTCGGGATTTAGCAGCCGGCGCAGGGGCTGGCCCTCGGCCTTGCCGCGCAGATCCCACAGAGCCATGTCCACCCCGCTCAGGGCGTGACGGGTCACCCCGCCCGGCCCGTACCAGCCCGTGCCGTGGAGCAGGGCCTGCTCGATGGCCTCTAAATCGAAGGGGTCCATACCCGTGAGGATGGCATCCAGCCCGTGGCGGAAGGGGGCCGAGCGCGGCGCCTCGACCACGGCCCGGGCCACGTACGAGCAGGAGACCACCTCTCCCAGGCCGGTGAGACCCTCGTCGGTGTAGAGGCGCACCAGCAGGCAGTCCTGGGTGCCGTCGGCCACCTCCTTTACCTGGGGCAGGCGCAGGTGCAATGCTTCGACGCGGGTGATCTTCATGGCAGGCCCAGAATTTTGTGGACGCGGCAGGAGAGCCGCCAGTGGGGGTGCCGGCCCAGCACCTCGATGGCCTTCTGCACGTAACGCGGCTCCGAGGATTCGGGCTGCAGGTAGATCTGCGCCCCCAGCTCCTCCTGCACCCGGTCCTCGCGGAAGGACTTACCCACCACGTATTTTAGTTCGGTGATGCGCCGGAAACCTGCTACTACGGGATGGCGCTTGGGCGAGACGGTCCAGTACTCGATCAGGTCGAAAAGGCGCGGGTCCGGTGCCAGGGTGCCGTTGGTCTCGATGTGGAGATGGTACCCGGCCTCCCGGAGGCGGCGGGCCAGGGGTTCGAGGTGCTGGCCCAGGGGCTCCCCACCGGTGAGGCAGACCCAGGCCGCGCTGTGCCGGCTTACCTCCGCGGCGATGCTGTCCAGGTCCATCTCGGCAAAGCTGTCGAACTCGGTGTCGCAGAAACGGCAGCGCAGGTTGCATTTGGCCAGACGCACGAAGGTGGTCGGCTGGCCCACCCTCCCGCCCTCCCCCTCAATGGAATAGAAGATCTCGTTGATCTGCAAGCGCCGGCCCGCAGCGTCCCAGCGTGGCAGGCGGGCCGGGATTTCGTCGGGGATTTCAGCGGTTTCAGGAAGGGTCTGGGTCATAAGTAGGGGCGAACCGAAAA
>VGJS01000132.1 GCA_016867395.1 Candidatus Handelsmanbacteria bacterium
GTAACAAAGGAGGGAGTGCGCAGAGGGCACTCGGTCATTCCGGTAGACCGTTGGGGGTGGTTTGGCAACTCAGGGAGGATGTGTTCGTGGCCCGGGTTGTCAAGGAGCTATAGGAGGTAGATATGCTTGGCAAAAAGGTGCTCCTGTCTGTTCTGGTGTCAGGACTGGTTGGCTGTAGCCCTGAGAACGACAATCGTATTGTGCATCCTGACGTAAAGGATGGCCAGAGCAGCGATGCTAGTGTCATGTAGTTGGCGATAGTCATCTCGTCTTCTCGGAGGGATACAGTAAACACAACAGACTTTGAGGTGGGGGGCAGTTCAAGTATCAGCCGGAACTACCCCTGAGGTCGGTTGCGATAGTAGCTCCTGAGGAATTCACTAGCCTGACATTTCATGCAAGCACTATCCCGGATGTTCAATTTATGAACACCTCTGTCGGTGTCTCGAATAGCGAAACAGTCAGCTGGAAAGACAGCGTCAACTGGATATGGAGATTCTGGAAATATGAAAAGGGAGGGGAAGTATCAGCGGAGTCAGAATGGGAGCTGCTACCAGAAAAGACGGCTGATAGTGTTTACGCAGATTATAGAATAAGCGTTCCGTTTGAGTGTAGCGAGAGAAATACCGATAGAGTTGGCGTTGTGGCACAAGATTCTAATCGTGACTCGCTTACTCTACCTGAAAAGTATAGAGTAGGGAAAGGGGACAAGAGCGCCTTTGGGGTAGCCTTTCAGCTCAAATGTGAGTAGATCTGTGCAAGCATCTATGAGTACTCAGTCAGACATCACCACCGCCAGCGCCACGGACAGAGGGAGGGAGCGCGCTGAGAACCAGGATAACCTGGGATTCTTTGAATCGACCCCGCTGGGACCGGTCTGGGTGATCTGCGACGGCATGGGGGGAAGCGTCGGGGGCAAGTTTGCCAGCACCATGGCCATGGAGAAGATCAGGGAGGTAGTCTATGAAGCTTCCTGCCCGGAGGACGAAATCAAGGTTGGGGATGTGCTCAGGACTGCGGTTGAAAGGGCCAACCGGGCAATCTATGCGCGGGCTCAGGAAGACACTGAACTAAAGGGCATGGGCACCACCGCGGTGGTACTGGCGATCAGGGCCGGCTGCGCCCATGTGGCCCACGTGGGCGACAGTCGCCTGTACCTGATCCGCGAAGGGCAGATCTGCCAGCTCACCAAGGACCACACACTGGTTCGGGGTCTGGTGGAACAGGGGATAATCAGCGCTGCTCAGGCCAAGGTGCACCCCCAGAGCCACGTGCTCAGCAAGGCCGTAGGGGTCAAAGAGATCTTGGGGGTTGCGGTGGCCGAAACCCCACTTAAACTCCATGCTGGCGATAGGTTGCTGATGTGCACCGATGGGCTCACCAGCCAGATCGATGACCAGACCATACTCGAACTGGTCTCATTCCTCGACCCCCACGAGGCATGCGGAAAGCTGATAGCCCTGGCCAATGAAAAGGGAGGACCGGACAACGTTACCGTCCAGATCGTCAGGGTCAACGCCCTTGCCGATGCCAGTGTGCAGCTGTGCCCATGGTGGGCGTGGTCCCTTGCCGCCGGCCTGGTGACCACTGCCGCCATTGCCCTGTGGTACCACCTGAGTGAATAGCGGCTTGGGAGACCCCCTGACAAGGAGTAGGGGATATGGCTAGCGCTTGGTCAGACCTCAAGGATGGCGTACTCAGGAGGTTTTGCTTCCTGGAGGTGGTCCTCGCCGGTCATGCAAGAATTGCCCGCAACAACTCCTCCCGGGACGCTGAAGCCACCTTCATGGGGTTCCTGGAGTTCATCGAGAAGCAGGCAAAGGCCCACGGTGGCCAGACCTGGAACCTGGCGGGAGACGGGGGATTGTTTGCCTTTTGCGATGACGATGTTACTGTGATGGCAGCGCAGGGAGTAAACAGCGCGCTTGCAATTCTGGCCAAGCTACCCGATCTCAACGCGACCCGGAGCAAGGTAAAGGAAGAGGTAAGGGTGCAGATAGCGGTCCACATGGGGGATGCGTGCTATTACCACCAGACCGGCCGGATTCAGAGCGATGATATCAGCTTTGTCTCTAACCTCGGCAAGAGAGGGACCGCGGAGAATTCTGTCTCCCTGTCCAACAGTGTGTACAGGGAGCTGGCCGAGGAGGCAATTCGAAGCCGGTTTCGGGGATCTGTAACGTTCGAGGAAAATTACGTCTATGTGCTGGAAGGCACCGAAGGAACCCCACCCTCTCTCGGCCCCAAGGTAGAGCCGGCGCCAGCTGTCTTCGAAGGGATACATCCCCAGGAGGTGCCGGTAGGCAGAGCCTTCCTGCGGGTGGGCAGAGAAGAGGACAATGACATCCAGTACGATGTCCCCGTTGTGTCTCGGCATCATGCGATTGTATACCGCGCCGAACAGGGGTACCACCTGTACGACCTGGCGAGTACCAACCACACTTACGTTGATGGCCAGATCGTGGCATTTGCCGCCATCAGCGCCCAAAACCAGGTGACATTGGGCAGGAGTCAGGTGCTTGACTTCAGTGAACTAGACAGGCAGTTCGCCAAGATCGAGGTACAGGGAGGGGGGCTTGCAGAGGTGGATATTGTGCGTTTCGGCAGTGCCTTGGACAATGAGATTGTGCTGGGCGACCCAGAGGTAGCGGACTACCAGGGTATCATCCGGAAGTGCGGCGGTCAGGTGTTTATCTACGATGCTCAGATCCCCGCCAGGATGCGCATTAACAGCCAGCCTGTAAACCACGGGCAGATCAGGCCGGCCGATCGGGTGATGATCGGGCGAGCGCAGCAACTGCTGTGGAGCCAGATCGCCAAGGCGTTCGAGGAGCGGCGCACCCCCCACGGCAAGCGAAGTGGTTCCACTGGCAAGACCAACGTGCTTGCGGGCCGGTTGAGGGATCTGATCAGGCAGCAGCAAGAGACCCAGAGAAGAAACCGGAATATCGCCATAGCTGCGGGGGGAATCATCTTGGTACTCCTTATAGCACTGGGGATCCAGCTGCAGTTGGGCGGCGATCGCCTATCTGAGGCAGCGGAGAAAAACAGAAGCGCGGTGGTGATGGTCATCCGCAAGGATGCCCCCGCGGAGACGGCGAGCACCGCGGCACCCAAGAGCTATGCCGATATCGGCGGGATCCGCATGGAGGTATTCAGCGACACCGGGGCGAATGGCCTGAGCTACGGAAGCGGGTTCCTGTGCGAATACCGGGACGGGTCGGTGGTGATCACCAACAGGCATGTGGCGCAGGCAGAGGAAGGGAGGACCGTCAAACTGACAGTTAGGCTCCAGGGGCTGATAAGCGAATACGACGTCGAAGTACTCAAGATCCACCCCACCCAGGACGTCGCGATCCTGGGTTTCAGGGACCCCCCCCCCGGGATCACGGGCGTGGAACTCGATTCCGAATGGCAACGGGTCAGGGACGGCGACCCGGTGGCCTTGATGAGCTTTCCCCTCGGGATGCAAGGACAGGAGAGCGCCCAGATCAAGGCGGACCTGATCAAGGGCAACATCTCGAATAGGCTGTACGACCACATCAAGTATACCTTGGCCAGTGCCCCCGGCGCGAGCGGCGGACCGATCTTCAACCAGGACGGCAAAGTAATCGCCATCAACCGGGGCGGAAGCATCGACGAGACGGGCCGGCATTACCAGGGCTTGAACTGGGGCATTCCGATCCGGGCCGCCTTGGAGTTGCTCCACTCGAAACAGGATTTAGGGGGATGAAGGGCGTAATGCTGAGAGGGATCCTGGCCGGCCTGGTGATCATCGGTGCCGGGTGCGCAGCCTCAAAGCCAGCAGTCACGGAATCTGAGCGGAGGCGCGTCGAACAGTCCTTTGACGAGCTGGAGGGTGGCCAGGAAGCTGGCAAGACTGAAGCGGCCAAGGCTGCACCGCAGGAGCAGCCAAGATCGGTCGCCGTGGTCGCCCCCACCAAGGGCCCCAAACCTGGGTGGGTGGATGGGGTGCCCCAGGATTCTGGTTTCTATTACGGGGTCGGTTCGAGCGGTGAAGCGTTGGAACAGGCGCGGTCCAGGGCACTGGGGAATCTCGCCAGCCAGATCGAGGTGCAGGTGACGAGTATGGTCCGCTCGGTAGCCACCGAGAGGGGGTTCACCCGGGGCAAAGTGAACGGAAGCGAGGTGGCCAGCGAGTACACCCAGGAGGTCGAACTGCTGGCCAAGCAGACCGTCACTGACTACGAGATCGCAGGCCAGTGGTCGGACGGGAACCAGTACTGGGTTTACGTGCGCCTTGATCGCGCCCGGGTCAAGGCCAGGCTCGACAAGGAGCTCAGCGACGCGAGGAAGATGGCGCTCGATCACTATCTGGCCGGGTCCAGGATGGAGAAATCGGGTGAGATTAGCGAGGCATTGAAATCGTACACCAGGGGACTTGCCGCTTTGAGGAAATTCCTGGGCCAACTCATCGAGGCTGAGGTGGAGGGGAGGAGTGTCATTCTGACTAACGAGTGCGAGCGGTCGATCAGCCGGCTCCTGGCCGGGATTGAGCTAAAATCTGAGGAGCCGACCAGGCAGCGGGCGCGGGTCGACAAACCCCTGCCCGAGCCCCTGGTAGTGTCAGTCAGCTACAAGGGGCAGCCTCTGGCCGACATGCCCATACGCTTTGCCTTTGTGAAAGGAGCAGGGGAGCTGGCAGGGCTACAGCGCACTGATGCCAAGGGACGGGCTGCCTGCCTGGTGTACCGGGTCACATCTGCGGAGCGCACCAATTCAGTCGAGGCGCGCCTCGATGTGGAGGAATTCACCGGACAGGAGGCCAGCCAGGTCGCCGGGCTGCGGGCGTATCTGGAAAAAATAGGTGGCCGGCCTGCGCACTTCATTATTGCCACGGACGAGACCCGTATTCTGGTACAGGTCGAGGAAACCAACCTGGGCGCTCCAGTAGCCGATTCCTATCTTGCCAGCTTCATCAAGGGGAGAATAGCGGGTGAGACAGGAGCTACTTTCACGGAAACGAGGCAAGAGGCGAGCCTGTTACTCAAAGGGCGAGTCAGTTCGCGCTACAGTTCCTCGGAGGGGAAGATCAAGTTCTGCTATGCGGAAGTGGCCATGAGTCTGCAGGATCTAAGGACAGGGGAGGAATTGTTCAGCACCAAACTGGACCGGGTCAAGGGATACCATCTGGATCGCGACGAAGCTGGCCGGCGCGCCATCGAAGCCGCGGCGGTGGGCGTTGCGGATTCGCTGATGAGATACATCGGGACGGAGGCAGGGCCCTGAGGTGGGGCAGCCATGATTACGCTAGCGACAGGCATGATGATAGTCCTGGGGGTTGCGGCGCCTCTTATGGGATGGGAACCTCTGCGCGTCCTGCTGGTTCCAGCCTTGCCTGGAGTTGGCATGGAAAAACTGCAGCAGGAGCTGGGAGTGGAATTGGACAGGCGGTTGGGGGAGAGTCGCCATTTCGAGTTTGTCCTCTCGGAAGAGGAGGAACAAAGGCTCTTGAGGGAGTTGGAAAGGCAGCAGGGAGACCTGTTCAGCGAAAAATATCAGGTGGAACTCGGGAAATTGAAAGGTGCCGAATACATGTTGATCTACAGTCTCAACCCGGGTGGCGCCAGTGCTGTCTTTAAGGCAAGCGTGGCGATTACCGACCTGGGGAACGGCACCAGGGAAACGGCCTACGCCTCCGGTCGGGGAATGGCCGAGGTGGCAGGCGAACTGGCGAGAAAGATAACCATCGCCCTGCCTCCCCGCGGGAGAATCACCTATGTTCCCAAGACCCAGAGATCCTTGGTCCATATCGACATGGGAAGAAATCAGGGCCTACAGCAGGGCCAGAGGGTGGTAAAAAGGGAGGGCCGAAGCATCCTGGCGCGCCTCAAGCTCACCACCGTCTATGCAGACAGCTCAGAAGCAGAAGTAGAACTCGGTTTCCGGGAACTCAGCCAAGGAGATACGGTCTACCTGCTCATTGAGGGGGACACCAGGCAACCTGGGGAAGCGGGGAAGACGCCCCCAACACTCCGACCTCCCGCTCCACCTCCCAGCGTACCTCCCAGGAGCGAGGATGTCACGTTGCTGGTCAGTTCGGTGCCCGAAGGGGAACTACTGGTAAAGGCCGGGGGAGCGCCGTGGCAGTCACTGGGCAGGAGCAACAGAAGGTACGTGTTGACCGAGGGAAACTACACCATCAAGGTGTACAGCCCTGGGTACCGGGCCTACGAGAAAACGCACCATGTCGGCGGGGACACCATTAATCGGCTCTCGGTCACCTTAGAGGCGATAACGGACATGGTGCTGATCCCTGCCGGCAGCTTCACCATGGGCGCGGAGAGAGAGCCCGACAACCCTCCTCACCTGGTCACGCTGGATGCCTTTTATCTCGACAAAAAGGAAGTGACCGTCAGGGAATTCCAGGAACAGGTAAGGAATTATAGGCCGGCGATAGACAACTACCCGGCAGACCAGGCGGCAATAGGAATCAACTGGCGGGAGGCCAAGGCTTACTGCGAATCAATGGGCAAGAGGTTGCCGACGGAGGCCGAATGGGAACGGGCTTGCAGAGGACCGCAGGATTTCAGATGTGGATATGGGGAGCGCTACGACCCCAAGATGACGGACGCCCGCACCGCGGACACCAAAATCTCACTCTTTCCACTCTCAGGCAACAGCGCCAATGGTTTTGGACTTTTTGACATGACTGGTGGTGTATGGGAGTGGTGTGCCGATGGGTACCGAAAGGACCTTAGAAGTCTCGGCGAGCGGAACCCGTTGTACGAGAGCAAGGGTGAAGATCATGTGTTGCGAGGCGGAGCATGGATCATGCAGAACCCGGCCCAAAGAGCCACCTGTGTTTACCGGTATCATGACTCGCCACCCGATCCCCGAAAAGCTCTGATCGGGTTCCGCTGTGCTGCGGATACGGAATAGATGCCCAGAGCTGGCGTGGGGAGCTAGAGCGTTTGAAAGGAGGGGTCAACCATCGAATACCAGGAGTCGAACACCGAG
>VGJS01000133.1 GCA_016867395.1 Candidatus Handelsmanbacteria bacterium
GGATCCTTTTGGTGACCAGCTAGGCCATTGACCACTGCGTGCGACATCCTTTCGAAGCTCCTTCGCCCGTAGGGTTGCTCACTAATTTCGTCAGGCGAGTTGTCTCAGCCAATCTAGGCACACAGGGCTCTTTGATCAGGGCACGCCGGTGCCCCTGCGCAAGCTCCTGGAGCCACACCAGGTCGATATTGCTTTTGAGCGTGGGGGGAGTGCCCTGAAAAGCGGCGACTTGCTCACCGTAGCGGAGCAAGCGGGCTTCGAGGGGTTTGTCACCACCGACAAGGAGCTTCGCTACCAGCAGAACCTCGATGGTCGCAGGAACGCCATCGTCGTGCTCTCCTCTACCAGTTGGCCTGGGATTCAATCGGTGGCACCAGCCATCAAACAGGGGATCGATGCGGCGTTGCCTGGAGGCTACCATGAGGTCGTGCCATAGGAAGCGCACCCATGGAAGCCGGTCAGAGGCCACGCCTGTGTTCTGCACCTGCCTGCCCCCCTGGCACCGAACCGTCTCAGGCTGGCAGCCCTTTCAGTCCTGCCAACCTGGGCCGTTCCCGTGCCGGGAGATCGGCGCTGATCGTTCGATAGACCGATCTGTCCGACTTCTCCCGCGATCATCGGTTGGCTGATTGGTTTCACTCCGAGAACCGTCCGGTCGTTACCAGCGGAGATGCCGTGTGGGATGGCCAGATGCTGACGCTGGCCTACTGCGGCATATCTGGCAGTGGCTTCGCAAGGGCGGTCGCGGCCGAGGCGACCGGTTTCGGACCAAACTGCTGCTGAACGCCCTCAACACCGCTTTCCTGCCCCCAATGCGTGCCATCCACTGGAATACCGAATGGGCCTCCCCGTCCGTGGAGAGAGGCCGGCAGATCGGGGAGATTCTCCGACAGCAGACCGCAGACCTGATCTGCATCAGCCGATCTTGGACCGTGGAGTTGAAGAAGTCCCGGCCACGGTCAGTCTGGATGCGCTGGATAGGGAACGGCATCTCTTCGATGACCTTGTCGATAAAGAGGACCGTGTTGGCGGCCGTGCGGCGGTCGTACAGGGTCAGCACGCGGTAGCGGGTACCGTCATCGATAGCCGTATACTGGTACAGGCCAGGAGCGATCTTGCAGGTATCCCTCTGCACTCGGTCAGCAGGGATCGGAGGCGGGTAGCGTGTATACCTTGCCTTGCCACGGTAGGGGCATAGAGGAGCTACCTGATGCCCGATCAAGGTTTTGTGGATGGTCCCTAAAGCCAGACGCGTCCCCTCCAACCGATGCAGCTCGCTCTGGCGTCTTCGGGCACCCAAGTTGCGGTCTTTCCGCAGCTTAAGAATCTGCTGCTCAATGGTAGGAGTCCGTTTTTGGGTGGGCGAAGTCTTGGACCGACGACTTTGGCTGTCTAAGCCTTCGAGACCCGCTGCCTGGTAGCGTCGCCAACACTTGTGGAGGGTCGGGCAGGAAAGGCCACACCTTCGACAAACTAGGCCAGCATTGCCAACCTGCTTTTAGCGCTGGACCCAAGGCAATGGCATTCGGATTTCGTTTTCCATAGACACCCAATTTAGGCAAAGGATGTCTATGAACCACACACAGCCGAGTAGCATACCGTCGATCATCCAGTATCTAGTCGTCGGCGAAAACCTCCCTAAATGGCCCTAAAAAACGTCGCTCAGAAGACCAATCAGTGATTGCAAATACCACATCAGAGAAGGCACCGCTATACTCCTCTTCTAGTGTGGTTTTGAAATCCTCTGCTGTCCTACGGATATCATTTTTGAATGCACCGCATCCCCATGCCCCAAGCACTAGCGCTGAAAAACGGTAGGCTTCGGCGATTGCTAGCACGCGACGTATACGGGCATGCAACAGGTCACCGGATTCAGGTTGGCCAATGGCAGGGGCGTATGGGGCAGCACAGGTGAGTATGTTTAACAACCATGGGTGTTCGAGCGTAGTCCCATCATCTGTTCTGAACACAGGAACATCGGGGGAGAAGATCGCCCAGGCTGTAGAATCTGGCTGTGGGCGTTGCCGATGCTCTTTGTACATGATATCACCCGTTATAGTTTGAAAAAGTGCACTGGATCTACAAAGCACCTCCTCCTGGGCTCTTGCGCCGCTAAGGAACCCCCCGCCTGCGTGAATGCCATTGGCGAAATTCAATGCCATTGGCTTATGGCCACTTTCAACCAGTCGTCGCGAAGCTCCAAGAGTTGACTCATTTGTTACCTGGACCCATGTCTTCACGAACTGACGAGGACGAGTTTGTGGCAATAACTGGTTCGGAGCAATGCTAACTTTCCCTCTTTGTGCTTCTTGTACGAGCCTACTCCAATCCACGTGGTTTCCATCCTCGCTAACGTAGAAACCAGCACGCGCAGCCTCCAATGCTGAGTGGCCCAGATTTCTAGCAAGATCTCTTGATATATCCAATTCTCGGCGCCGACCTTCAGACATTCCATCTGAGTCTAAGCACGGAAGACATTTGAGCACCATTGCTCCTCCTTCAGCGGACGATGCTGGTTTCGAGTGGCAGGCGGAAAAGACCATCTCATGCCGTATTGCGTTTCGCGCTGTCGAACCTGGTGGGACAGGGTTTGGCGGGAGGGGGCGTAGGGACTGGCGTCGGCAACCTCGGTGAGGTGATGGCCGACCTTGGGGTAGCAAGGCGATTCCAGAGATCACCTCGTTCGCTCAGCCACTCTTTTCTATCAGTTCGAGAGACCGCAGGTCCCTTTGCCCAGCACAGAATCGCTCCAACGCGGAGGCGAAAGGTCCGGGGTCGGGAGCGATTAGTTCAAATAGGGTCATACAGGAGCGAAACTTCAGATCGTCTGGCGAGCCAAATATCTCGTTCAGCGATGCGTCCTCAATGGCAAGAACTGTCTGAGTGCACTCAATGAGCCTCGGACCCAGTACCGGATGCCAAATGTAAGCCCGGGCCTCAGCCAGAGACTTGATTGCGTACTCGCTTGCAGCGGGAGTGCGACCGAGTCCATCGAATTGAGGAAAGACGTACCACATCCAATGCGACCGCTTCCGCCCCGACTGCAACTCTTGTAATGCGTGACTGTAGTCAGTCGCCTGGGCATGTAGAAATCGGCGAAGGTTGTAGGGGTCCTCGGCGGTATCGGGTGGCATGGGCACCTCTTGTAAGCATGGAATGTTTGAAAAGTGCTGAGGGAGCAATATGCCGGGGCAAGCCAGTTTGACCATGGCCAAAAAATGGGGGGCATACCTGTCGAATCGAACTCTCAGCGGCAGGGCAAGACGGACGATCTTGATCCCAACACTAGATCAGGTGGGTACCCACACCAGTTCCGGAAGCGCCAAAACACCGCGACGAGTTGGCCCGCATGCAGCGGGAGAATACCCGGTTGCCGGGTCGCCGCAAACAGGCGGAAACGATGATCGCGATGCAAAAAAGACTATGCGACCTACTTGGCTCGCCCAGCACGGATCCGGTGCTGGGCGACAGAATATGATCGCCGCCGCTGATCAACTGGCCCAGTAATTGGGAGTAACCTGGGCCTGCCAGGTGCTGGAAGTGCCGCGCAGTAGCCGGTATCGGGCGCGAGGTGCGGTGCCTGAAAACCCTGCCCCGCGGCTGGCGCAGGTCCCCCGACCCACGCCCCCCTCGGCGCTGACGCCGTAAGAGCGGGCCGAGGTGCGAAAGGTGCTCAACGGCCCCCGCTTCCAGGACCTGGAGCCACGCCGGGTGTGGGCGCAGTTGCTGGATGAGTGACGCTAGCTGTGTGCTTAGCGGACGATGTATCGGGTGCTGGCCGTCGAGCACCAGGTCCGGGAACGGCGCCACCCACTGCGGCACCCGGCCTCCACCAAGCCGGAGTTGCTGGCCACGGCCCCCAATCAGGTGTGGTCGTGGGACATCTCCAAACTGCGCGGTTCGACGGTGGGGAGCTACTTCTATCTGTATGTCATCCTCGACGTCTTCAGCCGGTATGTGGTGGGCTGGATGGTGGCTCAACGCGAGTCGACTGACTTGGCCAGAGTCCTGATCGAGACCAGCTGTCAGTGTCAGGGGATCTCGGCGCAGCAGTTGACCCTGCATAACGACCAGGGCGCAGCGATGATCGCCAAGGCGATGGAGCAATTGCTGGACGACCTGGGGATCACCAAGAGCCATTCCCGGGCCCACGTTTGCAATGATAACCGCTACTCCGAGGCGCATTTCAAGACCCTCAAGTATCGAGCCGATTACCCCGACCGCTTCGGCTCCTTGGTCGAGGTCCGGGGCTGGGCCCAGGCTTTCTTCCACTGGTATAACCAACAGCACTACCATTCGGGCCTGGCATTGCTGACCCCGGCCACCGTCCACTACGGGCAGGCGAGGGAAACCCAGGCGTAGCGGAAGCAGGTGTTGCAGGCCGCCTATGAGGCCCATCCCGAACGCTTTGGCCGGGGGCGGCCCCGCGTCCAGCAACTGCCCACCGCGGTCTGGATCAACAAACCTGATCATGATTGCTGCCCGGAACCAGATCCTACACTAAAGACAACACCCGAGCTTTCGCAAAGTCCTTGACACATACCGCCCGTTCGCGGGACTGTCAACATATGGGAGTCCCCCGCCCTACTTGGAGGCGCACCCTGGGTGGTTAAATAGGATAGGAAGAAAGACAGGCGGGCCAGGGTAGGCATGGGCATCTTGCACTCAGGGGAGCTCTCACGCAGTGCTGGGACCGAAAATTTGCCCGCGAAATGCCGAGGGCAATATGGCGGCGGGATTTGTACGCTTGCAGCGAATGATCCTCGCTTGTTCCCTCCCGCCATCAGTCTTCATCATCATCGGATCCACTCATCTGCTCCTGGTGTGCATCCGCATCCTCTTCATTGTCCCAAAAGCCACCATCGGTACTTTGAAACTCCTTTCGTGCATTCTCCCGCGCCTCTTCTAAAGTGGCGAAAGGGCCAACGGTATCATATTCCTGCGGCTCGTAGAAATACTCCTTTCCTTCTCGCCGAAAATAGATAGGAAAGACCCCGTAATCCCCGACCGAAAAGCAGTCGTCAAACTCCTCATAGTCCGTGTCGTCTCCGCTCTCACTATGCTCTGCTGGTGGCATGGTATTCTCCTCCTGTCCAGTAAGCAGTCTGGGTTGTACTGGGATTGCCGGCGGCTCCAATGCTTGCGAGAATGGAGTCACGACAAAACCGATAAGGTATTCGCCCGACGTACGTGAGCGCGCCGTCCAGAGGGTTCTGGAGCAGCGGAAAGAGTAAGGCTGCCAGTGCGAGGCCCTGGTCTCGATCGCGGCCAAGATCAACTGTATTCCTGAGACCCTACGCACCTGGGTCCGGCGGGCGGAGGTCGACCGCGGACGCCTGATTCGGTTCCCTCCCTTCCTCCACCACCTCCACACATACCGCCTCGGGACCTCGGCCCAATGAGAGATGGAGATCGCCACTGAAGCCTGCCCGCCAGAGGTCCCACTCCTACCAAATATTTTGGTGCTTTTGCGCAGCAATATGCAAAATCTGGGATAGCTGTCAAGGGGGCGAATTCGACACGGTGGATAGCTGATGTTTTTTGTTTGTTTCGGACATTTCGCTGGCGTATATTAGCCCCGAAAACGCCGCCCGCCCGTAGCAGGGATGGTCTGTATGGGACTGCGCGCGAAGCTGTTTGCTCTGGCTGGCCTCCTCCAGTTGGCAGGGGCCCTGCCCCACCACGCCCGCGCCGCCGACCTCACCCTGGCCTCCTTCAACATCCGCATCTACTCCACCGGCTCCCGCACCGAGGCCGAACTTGAGAAGATCGCTGACCGCCTGCAGCAGTTCGACCTGATCGCCGTCCAAGAAGTCCGCGACCAGGCGGTGGTCGCCCGCACCCTGGCCATTCTCCAGGCCCGCGGCCACAGCTTTCAGGCCATCGTCTCCGAAGCGGTCGGCCGTGGGGTCAACGAGCGCTACGCCTTCCTCTGGCGGCCGGGGAAGGTCCAGGCCCTGGACCCGGGTGCCTTCTTCCCTGATCCGGACGACGCCTTCATCCGCGAACCCTTCATCGGCTCCTTCCGTGCCGGCGCCTTCGACCTGACCCTGGCCACGATGCACACCCTGTTCGGAGACACCGTGGCCGGCCGGCGCGCCGAGGACGACCTGCTGGCCGAGGTCTACCAGGTGGTGCAGGACGCCGACCCCCAGGAGCAGGACGTGCTGCTTCTGGGCGACTTCAACCTGCCTCCCGAGGACCGGGGCTTCGACCGGCTTCGGGCGCTCCTGACCCCCCTCTTCACCGGCGAGATCCGCACCACCATCTCCGACGCCTCCCTCTACGACAACATCTGGTTCGAGCCGCAGTTCGTGCAGGAGTACACCGGGCAAGCTGGGGTGGATCGATTCGACGAGACCGCCTTCGGGGGTGACGACGACGCTGCCTCGGCAGCAGTGTCGGACCACCGGCCGGTGTGGGCGAAGTTCCGGACGGACGGGCCGGACGACGATGGGGACGGGTCAGAAAGGGTACCCACGACGGCCCCGGCGGGAACCTGGGGCGAGGCAAAGCAGGGGCCGGCCCCAGCAGGAGGGGCTGGCCCGATGGCCGTGCCTGGGGCTGTGCCGGTGGCTGCAGCAGCGGCGGCGGTGGTGGCGCATGGCGCCCCGGCCGGCAAGGTGGCGGCTAAGAAAGCCTCTGCCAAGGACCAGACCGTCTACGTCACCAAGTCCGGAAAGAAATACCACCGCGCGGGATGTCGATTCTTGGCCAAGAGCCAGATCCCCATGGGGCTGGACGAGGCCGCAGCCCGGTACGGCCCCTGCGGGGTGTGCAGCCCGCCGGTGCCTGGGAAGGAGGATGCTGGGGCGGGAGCGGATGGGGTGAGGAAGGCAGCAGGAGCGGCTGGGCGTCGTTGCCAGCTTCTCCCGCCCCAACGTCAGCGACGACAATCCGTATTCCGAAGCCCTTTTCCGAACGATGAAATATCGGCCCCACTACCCCAGTGGACCCTTTGCTTCGCTGAT
>VGJS01000134.1 GCA_016867395.1 Candidatus Handelsmanbacteria bacterium
CTCTGGTACGGGGCCAATGACCTGGACGGGACCATCATGGACTACGAAATCACCCGCAAGAACTTCAAGGCCACCCAGCAGCGCCTCACCCACCAGGAGCTGATGGACCGCATCGTCGAAGCCGGCCGCGTCCCCGTCGAGCGGGACAGCCTCTACAACGTTGTCACCCCCATCGCGCCGCCCGTCGCCCAGGTCGCATGATCGCCAGTATCGCCGAAAAGGTCTACAGCGGCGAACGCCTTAGCCCGGAGGATGCCTGCCGGCTCTGGGCCCATCCCGACCTGACCGAGTTGGGGATGCTGGCCGACCACGTCCGCCAACGCCTGCACCCCGAGCGGGTGGTCACCTACAACGTGGGCCGCAACATCAACTACACCAATGTCTGCTGGGTGAAGTGCGATTTCTGCGCCTTCTACCGCCAGCCCGGCTCCCCTGAGGGGTACGTGCTGTCGCAGGAGGAGATCTTCGCCAAGATCGACGAGCTGGTGGGCTTTGGCGGCGAGGAGCCCAAGTCCTGCGAGATCCTGATGCAGGGTGGCCTGAACCCCAGGCTGCGCCTCGACTACTACGAGGAGTTGCTGGGCGCCATTCGCGACCGCTATCCCATGGTGCAACTCCACTGCCTCTCGGCCACCGAGATCATCTACATCGCGCACCTCTCGCGTCTCTCCCTGGGCGAGACCGTCGCCCGGCTGCGCCAGGCCGGCCTGGACTCCATCCCCGGTGCCGGCGCCGAGATCCTCGACGACGGGGTGCGCGATATTATCGGTTTCCGCAAGGACCGCACCGAGGAGTGGCTGGAGGTACACCGCGTGGCCCACGGCCTGGGGATGCGCACCACCGCCACCATGATGTACGGACACGTGGAGACCATTGAGCACCGGCTCCAGCACCTGCAACTCCTGCGCCAGTTGCAGGACCAGACCGGCGGCTTCACCGCCTTCATCACCTGGAGCTTCCAGCCCGACCACACCGACCTGGCCGCTGACCCTGGGCGCTGGCTGGGGCGCAAGGCCACCGGCTTCGACCACCTGCGCACCGTGGCCATTGCCCGGCTCTTCCTCGACAACTTCCCCCATCTCCAGGCCTCGTGGGTGACCCAGGGGCCCAAGATTGCCCAGCTCAGCCTCAACTACGGGATCGACGATTTCGGCAGCACCATGCTGGAGGAGAACGTGGTCAGCGCCGCCGGCACCAGCCACACCGGGCAGATGACCCTGGGCCGCATGGAGAAATTGATCCGCGACGCGGGGTACGAGCCCTGCCGGCGCGATACCAATTACCGGCGGGTCGCCGCACGCCCGCAACCTGAGGCGCTGCGAAAGGCCGCCACGGCATGAAGGTCCGCCTGGGGGCGGTGAGTTTCCTCAACACCCGCCCCCTCGTCGCCGCGCTGGAGGGGAAGGAGGGGCCCTTTGCCCTCAGTTTTGCCGTGCCCTCGGTCTGCGCCGAGGAATTGCGGGACGGCCGAGTGGACTTGGGCCTGATCCCCGCCATCGAGTACGCCCGCCACCCCAACGCTTATTGCATCGCCCCCGGCGTCGCGCTGGCCTGCCGGGGCGAGGTGCTCAGCGTGCGGCTCTTCTGTCAAAAGGAGATCGGGAAACTGCGGCGGGTGGCCCTGGACCAGAGTTCTCGCGCCTCGGCGGCCCTCCTGCGACTCCTGCTGCGCGAGCAGTACCAGCTCGACCCCGAATTCGTCGAGGCCCCGCCCGACCTCGATGCGATGCTCTCCCAGGCCGACGCGGCCCTGCTCATCGGCGACCCGGTCTTCCGCCAGCGCCACCGCCCCAGCCTGGACCTGGGGCAGGAATGGCTGGAGCTGACGGGACTGCCTTTCGTCTTCGCCTTCTGGGCCGGCCGCCCCGAAGCGCTGCCTCCTCACCTGGTGGCCGCTCTGGTGCGGGCCAAGGAGGAGGGCCTGCGGCGCATCCCGCAGTTCGCCCAGGAGCACGCCAGCCAGCACGGGGGGGAGGCGGCCTTCTATGAGCGGTACCTCGAACACCACATACGCTTTGAGTTAGGGGAGGCCGAATTGGCCGGGCTGTGCGAGTACTACCGTTTGGCCCAGGCCCACGGCCTGATCGAAGAGGTGCCCGCGTTGCGGTTCTTCCCGGCGAGCTAAAATGACCCGTATTCTGCACGCGGTCCTCACCTATGGCCGCATGATCAAATTCTCGCACAGTGTCTTCGCCCTGCCCTTCGCCCTCAGCGGCGCGGCCCTGGCTGCCACCCGCGGCGGCCTGCGCCCGGCCCAACTGGGCTGGATCTGCCTGGCGATGGTGGCGGCCCGCAGCGCGGCCATGGGTTTCAACCGCCTGGTGGACCGCCACTTAGACGCAGCCAACCCGCGCACCCAGAACCGCGAACTGCCGCGCGGGGCCGTCACCCCGCTGGCTGTGGGCCTCTTCGTCCTCCTCTCCTCGGCGGCGCTGATCCTGGCCGCCCACCAGCTCAACTCCCTGTGTTTCTACCTCTCGCCCCTGGCGCTGGCCATCCTCTTCTTCTATTCCCTGACCAAACGCTTCACCTGGGCCTCCCACCTCTTCCTGGGCCTGAGCCTGGCCGGAGCGCCCCTGGGAGCCTGGCTGGCAGTGGCCGGCCGCTTCGACCTGCCCCCGGTGGTGCTGGGCCTGGCGGTGCTGACCTGGGTGGCCGGCTTCGACGTCATCTACGCCTGCCAGGACTACGACCACGACCGGGGCGCGGGCCTGCGCTCCATCCCCGTGCGCTTCGGCATCCCCCGCTCATTGCAGTTGGCGCGGCTGCTCCACCTGCTGGCGATGTCGCTCTTCTTTGCCCTGGGCCAGTTGATGGAACTCAACGAACTTTACACCATCGGCCTGGGGGTGATCGGCGGGCTTTTGCTCTACGAGCACCGCCTGGTCAAGGCCGAGGACCTCTCCAGATTGGACCTGGCCTTCTTCACCATGAACGGCATCATCAGCACCGTGTACTTTGCCTTCACCCTGGCCGACCTGCTCTTCCTGGGCGAGGCCGCGCTGTGGTTGTGACCCGGAGCCCTGAGATGACCCAGACCGCCGAGATCTTCCGCCTCATCCTCGAATCCGACGATCCCTCCATCTACCGGGTCCGCACCAAGGCCCCTGGCCCGGAGGGCAAGCTGACCCTTCAGGTCGAGCAGGTGCTCAACTGGCCCAGCGGCCACCTCTTCGGCTACAGCCAGAACGCCGGCATGGGCTGGAACCCTGCCGAGCTGGGCCGGGCCGAGTACCTCATCCTCAGCACCCAGGGCGGCATCCGCGCCCCCGACGGCACCCCCGTGGCCCTGGGCTACCACACCGGGCACTGGGAGGTGGGGCTGCTAATGGAGGAGGCTTCCCACGAATTGCGCCGCCTGGGCGGCATTCCCTTTGCCGCCTACTGCTCCGACCCCTGCGACGGCCGCACCCAGGGGACAACGGGGATGTTCGATAGCCTGGCCTACCGCAACGACGCGGCCACAGTGCTGGGCCGGCTGATCCGCTCCCTGCCCACCCGGCGCGGGGTGATGGGGGTGGCCACCTGCGACAAGGGCCTGCCGGCGATGATGCTGGCCCTGGCCGGGGCGCGCCAACTGCCGGTGGTCATCGTGCCCGGCGGCGTCACCCTGCCCCCCGTCTCGGGCGAGGACGCCGGCAAGATCCAGTCCGTGGGGGTGCGCCTGGCCCACGGCGAATTGAGCATTGACGAGGTCAATGACCTCGGTTGCCGCGCCTGCGCCACCGGCGGGGGCGGCTGCCAGTTTTTGGGCACTGCCGCCACCTCGCAGGTGGTGGCCGAGGCCCTGGGCCTGGCCCTGCCCCACACCGCCCTCGCCCCCTCAGGCGAGCCGGTCTGGCGCGAGATGGCCCGCCGCTCGGCCCGGGCCCTGCTGGTGCTGGACCAGGCCGGCCTCAACTCCAACGACATCCTCACAGACGCGGCCTTCCACAACGCCATGGTCACCCACGCGGCCTTCGGCGGCTCCACCAACCTGATCCTGCACATCCCGGCCATTGCCCACGCTGCCGGGCGGCGACGGCCCACCGTCGAGGACTGGGATCACATCAACCGCCAGGTCCCGCGCCTGGTGGACGTGCTGCCCAATGGCCCCGAGTACCACGTCACCGTGCGCGCCTTCCTGGCTGGCGGGGTGCCCGAGGTGATGCTGCACCTGCGCCGTTTGGGGCTGCTCAAGCTGGAGGCGCTGACCGCCACGGGCCGCACGCTGGGGGAAAACCTCGACTGGTGGCAGGGCTCGGAGCGGCGGCAGGTATTCCGCAACAAGCTCGAAGAACTCGACGGAGTCTCCCCGGACCGGGTGATCCTCGCCCCCGATCAAGCCAGGGCCAAGGGACTGACCAGCACCGTCTGTTTCCCCAAGGGCAACCTGGCCCCTGAAGGCTCGGTGGTCAAAGCCACCTCCATCGACCCGGCGGTGGTGGACGCCGACGGGGTGTACCGGCTCAAGGGCCCGGCCAAGGTCTTCACCACCGAACGGGACGCCATCGCCGCGCTCAAGGCGCAGAAGATCCGGGCCGGCGACGTGATGGTGCTGCTCAGTTGCGGCCCCATGGGCACCGGCATGGAGGAGATCGCCCAGATCACTACGGCCCTCAAATACCTCGACTACGGCAAACATGTGGCCGTGCTCACCGACGCCCGCTTCTCGGGCTTTTCCACCGGCGCCTGCCTGGGGCACATCGGGCCCGAGGCCCTGGCCGGCGGCCCCATCGGCAAGCTGGTGGACGGCGATAGGGTGGAGATCACCGTGGACCGCGAACACCTCAAGGGCACGGTGGACCTGGTGGGGGAGGCGGGCCGGGAGTTCGGGGCCGAGGAAGGGGCCCGGGTGTTGGCCCGCCGGCCCCTGCGCCCTGACTTGGCCCCCGAGGAGCACCTGCCCGACGCCACCCGGCTGTGGGCGGCCCTACAAAACGTGGGCGGTGGCACCTGGGGCGGCTGCGTCTACGACGTGGACGCCATCATCGCAACCCTCCGGGCCGGACAGGCAGCCCTGGCTGCCCGATGAAAAAAGAACTCGTCGTCGCGGTCACCGGGGCCAGCGGCGCCCTGTACGCGGGCCGGCTGTTGCGGGCCTTGCTCGGCGGCGGCCACCGGGTACACGCGGTGCTGTCGCGCTACGGGCGGTACCTGCTGTGCGAGGAGTTGGGCTGGCAGCCGGAAAAAGAATCCCTGCTGGGATTTTTGGCGCGGCTCTACGGAGAGGAGGTGCGGCAGGGGGAATTAAAAGAGTACGGCGTGGGCGATCTGACCGGCCCCCTGGCCAGCGGCTCAGGGGGCCACGAGGGCATGGTGGTGGTGCCCTGCTCCACCAAGACCCTCTCGGGCATTGCCTGCGGGGCGTCGAGCAACCTCATCGAGCGGGCCGCGGACGTGACGCTCAAGGAGCGGCGGCCCCTGATCCTGGTGGTGCGCGAGACCCCGCTTAACCTGATCCAGTTGCGCAATCTGGTATCTGTGTCCGAGGCCGGGGCCATCGTGCTGCCGGCCATGCCGGCCTTCTATCAAAAGCCCCGGACCTTCGACGACCTGGGCGACTTCATCGCCGGCCGTGTCTGCAACCTCCTCCACATCCCCCACCAGCTCTTCTCCACCTGGACCGGCCCCACCACTCCGCAGGGCAATTAAAAAAGTTAAGGGATCCGGAAGCGCTGCCTGCACGAGGAGTGGCAGACAGTTTTGGAGGGGAGGTCCTACCTCCGGATCCCATTGACCCACCTGAGGTGCTGGTCTCGCTGCCATCTGCTAGAGGAGGGGCAGACGCGAGCAGGAGATTCAGCTCCCCGCATTTTTGCCTCGGGCGTGGAGGGCGGCGGGTGCACTCTCTCCTTTTGCAACTCGCGTGCCAGAATGTTCTTTCTGTTTCGCAAGACATTTTAAATTAATAACTTATCGTGTATAAAAAATCACAACGAACGATGTAGTCCTACGTCTTTTTTTGTGAAATTCATCGCTTGATCTTGTACCCGGACAGGGGCTGGCCACAAGATCTAGACCTGCATTTTTGGGTGAGAAAAAAGGGCGGGAAAAACTTGCGGGAAGAGGGTGAAAAATTTTCCGCTATGGGCTCGCGCTGAGGAAAAAGCGGCGGCGAGATGACCCCGTAGGCTGCTCTCAGGGGAGCGGCTGGGAAGGGAAGACCGCGTGGTAGGGCGGCCGGATAGCGGAGCGATAGCGAGCCAGGGGGCGCAACATTCCAACGTATGGGGTGTTGCGGCGGTGGAGGGAATGAGATGGGCGCGACACCATCTATACGGTGTCGCGCGACGCGCCTGGAGAGCTGCTGGAGCAGGTCGTCTTGCCGAAGCCCCCGCCGCGTCAGACCAAACTTTCCAGCTCCGGCTTGCGCGCCCACTTGGGCACCATGCCTTTGAGCCGGCGGCCCTGCTCTTCGATCAGTCCCCAGCACACCGTCCACTCCCCAAAGCTGCACAGCACCTCGCCCCGCTCCGCCACCGGCGGGTCCAGGACCACGGCCTCGCCCCGGAAGAGCGCCTGCACCTGCGGCCAATCTAAGTGGACGCGCCGGCCCCGCATCCGGTCCCCCCACAGGGCCACCATCCCCTGCGACAGGTAATAGTGTTCCTTCTGGCGGCGGGCTAGGTGCAGGCCGGCCCGCACGAAGGAGGGCAGGTGCGCCCGCATTCCCGCGGCGAGGCGGGGCTCCATTGTCAGATGCCGGCCCTCCAGCACCAGGGCCTGGTCCGCCGGCAGCCCCAGTTCAAAA
>VGJS01000135.1 GCA_016867395.1 Candidatus Handelsmanbacteria bacterium
GCACGGTGAAATTGCGCCCGACCAGGTCGGCGGGACGGGAGGAGGAGGCACCGGTCAGGGTGGTGACCTTGAAGCGGCGGCCTCGGGTAACTCCCCGACTCCCCAGCTGGCGCATCCGTCGCTCGACGGTGCAACGGGCCACCTGATAGCCTTTCCGCTTCAGCTCCTGCCACACCTTGCGGGGACCATAGACCTCGAGGTTTTCCTTCCAGACCTGCTCGATCTAGGTGCACAACTCCGCATCGCGGCGGGACCGGGTCGACCGGCGATCCGGATCCGCCTGCAGGGCCTTGTGGGCATAGTAGGTGGACGGGGCCATCGGCAAGACCTCGCAGACGGGCTCGACCCCACATTCCCCACGATGTGCATCCACGAAGGCCCCCATTACCGCGGTCGGCGGTCGAACTCCGCCTGGGCGAAAAACGCCGAGGCCTTGCACAGGATCTCGTTGGCCCGTCGTAACTCGCGGTTTTCCCGCTCCAACTCCTTGAGCCGGGATCGCTCATCACTGGTCAGGCCATCTCGACGGCCACTGTCGATCTCCGCCCTACGGACCCGGGTCCGTAGGGTCTCGGGAATACAGCCGATCTTGGCCGTGATCGAGACCAGGCCTTCTCACTGGGAACCATACTCTTTCTGGTGCTCCAAGACCAGCCGAACGGCCCGCTCACCTACAGCTGGGGAATACCTCATTGCTTTTGTCATGGCTCCATTCTCACAAGAACTGGAGCCTCCGGCAATCCCGGTACGATTCAGCTTTGTTCTATGGGCGGCCGGGCTGCTGTCCGGCGCGCCCTTCCCGGCGGGGGCCGCGGAGCCCGTGGTGGAGGACTCGGTAAAGAAATACCGTTTCCTCGCCAAGGACGCCCGCGAGAAAAACGATACCCGCCAGGCCCTGCACTATTACACCGAATACCTGACATACCGGCCCGACGATGCCAGGGCCCACTTTTGGATCGGCGAACTGAACTACGATCTTCAGGATCTCCGCGCCGCCCGGCGGGCCTTTGGGCAGGCCCTGGCCCTCGACTCCCTGCATCTCAACTCCAATTTCCGGCTCGCCGAGGTCTTTCGCCTGGAGGGTCAGGCCGACTCCTCCGCCGCCTACGTGGACAGGCTTCTGCGCCTCAAGCCGGATGATCCCTCGTACCTGGAGTTGCAGCGCAAGCTGGCCGAGCTGTACTACACCCAGTAGAATAATCCCCTGGCCCTGGCCTGGCGCGAGCGGCTGCTGCGGGCAGGAGTGGGGGCAGACAGCGCCGGGGGGGCGCCGGCGGACCGCGTCCCCATTTTGGAGAAGATGGCCGAACTCCAGGCCAAGGCCGGCGACACCCGGTTCGCCCTGGCAACCCTCGCGCAGTTGGCCCGAGAGCAGGCGCTGTTGCGTCCCTTGCCTGCCTACCACCTCGATGCCGTCCACTGACTCCAGGTGCAGGTCAATCGCTTCAGCACCATCCGGGTGCGCAGCAACACCTATTCAGCCCACAGTCGGCTGATCGGCGAAACCATCGAAGTCCGCCTGGGTGCCAAGCACCTGAACCTCTACTATGCCCAGCAACACCTGGAGCGCCTGCCCCGTCAATGTGGCAACGGCGGGCATCACATCCAGTATCGCCATCTGATCGACTGGCTGGTGCGCAAACCCGGTGCCTTCGCCCACTACCGCTATCGTCAGGAGTTGTTTCCCACCACCCGTTTCCGCCTGGCCTACGATGCCCTCGGTGCCCGGCAGTTGCCCTCGGTGGCCGACCGACACTACCTGGAAATCCTTCGTCTGGCCGCCGACCACAGTCAAGAGCGGGTCGATCAAGCCCTGGAAACGCTGTTGGCCCAGGACCAGCAGTGGTCGGTCGAGCAGGTCGAGGCCCTGGTGGTCCAGACCCCTGCATATCAGCGACCGGCAGCGTATATCCCGGCCGTTGAGCTGTGCCTCTATGACGCGTTGCGGAGCGGGACGACCGCCGCTCGGGAGGTGGCCTGATGAGTCGCCGTGCTCACAGCGCCAATCTCGGGGACTGTCTCAAAGAGTTGCTCCTGCCCACGGTGCGGGCCGTCTATGAGGAAATGGCCGCCCATGCCCGGCAGGAATCCCTCAGCTACAAGGAGTTTCTCCTCGAAGTCCTGGAGCGGGAGTGCGAGAGCCGCCGTTAGCATCGCATCCAGCGGGCCTTACGGGCTTCGGCCCTGCCCCTGGAAAAGACCCTGGAAACCTTCGACCGCAAGCGCTTGCCCCGACCGGTCAACACCCACCTCAATGTGCTGCTGGAGGGCAGCCTCCTCGACCGCTATGAAAACGTGCTGGCCTTCGGTCCCCCAGGGTGTAGCATAACCCACCTGCTGTGTGCCCTGGGGCAGGAGCTGATCCACCACGGCCGCCAGGTGCTCTTTCGCTCCTGCGACCTGCTGGTCCAGGATCTCCTGCTGGTCAAAAAGCAACTGACCCTGCCCAAGCTCTGCAAATGCTGGCGGCGCTACGATGCCCTCATCCTCGACGACACCAGCTACGTCCAGCACAACCGCCAGAGAATGGAAGTCCTCTTCAACCTCCTGGCCTACCGCTACGAAACCGGCAGTGTGCTGATTTCCAGCAACCTGCCTTTCTCCCAGTGCGAGCAGATTTTTGAAGATCCGATGACCACCGCTGCGGCCATCGACCGACTGGTCCACCACAGCGTCGTCCTGGAACTCAACATCCCCCTTCCGGCTGCAGCAGTCCAAGAAAGCCCAGGCTGCCTGAAAAATGCCCCTTAACTTCCGGGAGGTTTGATTGTCGCCGCCGGGATCTAGTTGACGCTGATCAGCCTCCTTGGAATTAGTGGAGTGTACAAACGTCAGGTTTAATCCTCCATCAGGGGTAAGCCTACTGCAATGGCTAGGGCGCGATCGAGGGTTTCCAGCTTGTCGGGAGACATGGTGCCGACGAAGTGGGTCAGGCGGTCCTTGGGGATGCTCACCAGCTCGTCGCAGTGGATACTGCTGTCGTGTGCCAGACCCTCGTCGATCCCTACGGGCACCTGGGTGGAAAGCCCTTCACATGAAGAAAAGACAGGGGCACAGATGACCGTGGAAAAACGGGCTTCGATCAGCACCTGCCTGCTGACAACGACAAAGACGCGATACTTCTTCGGGTCGTATGGTAAGCCTTGGTAAACCCGGTAGAGTTCGCCCCGCCTCATAGCTCCACCTGATAGGCCAGCACGTCCTGGGCCTCTTTGTTCAGCTTGGCGGCTTTGCGGTTGAGGATCTCTAAATCCTTGGCGTCGCGGGCGCGTTGCCGTTCTGCTGCCAGGAAGCTACGGACTGCCTGCTCTACCAAGGCGGAGCGGTTGCCGAAGCGATCGGAGAGCTGGTCCATCTCCCGGACCAGCTCTTCAGCCAGGGTTACCGAGGTTTTGACTTTCACTATCAGATCTCCTTTCCAAGGAGAAGATATTCATACCGTAGAAGATACGACTATCATCCTACCATTCAAGACCCTTACATTTCACTTTCTGGGCTTCCTGGCCGGGGACCTGCGGCCCTTGTCCCACAAGGGCCAGCGGGCATTGAGGCCCACGCTGTAGTAGCCCATCCAGTCGTCCTTGAAGAAAACCATCCCCGGCCGGCCGTAGCGGTAGGAGGCATTGGCGTGGACCTGGAGCCGGCCGAGGGCCTCCAGGGCGGCCTCGCGGCCCGCCTGGTCCTGGTGCAGATCCGCCTTTCTGCAACAATTCCAGGGAATCCAGGGGGGCGGGGGTCAGGGAGGAGTCGGCGGCCAAGGCCGGAGGTGGGTCCAGGTCCAGCAGCAGGCGCAGGCGCAGGACCTCCTCCCGAGCGGTCAGTTCCGCGGCCTGGGTGTGGATTTGGAGGCGGCGGTTGGCCACATCCAGGGCATCGAAGGGGATGCCCTGCCCATCTGCCAGTAGGACGCGGGCCCGCCCCAGGTGCAACCCGACCCTGGCCTGGGCGAGAATCTCCTGCCGGGTGTGATTGAGCTGGAGTTAGGAGTAGAGCTGGCCCACCTGGAGCAGCACCTGCTCCAGGGCCACCTGCTGACCGGCTTCTTGGGCGCGCAAAAGCTGGAGGGCGGCCTCGCTCTGCTGGCCAAGGCGGCCCCCCCCGGTGTACAGGGGCTGCTCGACCACCAGGGCCGCCTCGCAGCGGTTGCGGGTGCCGGCGGCGGGGCGGCCAATGCCGGGGAGTTCAAAAGGCAGGCGGGCGACCTGAGAGGTGTAGCCGTACCCGGCCTGGGCCGAGCCAAGGGGCCGGCCCTCGGCCTCGTGGAAGGCCAGTTCCTGCAAGGCCTGCTGGCGGAGCAGGTCCTGCTCCGCCAGCCCCAGATGCCGCTGCCGGGCCAGGCGCCACAGCTCTTTGAGGGAGAGGGCGGACTCCTGGGCCTGGGCGGCCAGCGCCCCCGCGCAAAGCAGGGCCAGCAGCACAGGCTAGACCGTGCGCGAGAATTGCGGTCTGGCCGGCGGCTTCTCGCGCAGGTGGCGGTCGAAGAGCATGCAGGTGTTGCGGACGAAGAGCTGGCCCAGCCCAGTCACCTCGATGCACCCCTCCCCTATGCGGGCAAAGCCGTCGGCGGCCGGGCCGGCCTCCAACTCCACCAATTCGCTGGCAAAGTACTCGCCGAAATTGATCCCGAAGCGGGCCTCCACCTCGGCAAAATTGAGGTACAGGTTGCACATCAATTCGGCGATGACGTGCTGGCGCACCTGGTCGTCCTCGCTGAGGGCGTAGCCCCGCTCCACTGGCAGCCTTCCCGCCTCGATGGACTCGTAGTAGGTACTCAGCTTCTTCTGGTTCTGCACGTAGGCCCCCGACAACTGGCCAATGGCCGAGATACCCAGGCCCATCATCTGCGGGGAGCGCTGCACCGTGTAGCCCATGAAGTTGCGGCGCAGTCGGCGCTGGCCCAGGGCCTGGCTCAACTCGTCGGTGGGCAGGGCGAAGTGGTCCATGCCGATCTGCTGATAGCCGGCTTCGAGAAAGGCGCGCCTGGCCTGGAGGAAGAGGGCGAACTTTATCTCGCGCGGGGGCAGGGCCTCCACCTCGATGTACTTCTGGTGGCCCCTGATCCAGGGCACGTGGGCGTAGGAGTAAAGGGCCACCCGGTCGGGCCGCAGTTCGAGCACAATCTCCAGATTGCGGGCAAACCCCTCGGGGGTCTGTTTGGGCAGGCCATAGATCAGGTCAAGGTTGATGGAATTGAAGCCCAGTTGCCGACAGTAGCTGTACAACTCGCGGGTGGAAGCTTCCTCCTGGTTGCGGTCGATGGCCTCCTGCACCTCTGGGGTAAAATCCTGCACCCCCATGCTCAGGCGGTTGAAACCCACCTCCAAAAGGGCGTCGATGTGCTCGCGGGTGGTCACCCGGGGGTCCACCTCGATGGCCACCTCGGCGCCCGGCTCGATGGCAAAGCGGGCCTGGACCAGGGCGTGCAGATGGCGGATCTGGTCCGGGGCGTAGTAGGTGGGGGTGCCCCCGCCCCAGTGATACTGGATGACCTTAGGCCGGGAGGCCAGGTGGCCGCAGACCAGGTCCATCTCCCGCTCCAGGTACTCTAAGTAGCGCCCCGCCACCTCCCGCTTGGGGGTGATAACCACATGGCAGCCGCAGAAGGTGCAGCGGTGCTCGCAGAAAGGCAGGTGCAGATACAGGGAAAGCCCCTGGTCCAGCTTCAGGGAGCGCAGACAGGCCGCGTACTCGGCCGCCCCAAACCGTTCGTGGAACTCCACGGCAGTCGGGTAGGAGGTGTACCGGGGGCCGGGCCGGTCGTAACGCTGCAAGAGTTGCGGTTCTACCTGAAGGCTGTCCATGTATTTACCTCGGCCGAAAGGGGCTGCAATGCCCGGCAATAATATAGCAAGTAGGGGCTAATTTGCCCCGTTTTCTCAAGCTGACAGGGTCCGATGCGGTCGTGTCCGTCCGTTTCTGTAAAAAGTAAAAGGCCACTGCTGTCCCGAGTGGGTGTATACTAAAGGTTACCTCTAACACCTTAGTCCACCTACACCTGGAGGCAACAATGGCCCGCAGGCAACGTAGTGAAGCGGTCCCCTCAGATCAAGAGGGACTGCTGGAAGACCCGGAGTTTCTGCGCCGTGCGCTGAAGCGGTATCTGCAGCAGTTTCTCAAAGATGAGATCAGCCACTTCCTCCTGGCGGCCCCCTACGAGCGGACCGGAGAGCGGCAGGGGTATCGCAACGGCTACAAGCCCCGACAACTGACCACGCGGGAGGGGCGGTTTCACAGCGAGCTCTTCGCGCGCTATCAGCGCGCGGAGAAGGAGCTGTTGCTGGCCCTGCAGCAGTCGTATCTGCAGGGGGTGTCGACCCGCAAGGTCAAGGTGATCACCAAGAAGCTGTGTGGCACCCACTTCTCCAAGTCGCTGGTCTCCAGTGTCTGCCAGCAGTTGGACGCCGAGATCCAGACCTGGCTGCGCCGTCCGCTGACCCAGCCCTACCCCTACTTGGTGGTCGACGCCCGCTACGAGCACGTGCGGGAGAAGCACCGGGTGGTCTCCAGGGGGTGTTGGTAGTCCACGGCGTCGGCCAGGATGTGCATCGCGATTCCCTGTGTGCCTAGATTGGCTGAGACAACTCGCCTGAGGAAATTAGAGAGCAACCCTACGGGCA
>VGJS01000136.1 GCA_016867395.1 Candidatus Handelsmanbacteria bacterium
CCGAGGCGCGTTCCCGGGTGGCCAAAGTGCCGGGGGTCCTGTTCTCAAGTGCCTGGGTCTGGATGCTCATGACATGGTCCTCCTCGCGGTAGTTGGTTAAAGGAATAAGGTGGCCCGGACCGCGGGGCGGACACGGTTGATGAGATGCCTACAATATAAAAGTTTCCGTCGCCCGGCAAAGTGTCCAGGGCGAGACAAACCGCAGGGCGCGCGCGGCGCCCTGCGGTTATAAGAAGACGTCTGTGATTACTCGGCTTTCACCGGGATCTTGCGGGCCAGGGCCTCCTTGACCTTGGGCAGGCGCAACTGCAGGACGCCGTTTTTCAGGCTGGCGGCGATGCCGGCCCGGTCGATGCTGTCGGCCAGGACAAAGCGGCGCTCGTAGTTGCCCTCCCCGTACTCGCTGTAGATCAGACGATAGCCTTCCAAGGCGGCGGTGGACCGGGTCCCGCGGATGGTCAACTCGCGCTGCTCCAGGGTAATATCCAGCGATTCCTCGCTGATCCCGGGCAGTTCGGCGACGACCACGATCTCCTCAGGGGTCTCGTACACGTCGGCCCTCGGGGTATAGACTCGCCGCACCGAGGCGCGTTCCCGGGTGGCCAAAGTGCCGGGGGTCCTGTTCTCAAGTGCCTGGGTCTGGATGCTCATGACATGGTCCTCCTCGCGGTAGTTGGTTAGTTGGTGTGGATGGCGATTTTCTGGGGTCGCTGCGCTTCGACGCACGGCAGTGCGATGCTGAGCACGCCGTTCTTAAACCTGGCCTCCACCTTGGCGCCCTCCACCTCGAAGGGCAGGGCCAGGGACCGGGTGAATTTGCCCTGCCAGCGCTCGCGGCGGTAATAGACCTCCCCCTCCCTGAACGCAGGGGCCTGGCGCTCGCCGCGCAGGGTCAGTACGTTCTGGACCACCGAGACCTCGATGTCGCCGGGGGCGTAGCCGGGCAGTTCGACCACGGCCAGAGCGCCTTCGCTGTTGTTCCACAGATTCACGGTCGGGTAGTCCTCGGCCGTTTGCCACACCCCTTCCAAGAGGCAGTCGAAGTCCTGGCGGAGCTGCTGCAAACTACCAAAGGGGCTTTGCAGGGTGTAGGGGCTGGCGCTAGAGAAAAAAGGTCTGGCAAACATGGCTCGCCTCCTTGGGTTGAAATGTTTTGGAGAAGGTTGCTCGCTTTACCTGCCCTGCGAAATGCAATCGCTGTGCCATTTCGCAGCGAGGCAGGGGCAGGGTAGGGGATAAATTGTTGTTATTAATTGCCGTGAGAGGTTCGAGGTGGCAGAGGTGAAACGGATGCCCTCGGCCGTGCTCCCCGCCGTCCTGCCATTTCAGCAGGGTGTGTTCCGGGGTGATGGCAGCGGCGCTGCATTTTTGACAGGCGTGCCGGGCTCTTACACCTGCCCAAGGTTTGCAGTACTACAGGCGGGGCAAATTATGCGAAGGAAAGAAAGTTGATGCAGGGTGGTGCATTTACCGTTGATTTTGGGGATACGGGGAAGTGGCGCCACAATCTGACCACCTCCATGCTGTACGAGGAGATTGTCCGCCGCGGCGAGGGGACCATCGCCCACCTAGGCCCCGTGGTGGTCCATACCGGCAAATACACTGGCCGCTCTCCAGGGGACAAGTTCCTGGTCCAGGAACCCAAATCGGAGAAGGAGGCCTGGTGGGGTCGGATCAACCGGCCCATGGCCCCAGGCCATTTCGGGCAGTTGCTGGAACGGGTGCAGGAGTACCTGGGCGGGAGGGAGATCTTCGTGCAGGACTGCTACGCCGGCGCCGACCCCCAGTGCCGGGTCGCCCTGCGGGTCTTCACCGAGCGGGCCTGGCACAGCCTCTTCGCCCGCAACATGTTCATCCGCGAACCGGACCCCGAGCACCTGGCTCGTTTTGCCCCGGACTTGCAACTGATCTACGCCCCCGGCTTTGCGGCAGTGCCGGAACGGGACCACACCCGCTCCGAGGTCTTTGTGGTGATCCACCTGGAGCGCCGGCTCATCCTCATCGGCGGGACCAGCTACGCCGGCGAACTGAAGAAGGCGGTGTTCACCGTACTCAACTACCTCTACCCTACCCAGGGGATGATGAGCATGCACTGCTCGGCCAACAAGAACAGCCGGGGCGAGACCACCTTGTACTTCGGGCTTTCGGGGACGGGCAAGACCACCCTGTCGGCCAACGCCAACTACATTCTCATCGGCGACGACGAGCACGGCTGGAATGAGCGGGGGATCTTCAACTTTGAGGGGGGGTGCTACGCCAAGGTGATCCGGCTCAACGCTCAGGCAGAACCCGAGATCCACGGCGCCGTCCACCGCTTCGGCGCGGTGCTCGAAAACGTGGCCATCGATACCCACACCCGGTTTGTGGACCTGGACGACGACCGCTTCACCGAGAACACCCGGGCCTCGTACCCGCTCAGCTACATCCCCAACGCCTCCTTAGAGGGCCTGGGCAGCCACCCCACCAACATCATCATGCTCACCTGCGATGCCTTTGGGGTGCTGCCGCCGGTGGCCCACCTCACCCCGGAGCAGGCGATGTACCACTTCATCTCTGGGTACACCGCCAAGGTGGCCGGCACTGAGCGGGGGGTGGCCGAGCCCACCGCCACCTTCTCACCCTGTTTCGGCGCCCCCTTTCTGGTGCTGCACCCCACCGCGTACACCCGGCTGCTGGGCGACCGCATCCGCCGGCACCAAGCCCGCTGCTGGCTGGTGAACACCGGCTGGAACGGGGGGCCGTACGGGGAGGGCAAACGCATCCGCATCGACTATACCCGGGCCATTGTCGCCGCCATCCTCGACCGTCGGCTGGAGCGGGTAGCCCGCGTCCGCCACGGCCTCTTTGGGCTGGAGATGCCCACCGCGTGCCCGGGGGTGCCCAGGGAGGTGCTCGAACCGCGGGGGGCCTGGAGGGACCCGGCGGCGTACGACGCCAAGGCCCGGCACCTGGTGGGGCTTTTCAACGAGCACTTCGCCGAGTACGAATCCCTCGTCCCCGAATTGCGGGCTGTGGCGCCCACTGCCGGGTAGGGCCATGCGCCCGGCCAGGCGATGGCAGCCCTTGGGGGAGGATCTCTTTCTCTATCCCGACACCTGCAACGTGTACCTTTTGCGCTACGGCGACTGCGGCCTTGCCATCGACTTCGGCTCCGGCCGCTGGTTGGAGCACCTGGGAGAAATCGGGGTGCGACAGGTGGAGCACGTGGCGCTCACCCACGCCCACCGCGACCAGTGTGCGGGGCTGTACCGCGGGGTAGGGGGGCCGTGGACGGTACATGTGCCCCAGGGCGAACTGGCCTTGCTGCAGGGACTGGATTCCTTCTGGCGCAACTGCCAGAGCGCCGGCTGCCCTTCCTCCTATGCGGCACCCTGCCTGCCCTTGGGACGGGTGCAGGCTGACCTCGCAGGAGATGCCGAGCGCCGGCTGGGGCCGGCCCTGCTGTGCGGTGTGGCCACCCCCGGCCACAACCAGGGAGCCTTGAGCTACCTGGTCGAGTGGCGGGGCCGGCATCTGGCCTTCTGCGGAGATGCGGCGCATACCGGCGGCAAAATCCATCAGCCCTATCACCTCGAATGGGACCACTGGACCCCTGGCGGAGCGCTGGCCGCTTGGCAGGGGCTGGAACGGCTGGGCAATTGCCATTTCGACTGGCTGCTCCCTTCGCACGGACCGCCAATATTGCGCCAGGCCAGGGCCTGCGTGCGCCAGGTGCAGCGCCGGCTCATGGATCTCATCCGCGCCAAAGGTTCGGTCTGCGCCGGCGAGCCCAACCGCTGGCACGAAGTCGAGCCACTGGCCTGCGGGGCCTCGCGGGTGCTGCCCCACCTCTACCAGTTCGGGGCCAACAGCTTCCTGCTGGTCAGCCGGGCGGGGGCCGGCCTAGTGGTCGATCCCACCCTGGCCGACGTGGAGCAGCTAGAACCGCTGCGAACGGAAATTGGCCTGGAGCGCGTCGAGGTGACCACCGCCTCTCACTACCACCTGGACCACAGCGACGGGCTGAACTGGGTGCGCCGGCAATACGGGGCCAAGGTCTGGCTGCAACCGTGGGTGGAGGCGCCTCTGCGCCGCCGCGACCAGTGGGACCTGCCCTGGCTGCCGGCTACCGATGTGGTGACGGACCGGCGCTGGCCCGAGCAAGGCCGCTGGCGCTGGCGCGAGTACCCGTTCGAGATCTACCCCTTCCCCGGGCAGACCTGGTGGCACTGTGCCTTTGCCACCCAGGTCGATGGCCGCCGGGTGCTCTTCTCCGGGGACAATTTCCAGCCTCCCAGCCGCTGGAACGGCACCGGGGGCTTTTGCTCCTTCAACGGCAGCCGTTTCCGCGAAGGGTTCGCCCGCTCGGCGCGACTAATACTCGACCTGGCCCCGGAGCTGATCTGCAACGGGCACGGCTGCGTGTACCGCTTTGCCCCATCCCACTACCGCCGCATCCTCAAGTGGAGCGGGCAGGCCGAAAGAGCGGTGCACGCCCTGTGCCCCTCCGCAGACTGGCTGGCCGACTACGACTGCCGGGCCTTCACCTGGGAGCCCTTTGTCAGCCGGGCGGCACCGGGCCAGCGTCTGCGCCTGCACCTGGTCCATCGCAACCACCGGCGGCGGGCAGTGGAACTGAAGGGGCGGGCGGTGGGGCCGCCGGACTGGAAAACCTCGCCGGCCCAGCGGCAGGTCCGAGTGAAGGCCGGCGCCAGCGGCCGGCTGCGCTTTGAGGTACAGGTGCCCGCAGAGGCGGCGCCGGGCCGGCACCTGGTCGCCGCCGAGGTGGAGAGCGGCGGGAGGTTGCTGGGCGAGGTGTGCGCGGCGATTGTGGATATAGCTTGAAGTAGCGCCCTACGGTCGCCTTCTCTTCTTTATTTCTGCGCCTGGGCTTTATCCCGGGCGCTTTTTTCGTGCCTAGCACCCCCTTTGCAAAAGGAGCAGATAGCGCGAGCTGAAACCTGAGCACCTCGCGCTTCGCGGCGCCGCGAAAAAGTCATAAACCCGCGCATTCCCGGAGTGTGTCCGATGCGTACAAGTGGCTTTTTCGCCGGCACCTTGCTGTGCGCCTTGTCGAACATGTCGCGCAGCGCCGTCCCGGCGGAGCCATTCTTCTGCGCCGGGGACGGACTGGATGGAATCCCTCCCGGGGCGGCGGCAAGACCACTCACTGCCGAAACCCCTTTGTCCCCCCGGAGCCGGCTGAAGGTTCTGGTGGTCTTTGCCCGGTTCAGGGACGAAACCCCGGCACCGGTCCCGGACTTTGCCGCTGAAATTTTCGACCCGGAGCATCCCGGCAGCTTCGCGCACTTCTACCGCACCATGTCCCGGGGGGGCAGTTGCAGGTTGAGGGTAAGAAATTGCCCAGGCGTTTTGCCTCTCGACGACCAGCTTCTGCGTATCTGGCCGGCAAAGGAGGAGCGCTGGGCCGCTGTGGGGACGTTGCAGCGGAGATCCTGGAGGAGGTGGATGCGGATCTGGATGTGGGGCTCTTCGGCAACGAGGGGCCGGACGGCTAACCCAATTCCGGGAACGACGACGGCTGGGCGGATTACCTCTTCATCGTTGTGCAATCGGTGCCGAGCGCTTTTTTCGAGGGGGAGGCCACGGGCATCGCCGGATTGGAAATGGGCCGGTTCAACTGCGCCGCGGATGTCTTCTCGCGCGGCAAGGGGATCTGCGCGGACAACGACCCGTACCACGGAGCCCCGGTGCAGCAGGGCAGCTTCTCCCAGACCGTGGGCGGCATGGCCCGAGAATTCGGCCACAGCCTGGGCCTGCCCGACCTGTACGATCCCTTCTCCACAACTCCAGAGGAAGACAGCGCCGGAGTGGGCCGGTGGTGCCCGATTGGCTGGGGGGCGCACGGGTGGCGGGGTGACGACGGTCCGGTGCCTCTGAGCGCATGGTGCCTGGAGCAACTGGGCTGGATCGGCCCGGACAATGGCCGCCTGGTGGAGGTGCCCGCGGATACCAGAGGCCTGGCCCTGGCACCGCTGTATTGGCAGGGGGCGGGGTACAAGATTCCCCTGCGGACCACCTTTCTCTCTGCAGTAGTGTACATCAAGGAGTATGTGCTGCTGGAATACCAGGTGCGCAGCGCCTCCTACGACGACCAGAACCTGCACGGAGAGGGCGTGCTGCTGTGACAGGTCCGACCCCACACGCCCCACAATGGGCAGGAGGAGCGCAGGCGGGTGGATCTGGTGTGCGCCGACGGCTTGTACGCGGAGGCCGGCTATCCCGTAGGCAGAACCGCCGATCCCCGCGGGAACCTTAGGGATGCCACTGATCCTTTCGACGGGGTGCGTTTCACACGCTTCGACCTGGGTTCGAACCCCTTGGTGAATGTGGGAGGAATCCTGCCGGCGGCCAGCGCCGGCCTTTCCCTAAAACTTCAGCTCCAGGACGGGGAGTTGTGGGTGAACGTGGCCCGGCCCCGCGGGGGCGGGGTGATCCTTTAGGAGGTGCGCTGGGTGGGAGAGGTGCTGGTGGACGGCGATTTGGAGATCGCGCCC
>VGJS01000137.1 GCA_016867395.1 Candidatus Handelsmanbacteria bacterium
CCGCCGAGGGAAAGAAGGAACTGATCGCTATCCATGATGGCCGGCGCGAGAGCAAACTGTCGTGGAAAACGGTACTCCAGGATCTCAAGGCGCGTGGGCTGGAGATGGATCCCTTCCTGGCCATCGGCGATGGCAACCTGGGGTTTTGGGGGGCGCTACGAGAGGAATGCCCCTCGACCCTGGACCAACGCTGCTGGGTCCAAAAGACGGCCAATATCCTCGACAAGCTGCCCAAGGTCCTGCAGCCCGATGCCAAGGGCCTACTGCAGCAGCTCTACCTGTCGGCCACCAAGGAGGCCGCCCTCCGAGCCTACGACCGATTCCTCCACCGCTATGAGGCCAAGTATCCGGCCGCTTGGGAGTGCCTGGTCAAAGACGAGGAGGGGTTGTTCACCTTCTACGAGTTCCCCGCCGAACACTGGCGGCATATTCGCACCACAAAACCCATCGAATCGACCTTCAGTACTCTGAGCCACCGCCCCCGACAGGCCAAGGGCTGGGGCTCCCGACGGGCCACCTTGACCATGGCCTTCAAACTGACCCGGGAAGCGGAAAAGCGATGGCAGCGCTTGCACGGCTACTGGCTCCTCGACCAAGTCATTGCTGGGGCAGTTCTCGTCGATGGCGAACTCAAAAATGCGGCTTGACCATGCAGGATACGCTTACCCCCCATTTACAACATTTGACAAAAGCTCTTAGCACATAGCCGATGCCGAAGGCCAGCAGCAGCAGGTAGGCCCACTTCAGCCCGGAGCCAATGAGCAGGTTGCGGGCCTTCTCGCTGAAGAGAACCCCAGGAAGCGCAGGATGATAACCTTGTCGAAGTTGAAGGAGAAGGCCGGCGAGTCCGGCCGGGGTTCTTCGCTCACGGTCTCATCCCCCGTAATAGCGCCGGATCTGCTGGGTGACGTAGTCCACCTGCGCCTCCTCCAGTTCCGGGAAGATGGGCAGGGATAGGATCTGGGCGCAGGCCTGCTCGCACCGTGGCAGGGCGCCTTTTCGGTAGCCCAGGGACTGGTAGGCAGTTGTCAGATGTAGCGGGTGGGGGTACTGCACCGCCGTGTCGATGCCCCCCTGGCGCAGGGCCGCGGCCAACCCCTCGCGGTCCCGGGCGCGGACCACGTAGAGATGGTAGACGTGGTGGGCGTACTCCGCCTCGGTGGGCAGGATCAGTTCCGCCAGCCCCTGCAAGCCCTGCCGGTAATGCTCGGCCAGTTGCCGCCGACGCTGGTTCCAGCCCTCCAGATGCGGCAGCTTGACCCCCAGCACCGCCCCCTGGAACCCGTCCATGCGGTGGTTGTAGCCTGGTTCCTGGTAGAAGAACTTCTTCCCCGGGTCCTGGCCGTGGTTGCGCAAGAGGCGCAGTCGGGCGGCCAATTCCCCACTGTGGGTGGTGATGCCCCCGGCGTCGCCATAAGCTCCCAGATTTTTGCCCGGATAGAAGCTGAAACACCCCGCCAGCCCCAGCGAACCGGCTGGCCGGCCCTTGTACCGAGCCCCCTGGGCCTGGGCGGCGTCCTCGATGAGGGCCAGGCCGTGCCGCTGTGCCAACCCCAGCAACGGGTCCATGTCGGCGGGGTGGCCGTAGATGTGCACCGGCAGCAGGGCCCGGGTGCGCGGGGTGATAAGCTCGGCCACCTGAGCCGGGTCGATGGTGAAGTGCCGGTCCTCGATGTCGGCCAGCACTGGCCGGGCCCCCAGCTCGCAGATGGCCTCGATGGTGGCGGCAAAGGTGTGGGGGGTGGTGATCACCTCGTCCCCCCGGCCCACCCCGGCCGCCCGCAGCGCCAGCTTGAGGGCGTCGGTGCCGTTGCTCACCCCCACACAGTGCCCCACCCCGCAGTAGGCGGCAAAGGCCCGCTCAAAGGCCAGCACCTGGGGTCCCAGGATGAACGAACAGTCGGCCGTCACCTGGGCCAGGGCCGCCTCCAGTTCGGCTTGGATCGAGGCGTGTTGCAGGTGCAGGTCGTTGATCGGCACTTTCATCGGGCCCGGCCTTTCACAACTGGATGAAGTGGCGCAAGGGCACGAACCCCTCGGCGTAGGTCACCCGCCCCAGGATACCGCGAAAATTGGCGGCCGATCGGGCGATGTCGAAATTGGACATGTTCTGGATATTGGACTGATGCATATGGGAGGAGTAGGCTTCGAGGGCGGCCATATACTGGTTGATCACCCGGCCGATATCGACGAAGACAGAGGGGATGAAGTCCTGGGAGGAGAGGCCCTCGAAGAAGATGAGGTTGGGCACTGCGCAGGCGGCCGGCACCACCGCCAGGGAGATGGCCCGGTGGTCCTGGTGGGTGTCGGTGCCGCAGTGGGTGTGACGGTGTCGGCCTTAATCCTTTTGATGATCTCCGCAATGCGGGTGGTGGACTCGCGGTTGCACCCGAAACGGGTGTCGGGGAAACAGCCGAAGAAGACCGCGCGAGCCCCCAGAATCTTGGCGGCCTCCAACTCCTCGCGGTGCTACAGTTCCGGGGCGCCCCCTTGTCGCTGACAGTGACGATCGTCAAATATACCTCGTCGCCCCGGTGGGCGTGCTGGATCAGGGTGCCGCCGCAGCCGTACTCTAAGTCGTCCGGGTGGGCGCCAATGGCCAGGATGTTCACGGGTCGCTTCTCCTTCCGCTTCTGAGGATCTCGAGGCTCCCCGGGCCGCAGTTGAGCGCCAAGTCCAGGGCCGAAAGGTGCGAGGCGAAATCCCCGTGCAACTGGGGATAGACGGCGTGTTCATAGTGCTGAAAAAGAAAACGGATGCCGGCGGCGGCAAACTGGCCCAGGTCCGTTTAATTGGCCCCGTCCACCCCAGAGAGGTAGGCGTCGACCCCTAACGCCAAGGCCCCGCGCAGAAGGGTGCTGATCCCCAATTGCCCCCACAGCCAGCCGATAGAGGCGCCGTTCACCTGCGCCAGCAGTTCCCCCGGCGCTGCGTAGCGAGTTTCTAGCCCGGCCAGGGACTATGGCCATGCGGGGCGCGGTGGTAGGCGTGGCGCAGGGATTCGAGGTGTTTGCGGCGCCACCCCTCGCCGGGATCCACCCCGACCTGCGCGATGAGGGCCAGGTACTCCCCGCTGACCGGCACCTTCAGCCACTGCACCCCCTGGGGGGTCTTGATGCGGTTGCGGTTCTGCCATTCCCGCGCTTATACTGGACGTTGTCCAAAAGCACGAAACAGTTGGCCCGGTCCATCTTGCCCAAGTATTACAGCCAGGGCATGAACTGAGGCTGGTGGATGGCGGCGGTTACGGCGCCCTGCCCGCGCCGGCGACAAAGATGGGATTGGAGGTCAGCCTGGAGGTCGGGCTCTGGACCAGGAGGCGGTAGTAAACCTTTTCGCCGGGATGGATACCGGTATCCACCTGCTGGAACTCCAAGGGGGTCAGGCCGCTGAACTGGGCGATGACCTGGCCCGACTTGATCAGCCGCAGCTTGACCTCCTCCTGTGCGCCGTTGAGCTTGTCGATACGAATGGAGATCTTCGCCATGCCTCGGCTGGGGATCTCCTCCCCGGCGATGCCGCGCCGCACTTCGCTCTCCACCTCAAAGGTGTCCAGCACCAACTGCTCTTCCCCCCCCCGCACCGCGTACATGCGGCCCTGGCGCAGGGCCTCCAGCACCGCCTCGGCCGAGCGTTCCTTAACCAGGAAGACGGTGAGGATGTCGTGGATCTGGTTGCCCTTCGGGTCCCAGTGGTAGTCGATCTCGCCCTCCCCCCAGATGGGCCGGGGGCGCTGGCCGGCCAGGTACTGACCCAGGATGGTGTCCCAGTGCCGGCCCGGCTCGGTGGCGGTGATGTTGTCGGCGTTCAAGGCGGCGAAGGCGGTGTAGTCGTAGCTATCGACCAGGTCCTCTGGGTGGGGCGGGGTGGAACTGACGAAACGGGCCAGCCCGCCGAAGATCTCCAGGGGCGGGATGCCTGACTTGGCCTCCGGGTGCGGCCAGAGCACCATGCCGCCACGGCTGGTGACGTAGTCGATGTAGCGCTGGTACGGGCCGGGGCCTGGATCACCGTTGTAGGCGTCGAGGTAGGTCGCCTTGAAGGGGAAATTGTTGATCAGGCACAAAGCCGAGATCCCCAGCACCCCCAGGCGCAGGCCACCCGGGTGGCCGGCGCCGAGGAAGAGCCCGTACGCCACCCCGATCAGGGGCCACAACAAGAGCAGGCTGGTCCAGTTCCATTCCTCGTTGCCTGGCCCGTGCATCACCGGCAGGTTGGCGAATTCCTTCTCGCTCAGGCCCAGGGCAATGATGTGGCGGTCGTACGAGTGCATGGTCCAGGTGCGCTCGAACAGGTCCACCCCCCAATAGTAGAAGGGATTCGACTCCAGGCCGCCGATCAGGGTCAACTGGGGGTACTTCTCGCCCAGCCGCTTGATTTCTGCGAAGTACTCGCCCAGGGTGCCATCGGTGAAGGGCGCCCGCTCGGTGCGGGTGTAGCAGAGCAGGTCGCGCAGGAAGGGCAGGCCGTAGCGGACCTTGATGATGTCGTTGTCGGTGATGACCAGCACCTCCACCCCGTGTTCCACCGCCAGCTTGGCGATCTTTTCGATGCTCTCCTTGCCGGTGCTGAAGTTGGTGTGGACGTGGACCGCCCCGCGCAACTCGAAATAGTCCTCCTGGGCCCGAAGCGCCGGAGGCCCCACGGCCGCCCAGCATACTAAGCCGATCCAGGCGGCCCAGGGCCGCGGCACCAGACGCATCAGCTCTTTTCCTCCAACAGGGAATGGCAAAGCGTATCTAATTTTTCGATCATGGCCTTGGCACTGTAGGCGCGGGCATAATGCGATGCCGCCGCTCCCAGCCGGGCGCGCCGGGGCGGGTCGGCTTCCAGCTCCAGCAGCGCCGCGGCCAGGGCCTCGGGCTGGCTGGGGAGCACTACCAGGCCGGCCCTGCTCTCCTTCACCAGTTCAGGCAACCCCGCCCACCCGGGTGGCCACCACCGGCAGCCCCGCGTACATCGCCTCCACCTGGGCCTTGCCCATGCCCTCGTTGAGCGAGGGAAAGGCGAAAGGGTCCATGGCCCGCAGCAGGTCGGCCTGGCCCCTGATGGGGGTCAGCCGGCCCAGGGTGCCGATTACCAGCCCGTCCAGCCCCAGACCGAGCACCCGCCGAGTGATCTGGGGACCTTTGCCAGGCCCTTTACAGGGCCCAAAGTTTACCCCGCTGTGGATTACAGAGAACTTGGCGGGGGGCCACCCCAAAAGGACAAATGCTCGGCCAGCACCGCCCTGGTGAGGGCGATGAGGCGGTCGGTGAAGCCGGAGGCCCAGCGCTCCAACCAGACGAAAACCCTGGAGAGGGCGGGCCCGTGATAGCCGTAGTACACATGCCCGTGCGCCGTGTGTATTAGGCGGGGCACTCCGGTCAGGCGGGCCGCCACCCGCCCCAGCAGGCCGGCCTTGGAGGTGTGGGTGGGGACCAGGTCGAAGCCCCGCTCCCGCATCAGCTTCCACAGAGCCCACAGGACCCAGAGGTCATAAAGGGGCCGCAGGGCCCGCGGCAGGTAGGGCACCTGGATGAACTACACCCCCCGCTGGCGGGCCAGGGCCTTAATGGGGCTGCGCTCCACCAGCCGCCCCACCGAAAGGATCACCAGTCGCCCCTCCCAGCCCCGGCGCCACCACTCCCCCTCCCGAGTGGGCAATCCCTCGAAACGCGCTAGGTCAATGGCCGGGGGCACCAGGGCCACTCGCTCCCGGGAAACCCCGGCCAGCGCCGGCACCAGTATTCGGCAAATCCGGCCGAGAAAGCCTGCCCGCAGTGGATGGCCCGCACCCGCTGGTAGCGGCACAGCCCCCAGGTGTGCCACAACAAAACCCAGGGCTTGAGCAGCTTGCTGGCCAGGTCCGTCCCCAGGGGCAACCGGACCCTCGCCACCTGAGAGCCCAGGCCGGCGTCGATAGCGGGGGCGCCGGGCAGGCAGGACCACAAGTCGTACAGATAGCGCGATTGCCCACCGGGAACAGGGCGCAAACCGCTGGAGATCAGCAGCACCACCCCTGGCTTGGTCATTGGCCGGCCAATTCTTTGAGGAGCGCCAGGTGGCGCCCGTACACCAGGGAGGGGCGGAAACGCGCGACCCGCTCCAGGCGCTCCCGCTCCTCCTTGTCAAATAATATACGCCCGATGGCAGCGGCCAGCCTGGAGTTTCCCCGATTTAGTGGACAGTTTTGGTCTTTCGGATCAAGCCGCGAGATGATACCTCTTTTCATAGTTGATCGGCGACAGATAATCAAGGGCGGAGTAGCGCCGATGGGGATTATACCAGCCTTCGATGTAAGGGAAAAGCTGCTGTCGCGCCTGGGTCTGGGTCTGGAAGGATCTCCGGTCGAGCAGGTCACATTCGAGGGTGGCGAAGAAGCGC
>VGJS01000138.1 GCA_016867395.1 Candidatus Handelsmanbacteria bacterium
GAGGAGCAGCCCGTGTCCTACTGCCTCCGTAGCACCCTGCCCCTGCTCTTCTGCGGTGCTGTCCTGGGCGCCGGCGCCCAGGAGTTGCGCGTCTCCACCCGGAGCGACTGGCAGCGGTGGTCGATGCCCGAAGGGGCTCTGGCAGCGACCCGCCAGGGACTGGAGGCTGTCCAGGTGCGCCGCGATGTGGACGTGGTGGCCGATGCGCCCGGTTTCGGCGGGGGGATCCGGGGCGCCGGCACCGACCTGGCCGGCGCCCCCATGCTCATGGACGGGGACCTGGCCACCGCGTGGGAGCCTGGTGCGGCTGACCCGCCGAAGGAGTGGTGGGTGGAGGTGGACCTGGGGCGGGTGGTCTCCGCCGCCGCCATTCAGCTCAGCTTCGACCCCCAGGGGCCTCCCCTGGCCTTCTTCAAGGTACTAACTTCCGACGGGGAGCCCTTCTTCACCAACGCCAACTCCATCATCCCTGGCACGGTGCGCTACAATGGGCGCAACACCTTCAGCTTCAACCAGGAGCACGAGCTCCGCCTCGACTTTGGCCTCAAGCCCCTGCGCTATATCCGCGTCCAGGCCGACGAGGCTATCCCCGGGGTGCGCCTCGCCGAGGTGCAGGTGCGGAGCGTGGGCGATAACCTCTCCCTGGGCATCCACCAGCGGGGGGGCAGCGTCGGCATCATCAGCGAGGTGGGCTCCAAGACCCGCGAGCTGATCGAGTCGGCGGGGATCAGCAACACCCTCATCGACGGGGATATCACCTCATACTGGGGGGTGGCCCACCGCGGGGGCTATGGCCTGCAGGCCGAGGCCCAGGTGGCCCAGTTCGAGTTCGACCTGGGGGCATTGTTCTGGGTGGACCGGGTGCGCATCCTGGGGGATCCCAGCGGGTTGCCGCCGGGCGGGGTGGACCAGCTGCGCGGCCGGAACTACGCCTTCAATTTCCTGTGGTACAACCTCCTCGGCTCAGACGGCTCGCGGGCCCCGGACGGCTCGCTGCGCTGGGTGCCGCTGGGCGAACTGCTCTCCGACCCCAGGAACCTTCAGGGGGTGCGCCACTTCGACGAGCAGTTCCCCCTGCAGCGGCTGCGCTACGTGCGGCTGTTCTTCCCCATGACCGACGATCGCCAATGGTCTTTCAATGGCCGCATTGGCACCACCGCCGAGTTCCAGATCTTCGGGGAGGGATACCCCGCCGAGGCCCTTGCCACCTCCCCCATCTACGACCTGGGCGGCCCGGCGGTGGTCTCGGCCATTGACTGGGAAGCCCAGGTGCCCCCTGGGGCGCGGGTGGAGTTGCGCACCCGCACCGGAAATCTGCTGGACGAGCGCTACGTCTTTTTTGACAAGAACGGCGAAGAGGTGACCCAGAAGAAGTGGGAGAAGCTGATCCCCTCCTTCCGCGGCCCCATCGATACCCTGCGCATCGCCGGCACCGACTGGAGCCCGTGGAGCCGTCCCTACGAGCGGCCGGGCCAGGAGTTTGCCTCCCCAGGGCCGCGCCGCTACGTCCAGGTGGAGGCCCGCCTGCTCTCCGAGGATCCCCTGCAGGCCGCCGCCCTCAAATCCCTGACCCTGCGCTATGGCCCGCCGCTGGCTCAGCAGACCTGGGCCGAGGTGGCCCCGGCCCAGGCCCTGCCCGGACAGCCCACGGATTTCACCTATTACCTGCGGGCCACCCTCTCGTCCGAGAGCCGGGGCTTCGACCAGATCCTGCTCCATTCCTCGGCGGGAGTGGAGGTCCTCGGCCTGCGCCTGGACGGGGCCGCCGTGGCCCTGACACCAGTGGCCCAGGAGGGCGGAGTGCGCCTGGATTTGCCCCAGGTGCTGCGACGCTCGGCGCTGATCGAGGTCGATTTTCGCAGCACCCTCTTCCTCAGTCAGACCCGCTTCGACGCCTACCTGCTCAACAGCGGCCTGGGCGAGGCGGTGCGCCAGCAGGCCGACGCTGGGAACGCCAACCCGGAGGTGGCCAGCGAGGCGGTGGCCGTGGCCCTGCCCGCCAGCAGCCGGCTCATCGACCAGTTGCGCCTCTCCCCCCCCCTTTTCACTCCCAATGGGGACGGGATCGGCGACCGCCTGAGCCTGGAGTTCAACCTGCTGATGTTCTACCAGCCCCGGCCGCTGCGGGTGGACATCTTCGACCTGGGGGGCCGAAAACGGCGCTGCCTTAGTCAGGCCGAGGCCCTGGCCGGCCAGGTTGGGGTGGAATGGGACGGCCTGGATGAGGCGGGGCGGCTGGTGCCCCCAGGGCTGTACGTGTTGCGGGTCGAGGCCGAAGGCGACGCGCAGACCGAAAGGGCCAGCCGGCTGGTGGGCGTGGCCTACTAGACCGGACTGCCGCCCCAGCGAGGGAGAGCGAAGCGTGGTTCCCGCCTTTCTGCGCCAGGTGCCCCTGTTCCGCAAGTTCGACGAAGCCCAGTTGGAGGCCCTGGCCGGCGCGGTGGTCGAGCGGCGTTTCGCCAAGGGCGAGTTGATCATCCTGGCCGAGGCCGAGGGCGACGCCCTCTTCGTCATTGAGCAGGGGCAGGTGAAGGTGGGCCTGATCCACGAGGACGGCCGCGAGGTGATCCTCTCCTTCCTGGGCCCCGGCGAGGTGTTTGGCGAGCTTTCCCTACTCGACGGTAAGCCCCGCTCGGCCACGGTTACTGCCAACGTCCCCACCCAACTTTTGATGCTGCGGCGCGGCGATTTCCTGCGCCTGCTGGCGGAGATGCCCCAGATCGCCGCGGCGCTGCTTGAAGAGCTGGCCGCCCGCCTACGGCGCACCGACCAGCAGTTGGAGGGGCTGGCTCTCTTCAATGTGGCCAGCCGCCTGGCCAAGACCCTGCTGCGCCTGGCCCTCGAAAGAGGGGTAGAGGTGCCCGAGGGTTATGCCCTGGAAACCCCGCCCACCCACCAGCAACTGGCCAACATGACCGGCTCCACCCGCGAGACGGTGAGTCGGGTGCTCAAGCAACTGGAATCCCAGGGTTATATCGCCCGCCGCGAGGGGCAGATCCTGATTCTGCGGGACAAGGAGTGATCCCGCCGCCTCCCCAATTCCTGGTGGTGGGCGACGAGGAGGGCCGCCCCATCCACATGGCGTATCAGGACAGCCGCACGCCTGGGCCGGCCCTGCTGCTGCTCCACGGTCTCTTTGACCAGCGCGGCACCTGGGACCTAGTCTGGCCCTTGCTGGTGGGTCGCTTCCGCCTGATCGCCCCGGATCTGGTGGGCTTCGGGGAGAGCGGAAAACCGCGGCTGCGCCAGCACCCGGCCTGCCACCGCTATTCCCTGGACATGCACGCCGGACACCTGGTCCGCCTGATCGGCCACCTGGGGCTGGAGAGGGTGGTGCTGGGGGGCAATTCCCTGGGCGGGGGCCTGGCCCTCTACCTGTGGTGTACCCAGCCGCAACTGCGCCCGGCCATCGCCGGCCTGGCCCTGTTGGATCCGGCCTCTTACCCTCAGCCTCTGCCTGGGTACGTGCGCCAGATGGCCGGGTGGCCCGGGGCGCTTTTGGACCAGCGCCCGCTGCAATGGCTGGCCCTGCACTTGGGCCTCACTCGCCGACTGGTGGACCAGACCCTGCGCCGCTGCTTCGCCGATCCGGCAAAGATCCCACCCGGGGCGGCGGAAGGGATAGTTGCCCGGTTGCAAGAGCCCGGCGTATCTTATGCCTACCGACAGGCGGCCCGCAATCTGATGCCCGCCGACTGGGAGGGGCTGCTGCACTCCTACCGCGAGGTTTCCTGCCCGGTGCTGGCTCTCTGGGGCGAGGAGGACCGGGTGGTCCCGGCGGCCTTTGCCCGCCGGTTGCAGGGGGATATGCCACACGCCTCGGTGCGGCTCATCCCCGGCTGCGGCCACGCCCCCCAGCTCGAATGCCCCGCCGAAGTGGCCGGGGCCCTGGCGGCGTGGCAGCCTCGACTGGGAGCTTAAAGCATGGGCGAGACGGTTCCGCACAACCTGCTGGAGGGCGGTCGCCGGCTGCGACTGATGATCGGCGGTCTGCTGGGGGCCTTTAGCGGCGGCCTTCTTGCCTTGCTGCTGGGCCTGGGCGTCCCGCCGGCGTGGCGCCTCTTCGCTGCCTTGCCCCTGTGGGGCTGCGCCCTGTGTTTCCTCCAGGCCCGGGCCCGCACCTGCGTCTTCCTGGCCGGGCGCGGCCGGCGCGAGACCCCGACGGGCAGTTCCCCGGTTGAAGGCGCCCAGGAGCAACGGGAGCTGGAGTGCCGGGCCCGCCGGCTGCACCTGCAGGCCCTGGTCCTGGCGGGGGCGGGCGCGGTGTTGCTGTTGTTGATCCCGGCATAGGAGGAAACAGGTGCTGCGCAAGATTAACCATTTGGCCCTGGTCGAGGCGGTCAAGAAGATCCCCCTGCTTTACGGGATCTCGCCCAGGAGCAGCCGGACGCTGATCACCCTGTGCGAGGGCCGCACCCTGCAGCCGGGCGAGGTGCTTTGTACCGCCGGGGGGATCAGCGACGCCATGTTCATCCTGCTGGTGGGCGAGCTGGGGGTGTACACCGCCGACGATCTGCAGGTGGCTGCGGTCGAGCCGATCAACGCCCTGGGGGTGGGGGCCATCACCGGGCAGCCCCGCCTGGCGGCGCTCAAGGCCCTCAAGCCCACCCAGGTCCTGGTGCTGCGCAAAAGCCAGCTCGACCGCTTCTTCAACGCCGACCCGGTCTCCCGCAACCGCATCTACCGCAACTTGATCAACATCCTGACCGAGAAGGTCAAAGCCGACAACGCCCGCCTGCGCGACCTGCAAGGGGAGCAGGAACAGTATCAGAGCCGGCAGGCAGTGCTTCAGCGCCAGCTTAAGGTCCACCACCAGCGCCTCCACTTTACCCTCGGATTCATCTCGCGCCGGGGCTTAATGGACTACCCCGAGGCCCGCTCCCAGGTGGACGCGCAGGAGCCCCCCGCCCGGGTGCTGGCCGTGGCCGGCGATCCCCACAAGCGCGCCGCTCTCAAGGAGATCCTGGCCGGCTACGCGGTGGCCGAGGCCGAGGAAGGAGGCCAGGCCCTGGAGGCGGTCAAGCAGGAACTGCCCGACGTGGTGCTCACCACCCTGGCCCTGCCCGGTATGGGCGGGATGGCCCTACTGGAGCAGTTGCGGGCGTTCCAGCCCCAGTTGCCGGTGGTGGCCCTGGCTGGCGAGGAGGAGGCCGGGGCCGCGGCGGAAAAGGGATTCGACGCTGTGTCCGGGGGCGAGCCCGAGGCCCTGCGCAGTGCGGTGGAGGGGCTGCTGGAGCGCGAGGGCCTGGCCTACCCGGCAAACCAGTAGGCGTATAGTTCCCCCCGCAGGAGCGAGAAACGCAGGCGCACGCTGCGGCCCCGCAGGGCCGACAGGTCCCGCCCATCCCGCCAGCGCACCGGTTCGTCGATGTTGTCGATGCTCAGGGGCAGGCAGTCCTCGGCGCCGAACCCGGTCAACACGCGGTCCTCCTCCGTCTCGAGGATCTCGGTCTTCACCTGCCCCCGCCAGGCATCGAGGTTGAGGCGCAACTCCCGTCCCTCCACTTTGAGCGGCCGGGTCAGCACCGAGCCCCACTCGAACCCCCCTTTCAGCGAGACGAAGCCGTCAAGACGCAACCGGGCCATGCACACGGCGCTGGAATCGAGATACTGGCGCTGGCGGGTGGCCTCCAGCGTGAGACATCGGTACTTGAGGCCCACGTAGTAGAACCACAATTCGCGGTTGCGCACCAGGGGCCCGTTGGTGGTGACGAGCTGGCCGGTGTCGTAGGCATGGTGCTGGCCGGGGCCCGCCTGGTCGAGGAAGACGGCGCGGTTGGCCACCCGCGCCCAGCGGCGCAGGTCGCGGCTACAGGCCAGCTCGACGCTTTTGCGGCCATCGACGTTTTCGTACATGGGCGGGTGTTTGGCCGACCAGTGGTGCATCACCGGCAGGGCCAGGTACAGGCCCTCGTAGCGAAATACCGGGAAATTGTAGATGTCGGTGCGCCACTCCTCGGGCCGGCTGTACACCGGGGTTAGCAGCCCGGGGTCGTCGAAGAAGCGCTGCAGGCGCTCGACGCCGTTCTCCTGGTCGGTCTGGTCGGCGTGAAAGACCAGTTCCTGCGCGGTCCAGTGTGAGAAGTCCTCGCTGGTGGTGAGGAAGAAAGAGCGGCCGTATGGGCCGTGGTGCTTGACGGTGGCGATGAAGAGCCGGCGCTCCTCGTCGAGGGTGAGGTGGGACTCGTCGGCGCTGGAGAGGCGCTCCAAGCCGGGATTCTCCCAGCGCATGGCGTCGGGGGAGACCAGCGGCTCCAGGGAGCCGCCGCGGTAGGCCAGGCCCTTGAAACGGCGCCCGGGGTCGGGGTCGTGCGGGTCGCGCACCGGGCCCAGGAG
>VGJS01000139.1 GCA_016867395.1 Candidatus Handelsmanbacteria bacterium
GGGTTGCCGTATATTCTGCCATGAGCGTATCCTTTCGCCCTCGCCAAAGGGCGGTGAGTGATGGTGGCCATACTCAGGATACGCTCTTTTTTTGCCCCCAGCCATCCACAACTTCTGAACATAGCTCTTCCAGTGACGTGCTCCAACCGTAACACCTCGACATCGGCTGTCCAGTTTCGGAACCGAAAGCAGATACCGCCGTCGCCGTTGCGACTCGCCGTCTGCGCCGCATAACTAGTGATTTAACCGCGATTATTCGGTATATCTATCCCTACGGTGGAGATATACCGAAAGAATGGCGCCTGTCCTTGTCCAATGTCGCCCGGCGTTTCGCGTGACAGCACCCGAAGCCTGTAGCTTATGAACCTCAGTACCTACCCCATTAGGGTGGGCTGAACTAGGTCGATTGATGCCCTTACGGGGCAAGATACAAAAATTACCTTTGGCAGACAAAGGAATCTGAAAGGCCTGGCTTTTTCGGACTAGCGCGGATTCTCGAGCAGGAGAGGAGGAACAAACGACTGGTAAAGGGAATGGGGCCTCCCCGATTTCAGCAAGTCATGAGGAGCCCCAGCCCCATTGGGGGGTGGCCCAGCAGGGGGGCACTTGGTGGCCACCTGGTGACTAAGAACCGCGTTCTGGTGCCCATAGGGCGACTCATCGCCCTTCACTCGAGTCAACCAAACGTAACAGGTAAATTCAAAAGAATGCGGACGTTACGCGCAGGCTCCTGAAAATCCTGCTACTTGCGTAACTGCTCTGAATCCGACGTTAAATCCGTTGTGGCGGCGCGAGAGCGCCGCTAGGTGGGTTCGATTGCCACACCTTCCCGCCAGAAAACGACCGTCTGACTGATCGCGACTAACGAGGGTAGGCGCCCTCAGGAGCTTTCTTTTTGTCTGGACTGCGATGACAGCGCCGGCAACAGTCGCCCCCGGCGGTAAAATCCCCTAAATTCAGCGGCAATCCCTGGTAAAACCACATAGAAACGGAGGAGCCATGACGCTCTTTGCCAGCGCTGCCCCGGTACCCATGACCGAGGAGCAGAAGTTCTTCTTTGACCTGCGCGGCTGGATTCTGCTGCCCTCGCTGCTGACTCCCGCCGAGATCGAGGCGGCCAAGGCCGAGGTGTACGCCGGTGCCAAGCAGAGTTACGAAGGAGTGCTGCAGAATCTACTCGACCATCCGGCCATCACCGGCATCCTGTCCGAGATCCTGAGCGAGGACCCCTTTGTCGGGGACGAGTATTACGGCTTCCGCTGCGAGGGCTCCTTCACCACGGTGCGGCCGCCAGGGTGGAGCAAGATGCAGCGGGGCGATCAGGGGATGCCGCACGTGGTGCGGCCGCCGCAGCAGGCCAACGCCATGCGTTATCAGGTGGCGGGGAACAAGATCTTCGCCGGCCTGACCCGGGTGGTATGGGAACTGGAGGAGGTGAAAGCCGGACAGGGAGGCACCACCTTCCTCAGTGGCTCGCACAAGACGCATTTCAACTACGGCGGCCCGGACCGCTGGCGGCCCAATATCGGCGAGTCCCCCTGGGAGAACCAGATGCGGGCGATGATGGACGAGTATAGCTGTCCGCCCGGCTCGGTGGTGATCTTCACCGAGAGCCTGGTCCATGCGGCCAACGACTGGACCAACCCGAACAACCCCCGCTGTGCGGTCTTCAACTGCTACAACTCCATCTGGGCTCAATGGCACCTGGTCAACCTCAGCCACGAGAAGATCATGGCCATGCCCCCCAAGCGGCGCACCCTCTTCCGGGGCACCTGGGCCCTAGGAGGGAATGGCAATTACGTGTATGCTGAGGACAACCGGGCCTTGTGAAGTAGCGAAAAGCAGCAAGTCAAAAAGGGAGCTCAGTTCAGCGCTGCGTCCCCTTTTTATGGTGGAAAACTGAGCTCACCCTCAAATAACTGACGGTTTTGCAGGGCCTGTGCCCCCCTCTGGAGCAGCCTTAACCACTGGTTTTTGCCTGAGGGATGCTGAACCAGGTGTGGGGAGGAGAGTGGCACATGATTTGCATCGCGGGGCATATTGGTACAGCGGCCTTCAAAGCCTGATCTGAAGAAGAGGGTCATCATGTCGACGCGCTATCGCTTTCAATATCTCGTGCTTCTGGTCCTGCTCCTCAGTGCCCTGAGGCCGGCGGTGTCAATGGCCGCCCCCCAGGGCCAGCGGACCTTTGAGCGTGCCCAGCTCCTCCGCACCCTGGATCTGATCCGGCAGGGACAGGCCAGGATGGCCGTGCCGGCCTTCCTGGCCCGCGCCAAGGCCGTGCAGCTCACCGGTGGCACGGGGATCATCACCGGATCCTTGGCGGGTCTCCTGCCCGCGGGTTTCGCCTCGGCGTCGGTCGTGGCTTGGATCGCGGATTCCACCCAGAGCCGCGAGGGTGTCGCTATCGCCGCCATCCAGCCCGACGGCAAGTACCGCATTGAGGGGCTCTCAGCGGGTGCCTACTACGTGACCGCCTCGGCCAAGGGCTACATCCCCCAGTATTTCAAGGGTGCCAAGACCTTGTCCGACGCAGTCCCGGTGCAGGTGGGCGAGGGCGAGACTGTCGAGGGCATCGACTTTGTCATGGAGCCGCTCTCGGTTGGCACGGGCAGCATCGCCGGCACGGTCCGCCTAGAAAGGGACGGCCAGCCCGTCGTCGAGGCGGGCGTCCAGGTGTTTTCTCCCGACAATCCCTTCCTCAGCAGCTTTGCCCAGACCGACAAGGAGGGCAAGTACCTCATCTCCGGTCTGCCCGGCGGTGCGTATCTGGTCCAGGTCTGGGCCAGCGGCACCCTGCCCGAGTTCTTTGACAATGCCCAGTCCCCGGACCTGGCGACCCGGGTCGAGGTGAGGGAGGGGGCGGTTACCGAGCACATCGACTTCAGCCTGGCCACCGGCGGCACGATCAGCGGGTACGTGCGCGATGCCGCAGGGACGCCCATCCCCGGCGCCTATGTCCAGGCCTATGTGTACGAGTCCATGCCGGTGCAGATCGATACAGCGGTGGTGCAGGAGGGAGAGGCAGCAGCGCCGGCTCCTGCTCCAGACGGGATGATGGCCGAGCCCATGCCCGCAGACCAAATGCTCGGGAAGCGCGGCGGGTACATCGCCCCCTCTGGCGGTTGGGCGATCTCGGATGAGACCGGGTTTTACCGCATCGGCGGCCTGGGCACGGGAAAGTACTATGTCATGGCCCAGGTCTCGGGCCGCTGGTACTACGCGGTCCGGTGGTACGATGCCGTCTCAGATTTCATGCAGGCCTCACCGGTGTCCGTCACGATGGACGTGGAGACCCCGGGTATCGATCTGAAGCTGGACCTGCCGGTCTTGCGCAGCGCCCTCTCCGGGCGGGTGACGGATCGCAAAGGCCAGCCAGTGGCCGAGGCCTTTGTCACGGTGCAGAGCGCGGCGCAGTGGGGGCGAGGGGCGGGCGAGCCGGGCATGATCAATATCTGGGCCTATGCAGTCACCGACAAAGAGGGCATTTACACCGTAGAAGAACTGCCAGCGGGCACGTATCTGGTGGCAGCAGCGGCGCAGGCCGGTTGGGAATACCTGCAGCGCTGGTACCAGGATGCCCTCACACCAGAGGCGGCCACCCCGGTGACCCTGGGAGAGGGCGAACGCACGGGTAGGATCGACGTGGTGCTGCCGGTGCAGGTCGGCACGGCCAGCTTGTCCGGGGTGGTGCGCGACAGCAAGGGGCAGGCGCTGCCCTGGGCCTTCATCGAGGTGCGGCCAGCGGCCGCAATCCTCGACCCCTCGCAGCCTGCCAACCTGTGGGCCTATGCCCAGACCGACAGCCAGGGCGCATACCGGGTGGACCGTTTGCCGGCGGGGGTCTACGCAGTCCATGCGACCTATGGCACGGGCGACATGTACGGGCAGGGCTGGTACGATGGGTCTGTATCCCCAGAAGCCCTGACCCCCGTATCCCTGGCTGAGGGTGAGGGGCGCGGCAACATCGATTTTGACCTCACGGTGAGGCCGATTTACGGATCGATCGAGGGGAGCATCACCGATGCGGCCACCGGAGCCCCTCTGGCGCGCGCCTATATCGAGCTTTCGCCCGTGCGGCGGGACCAAGGCATGTATGCGCCCTTTGGCTACTATGCTTCGCACGCGTTTACGGACGAGGCTGGCCATTTTGTCCTGACCTATATCCCCGAGGGCAGCTACTGGCTCGCGGTGTACGCCGACGGCGCCGCCTCTCCGCCTGCAGCGGGAGATGCCGGCGGGAAAGGGGCTTTGGTAGAGGTCATCGGCGGCGAGGTCACCATCCACAACCTGGCCCTGCCGCAGATGGACAACGGAGAAGGGATCATCACCGGCACGGTGACAGTCAACTACGGCGGACCCATGCCTTTGTCTGACCGGGCGCCGGCGCCGGCCTGGGAATCCGCGACGGTGGATATCGCCAAGGACAGCGGCATGGCGGCCATGCCGCCCGAGGTAGCGGTGGTGCTAGCCTATCCGCTGGTCGATGGCCAGGTGAGCACCGCCACGAGCTACACGGCCGTCACGGCCCCGGACGGCACCTATGCCCTGCGGGGGCTGGCGCCGGGCGACTACGTCGCGATGAGTTTTGCGCCCAACAGCATCGGGGTGTACTACGGCGACACCTATGCGCCCGAACTATCGACCCCGATCCATGTCGATGGCCAGCAGCCCACCGCCGGCATCGACTTCACCCTGGCCCCGGCCTATTTCTGGAGACTCGCCGCTGGCGACGGGGCAATGCCCACCGCCGGTATGGCCGGGAGCAAAGGCGCCGAGTCCCCCGGTCCGGGCAACTCCGGTACGGCAGCGGTGCACGGCAGGGTGACCGCCTCGGACGGCAAGGCCATCGCGGGAGCCACGGTGTACCTGCTCGACGAGGCAGCGCAGCCCGTGGCGTACGAGCAGACCGGACCCGACGGCAGCTTCGAGTTGTCCGGCGTAGCGCCCGGAGAGTACCGCCTGTACGCCGGCAAACTGGGCCTGGGAGGGACGTACAACGGCAATGTCTCCACCTTTGCCCAGGCAGAGGCCCTAACGCTGAACGGGGGAGCGCAGGAGATCAACCTGATCCTCTCGCTGGGACCGATCACCGCCGTCGAGGAGGAAGAGGAGGCGGTGTTGCCCCGGACTCTCACCCTGCTGGGCAACTATCCCAACCCCTTCAATCCCAACACCCAGATCGGTTTTGCCGTGCCAAACACAGGCCGCGCCACCCTGCGGGTGTACAATGCCCTGGGCCAGCAGGTGGCAGTGCTCTTCGACGGCATGGCCGAAGCCGGCCGCCAATACACCCTCTCTTTCCAGGCCGGCGCCCTTTCAGCCGGTACCTACATCTACACCCTGGAGGTCGGGGGAGAGGTGCGCTCGCGCAAGATGGCGCTGGTCAAGTAGAATAGAACCACAAGCAACCCCTCCGACAGATCCCCACTACCAGCCGCAAAAGGTGGTGGGGATTTTTGTCTATCGGTCAAGTATAACCGTCGCCTAGCACCTACCCCTGCCCGTGGCAATGCCCCCTGGTGCCGCTTTCAATCCGCCTGAAGGCCGCACCGTCCTCCCTTGAGAACACCCGGGGGGAAGTGCCCCGCATTGACGATGCGGCGGGGGTGCCTCTCCAGGGCTTCGCGCACCAAATGGTTCATGGGATATATCGGGTATGTCGGTTCTTGGTGTCCCGCACCGTTATCAGCCCTTTCTCACCCTGTGCAAAGTCTATGTCCCGCCACTCCAGCTTGAATAACTCCCCGCGGCGCATACCTGTATAGATTGCCAACGTTGCCAACCAACTCAAGTGAGGAGCGTACGCCTCCAGCAGCCTGTCTAGTTCGTCCTCGGCCAGGAAGTTATACTCAGGTGGATGCTCTTGCTGTTGCTTTACTCCCCAGGCGGCGTTGCTCTCGATATACTCCCAATCGACGGCTTTGCCAAGCATTGGATCGCCCCAGGGTCATATTGGACCGTCTTTTGGGGTTATCTTTCCCCTGGAAAGGAGTCTGTATGATAGCCAAGAATAGCAGGAATGCAGAGAACGGCCGGTTTTCGTCGCGGCGCAAAATGGAAGCGGTGTTACGTCTTCTTCAAGGCAAGGACTAGGATTTGCTGTCGCGGGAGTATGGGGTAGTGGCGGCGCGATTGAGCCAGTGGCGGGAGTGGTCTTCTCCCCGAAACCTGTACCAGTTGAGATGCGAGGAATTGGCGCCGTATGTTGGGTAGAAGGAGACCAGACCGATGAAGGAGAAGCGGCATAGCGAAGAGCAGATCGCGCTGGCCTTGCGCC
>VGJS01000140.1 GCA_016867395.1 Candidatus Handelsmanbacteria bacterium
CCCTGGGCAATACCCTGGTGGTGGTGGAGCACGACCTGGAGACCATCCAGAGCGCCGACTATCTGCTGGACCTGGGGCCGGGGGCCGGGGCCCAGGGCGGGGAGTTGGTGGCCGCCGGCCCACCCCTGCGCCTGGGCCGGGCCCCCCGTTCCCAGACCGCTGCGTACCTCAAGGGCAAGCTGGGCATTCCGGTGCCTTCCCGGCGGCGGCCCGGCAATGGCCAGGTGCTGCGGGTGGAGGGGGCCCGCCAGCACAACCTCAAGGACATCGACGTGGATTTCCCCCTGGGGGCCTTTGTCTGCATCACCGGGGTCTCGGGCTCGGGCAAGAGCACCCTGGTGGACGAGGTCCTCTACAACACCCTGGCCTCCCGGCTCAACGGGGCCAGCCGGCCGGCCGGGGACTTCCGCCGGCTCCTGGGCCTGGAGCACCTCGACAAGGTCATCTACATCGACCAGGCCCCCATCGGCCATTCGCCGCGCAGCACCCCGGCCACGGTGATGGGGGTCTTCGACCTGGTCCGCCAGCTCTATGCCCAGCTTCCCGAGGCCAAGCTGCGCGGCTTCGGCCCCGGCCGCTTCAGCTTCAACCGCAGCGGCGGCCGCTGCGAGTCCTGCGAGGGCCTGGGCTGGAAGTGCATCGAGATGCATTTCCTCCCCGACGTGTGGGTGCGTTGCGCCTCCTGCCAGGGCAAACGCTACACCGGCGAGGTGCTGGAGGTGCGCTTCAAGGGCTACTCCATCGCCGAGGTGCTGGAGATGACCGTGGACCAGGCCCTGCAGCTCTTCGGCGGGCTGCCCCGGATCAAGGAGTCCCTCCAGATCATGGCCGACGTGGGCCTGAGCTACCTCTCCCTGGGGCAGTCCTCCACCACCCTGTCGGGGGGGGAGGCCCAGCGCCTCAAGCTGGCCGAGGAACTCTCGCGGCCCAGCACCGGCCGCACTATCTATCTGATGGACGAGCCCACCACCGGGCTGCACTTTGCCGACATCCAGAAGCTCCTCCAGGTCATGCACCGGCTGGTGGACGCGGGCAATACCCTGATCGTGGTGGAGCACAACCTCGACGTGATCAAGAGCGCCGATTATCTCATCGACCTGGGACCAGAGGGCGGGGACCAGGGCGGGGAGGTGGTGGCCTGCGGCCCGCCCGAGAAGGTGGCCAGGTCCAGGGCCTCGCACACCGGCCGTATCCTGAAGGGGGTGTTGGCTTGAACCTCAACGTGCCCCAGCGCGCCTTTTTCTCCTTTGCCTTTGCCTGCCCCAACCGGGACATCGCCGTGGACGGGGCGCTGGGGGAGTGGGACGCGGCCTGCCGGCTGCCCGGGCTGATGGGAGTGGAGGGCCGGCGGGAGTTCGCCCAGGTGCAGGTGGCCTGGAACGAGCGGGGCCTCTGCGTGGGCCTGCAGGTCAAGGGCAAGACCCGCTACAAGCTGGACCCCAAAAATTACTGGCAGGGGGACTGCCTGGAGGTGTGGGTGGACACGCGGGACCTGAAGGACAGCCGCCGGGCCACCCGCTACTGCCACCACTTCTACGTGCTGCCCGGCGGCCGGGGCCGGGACGGCCTGACCCCCATTGCCCGGCAGGTGCCCATCGACCGGGCCCGCGAGCAGGCCCCTCCCTGTCCGGAGGAGGCCATCGAGGTGAGCTGCCGCCGGCTCAAGCGCGGCTACCAATTGGAGTTGTGCCTGCCGGCGGCGGGCCTCAACGGGTACCAGCCCCAGGAGTTCAACCGCCTCGGTTTCAACTACGCCCTGCACGACACCGAACTGGGCCTGCAGTCGTGGACCGCCGACCGCGACCACAGCGCTGATCCGGCGGCCTGGGGCACCCTCGAATTACAGCCCTGACCCTGCCCCGCTCCTTTCAAACCCGCCTCTGATTGCTTAGATTTATTCAGTTTTGCCTCTACCCTCAAAAAAGGCTTCCTATGCCGCGGACTGAAGAGCTGCACCGCCTGGCCGGCGCCGGCGTTTTCCTGGCCGCTCTGTTGCTGTACATGAAGACCATGGCCACCTCCGTGTCCTTCTGGGACTGCGGGGAGTTCATCGCCTGCGCCTATACCATGGGGGTGCCCCACCCGCCCGGCTCGCCCCTGTACGTGCTGCTGGGCCGGGTCTTCACTCTGGCACCTTTTGGCTCTCCGGCGGCGATGGTGACCTTCATGTCGGCCCTGTCCTCGGCCCTGGCGGTGTGGTTCGTGTACCTGAGCACGGTATCCCTGGCCCGCCGGGTGATGGGAGGGGCGGCCCATCAGCCCTTTGGCGACCAGCGCGACCTGAGCGCCATCCTGGGGGCGGCGGTGGCCGCCCTCTGCCTGGGGGTTTCCTACACCTTCTGGTTCAACGCGGTGGAGGCCGAGGTCTACGGGTACTCGATCTTCTTCACCGCCCTGGGGGTGTGGCTGATCCTCTACTGGGAGGGCACCCAGCACGGCACCAGCAACGACAAGTGGCTCTACCTGATCGCCTACGCCTTTGGCCTGGGCGGCGGGTTACACATGCTCTGCCTGCTCACCATTCCCACCCTGCTGATCCTGGCCTGGTACGCCGACGAGAAACTTCGCCGCCTGATCATGCTCTTGATGGTGCTGGCCGGCTGGAGCGTGCTGGCCATCGCCATCCTCGGGTCCAAGAACGGCAACTTCCCCATCGTCCTGGCCCTGCTGGGGCTGCTCTACTACCTCTACCGCACGGACCAGCGCGCCTGCTGGCTGCTTCTGGGTTCCCTGCTGCTCTTCGGGCTGGGGTACTCGACCTACGCGGCCCTGTACATCCGCTCGGGCCTCAACCCCACCATCGACGAGAACGACCCGGAGACCTGGGCGGCCTTCCTCAAGTTCCTCAACCGCGAGCAGTACGGCACCGACAGCATGCTGCTGAACATGCTCTCGGAGCGGGCCTCGCGGGAGTACCAGTTCTGGCAGCTTCAGATGAAGTACTTCTTCCAGCAGTTCCCCTTCCCCTTCCTGACCAAGCTGGTGGTCTTCCGCAAGGCTACCGAGAACGCTCCCGACCCGGTGGCGGTCTCGCTCATACCCTACCTGCTGGGCCTGGGCGGGATGATCTGGCACGCCCAGCGGGACCGCCGGCGCTTCCTGGCCTTCCTGGCGATGTTCGTGATCATGGGCTTTGGGCTCTCGCTCTACCTCAACATGCCCGACCCGCAGCCCCGGGAGCGGCACTACGTCTTCGGCGGGATGTTCTACGCCTTTGCCCTGTGGATGGGCCTGGGCTGGACCGGACTAATGGAATACCTGCGCGAACGCCTCAAGTTGGGCAGCCACCTGTCCACCGCCCTGGCCTGCCTGGGCCTGATCCTGCCGGTGGGGATCGCCGCCCAACTCTACCACCGCACCGACCGCACCGGCGACTTCATCGCCTTCGACTACGGGTACAACATCCTGCAATCGGCGGATCCCAACGGAGTCATCTTCACCAACGGCGACAACGACACCTTTCCGCTGTGGTATTTGCAGGAGGTGGAGGGCATCCGCAAGGACGTCAGTGTGGTCAACCTCAGCCTGCTCAACACCGGCTGGTACATCAAGCAACTGCGCGACCGCGATCCCAAGGTTAGCATCCAGCTCGACGACGCGTACATCGATTCGGTGCTCTGCGACACCCAGATCGTCGATCTGTACAAGCGGGTCTGGCCCGAGACCCGGGTCCCGGTGGAGTTCAAGAAGCTGGGCCTGGAGGTGGAGATCCCGGCCAAGACCGACGGGGGCATCCTGCGGGTGCAGGACATCATGGTCATCGGCATCCTCTACTGGAACCAGTGGCAGCGGCCCATCCACTTCGCCATCACCGTCTCGGGCGAGAACCGCCTCAATCTGGACCCCTATCTGCAGATGACCGGCATGGGCCTGCGGGTGGTGCCCCAGAAGAACCCCGGCACCGACGTGGCCGCCCTGGAGCGCAATCTCTTCGAGGTGTTCAGGTTCCGGGGGGTGAACGACCCGGCGGTGTTCAAGGACGAGGACGCCGACCGGCTGATGGGCAATTACATGGCCTGTGTCCTGGAACTGGCCCAATCCTACGAGCAGCAGGGCCGCGGCCCGGAGATGGAGCGCCTCTTCAACTGGGCCAAGGAGCGCTTCCCCTTCTCGTGGCGCGACTACTACGCCAGCAGCGAACTCTTGCGCCAGGCCGGTCAGAACGCCCTGGGGGCCGAGTACGTGGAGCAGGCCGGCAAACTGACCCTGGCCGCCTGGGACCAGGACCCCAAACTGGCCTACGAGAACACCCTGGCCCTGGCCGGCATCCTGCTCAACAGCTACGCCGCCTACGACCAGGCCGAGGGCCTGTACCGCACGGCCCTGGAGCGCAACCCGCAGCAGTGGGACGCCTACTACGAGATCGCCGCCACCCTCCAGGCCAAGGGCCAGCCCCAGCAGGCCCTGGAACTGCTGGAGGGCTACCGCGGCAAGTACGGGGAGGTGGAGGAGTTGAAGAAGGCCGAGGAGATCCTGCAGCGGGCCCTCAACCGCAGCGCGGCCCCCGCCGCTCCGGCCCAGCCCTGAGTTCTCCCCGGCCGTGCGCGAAACGGTCGCCATCGTCATCCCGCACTACCGGGCCTCCACCCTGGGCGCCTGCCTCGAAGCCCTCTACGCCCGCAGCCACTGGCCCATCGAGGTCATCGTGGTGGACGACGGCCCGGACGGGCCGGCGATCCAGGCGGCGCGGCGGGCCTACCCGCAGTTGCAGGTGCTGCGCAACGAGCGCAACCTCGGTTTCACCGTCTCCTGCAACCGCGGCCTGGCCCTGGCCCGCACCCGCTACGCGGTGCTGCTCAACGACGACACCGTGGTGGAGCCCGACTGGCTGCGCCCCCTGGTCGAGGCCGCCGAGGCCGATCCCCAACTGGCCGCCTGCCAGCCCAAGCTGCTCTCCGCGGCCGATCCGGGTTTCTTCGACTACGCCGGAGGGGCGGGGGGGTACATCGACGGCCTGGGCTATACCTTCTGCCGGGGCCGGCTCTTCGAGCACCGCGAGCGCGACGCGGGTCAGTACGACCGGCCGGCGCCCTTGTTCTGGGCCTGCGGGGCGGCCCTCTTCCTGCGCCTCGACGCGGTGGGCCGGGTGGGGCTGCTCGACGAGGAGTATTACATGCACTTCGAGGAGATCGACCTGTGCTGGCGGCTGCGCTTGGCCGGGTACCGCATCCTCGCAGTGCCCGCCTCGGTGATCCACCACCACTCGGGATGGTCCCTGCCGCCCTCCTCCTTCCGCAAGACTTACCTCAATTACCGCAACAACCTGGTGCTGCTGTGCAAGAACCTCCCCCTCGCCCGTCTGGGGTGGGTGCTGCCCCTGCGCCTGGCCCTCGATCTGAGCAGTTGTCTGCTCTTTTTGGCCAGGGGGCAGTGGGCCCAGTTGCCGGCGCCGCTGGCGGCCCTGGGCTGGCTGTTGATACACCCGCTGCAATTGTGGCGCCGGCGCCGGCAGGCCCAGGTCCTGCGCCGGCCCGGCCCGGCCCGCCAGGAAGGGGTCTACCCCGGCAGCCTGGTGTACCAGTACTACCTGCGCGGGGCCCGCAGCGCCCGCCAACTGCTGCCCGAGGCCGCATGAGGCGCGCCCTCGAACTGGCCCTCAAGGCCGGGATCAGCCTGGGGCTGATCTGGTACCTGGCCTACCAGATGGACTGGCCGGCCCTGAGCCGGATCTTCGCCGGCACCCTGCTCTTGCCCTTTAGCGGGGCGGTGCTGCTCTTTGCCCTGAGCAACGCCCTGGGCACGGCCCAGTGGCACCTGCTCTTGCGGGTGCAGAATATCCCCATCTCCTTCAGGCAGTCCCTGGTGTTCTACCACGTAGGGGTCTTCTTCAACAACGTGCTGCTGGGCAATATAGGCGGGGACGCCATGCGCATCTACGACATCCGCCGGCTCAGCGGCCAGGCCAGCGGCGGGGTGGCGGCCACGGTGATGGACCGCTTCGTCGGGCTTTTCTCCACCTGCACCCTGGCCCTGGCTGCGTACCTGGTCCTGCCCGAGGTCCACGACCTGGCCTCGGTGCTGGTGCCCATCTGGCTGGGGTTGTTGGTGGTGCTGGGGGCCGGAATGAGCCGGCGGGCGGGTATCTACTTCGAGGGGCTGGCGCGGCGCTTTCTTCCCGCGCGTCTGGGGGATATCATCGGCAGCCTGCGCCAGAGCATGGGGGCCTACCGCCACCGCTACGGCCTGCTGCTGGGCATCTGGGGGCTG
>VGJS01000141.1 GCA_016867395.1 Candidatus Handelsmanbacteria bacterium
CCTTTCTCTGGGCATGGCCCCTCCTTTCCTCTGCTACCAAAGAAAGGGGGCCTGGGCTAACCCGGCGCCACCACCTACAAAGGGCAGAAAATCCGCCCTTCAACCGCTGGAAACCCGGGCAACTTTCTGCCGAAATACGCACGCACAGTAAGGGGCGTCGGGGAGTGGTCCATTCCGACCTTTCTCAAGGCGCGTCCCGCCGCTGGCAGTGGTCCCGAGTTATTCAAAATAGCCTCGTCGATGGCCCGGTCCGAGATGTTGAGCATGGGCTCCTCGGCCAGGTTGAGCAGGTAGGAGGGGGAGACCTTGCGACCCCGCGGGTCGAGGTGGATCTAGAGCAGCGGGCGGGTGGGGTAGAGGCGGTTGGCGCCCACCATGCGACGATGGCCCCGTGGTTGAGCTTGACTAGGCTGCCCAGGGGGAAGATCGAGACGATGCGGATGAGGGCCATGATCAGGCGGGGGTCGAAGAGCTTGTTCCGCATGGCGATGATCTTGTTGAGTGCGGTGTAGGTCACCCGCGCCGCCCGGTTCGCCCGCGGGGGGCCATGGCCTCGTAGGTGTCGGCCAGGCCAATGATGCGGGCAAACTCGTGGATTTTCTCCTCCTTGCGGTCCTGGGGGTAGCCGCTGCCGTCCTAGCGCTCGTGGACCTGCACCACGCTGGCCCCCATCCAGGCCAGGTCCTGGCCGAAACCCTCGACGATCTCTTTCGATTCTTGGACGTGGTTGCGGAGCGCCTCCAACTACTGGGGGGTGAGGCGCGAGGCTTTGAGGATCTCCTTGGGCACCCGTAGCATCCCGGCGCCGTGCATCAGGCCGCAGAGGCCGAGGGCCAGGTTGCGGCGTTCGTCGTACTCGATCTCCTGGCCCAGAGGCATGGATAGGATGGCCCCGTTGACCGACCGCTGGGTCCAGACGAAGGTGGGCGAAGGCGGCTGCTCCGCCTCCTTGGCCGCCGCCGAGTCGGCCAGCCTCCGGTCGATCTGGTCCTGCGAGAGGTTCGAGGCTGCGCCGCGTTGGCGCACCGCCTTGGTAAGCAACTGGTCGCTGTTGGCAAAATTTTTCAGGGCGTCCTTGACTGCTTTTACCAGAACGTCGATGACCAGGGGAGTGTTGCCGGCGGCGAGGAAGTTGTTGGAAAGGTCGCGGGTGGTCTCTTCGTTCACCTGGGGGGGTGGAGCGTTGACCAGTTAGGGGGCCGGGCCGCCGCGCTGGGGCTGTGTTTAGGCCGGGGCGGGTGGGGGGGCCTGGCTTTGAGCGGCCGAGGAGGGAGCAGGGGGTGTCGGGGCCGGGCGCGCTTCCTCGGGCATGGGCACCGCGGCGAAGAACGGGGAGTCCTGGCCCGGATCGGCAGGGGCCTCGCCAGGGGCCTCGGAGGGGCGCTCCCGGACCACCGGCGCACTGCGCACCTGCTGGGAGGAGCGCAGCATTTAGCGTGGTTAAAAGGCCATGCTAATCTCCCCTAAACACGGCTGTCCTGCTCGTAAAGGATGAGGCGGTAGGTCAGTTCCTCGTCTACGTGCCGGGACTGGCGGCTATAGCCGAGGACCAGGCAGATGTCGCAGATGTGGTTGAGCTTGCGCGGCGCCCCCCCGAGTCCTGGGTGCTCAGTTCCACGGCGCCCTGCAAGAAGATGGGTTCCGGCGGCCGGCCACCTTGAGGCGGTGGCAGATGTAGGCGCCGATCTCCTCCTTCTCCAGGGCCTGCATCACCCCGCGGGCGGAGAGGCGCTCGTCGAGTTGTGGCTGTTGCCGCACCCGTTCGGCCAGGGCGGGCTGGCCCACCAGGAAGAGGGTCCGTAAGAAGGCGTCGTTGAGCTGAAAATTGAGCAAGAGGCGCAGCTCCTCAAAGATCCCTGGTGGGTCGTGGAGCAACTGCCCCTCGTCGGTGACCACCACCGTGTCCTTGCCCACGGAGAATTTGGCGTATAGGGCCTCGTTGAGCCGGTGCAGGCGCTGAGCGCGGCTGAGCTACAGGGCTTCGACCCCCAGTTGCAGCAGCACCTCGCCCAGCAACACCTCGGGGGTGCGGCAGGGGTTGGTGAGGAGGGCCAGCTCGGTGTGCTCGGGGCTGAAGTCCTGGATTAGGGCCCGGGCCATCAGGGTCTTGGCGCAGCCCGACTCGCCTGCCCGCAGCACCGCGCCCCGGTCGCCCTCTGGGGCGTAGAGCAGGTAGGCGTAAATCTCGCCGATGGCCGGGGATTTAGAGAGGAAGCGGGGGTCAGGGGTGTTCTCGAAGCATTCTTCCTTCAGACCCCAGTGCGCCTGGTACAAGGCGCAGCAACTCTGGGCTGATTGTGGGGCAAATCATTGTAATAAATTGGCTTATAATTCGAAGATTAAAATCGTCGCTCCTGGTTGTCAAGCGGGATTGACTAAGAGGCGCAAAGGGGCCTTTTGCTGAAGGGGGCAAATTCGCCATAATAGAGAGGGTCGGCATCCATACAATGAAAGGGATAAGGATGAAGATCACCAAGCTGGAGACCTTCCTGGTCAAGCCGCGATGGCTCTTTCTTAAGATCCACACCGACGAGGGGCTGGTGGGCCTGGGCGAGCCCATCCTGGAGGGCCGGGCCCTAACCTGCGCCCAGGCCGTGGCCGAGCTGGAGCCCTATCTGTTGGGCAAGGACCCCCGCAGGGTGATGCACCACTGGCAGGCCATGTACAAACATGCCTTCTACCGGGGCGGCCCTATCCTCACCAGCGCCCTGTCGGGGGTGGAGCAGGCCCTTTGGGACCTGGCCGGAAAGGTGGCCGGGATGCCGGTGTACCAGATGTTGGGCGGTCCTCTGCGCGACCGCATCCGGATGTACCGCGGCTGCGGCGGGGGCACCCCCCAGGCCGCGGTCGAGGCGGTGAAGAAGGCCGTGGCGGAGGGGTTCACCGCCATCAAGACCGGCCCGGCGGGGGGCCGGCAGGCCCGCATCGTCGAGAACATGGCCTTCGTGGACCGGGCGGTGGAGACCTTCGCGGCCATGCGCGAGGCCGGGGGCAAGGAGCTGGACATCGCCATCGACTTCCACGGGGCCATCTCGCCCCAGACCGCCGGTCTGCTGATCAAGGCCCTTGAACCCTACCAGCCCCTCTTCTTCGAAGAGCCCATTCAGTGCCAGGACGTGGAGGGCATGGCCGAGCTGGCCCGCAAAACCCATATCCCCATTGCTACGGGTGAGCGCATCTTCACGAAGTGGGGCTTTCGCGAGGTGCTCGAAAAGCGGGCGGCCACCATCCTCCAGCCCGACATCTCCCACGCGGGGGGCATCTTCGAGGGGCGGCTCATCGCCGGCATGGCTGAGAGCCAGTACGCCGCCATCGCCCCGCACTGCCCCCTGGGGCCCATCGCTCTGGCCTCCTGCATCCAGCTCGACGCCTCCATCCCCAACTTCCTGGTGCAGGAGCACGCCAGCATGGGGGTGGGGTACCTCAAAGTGCCTTTCGTGATCAAGGACGGGTACGTGGACCTGCCCACCGCCCCAGGGCTGGGCATCGAACTGGACGAGGAACTGATGGCCGACAAGATCGGCCACGACTGGCGGAACCCCGAGACCTATCACCCTGACGACGGCACTGCTATCGACTGGTAAGAGCGATGCGCTTCGACACCTACGATCCGGGGAGTTTCTACGACGAAATCTTCGCCGCGCCGGGACAGCCCCGGCAGCAGGCGGCGGAGCGGGCCTTCCTCAACAAGGGCATCACCTTCAACGTGCACGGCAGCGAGGCGGGCATTGAGAAGGTCTGGCCCTTCGACGTCATCCCGCGCATCGTCGAGGCCGCCGAATGGGAGCGGGTCGAGCGGGGGCTGGAGCAGCGCATCCGTGCCCTCAACCTCTTCATCGACGACGTGTACCAACAGCAGGCCACTGTCCGCGACGGGGGGATCCCCGGCCACGTCTGGCCACCGCCAAGGGCTACCTGGCGGCCTGCGCCGGGTTCAAGCCGCCCCTGGGGCTGTGGTGCCATATCGCCGGCATCGACCTGGTGCGTGACCGGGACGGGAACTTCTATGTGCTGGAGGACAACTTGCGCTGCCCTTCGGGGGTTTCCTACGTGCTGGAGAACCGCCGCATTCTCAAGAGGACCTTCCCCCAGGTCTTTGAGGCTTTGGGGGTGCGGCTGCTGGAGGACTATCCAGGCCGGCTCCTCGCTACCCTCCAGAGCTTGACCCCCGCGTACGTGGCCGATCCCACCGTGGTGTTGCTTACCCCGGGGAGCTACAACTCGGCGTATTTCGAGTACTCCTTCCTGGCCCAGCAGATAGGCATCGAGCTGGTGGAGGGCCGCGACCTAGTGGTGGTGGAGGGCTCCGTGTGTATGCGCACCACCCGGGGCTTCGAGCGGGTGGACGTGATCTACCGCCGCATCGACGACGATTTCCTCGACCCCCAGGTCTTCCGGCCCGTCTCCACGGTGGGGGTGCCTGGCCTTATGGAGGTGTACCAGGCCGGCCGGGCGGCCATCGCCAACGCCCCCGGCACCGGGGTGGCCGACGACAAGGTGGTCTACGCCTATGTGGCCCAAGATCATCAGGTATTATCTGGGCGAGGAGATCCTGCTGCCCAACGTGCCCACCTACGTCTGCTGGGACGATGGGGAGCGGGCGTTTGTGCTGGAGCACCTCGACGACTTGGTGGTCAAGGCGGCCAACGAATCGGGGGGGTACGCGATGCTGATCGGCCCGCAATCCACCGCCGAGGAACGGCGCGATTTTGCCGGCCGCATTCACGCCAATCCCCGCAACTACATCGCCCAGCCCACCCTCGCCCTGTCGCGGGTGCCGGTGCTGGTGGAGGACCACTACGAAGGCCGGCAGGTAGACCTGAGACCCTTTGTCCTCTGCGGCCGCCAAAGCTACATCGTGCCCGGCGGTCTGACTCGGGTGGCCCTGCAGCCCGGCTCCCTGGTGGTCAATTCCTCCCGGGGCGGGGGCAGCAAGGACACCTGGGTGCTGCACCCGGGCGCACTGCCGGGAGCCTGACCGTTGCTGAACCGGGTCGCAGAAGCCATCTAACTGGATGAACCGCTACCTCGAAAGGGCTGAGAACGTCGCCCGCTTCATCCACACCAACCTGCACCTGGTCCTCGACCAGGCCGCCCCCGCCGGGGAGCAGTGGGGGCCCCTGGTGCTGGTGAGCGGGGACCACGAGGACTTCGCCCGGCGCTACGGGGCGCCCACTCGGGAGGGGGTGATCGAGTTCCTCACCTTCGACCCTGAGAACCCCAACTCCATCCTCTCCTGCCTATCCCACGCCCGCGAGAATGCCCGCTCAGCGCGGGAGCTCATCTCTTCGGAGATGTGGGAGCAGATCAACCGCTTTTACCTTTTGGTGCGGGGGGCGTCGCGGGAGCGGGCCCTGGAGACCCCGCACGACTTCTTCACCGAGATCAAGATGGCCAGCCACCTCTACTCGGGGGTCGCCCACGCCACCATGTCGCGGGTCGAGGGCTGGCACTTCGGCCGGCTGGGCGAGTTCTTGGAGCGGGTCGACAAGACCTCGCGCATCCTCGACGTCAAGTACTTCATCCTGCTGCCCGACCCGGCGGACGTGGGCACCCCGGTGGACAACGTGCAGTGGGCGGCCCTCCTGCGCTCGGCCAGCGCCTTCGAGATGTATCGCAAGCGCTTTGGCCTTATCGCCCCCGAGCGCATTGCCGATTTTCTCATCCTCGACCGGCAGTTCCCCCGCGCCATCCTCCACTGCCTGATCGGGGCGGACGAGTCCCTGCGCACCGTCACCGGCTCGGCGGCGGGTACCTTTGCTAACGAGGCCGAGCAGGAGCTGGGCCGGCTGCGCGCCGCCCTGAGCTACGCCCAGATCGAGGAGGTCATCTCCGGGGGCCTGCACGAGTTCCTCGACCACCTCCAGAGCCGGCTCAACCACGTCGACAACGCCGTCTTCTCCACCTTCTTCGCCCTGCGCCCGGCGGTCAGGGCCCAGGTCCTGAACCAGGAGCAGCGATGAGTTTATGTCTGGGCATCAAGGTGGCACAGGGCCTGATCGGCATCGCCGACAGCCGCATCACCTCCGGCACCGAACACAGCACCGCCCGCAAGGTCTCCATCCACCAGAACGGCCATCACTCGATGTTCGTGATGACCCCGGGCCTGCGCTCGGTGCGCGACAAGGACCTCACCTATTTCGAGGAAGTGATGGAGGAAGAGGGGGGGCGCTACGGCAAGCTCTACAAGGCGGTCAACGCCTTTG
>VGJS01000142.1 GCA_016867395.1 Candidatus Handelsmanbacteria bacterium
GGTCGCCCACCAATCGATAAATACCGCGAGCTGAGTTCAAAGGCTCCCTTCTGGGATGAAGTTGAAGCGCCGTATGACCGATCCAAAGAGGATTATCGGGTACAGAATCATCCGGCCGATTTAAAGCTCTATTCGTTGAAACGAAATCTGTAATTCACACATTTTATCTATCCTGCCCCGCAACACTGACCGCCCCATGCCCCTTACCATAAGTACTGCCGCGGATCGACCTCGACCGGTTGTTCGTCCTTTTCCGGCGGGAAAATCGGCACCACCTGATCGACAATCAGACTGACCGAATGCCCGTCCCGCTCGATTCGGCCTTCGACCACGAGAAAGCTGTGTAGGAGAAAGACCTCCTTCAACTCGGCAAACTTCTTGGCGAAGAGCACTAAATCCAAAAAGCCAAACTCGTCCTCGATAGTGGCGAAGGAAACTCCCTTCGCCGTAGGCGGGCGCTGACGCACCAGCACCATGCCGGCAATGGTAATGGCACGACCAGGGGCGGTCCGCTTGGCATTGAAGGTGGTGGTTTCGGGCAGGCTCCAGATTTCTCGCAAGGCCCCCATTGGATGCCCTTTCGCCGACAATCCGAACGCCTGATACTCGAGCCCAATCGCACAGTAGTCACCGACTGGCCTGAACTCCTGTCCCTCCACCTCTGGAGTCAGCACGGCCAGGAAGCTCAATTGTGACGTCCGCCGATAGACCGCTCCCGCCAGCAACTGCCAAAGGGTTTGGCGCTGATCACTGCCAAACGAGGCAAACGCATCCCCAAGCGCCATGCGCTGTAGCACGTCCTCGCGCAAGTCGGTCCGCGACAGAAAGTCCCCCAGGTTCGCAAAGGGCCGTTGCTCGACAATTTGCGCGGCGTCCCGCTCTCCCAACCCCCTGATCGAGCGCAATCCGAGCCGGAGCGTGCCATCCTCCACCGAACAGTCATAGGTGGAGGTATTGGGGTCGATGGGCTGTATTTTCACCCCGTGCCGCCTGGCGTCGTCCACGAGGGTGTGGGGGGGGTAGAAGCCCATGGGCTGGGAGTTGATCAGGGCACAGGCGAATTCGGCGGGGAAGTGGAACTTCAGATAGGCCGACGCATAGGCAAGCAGCGCGAAGGAAGCCGAGTGGGATTCGGGAAACCCGTAGTGGGCAAAGCCCTTGAGCTGCTCAAAGATGTTGTCCGCATAGGCCACCGGCACGCCGTGCCGCAGCAGCCCCTCGTGCAGCTTCTCCCCGACCTTGTGGATGGAACCACTCGAACGCCACGAACCTATGGCCCGCCGCAGCACATCTGCCTCGCCCGGCGTGAACCCTCCCAGGGCGATGGCAATTTTCATAACCTGCTCCTGAAAGATGGGCACCCCGAGGGTATTGCCGAGGATCTCCCGCAACTTGGGGTGGGGGTACTCCACCACCTCCAGCCCGTGCCTCCGCTTCAGGTAAGGATGGACCATCTTCCCTACGATGGGTCCCGGCCGGACAATAGCCACCTGAATCACGAGGTCGTAGAAATTGCGGGGCTGTAGCCGCCCGCTCATATTCATCTGGGCGCGGGACTCAATCTGGAAAGTGCCCACCGTGTCGGCCTTGCGAATCATCCGGTAGGTCTCTGGGTCCTCGGCGGGGATGTCTTCGAGCCGCATACCCACGCTCACCAAGGTCTTTTTGAGGGCGGAGAGCATCCCCAGGGCAAGGAGATCCACCTTCAGCAGACCTAGGTAGTCCAGGTCGTACTTGTCCCACTGAATGATCGTGCGCCCTTCCATCCGCGCCGGCTCCACCGGGACGATCTCGATGATCGGATCAGCCGACAGGGTGAAGCCGCCGCTGTGGATGCTCAGGTGCCGGGGAAAACTCTCCAGTTCCTCGCATATCGCACCGACCTGAGCCCTGCAGTCGGCGATAGGACTCGACTCGGATAGGGTGGAGAAGTTGCGTTCCACCTCTTTGGCCGGGAGCGTACCCACCTCGACCCCAAAGGCTTTGGCCACCTCCCGCAGCGCGGAGCGGTGGCGGTAGGTGATCACCGCGCTCACCATCGCAGCTCGGTCCCGGCCGTACTTCCCGTACACGTACTGGAACACTTCTTCCCGGCGCTCGTGCTCGAAGTCCACGTCGATGTCAGGGGGTTCGTTCCGCTCCACCGAGATGAAGCGCTCAAAGAGGAGGTTCATGCGGACCGGATCGATGGCAGTGATGCCTAGGCAGTAGCAGACCGCGCTGTTGGCCGCGCTGCCCCGACCCTGGCAGAGGATGTCCCGTTCGCGGGCAAAGGCGACGATGTCGTAGATGGTGAGAAAGTAATCCGCGTACCCCAGTTGGGCGATCAGCGCCAGCTCGTGCTCCAGTTGGCGCCTCACAGCGCCGGGCACCTCCCCTGGGTAGCGGCCGTCCGCCCCCGACCAGGTCAACGCCTCCAAATAGCTCTGGGAGGTGTGGGGCGCCGGAATCCACTCGCTGGGGTAGCGGTACCGCAACTCGCTGGGGCAAAAGGTGCAGGACTCGGCGATCAGCGCCGTACTCCGCAGCGCCTCCGGCAGGTCCGCGAACAACTGTTCCATTTCATTTTGCGATTTGAGATGCCGCTCTCTGTTGGGAAGGAGCCGGTACCCGGCGTTCAGCAGGGTGGCCTTCTCGCGTATGCAGGTCTGGACATCTTGCAAGGACCGCCGGCCGGGCACGTGGTAGAGCACGTCGTTGGTCACCACCACCGGCAGCGTGAACCGCCGGGCGACGGCCAGCGCCTGGCCCACCCGGTCTTCGTCAAAACCATCCTTGAACCGGGAAACTGGGACATAGAGCCTGCCGGCGAAGAGTTCGCAGAGGCAATCGTAGTTCGAGCCAGGGTCGGGCAGGCAGATTAGCCCCGGAAAGCCGGGAGTGGACATCGCCTCGATGAGCTGGCCGAACTCCAGCGCCGCATCCCCCTTCTCCTTGCCGGCGTGGCTGAGCGTGAGCAGCCGGCACAGCGCCCCGTACGCGGCCCGGTCCCTGGCGAGCAGGGTGATATGAGGGTGGTCGGCCAGGGTGAGCTCAGCGCCGACGATCAGCTTCAGTCCCGGGTGGTCCTTGGCCCGCCAGTACGCTTTGGGAATGGCATAGACCCCGTTGCGGTCGGCGATCCCCAGGCCGGTGAGGCCGAGCTCGGCGGCCTGGTCGATCAGCTCCTCGGGGTGCGAGGCGCCCTGCAAGAAGGAGAAGTTGGTCTTGCACTTGAGTTCGACATACATCGTCGGTACACATCGTTCAGTCAAAAAGGCCGTGGAGGTAGTGCTCATCGCTCCCGGCAAAGGTGAAGACCCAGAGTTCCTCGCCCGTCTCCGCCTCGATCCGGTAGTAGTCCCGCTCCCGGTCCCCGAACCACCAGTCCCCCGACAATCGTTCCGGCCCGCGTATCGCGGCTACTTTCCACCGTCGCCGGCCGCATACCAGGAAATTGTCGATCCGCCGTACGACCTGCGGCTGCCGCAGCACCCGCAGGGGCCGTGGCGGCGCCAGCACCTTGAACTCTCCCACCTCGCCCAGGGTTTTCCGCCAGCACCGCTCCGGGAGGTGGCTCTCGTGAGGGGCGGCCAGAAAGGCTTTGTGAAACCCCAGCTTTTCCGTCAGCCGGGACACCACGGATTGGAAGCTCTCCAGTTCCTTCTCTTTGTTGGTGAACAAATCGTGTTGCCGGCTCCTTCCTTGCACGCTCCGCGTCACCTCCACCTCGATCCGCTGGACGGCCGACTCCAGGGGAAAGCGCTGTAGGTCGCGGTCGAGCCGCTCCCGGAGGATGGACAAGGTCGCCAGCGCCGATCCCTGGGGAAAGGCGAGGTCGATGTTCCATATCCGCATGGGCTCGCCAACCTGCTTGTGCCGTTCCTGCTCGATGCGCAGCGCCAGCCCCGAAATCAGTCGGCCCTGGCCCCGCACCCGCAAAAGAGCCCGGTCCACGACGGCCTTCAAGTAGAAGATCATCTGCTCCAGATCCATGGCCACGGCGCCCTCTTGGAGGTCCACCCCTTCGACCAGGTGCTCCGGCGGAACAAAGCGGGGCCAGGGAAGCTGGGCAGCACCTTCGAGATAGTGCCGCACCAGGAGGCCCTCTTTGCCGAACCGCCGCACCAGGCCCTTGGTCCGCAGCTTCACAAAATCCGCAATCGAAACCACGCCCAACTTCCGGAACACCTGCACGGCCTTGGCGAGGGTGTCGGAGCGGATGTTAAAGGGGGTAGAGTAACACTGAATGGCCTCAATCGGCAGTTGGTCCTTGGAGGTCTGGTTGTACATCGCCAGCGCCAAGGACGTGGGCACATCGTCCGCACACGCGATCCGGGCCGACATCTCGAACCTCCGCAGCACGACCTGGAGCCGCTGGTGTAGGCTCTCCTCGGAGTAGAGCCGTCGGCAGGCCCCGATCTCCATAAACAGCGCCCGGTCGCCCACGGCAAGCTGGGGGCTGAAGCGGCAGCACGCTTCCGCCAACCCCGTCAAATCGCCCTCCTGTAGCAGGAACACACAGGTCACCCGCATGACGCTATGCCGATTTCAGGGTTGTGATCGCAAGCTCACCATCCACTCGAATGGACTGAAGTTGTAGGGATATGGGCCAGAGGTTTTTGGGCTCATCGGCCAACCAGATACATGCGGAGTTGGCCGTTTCAGCGGCCAGTTGCACCCGGCGCAGGGTGTTGAGATCCAGATCCGCAGCGTAGATCACCACTACTGGAAAAATCTGCGCTTTGAGCACCTGGAGCGCCGACCAGGCGAGATCTGGCCCCGCATCGATGAAAAGCACCCGATTGAGTCCGACCCCGCGCTGTAACAGCGCAAGGGGGAAGATGGACAGATGCTCCTCAATCCACGCGACGCGGAAAGTGGGGTTCTCGGCGATCAATCGCACCGCCAGTTCGGTCTTGCCAACACCAGCGATGGCCGTGATCGCGCCCCGGGGCACCCCCTGGGTAACCGCCGAGCAGAGAAAGACCTCCCGCTGGTGGTACTGCGCGTGGATCTGGGCCCGGAGCGCCGCGAACCTCTCTGCCTTTACCGCATTCATATCACCCTACAACCGGCCAAACCGGGGGATAGGAGCTATCGCAAGGTCCGATGCTTCGGAAAAACCTGCACAAATGTATAGTTAAAATGTCAGGACTTGTCAATGCTGCGTAATACGGAACGAAACAACTGTGGGTGGGACTATGGGCGGCAGGGGCGCGGCGTAGCCGGGAGTTTGCTGGCTGGCTGGGATAGGAATCAGGGGGCGTCGAGCAATGTTAGACGACGGTCTTGGACGAGTTTCTCGCCGACGATCTCCTCCGCTTCCTCCAAGGTGATGGCCCGCTGGGACAGCGCACGAAACACGTTCTGGTGCAGCCAGGGGGGCTGATCCGTCCCAGGAAAGTGGACTGATCAGCGTCAACTATAATTCCCGCACGTGTTGCCTCACCAAGATATGTTACCAGGCACAGCAACTGCTACTGGGGCCTCCTGATCAACTGGTTCTCCAGGATGCTGTAGGCCAAGCGTACTACCCCCAAAGATGAGCCTTCGAGCCATGGTTCGGCGCCACTGTTGGACCCGGCGCGTAGGGCCCGAAGTTGGCCTGGGGGAAAGGTATCGGGGTATGCGCCCTGGAGCCGTTGGAAGAGGGCCTTCGCCGTGGCCTTGGGTTGGGTGGCCAACCAGTTCTGGACCACTTCCCAGACGGTGGCAAAGGGGTCCGGACGAGTACGCCGGTAGTGGGCTGAGCCTGCCTTCTCCTGGTGGGTTGGGCGCACCTCGCCCTCTCGCCATAGGTTGGGCAGTTGGGTGAGAAAGTGCGCCAAGTCGTGATCTGTGGACAGTTGCTGGAATCCACCTGGAGTTGACCCGCTTTGGTGGACACCTCATCACTTGAGTGAAAGGAGTCCGCGATGCCCAGATCACGCCCACCCTATCCGCCGGAGTTTCGGCGTCAGATTATCGAGCTGTCTCAAGCGGGTCGCACCCCGGAAGAGTTGGCCCAGGAGTTCGAGCCCACCGCGCAGACCATCCGCAACTGGATCTCCCAGTCGCAGCGCGACCAGGGCCAGCGCCCGGACGGATTGAGCAGTCCGGAGCGGGCGGAGATCACCCGCCTGCGCCGAGAGAATAAGCAGTTGCGGTTGGCGCGGGAGATGTTGT
>VGJS01000143.1 GCA_016867395.1 Candidatus Handelsmanbacteria bacterium
GGCGTATTCCTCGCGGCCACCTTCGGTGGTGCCGCTCTTGCCCTTGTCGGCGAAGGTGCCGCAGACCAGGATGCCTTGCCTTTCGCAGAAGGCTTTGCACTTATCGACCTGGACGTGGATGGTTTCCTCGGTCTGTTTGTCCGACGAGTACCGGGCATAGATTGCAGCTTTCTTCATGGGGGCCTCCTATGGCTGGGTTTCTTCGATAGAGGGGAATCTCACCACGCCGGCACAGCGAGCGGCATCGGCGCACTGCAAACGGGTGCCAGCGCGGTTCAGGTGCATGGGCGCACCGCACCAGGGGCAGGTGGCCCAGGCGTTGATCTGCCGGCGGATCTGGATGGGGAGAGACGCAGATTTGACAGTGGGGGGTACGACGGGTAGCTTAGCCATTGGCTGACCTCCGAGCTTGGCGGTTCGAGGTTGGCTGCGCCTGCCCGGTGTTGGTAGCACCGGGCAGGCATCTTTATTATAGTACCAAAGTACGAAATCTGAGTGAGCACCACAAGAGAAATGTTTTCCTAAGAGTTTGTTTTATATATCACTTATGATACTTATGATGTCACGTTTGCAGGGACAGCGTCAGGACGAATATTGGGCCGCTATGACGCGGTTGTGCGCCATCTGCAGAATCGCCATCTTCAGCGGCGCGCCTTCGAAGCGAGGGGCTGCTACTGCCCGTCGCGGAGCAGGCCGCAGCCAAGCGCAGCGCGGCAGCGGAGGCAGTGCGGCCAGGCTGTCGTCGGCCTAGCCCCCCCTTCCCCCGGCTTCCCCGGTATGGCGGTGGGATTGCCCTGAGGGAGATATGCGCTCCCGTGGAGAATGGTGGGACCTTTCGGGGGAACGCTGGCTACCGTATTTCCTGTATGGGCACAACCTCTTGGTGGGGGTTTTCGCACTATGCGGACTATCGAAATTGCTTTGTTGGCTGTCATGCTTTCGGCCTGTGATCAACTCAAAGGGCCGACGGGGCCAGAAGGACCCCAAGGGGAACGAGGTCCACGAGGTCCGCAGGGCGATACGGGTGAGCAGGGCCCTGCAGGCCCACGCGGTTCCACCGCGAGCATTGAAGAGCTGCAGGCCGAGGTGGACTCCCTTGAGGTCTTGGTGGAGATACTCCAGGCCGCTGTTTTCGATCGGAGTACAGGTACTGGAACTCCTGTCCCGTCGGCAAGCGTTAACCGGGTAGAAGGGTCTATCCCGGGGATCGCGAGTATCGAGTTTTTCATTGGGTCTAGGGAAAATTGGGATGCCGATATAGACGACGATGGTTGCATCCTTGGGGTCCTTGCGAAGGATGGCAATGGCTCTACGATATTTAGCTGGAAAGCCGTCGTGTCTGTGCATGTGAAGCTCTTCGTTGCGAAGGATCTTTCGACTACAAAGAAAAAATACAATGCCCCCTATTTTGAGAAGAACTATACGATTCGCGGATACGATGAATCCGAGATTCGAATTGCCTTCACCGAATACGCTAGCAGAATCGCGAGGGCTGATCGTTTTGAGAGCATTTTCATTGGCCCCTACGTGAGTTCTGTAGCGGAGGTTGTCTTGACCCAGTCAGATGGGAGCCACTACTCCTACCGAATGAATACTGCCGTGGTCCTCCCAAACTGAGGGTGTCCCAACTCATTTCTGACCATGCCCTTCACGGACACGAATCGTTCATGCCCAGGATATGTTTCCTAGCCTCTTCCTCGTCATCCCCCAACGCCTCGGCCAACTGAAGCAGGTTCTCTGCCGCCCGTGCGGTATCAGCTAGGAGGCTACGTGCATCTTTCGGTGCCGGCCTCAGCACGGACAGGAATCGCTCATCCGTCAGCACCTGCCGGAAGAAGTTCAGGTACACCTCCGCTGCCTTTACATGGCCGGCCTTCGCCTTCTCTGCCAGCGTCAGCAGGATCTCGGGAGCCTGCTTTAGGGCGTCCCCGGCGACCTTGACCAGCATCAGGTGGTAGACCTCGGAAGACTCCGCCAGGTCGTAGAACCAACCGTTGGCCCGGACGCCGAGGCGGTGGGCCAACTGGTTGAGGGTGAGTTCCTGGCGCAGCACCACCGGGGTGGCCTGCCATTGGGCGACTGCCTCGATGAGTTCGGCGCGGCTGAGTTGGGGGGGCGGGTTCGCCGGCGGGATGTCGTCGATCATGGGGCAGTGCTCCTCTCTGGAACTGGTGTAAATCGTGGAGCAGCCAGGGTTGGCGAAGGCCAGAGGGTTCATCTTGCGAACTCCAGCAAACGGCCTGCAGCCTCCTCCAGGGCTCCCAGCGCCTGGATCATGGCGGCTTCTTCCTCGCTGTAGGGTTCACCTCTGTGCAGGTGCTTGCGGCGCCGCTTCAGGGCTGTCAGCCAGAACCGGGCCCGGTTCCTGACCCACTCCAGGCCAGCCCGGTCCCGGCGGTCCATACGGATTAGGGGTGTCAGCCCCTGGGGTCTTGCCACCGCCTCAGCCGTATTCCCCCACCAGCTGGCCGTCGAAGACCACCTTGACCGCGTGGATGGCCTGCACCTGAGCTGGCGTCCGTCCCACCACCTGTGGCAGTTCGCTTTCCCGGTAATCCACAAGTTGGCTGTCCCCTGGCACCTGGGCATCGTCAGCTGCCAATAGGACGTCCTCATCCAGCAACCGGGAGTACACCTGGGCCACGGGTTGCCGACGCAGCAGATCCCCCAGGCGCTCCTCCTCAGCAGTTTCGAGCAGACCATGTGCCTGCTGCCCGGCTAGCACCACCAGGTGTTCGACCTGATCCTGGGCCAGGTGGCCCACCTCGAACCCGGCCTGGATCTCCTCGACCAGCCGTTCAGGCTCGGCCTCGCTGGTGGCAAACCGGATACGGTCCTCAAGGGGGTGTTCCGCGTTCCATCCTATAGGGGGTGGAACGGTGGAACATTGAGGGGACATGGTGGAACACTGACCACCCCCGTTGTTCCACCCCCGAACCGGGTGTTCCAGGGGTGTTCCATTGTAGTGTTCCACCCCTCTTGTCTTAGTAAGTACTTGTTGTGCAAGAACTTTTAGACTAGTCCTATTTGGCATGTTCCACCGCCTGTTCCATTTCAATCGGTGTTGTTCCACTGTTTCGGGCATAAGGAGCGGAACAGTGGAACGCTCCTAGGGGTTGGCGTTCCGCGCCCGTTTCAGCGCCCTGTTGACCGTTCCCAAGCCCACCCCGAGTTCTTCGGAGATTTCACGCTGCGATAACCCCTCGTCTGAGAGGGCCTTTGCGCGTACCGCCAGCATATCCTCAATGGAGGTGACTTTCCAGTCTGGCTTCCCTTCGGTATCGACGAAACGGGCCTCGTAAGGGGCTGCCTGGTCGCCGACGATCCCACGGTTCTTGGTCAGGTGTACCTCAAACCTTGCCCCCTCGCTGGCCTGGTAGTCGGATGGGCGGCGCAGTTGGACCACCTGGGAGAGCACATCCTCCTTTTTCGAGGTGCCGCGCTGTCCCCCACTTCGATTGTCGTGGTGCACCAGAAGCACGGTGAGTCCACGCCGCCGCAGGCTGAGGAGCCATTCCTGCATCTGCTCCCACGACTCGGCGTCATTCTCAGGGCCAGCACCAGGGCAAAGCGTCGAAATACTGTCCAGGATCAGCAGGGAGATGCCGTCCAGGTGGGCCTCCACCTGCTGGCGCCCTGCTTCAGTCGCTAGGCTCCGCACCAGCGCACCCGACAGATCCGATGAGAGTATGCGCAGGGGTGCCGTTGGCTCTGCATCACTCGCCGTAACCGCTTGGGCGAGCATTTTCTGGAGATCTTCCTTGGGAAGCTCTCCATCAACCAGCAGCACTCCTCTGGGGAGGGGCGCGGAGTAGCGTAGGAATCGTCCCCCAGAAGCCACGGCCACGGCTATCCCATGCCCGAAACGACTTTTACCAATGCCTCGGAAAGCATGTAGCATGCTCAAATCTCGTACCTGCAGCAGGCCGTCGAGCAGCCACTCCCTAGGCGGGAAATCCGTCGCCAGCAGGTCGCGCAAATCCACCGGGCGAGCAAGATCGCGTTCTGCAGCACTGCCGGGCTCCTGGGCCTGGGCGAGCAGTTGCTTCAGGGCCTCTGGGCCACGCGCAACAAGGAAGTCGTCCAGACCTACCTTCTCGCCGTGCACACCGCCCTGTAACCGCACCACCTTGACAACTGCCCCTCTGCGCCGCAGTTCCGCTGCCAGTCGGCGCTCGGCCTCCTGAACCTCGGGTTTGTCGGCCAGGTCGCTGTCAAAGCAGATGTAGACCAGCCGGCCTTTCCATTTGATGCGGTCTAGGTCGGGAATCGTCCTGCTGTTGCCATCCTCGTCTTTCCCCAGGAAGCACCACACCCCAGGCAACCCGATGGCGGCAACCCCCTCCTGGTTGGCTTTCAGGGTCTTCTTCTCGCCCTCAGTCAACAGAAGAGGTACACCCACGTCTGCCAGGGTCCCTGCTGGTAGAGTGGACGGGAGATAGAGCCGGTTGCCCGCCCCCTTGACGGTCAGGTATTTCGCGGGCTTGCCACCCTTGCCTGCCCATGGCATATCGGGTTTGAGTCGGCAAAAGGGCGAGGTGCCATTGAGCGACGGGTAGGGAAACACCAGCCCAGGCCCAGCACCTCCAAAGCCCAGTCTCTGTGACTCGTGGCTATCAGCTGAGTACAGCCCGGCTGCGTGAATCGTCTCTTCGGAAAGCCCTGAGCCATCCAGATCGGCCAGGTGGTGGTCAGTCAATGTCACCGTCCAGCCTCCCCGCCTGCCCCAAACTGCCGAGGGCGTGATCCAGGTGTTCCAGTTCGTTCGAGAGCCGTCGAGATTCCGCACTGATCGGCCCACCACGGGTCGGCACCTGCTCCAGGATGACCTGGCGGCGCTGCTGGAGGTGGCGTACCAGGCAGCGCACCAGGGCCTGCACCGTGGCGGTGCGGCGAAGATCTACCTCCTTCATACTGGCAACTCCTCCCGCCTCATCCCCAGCGCCTGGGCCAGGTTCTTGCGTTCGTACTCGGTCGGCTTTACCCGGCCATTCACGATCCGCGACAACCGGTATTCGTCGATGCCGGCAGTCTCAGCGAGATCAGCTTGCACCAGACGGCGCTTGACGATCTCCAACTTCAAGGGGGTGATCCTGGGCATGTCCTCCTCCTGCAACAAATCCTGCGGTTAGCGCACAAAAAAAGGGTGGTCGTGATGACCACCCTATCAATCGCAAGGTCTGTGCCTGAACAGAAATCTATATGTAAATCAACAGGTTAAGTTGCATGTTCAGTTGCGCGAATCTCTAGCTGAACACTTTCACTGAACACCTCCAGGATCAGACGCGAGATTCTATTTTTCCCTCGTCAACAAGCCGGTCAACTGCAGTCTTCCAAGGTTGGGTACTCAGATTGGATCTAGCCATGTTCATAATACCTGCCAGTTTCGCGCGGCTGAATGGAGGACGGCCTGTGCGTTCAGCCGTCGCCACAGCCTGGAGAAGCTTTGAGTAACATGGATCTGACTCGACGGGAGTACCTACTCTTGTAACTACAGTCTCGATCAGGTTGATAAGATCCCTTACGCTGGAGTATTCCGTGAGGTAGCCTTCGCAGAATAGTGCCAGAGGGAACCGGTACTGATCCAACGGTGTTCCGGGAAACCGCTGCTGCAAGATGTGGTTCACCAATAGCGGGGTGTCCTCTGTCCGATACCGTAGGGGGGGAACTACCAAGGCAGGCTGGAGAAGGCGACTGTAAAGATCCTGAAGGAACTTGTTGTCGTGAGCCTTTTCCTGCAAATCCTCATTGGTGGCCGTTACCACCAAGGCGTTCACGGGGTAATTCCCAGAGGTTCCCACGCGACGGGCTTCTTTGTTCTCCAACACGCGCAGGAGTTTCCCCTGCTGATCGACGGGCATCTTGTTGATCTCGTCTAGGAACACTGTCCCATTCTGGGCCTCCTCAAAGATGCCCGCCCTCGAACCAGTGGCACCGGTAAAAGCGCCTGCTGAATGACCAAACAGTTCACTCTCAAACAAGTCTTTGGGGATGGCAGCACAGTTGACTGCAATGAATTTCCCTTCTCGTCCACTACGTGCGTGAATAGCTCGAGCCACTAGCTCTTTACCGCTGCCTGGTTTTCCGTAGACAAGAACCGTAGGCAGGTT
>VGJS01000144.1 GCA_016867395.1 Candidatus Handelsmanbacteria bacterium
GAGGACAGGGGCTTCGACCGGCTTCGGGCCCAACTGACCCCCCTCTTTACCGGCGAGATCCGCACCACCATCTCCGACGCCTCCCTCTACGACAACATCTGGTTCGAGCCGCGGTTCGTGCAGGAGTGCACCGGGGAGTTCGGGGTGGACAGGTTCGACGAGACCGCCTTCGGGGGTGACGATGATGCCGCCTCGGCAGCAGTGTCAGACCACCGGCCGGTGTGGGCGAAGTTTCGGGTGGATGGGCCGGACGATGATGGGGATGGAGCAGAAGGGGTGCCCACGACGGCCCCGCCGGGAACCTGGGGCGAGGTGAAGCAAGGGTCAGGCCCGGCAGGCGGAGCTGGCGCGATGGCCGCTCCAGGGGTTGTGCCGGTAGCCGTTGCAGCGGGGGCTGTTGTGGCCCATGGCGCCCAGGCCGGCAAGGTGGCGTCGAAGAAAGCCTCTGCCGAGGACCAGACCGTCTACGTCACCAAGTCCGGGAAGAAATACCACCGCGCGGGATGCCGATACTTGGCCAAGAGCCGGATCCCCATGGGGCTGGAAGACGCCTCAGCCCGGTACGGCCCCTGCGGGGTGTGCAGCCCGCCGGTCCCTGGGAAGGAGCGACAGGCCGCAGGCGCCGGGGATAGCGGCACGGTGGCGCCGGCCGCACCGGCAGGATCCACGCCGGCAGTCGTCTCCACAGGGCAGTGCCAGGCCACGACGAAGAAGGGCACCCAGTGCAAGCGTAAGGCCGAACCAGGGCGCAACTACTGCTGGCAGCATGGAGGACGGTGACACCCACCCCACGAAGCCTGCACCTCAAGGGAAGGTGGATACCCGGAATCGGCCGGTGCACTACACTCAGCCCTCAAGTTCATCGTCTTCCGTCGCCCCCTAATCCATCCCCTGCCTCCATCTCCGGATCCCACACTACCATGTCGATCACGCCCTCCTCGCCCAGCCGATTGGCCTCCCTCCAGCTGGTCGCCACGTAGACGCCCCTGCTTTTCCCTGCGACCATTCCCCGCATCTGAGCCATGAATCCCCGGTCTTGGGTGGAGACTCGGGCAAAGCCGATGGGCATGGGACTCAGTCTGTCGGAACGTGAGGAAGGAGAGGACCTAAAGGCAAATCTGGCAGGGTTTTCGGGGCGGAGATAAGGGGACGGGTCTTGGTACGTTTCTGGCATCAGTATACCCCTTTTTGAGGGGTAGGGTCAAGAAGTTTCAAAAAGGGACGTTTTTGGGAAGAGGGGGAGAGAGGGGGCCTCCGGCCTGGAAGGTCCTCAGAGGGATGTGAAAAACAACAACCTGTTGAATAATTCATCAAAGCGTATATTTTTACTATGGATTGGCTCACAACGATTCGGGCGCTTCCTGCCAGCCGGCGTGCGGTCCAGCACCAGCCCGAGACCCCGCGGTATGCGCGAGCACGCGCCAAGCTGCGCTATGTCCTGGAGCGCGGCATTTTCCTGGGAGCCCGTCAGAGTGAACTCCACCAAGGAGCCGTGGAGATCGCCGTCTGGGCGCCCCCAGGTCATGGCAGGGGTCCGGGGTATTATTGTTGTTTCAGGATTTTCCACCAGCGCGACAACGAGCACTTCGCCTTGCTCTTCTGCTTCTACGACGGCACCGAAGGGTCGCCGGGCTTCAAGAGTGTGGGGAGCGCCAGGGTCTTTGCCAACGCCAACGGTTTCGGAGGTGCAGACCATGAAGACCACCATTAAGAAGGATTACCCGTATCAGGCAGCCGGCCGTTTGTGGTCCGTACCCCAACTTCGTCTGACCATCCTGCCCGATGGGACCGCGGCGCTCCTCGAAGAGGAGATCGAGCACATCCATCGGGGCATCGCCAATGAGATCTGCGGCAGTGGCGAGGCACTGACGGTGGCGGAGTTGGAGTTCCTATGTGATCTCACCTTGACCCCCTGGTCAGCAGCAGCGGAGTTTCTGGGTGTGCATCGGAGCACCTTGAGCAAGTGGCGGCACACCGGGGTGGTTCCGCGTGCGGTGATCAGCTTGGCGTTGAAGAAGTGGTTCTGGTTCAAGCTCTTCGGCGGAGAACTGGGGAATCGCTCGGTGAAGCTGTCCCATCTGAGCAGCGAGGGGGCCTTTCTCTCCTATGCCCGTCAGGAAGCCATTGAGCGATCCTTGGCTGAACCGATTGCGAAGATGAGAGCCTGAGTGCGGAGTGAAAACAAGAAGCCGGCCAGCCTGGAAAGGCTGGGCTGGCTTTTCTTGTGCTCCTGCTCAGGAAGCAAGGCCCCCTCAAACGCCCCTCAAGCGGCGATCGGCAGCGGAGACGGGGGAAAGCAGGAGCGAAAATCGGGGCGTTCTCGAACAAATATTCGCCGGCACGAATACCCCGCCACCCCCTTCACCGGCCAGCAGCCCCACCTGGGCAGGGTGCGAGGACAGGCCCACTGAGGCCCGCCAGGGCCGGAGTGGGACGGCCCGCAGCACGATGCCCCCTTCAGGCTCACCCAGGGGCAGTCTGCGAAGAGCCGGGCGCCCACGGGGCGAAGCCCGGTGGGCTGGCCTGAGCAGTCTGCCCCCCTCTGCAGGTCCACGTCAATCAGGTACCGGCGCGCGGATTTTCCGATCCAGCCGTGCCGGCCCTTCCGGCAGGTGTTTCGGCGGAAATGGCCACCTTCAGCCGTGATCGGGGGAGCCGGCCACCCCCGGTGGGCCGGCCCACCCCACCGCCAGACTCGGGCCCGCGTCAGGCCGGCCCCGGCGCGCCCTCCTCCTTCACCAGCCCCGCCTCCGCCTTGGCCACGGCCTGGGCTATGGCTTCGTTCATAAACTGATCCATCGGGATCTGTAGCCGCTGGCAGAGCGGATACAGCCGCTTCATCAGGTCCATACTCAGCCTTGGGATCTGCACTGGGTAATACATTGGCTTTCCTCCATCAGGTAGAGAGGGGGCGCCAGGGCCGGCCCTGGCGCCCCCAGTGATCAGAACGGCAGCCCCTCGGTTTCCTGGGGCGTGATGCCCTTACGGCTGCACTCAAGGAAGAGGGTGATGCCCAGGGCGCGGACATCCTCGGTGGTGAAGGGCAAATCCACCTCCAGCCCCTCGCACACCCCGTATGCGGCGTTCAGGCAAAGCTGCATGGCCTGCTTGAGCCCCTGGAAATCGGCGCTCTCCTGGCGGTGGCCGTTCTTCTACGTGTGGCCGTTGCTGCCGGCCTTGCCGTTGGGCTGCGCCTTCTCCTGCTGCACTACTGCCACCGGGGCCGGTGCTTCCTCCCCCTCGATGCGCCAGTCCTTGCGGTTGCCCTCGATCTCGATCTTGGTGATGGTGAAGACCGAGCCGGCGCGGAGGCCGGCCTCCTGCAGCTTGTGGTGCAGGCCGGGCGTGGCAAAGAGCTTGTCGCGCTGACCGGCCAGGTCAACCGAATACGCGAACTGCTGCCCGTAGCGGGAGGAAATCTCGCGGAAATCGCCGTAGGGAAAGACGAGGTTGACGGGGATGTTGGTTTCGAACTTGATGGCCATGAGAAAGGCTCCTTATCGGTTTTGAGCTTCGGTTTGAAAGAGAGAAGACGGGGCGCACCCCGGAGGATGCGCCCCAGGATGGTTACACCTCAGCGCCGAAGGCGGCGCGTACCTGCTGCTCCAGATCCTGGATGGCGGCCAGGGCTGCACCGGGGTCTTTCTCCGCGACGGAGATCTCCCAGGAATAGCCCTTGGTGTTTTTGATGAGCTTGAGCCGGACAGGATCTTCCCCGGCAAGGTGCCGGTGCAGGACGGCCAGGTCTGCCGGCGCCGAAGGTGTGGGTGAGGGGGCCGGCGTGGGGGTGACAAAGCCCATGTCCAGGGCCAGTTCCACGGCCATGATGTGCTTGCACCGGAAGGCCGGCTCCTCAACATGGCGGGTGTAGTCGGCGCAGGTGCATACCCGGTGCCCGTTGGGCTGGGTGACCAGGTACTCGATGGGGTGGGAGGAGGAGCTGACGCGAAAGCCCCCGAACACCGACCGCACGGTGGGTGCCAGGGCCACGGCCCGGCGCTGCCGCAGCTGGTGCAGGGGGTTGGGCTCATTTTCCTGCGCCAGGGGCTGGCGCGGGTGCGATGCAACGGCTACATTGGACATAACTGAAACCTCCGCAAAAGGGGTTTAGGGTTAGGCCCACCGGGGAAGTTTGCGAGACCGATCCGGGGGGCCTTTTTTGTTGCTCTATTAGTATACAAAATAGCAGTATCTTTGTCAAGACCTAAGTTCATTAATATAAACATATTTATCTCGTTTTTGGCCGGCCAAAGTACACACCTTGGGCACACACGAAAAGGCCGGAAAGGGACACACCAAAAGCCCTGTAGGAAGTGGTCTGTAGTACAGCCCTGGAGGTGGAGGGCGACGCGGAGGAGGAAGACAGAAAACCGCAGGGAGGAAGTGGTCTCTCCAAAAAAGCCGCACGGAGTTGCCGGCGCCCCAGGACGCCCAGGCCCACACCAGGCCAGGGCGGGCCGCGCCCACCCCGCGTACCAACTGCTATGAGCTTGGTTTTAGCCGGCTGCGGAGTGCGGCACCCGTGCGGAGCACAGCCTCACAGAAAGCACAGGGTTGCCCTCGCACGGCGCGGGCACGGGGCCGGAAGGAAGGTTCAGGGGATCAGCGCCAGCCCCCCCGGCACGGGAACGGCCCTGGTTGGCAGGACGGAAAGGGCTGTCGGTCTGGGCTGGTTCGGTGCCCGGGGGCATTCACCGAGTAGGTGGGATCGAGACCGTTACCGAATAGCCGCCCGTTTCAACCTGCGCCCTCATCCGCGCGAACTCCTCTTGATCGATGATTCGTTCGCGGATCGGCATGCCGTTCCAGATTTGCTTGCCTGTTCTGTGATCGACCCCGCAGGCCTCAACGTGCGGCACCGAACGGTGAAGGGCCTGCAGAATGGCCTTTGACGTCTCATCGGTGACCTCAACAGCCGCATAGCTTGCCGGCGCGCCCAAAGGCGAGTGAAACATCGGCAGAAAAACCTTTGGTTTACCGTTTTGGGCAACGCCAAACCGGAACCGGTCCTCCAGTCGGGTATCATCAAGGCTGACCTGGAACGATCCCTCTAGCACATCCCAATCGACTTCGAACTCCGACAGGGTTACCTGGTTCGGCGTCGGATAGACTGCGACGTTTTCCTCAAGCCACTGCCGTACCTGCCCAATATGAGCCTGTATCTCCGGGGGAAGGCGGTCGAATTCTGGGTCGGCAGGGGGGACTTTCTGCTCTGGCATAGGGTGCTCCTTATCCAACGTGTTTGCCTCCAGAAGTGTCGCTGCATGGGCTGGAGGCTCAACTACCCTTCGTCGTTTGCGAAACCTCTGTAGGCTATCGTCCCGTCTGATTTCCTCACCAACACCACCTGGCTGGATCGCAACCCGTGATGGATATCATGTTCGACATAGGCGATCCAGCAACCCTTCATTTCTTCCTCAGTGGAGTTCCGCGCACCAGCCAATGTGGTCACTGAGCCTGGGCAGTGCCTGCCAGCGTTCAAGCGCCATCCCTGGACTGGCAACTGCGTGATCGATCAGGGGCATAGAACTCTGGACTCCCTCGGTAAGGAATACCATTCCCGCGAAGCAATCCCTCATCATCTCGTACACGGCAACCGGCTCCCGTCGACGCGGCGCGGTCTGGTTGAAATCCCCTAGGACGAGCACCGACCCCTTCTGGGCCCTCAGCCACAGATCAAGCGCAGTCAGGTAGGCCAGATGGTCTTCCCAAGGCTTGCGGTTCCGCGCTCCGCTCGAAACGTGGGCGCGGTCCCAGGGAATGCAGACGCCCACCACCAGTAGACCGCTTCGCAGCCGGCCCATGACGAAACGCCCAGGGGGCATTCCCTTCGGGGCCGTGTTCGACTCCGACAGGAAGCCGTCCCTTGACCAGAGCATCACCTTCCTCCGGCGCGGTTGCCGGGTACAAACCGGGTAGATTGGTAACAGATCATATCGGGATGATGGGTAACAGTTTCCGCTTACCTATGGGCCCCCTCACCAGGAGGCTGGCCCATGCCCTGGATGGAGACCTCACCCATGGACACTCGCACCCGCTTCGTCGCCGACGATCGCCTCGGCCTCTACAGCCGCTCCGAGCTTTGCGCCCGGTATGGCATCAGCCGGA
>VGJS01000145.1 GCA_016867395.1 Candidatus Handelsmanbacteria bacterium
ACACCTTGCGGCTGGTGCTACCGGCGGGGTTGTTGTTGTCGTGGGACACAACGGTGAGTCGGGTGAGTTTGGGGGGCAGTGAAGCGGGGAAGGTGGAGGCGGTGGTGCGCTACGAGGGACGGGCAGTCCTGCTCAGGGTGAGAGAAGATTTTGGCGGCCGGGGCACTCTGTCCGTGCAGGGCCTGCGGCTAAGCAATTTTGTCAATGTCTCAGCACCCGCTTCCTTGGAGTTGTGGCTTACCGGCGCCAGACGCTACCACAGTTCAGACGGAAAGCTGCGCATTGGCAAGCCCACCATTCAACTGGCGGAAAATCAAGTATTTATCGTCGAAGATCTAAATACCAATCTGGCACAGATTACCATCCGAGAAGATCCGGTGGCAGCAGGCATGGCTGCCGATCGGCCTATCATGGTAGTGGTCCCAGAAGGGATGGAGTGGGATACCGGAGTAACCCAACTCCTGGTGACTGGTAGCCGGACAGGGCTGGTGTCGAGTATTGTCAGCTATACTCCCGACAAGCGTGCATTGGTGCTCGACGTGTTGCAGGACTTTGCCGCCGGAGACTCCTTGGCCATTGCCGGCCTGAAACTCGCCAATTTCCGCAATGTGCTGAGACCTGCCAGCCTGCGTCTGAGGGTCAATGACCAGGGAGTGGACAATGCGCTGAGCGGAAACACTGTGGCCATCGCGCAGCCCAGAATGACCTCGGCTTTCGACCAGGGTTTCGCCATCGGCGATGGGACATTGATGGCCGCTATCACTATTATCGAAGACTCCCAGGTGGCCTGGATCAAGAAAGGTCGGCGCATCCGCATCGCGGTACCCGACAGCCGGGCGTTGCGATGGGAAGGAGCCGAAAGCCTGGATGGAACCGGGGCTGCCAAGATCAGCGCCGTCAGCGTGGACGACTCGACACTGACGCTGGAGGTGGGCGAGGACTTTGTTCCGGGAGAGGCGGTGGTCGTCTCGGGCTTGCGCTTGCGCTCCCTCGGGCTTTTGCCTCGAGCTCGCCTGCAGATGTCGCTGAACGACGGGCGGACCGTGAACGCCGAAGACAGTGCCTGGGTCGAGGTCGGGGCGCCGGCCATCTTCTCGGAACGCGCCAACATCTTTGACCTAGATCAACAAACGGACTTCCTGTCCACCGTCACCATCCGCGAAGAAGCAACCGCAGCTTCGATCACGAGCAGGAACGATATACGGATCATCATTCCAGAGCCGGCGGCAGTGCGCTGGGGGAGCAGTCCTCTTCAGGCGAGCATCGCGCTGTCTGCCGCTTTGAAAAGCGGTAGCGCTGCCGGCAAGGTTGCCAATAACGCCCAGATCAGCGCTGATGGGCGCGAGTTGCTACTCGACGTGACCCAGGCATTTGATCCCGGGCAGACCTTGGTCCTCTCCAAATTGCCGGTCCATTTTGCGCAGGTATCGCCCAAAACTTCGCTGCAGCTGCAAGTTACCCCGGGAATCGATGCGGCCGACACTACCTCCCTGCGGGTGGGAAATCCAGTAATCGGTGCCCAGGTTGCCGGAACCAGAGACACGCTGTATGTGGTGGGAGACCCATTGCGGGAGTTGCCTCCTCTGCGCCTCCAGGAAGATCCGCAGGTGGCCATTATCAACACCCAGCATGGCATCGCGATCGAACTGCCCAGGGGTCTTGCCGGGGTGTGGAAGAAGAGGGTGGGTGGAGAGGTGCGTTTCACCGGAGCGGCAGCAGCCAAAGTCGAACCAGTGACGGAAGCCGATTACACGGCGGACAAAGTGCTCAACCTGAAGGTCAATGGCGATTTCGAGCCCGGTGACGAGTTGCAGATAGAGGGACTGGCCATAGACACGCTCGGCGCCGCCAGCGCCAGGGATACGGTGCAGGTCGCGTTCTTGGGAGCCAGGTACCGGGAGCCCGCCCTGTTCATCCAGACCGGGGCGCCTCAGCTGCTGTCCGCCGCAAACCAGTCCTTCATCGCCCTGGAGGATGGACTGGGCGATGAGATCGAGTCGGCGGCAGCTCTGACGATCACGGAAAACGTACTGGCGCCGTCGATCATCAGTGGGCAAGCACTGCAAGTCATCATCCCCGACTCGCTGAAGATGATGTGGGCCGACCCAGGCAACCTGAGGGCCGACAACTATAGCGGTACGGCGGCCGGAAAGCTGGCCAGCCCGACGCTCCTCAACAACGGCAAGATCCTGCAATTCGAGGTAACCGACGATTTTGCCGCCGGCGAGGCGATCACCATCAGCGGCTTGCAGTTCCGCGACTTTGCTAGGGTATCGCGCAGAGCGCCGCTGCTGCTCTCGGTCACCGCCGGTTTCAGCATCAATGCCCGCGATGGCCGGACCAAACGCATCGGCCACCCGCGGCTATCCTCGGATCGCCGGCAGCGTTTCATCGCCGGCATTTCCGATACCCTAAACCGAATCACCATTTCCGAGGACGAAGTAGAGGGGGCCATAGATACGGGCTTTGCGCTGGAAATCCCTCCCGACTTCGATACCCAGTGGGATCCGGGCATGGTGGTGACCCGTGCGGGGGGAGAGCGGATGATACCAAGTATCGAGGGGCGTCGCCTAGTTTTCGGCGTAGCTCGACCTGACACTGGAGGCCAAACACACGCCCTCACAGGATTGCGGTTCCTGGTCGGCGGTACCCCCTCGGCAATGGACAACCTGATCCTGTCGATAAATGGGGGTGCAGATGAGCGCGATACTCAACCCAAATGGATAGGGGGACGCCCCAGCCTCAAGCTCAAAGAAGACCTGGCCTTTGTGGTGAACGATCCGGACACCCTGCTCGAAGTAGTGATCAAAGACGCTGCCTCTGTGCCTTCTATCATCCCGGAAGAGGGTTTGCTGCTCAGTCTGCCCGAGAACCCACCAGAGCTGCGCTGGACAGAAGTGACATTTGCTGGGAGTGCTGCTGACCAAGTCCAGGGAGACAATCTGGAATTCAGGAATAATGGCAAGGTACTCTCTGTTCCGGTGACCCAGGATTTCGCCGCCGGCGACTCTCTGATCATCCGGGCCAAGATCAGTGGGTTTACTCAACTCTCGCTTGCCCAAACCATCTCCCTGTCGGTGGTTGCAGATTTCGCCAAACAGAAGGAGCAAACCCCGCAGACCCTGCGCATCGGCGAACCGCGCCTGAGTTCGGCTTACGATCAGGCTTTCGTGGCTGTACGCGATGACCTCGACGGACCGGTCCTCTGTGCCCCCATCCACCTCGTCGAACATCCGAGTGTGGGCGCCATTACGGCCAAGAATGGAATCCGCATCGCCATTCCCGATTCCCTGGCCATGAACTGGGTGGTCGAAAATGCCTCTCCGGTGCGTATCGCCGGGAGCGCTGCGGCGCACTTTGCCGATTCGGTCCTGACCGTTTCCAATGCGCTGCTTCAGTTTGCGGACAATGGCAAGACAGTGTACCTGGCAGTAGAGAGCGATTTCGCGCCGGGAGATAGTCTTTCCCTGGAGGGACTCGAATTGCGGGGCTTCGAACAACCCTCGCGGCGGGCCCCGCTGGGACTCTCGGTCAACGGTGGCCGCAGTATCAACCGATCGGATACTCGCACCAAGCGCGTAGGTAGGCCGCGGATTGCCACGGGTTTGTTGCAGCGCTTTGCCGTGGGAGAGGAAGGGGTGCTCATGGCCCCCGTGGTCGTCGAGGAAGACAGAGTGGAGAGCGCCATCACCACAAAGGACAGCATCAAGATCAGTCTCAACCCTGACCTGGGGAATGGTTTCGTCTGGAAAGCAGAGGGCGTGACCGTGGCGGGCAGCGCTGCAGCCAAGGTCGGCCCTTATAAGTTGAGCCCGAATGGCAGGGAACTGCTCATTCCCGTCATGGCCGACTTTGCTGCTGAAGACTTACTGGTGGTGGAGGGTTTGCGGTCCGGTAGGTTCGAGACAACGGCGGCAGCGGACAGCCTACTCTACTTGTCGGTCAATGGAGGGGTAGATGGAAAGAGTGCGGGGGGGATCAAGGTGGGAAACCTGCGCTTCGGCTCCGGGCAAAGCCAGGTGTTCAGGGTCAACGACCCCCCGGGCATCAGCGCCCCGCTCGTGCTGAAAGAAGATGCGGTGGTGCCCATACTCGCGGTAGGGGATACGATCCACTTCCGGCTTTCCCCAACCGATTCGCTCAAATGGGTCAAGGACGGGGATTCGGTGTTCTTGACCAGGCCACGAGCAGAGGGCGCCGATGAGGTGATAGCTGTCGAGGCACCGGAGCTCATTGGTGGGCAGAAGGTCCAGGGCCCTCTTTATACCCCCGATCGGAAGACCCTGGCCTATGTTGTGAGCAGAGAATGGGCCGCAGGCGATTCGCTACAGATCTCGGGCATGTACTTGGGAGGTTTCGGCGAACCAGGCCAGGGCAGGTTCTCATTCGATGCCACTCTTGCCGTAGGCCAGATGGGCGCCGTGGAGAGTGACGAGGAGCTGAGGCAAAGGTCATCGGGGCGTTTTGACCGTGTCGATGCCAATAGGCTCCGCGTCGCCCAAACCGCTTTTTCTTCGTCGGGGGTGCAGACGTTCTCGGTAGATTCCGCGTCAGTTGACCTGCTGCCGCTAGCACTCCGCGAAGATCCGGATACCAGCGCGATCGATCCGGGAACGCGCCTTCACCTCTACATCCCCAATACCCTCGCCGCGGAATGGGACACCACCAGAACTTCGCTCGACCTGGCCGCCGGCTCAGAACTCAACAGGCAGGTGCAGTACAAACAAAACGGCGAGGGCAAGTACGACGAGGCGGTGCTGACTCTGGAACGCCTGATAGCGCCAGGCGACAGCGTCGAGATCAAGGGATTGGCCCTGAGGAATTTCCGCCAACCCTCCCCTGATACCCATCTCCTGCTGTCGCTGAACGACGGTTTGACCATCAATACGCGGGACGGGCACTCGAAGCGGATCGGCAATCCGACTTTGTCCATGAGGGACGAAAGCGCCAAAGAGGGGCTTCAGGACACTGCAATATGGCTCGCCAAAAGTGCGGTCGATCTCCGCAACGTCCCCGATGCCTACCCTGTCGCAATGTACCCTTTGCTCATTAGAGAGGATGCCACTGCCGCTTCCCTGGTGCCGGGAGATACCCTTCGACTGGAGATCCCTGCGTCCTTCAACGCGTACTGGGCAGACGCCCCTGAGTCCATCACCACCAGAGATAATGCGGGCACTCCGTACGGGGCGTCCAAAGTGACCTCCCTAAGGCGGGAGGGTAAAACCTTCAACCTACTGGTAGTCGATTCGCTTGCCCGGAGCGACCAGGTCGAAATTCGGGGTTTGCGGTTGGATGGGTTCGACGGCGCGTCCCCGAACACCTCCCTTCTCATGCGCATTAGCCAAGGGGAGGATCCGGGGGGCTCCGAGGGGACGGCCCAGGAGGTGGTCCGCGCTTCGCCACAGCAGATGCGCATCGGCAACCCCCGGCTCGTCTCGCTAACTGACCAGGTCTTCGCGGTTGGGGACTCTGAGACAGGAAAAGCCTTAGTCACCATAGTCGAGAACGATACGGCCGCCTCCATCAACACCGGGTGGGATCTGCGCCTGATCATCCCGGAGGGGCTGTCGCTCAAGTGGGACGGCACACGAAGCGCAACTCCTTTGCTGAGTGGCAGCGCCAGGGACAAGGTTGAGGCGACGGCCAGTCTTGAGAACGACGGGGAGCTCAGGCTCGAGGTCACCCGCAACTTCTCGCCAGGGGACAGCCTGATCATCGATGGCTTGTGGCTGAGCGAGTTCGGCAGTTCTTCAGCGGGCAACCTGGTCATGTGGCCCACTGGCAGCGGCTACCCGGTCAAGGACTCGGCTACGCTCTATGTGGGCGCGCCACTTTTCTACTCGGCCGCTGACCAGGTTTTCGTTGAGGGGGATGTCGACAGCCCGCTGTATCCGATCACCATCGTCGAAGACTCTCGGATCGCTACGATCAGAGCCGGCAACCAGATTCGCCTCGCCCTCCCCAGCAAGGAGTTGCTGGCCGCTTCTTGGAAGACGGAAGCGCGGGAGGTGCGTTTGGAAGGCAGCGCAAAAAGCAAGGTGAATAGTTGGGTCAGCTTCAGGGGCGATAGGGCGGACACTTTGGCCCTCGAGGTGCTGG
>VGJS01000146.1 GCA_016867395.1 Candidatus Handelsmanbacteria bacterium
ACGGTCGGGCCCTGGTTTCCCAGCTGGCCTACAAGACAGTGAACGCTCTGGGAACGCGCCAGGAGATCTTCACCGACGACGGGGGCTTCAAGGTGCCCCTGCTTTACGACGACAACACCGCCGAGCTCCTCCTCGACAACCTAATGGAGTGGTTTTCCCAGCCCCGGGACCGGGTGCAGATCGCGGTCGGCTGGTCGGCAGTCGACGTGCAGCTGGGGGACGTGGTCTACTTCGAGCATGAACGCCTGCGGCAATCGCAAAGGCCCCCCACCCTGAACACTCTCGTCGGGGCCCATAACGCCGCGACGACCACCCTGACCCTGGACGAAGCCGGTTATGGGCGGCAGGGGGACTATTTTTATCTGTGGTCCGACGCGACCAACCGCCCGGAGGCGATGCGGATTGAGGCCGTCAATCTTGGGGCAAATACGTGGACGGTCACCCGGGGAATGCTTTCTACTCAAGCGCAGTCCTTCGCCGGCGGCGAGAAGGTGCGCCGGCTACAGGCGAAGTGGATGGTGACGGGCCTTCGGCCCATGCTGCCCACCGATCCCCTGGTCAAGCTCACACTGGAACAGATGCCCAAGAGTTACTTCCCGGTGGGCCGGGCGGTGGAAGACGGGTATCCCGACTACGCCGACGCCACCGATCTGCAGCGGATACAATCCGGGTGGGCGGCCTATCCCAATGGGCTGGTTAACCCCCTGGATACCCAATCAGACATTTCCTACGCCGGGTGAGGGGGCAATGGCTAATCCTTACGAATACGACGGGCCAGATACGCGGTGGGCAACTGGCGAGGCAACAACGGTCCCGCGCCTGAATGTCTCGCGCAACAACGCCGACTACCTCTTCGAGGCTGTCTCGGTCCTGACAGACCCCGACGAGGCCGAGGGGCTCAAGGGGTCCTGGCAGAACCCCATAATTTTCCGGGCCTCGGCCTCCTGTTATGGTTCTATGTGGCTGGATAATACCGACACGGGCAATATCCTCTGGCGGACCAAAACCGGGACCTCAATCGCCGCGGTGACGCCGGCAAACATCACCGACGGGGTGATGGTTACGGTTGGGGCCTTCTCTTGAAAGGAGGGGTGAAGATGAAGCGAAAACTTGTGACTCTGCTTTGGGTCCTGGCCTGCCTCGCGCCGGTCGCGGTGAGCGCCACCGGCTACTGGTCGCCCAAGACAATGTCGGGGGCCAATACCGGCATCAAGGTTGTCTCGGGAGAGGCGTTCCTAAACCAGGGCACCTGGGCCTCGGGGGGTTCGGTCATCCCGACCTATTCTGGCGGGACCTCGGCCAACGGGTCAAGCACATGGACCAATGGGCAATACCTCCAGTGGTCCTCGTCTCAAAAGAAGGTCATCTCAGCGCCGGTAGATCTGAGCACCAAGCAGAACGCTGACGCTGACCTCGACTCGGCCGCGGTCACCCGTTACCGCGCCTCTCTTTTCGAGCTGCCAGACTCCTCTGCCTCTACGCCCTGCGGGGCGACGCAAGCCGGGCAGCTTATGTATTCAGTGGCGAGCGGCAAGATGAACGTTTGCAACGGGACCTCTTGGGGGCCGATCACGTACGACCGCGATGGCGACGGACTGTCCTCGGCGCTCGACGACAACGACGCGGTGGCGTTCACCGCGCCGACTGCTGCTGCTGCTGATGTCCTTTCTGCCAAGACCTTCCGCACCGGAAGCGGGTTGACCTCGACCACTGGCACCATCTCCTCAAGCTCTGCGGGCAACCTCGCCACCGTTGACGCCGATTTTGTAAACACGAACATCAAAAGCGGGACGGTGATCTTCGGCGTTACCGGGACATTCTCCCAAACGCCCACCTTCGGCCGGCAAGTTTTCACCTCAAGCGGAACATGGACGCGGCCCACCGGGGTCGATTCCGTTTACGTTACCCTCCTGGGCGGGGGCGGTGCCGGGGGCCACATATACAACCCCTGGATGCTGGGCGGCAACGGAGGGGGAGGCGGCGGGTTTTGTTCTCGGATCAAAGTGGCCGTCTCCGGCAACGTTACCGTCACCATTGGCGCTGGGGGGGCGGGCGGAGGGTCCGGCGGCGGGACCACCTCCTTCTCGGCCTCCTCCGCTACGATCTCTGTCGGCGGCGGCGGTGGTGGGCAGACACCTGGACAGTATTACAGCTATGGCGGCTCAGGCGGGTACGCATCTTCAGCAGGAAATGGCAGTGGAGGGCGAGGCGGCAATAACGAGATGGGTAGTGGGATGCAAGCAACGGCTGCAGAAAGGGGCGGCACCTGGTGGGCCGAAACGGGCAATGGATCGGGTCTCTATGTTAAAGGGTCTGGTGGCGGCGGCGGGAGTAAAGGCGACCACAGTCCCCCCAACAACAACTGCACCTCAGGCGCGTCCTGGGGGGCCTACTCTGGGGGACCTTGTGGGACCAATTACGCTGGCGCAGGAGCTGGAGGAGGCGGCGGCGCTTCTCCTTTAGGCTCAGGGGGGAAGGGGGGCGGGTATCAGTACCCTGGATACGCAGCCAGCGGCTATGGCGCTGGCGGCGGTGGTGGGGGTGATGGCGGGTTTGGTCCTTACAACGGTTCAGCAGGTTATGCCCTGGTCGAGTGGGTCGCGGTCAATTGACGAGAGGAGAGGCACAGCATGAAAACGGCATCGGCTCTGTTCCTTGTCGCGCTTTTCGCGTCCCTGGCCTGGGCGACCAAGCGGGAAGAGGTCTTCGTTTACGAAAGCATCTGGCAGTCCCAGGACCGCGATATAATCCATTCCTACGTCTTCGAGGAGGAGCAGTTCGTTGGGGTTGGCGTCCCCGTCCCCGATAAGTCCCCGGCCGACTATAACGACCTCTGGAATCGGAACCCTTTGGGAGTAATCAAGACGGTTTACTTCTACGAGCGGAACGCCGCGGGGATGCGCCTGGGGGTGCGCCGGGTTGTAGTGGGCAGTCGGCGAGTGGCCCACATCGACGCCAGAAACAAGGTCATCTCCAACGTCCTTTGCGATACCTCCATCTTGGCCGGGGTGGTCGAGTGGGGCATGGACAAGGGGGAGGCGGCCTGCTCCAGTTACCTTCCCTCCCCCTCGCTGCAAGCCTCGGGGTTCTACAACAACGCCCTCTATATCGACTCCCTGGTCACCTCCCAAAGCTGGAAGGCGACTGCGGACTCGGCCGACATCAACACTTGGCCCCTCGGGCGTTGAGCAGCGCACTCAAATAATGCCGGGCATTGGGTAAACAGAGAAAGGCCACGACAGAGACCGATCCGACTCTACCCGTTCAGTGTAGCAATAGCGCTGCGCAGCTGCTCGGGCCGGGCTTTGGCATATCGCAACACCATTACCATGCTTTTGTGTCCCAGCAGTTCCTTGATCCGGTCCAGCGGTACCCCGCGGTCGCGCAGCCGGGTGGCGAAGGTGTGGCGAAGCTGGTGGAAGTGTACGTGCCCCATGCCGGCCCTCGCCGCGGCCTCGTCCAAACTTTTGCCGATGTCCTTCGTGTGAAAGATCCGATTTTCGAGGCGCTGGGTCTTAGCCTTTGTCGACTTCTGCCGCAGCGCTTGTAGAACACCAAACGCACGGTCGGTAAGCGGAACCACTCGCCAGTCGGCGTTCTTCGACTTTCGAACGAGGACCTGGCGCTCCCCCCAGTCGACATCAGCCCAGGTCAACTCCAGGATCTCAGACCGACGCAGGCCGGTATCGACGGCCACGATGACCATCGGCCGGTGGCGATCCACCAGGTGGGCCAGCAGCCCCTCCAACTGCTCCTCCTTCAGGGCATCTGGCACCTTTCCTTGGACCTTGAGGAAGCGCACCTCGGCGGCGGGGGAGCGGGCCAGGTAGTTCCAGGACACAGCGCAGTGGAAGAGCCGGCGGAGAAACGAGAGGTACCGGTTGCAGGTGGCCGGAGCAAGGCCCTTGGCCTGCCGGTGTGCCAGGTAGCCGTTGATCAGCTTGGTGTTCACATGGGCTAGGGGCATGTCACCCCAGGTGCTGACGAGAATGTTGATCAGCCCTTCGGCGCCGGCCTTGGTACGCGGCCCCCAGCCGGTGTAGGTGGACTTCCATTCCTCGACCAGCACCCGGAAAGTAACCTGCTGGCCGGCCCGCAGGCTTTCCAGCGCGGCGTGCTCACCGCGCTCAAGGAGGGCGTTGATCTCGCCGGCCTTTCGTCGAGCCACCTCGATGCTGGTGACGTGCATGTGCTCTTCGACGCGGCCGGTCGGGGTGCTATATCGGGCCTGCCACCATTTGCCGCGCTTCCGCAACGCGACCCGCCCCACCGTCTCCCCTTGCGCTATTCTGGGCATTGGCTGGACCTCCCTCCTGAGGCTACCACGATATCCGAGTTGTGTTACCCTCGCAAGGGGTGGGGCCGGCGCCATGTCCCAAATATGTCCCAAGTGGGCGCTATCAGTAGAAATTGGACGGAAGGTGGTGCTGTAGAGTGAAATGCCGCAAGCTGTTGTTTTGCTGTGGCCTGCGGCTGGAAATAATATTAGTCCAGTAGCTTACGGCAGTGGTCCTGGACGGGCTTTTAATCCGTGGGTCGCGGGTTCGATCCCCGCCGGGCTCACCATTCTACCCCTGTCAAACGCAAACCGGCTTCCGGGGAGAGTTCCTGGCGGCCGCTTTTTCTTTTGGCAGGTGCCCGAGGGCGGCCTTGAAATCCGGGATGATTGTGGGTTAGTTATTGAAGTTTGCCCTTGACAGGAGAGGCGCCTTCGGGGAAGCGATTCCGAAAGGTGCCGCGCGATGGACTCGATCTTCCCCAGCTTCGGGCCCAATTCTTTAGCGAACAAAACCCTGTTCGATTTCTTCGGCGCCAACAAGAAGCAAGGGCAGGCGCCCAAGGCCCAACCGGCTGCCAGCAACCCGACGGTACCCCGGTCGTCTCAAGGGCAGACCGGCAGCGCGGCCAGCAGGCCCGGGGCCAGGATCGACTACCTCGCCTATGGGGGGTGGCTACCCGCCCCTGCCGCTCCGCCTCTGCCCGTACATCGGGTGTTCCAAGTGGCGCCCTCGGCACGGCCTGTGCGTTTATCCCAACCGTAGATCCCTGAATCCCCAAATCCTCCCGCCCGCCTTTTGAGCGCCTAACAAGATGCCCTTTAAGCGTCGCGCGGCTGCCAGGCGTGGTGGACGGCGTTGCCCTCATTCAAAATATTTGTGGATCAATACGCCTGTTTCGGGCGCTTTGCCGCTGCGCCTCTCGCTCGCTCTTGGGCTGACAAATCTCATTCGGTTAGGCGCTCTTAATCCAGGGTGGGGCCTAGCACCCTGAGTAGCAGCAGGTCCGCACAGCGCACGGCCGCCACCGTGCCAGCACTGCTTGTTCTGCATGTAGATGTCGCCGGCCTTGCACAACACCGACACCAGCCCCTGGCCGGCAAAGCTAATGCGGTCGGGATCGTTGGGAGGGCGGCCGGCGCGCTGGCTGCCCGGTACGAACTGAGTGGGGCCGTCCGCCTTGCTGTCGCTGAGGGCCATCTGCACTGTAAACCACTGCACCGGCATGTGCACGCGCGGGTCGTGGCTATATGGTTTTGGGCAGGGGGAATTCGACCACGTCGTCCACGTGCCAGAGGCTGATGGTGATGCCGGGGCGGTTGCGGAGCACGTACTGCCCGCAGAACTTGCAGTTTGGTCCGAGGTTAGACTCAGCCAGGTCGAGGATGGGCAGGCGGATGAGGATTTGGCCAAACATCGGGTTCAGCTCAATGGTGGTGCTCAGGATGAACTCGGTTTGGATGTACTTGGTGCCGGGCGGGGCCGGGTCTGCGAAGATCTCGTCGCTGCGACGGCGCAGCGCGGCG
>VGJS01000147.1 GCA_016867395.1 Candidatus Handelsmanbacteria bacterium
CGCCAACGTCCTTCTCGCCAAGGTCGACGAACGAGACATGATCCTACGAGAATGATGTCGATTTTCCAACCCAACAGTGTCACCCATCATCCCGGTTAATTCTGTCACCTATCAGCCCGGTTGCTCACTTCAGCCTCCGCCCCTTGGCCGAGCGCCGGGGAGGACCGCCGGGGCCGGCATCCTACGGGCTGATCCTGCCCCTGCCGCTGTACGTGCCTGCCCTCGACCACAGTTAGGCTTGCCAGCGGCAAAAGCCTTTTTTACCATTTAGATGTTCCCTTGACCCTATCCCTTTCTCTCAGCTGGAGTGTAGCGATGCTTAGAAGTAAGTGGTACTGTATGGCGGTAGCCGGCCTGCTCGCCCTTGGTACGGCCTTCCCCGCCCGCGCCGATTTGTCGGCGTACCTCAGCAACGTCGGTTTCGACGAGAGCGCCAACCTCGACCGGAGCATGGGCATGGGGGTGCGGTGGGGCAAGTCGAGCCGGATCATCGGCGGGGAGACCTCCCTGCTGGTGGCTCGCCCCACCCGCAGTGTCAGGAACACCGTCGGCGGGGAAGAGACCGCCACTGCCCTGTTCTACGAAGGGCGGTTGATGGTGAACATCCCCCTCAAGCCCATCGCCCCCTTTGTCAACGTCGGCTTTGGCCGCATCATCATCACCTCCACCGACGCGCCCCAGACCCAGATCCCCACCGACGTCAACGGCATCAAGCTCCCGCTGACCCCAGAACAACAGGCGAAGGTGGATTTGGCCAACAGCGCCCTGAAGGCCATGTCCAAGCTCCAGCACAACACCGAGTTCAGTTATGGCCTGGGCGCCCGCAAGGCCCTCAACGACCGGCTGGACATCCGCGTCGATCTGCGCCAGTACGCGGTGTTCTCGGTCAAGGGCATTGTGGCCCAGAAGGCCAGGGAAGAGCTCGCCGGCCAGATCCAGGACCAGACGGGCTTCGACTTGCTGCCGGTTGAGAAGGAGCGCACCGTCCGCTACGAGGAACTGAGCCTGGGGGTGAACTTCCGCTTTTGAAGGGCAGGGGCTGGTCCGGGGCCGGCGCCCGCCCTGGGGCATGAGGGCCATGGAGAGCACTCCTTCATCCAGCATCAAATGGCTCCGCGAGCGACTGGTGCAGGCGCGTCGCGCCAGGGACCTCAAGCTGCTCGAACAGGTCGAGGAGGGCCTGCACGCCCTGGGTGAATGCCGGTACCGCTGCTGCCTGCTCGACTACGATCGCTTCGAGCCCTCTTACTATGTCCGCCTGCTGGGCTATGAGCAGGGTCGGGTCCGCGCCGAGATCGAGTACCCCATCAACCCCGGGCTGAGCCAGGTGCAACTGTTGCCCCTGTCGCACCTGGCCGATTACCACGAAGCCCGCAGTTGGAATGATGTGCGCCGCATCTATGCGGCCATCGCCCCTTTCATCCACCAGAAGGCCGTTCCCCTCGCCAGGGAGGCGCGGCCCCGCCCCGCCGATGAGCAAGCCCGCTACGCCGAAGCCGAGCTGGTGTCGCCGGTCCCCAACTGGACCCCTGCCCGGATCGGTTGGTTCGCCGCCGGGGGGGTGGTCCTGGCGGGGATCTTTCTTCTCCTCATGCTAAAGGCTGGCCATTGACTGCCTCCGCCGAAGGTTCCGCACCCGCCACCTGCGCGTATGTGTTCGCCGACGGCTCGGCCTGCACGGGGGAGGCCCCGAGCGAGGGCGGCCTGTGCTTCTGGCACGACCCCAAGGCCCCCAAGGATGGCCCCGAGATCCGCCAGCAGCTCGAATCCTGGGCCCGCAGCGGCCGCTCGATGGAGGGGTTCGTGCTGCGCCAGGCCCGGCTCGAAGGGGCGAGGCTCAGCAGCCAGGACGGTTTCGACCTGCGGGGTGCGGACCTGTCGCGGGCCAACCTCCAGGGGGCCAGCCTCTTTAACCTCGACCTGCGCGGGGCCCGACTGCTCAAGGCGGACCTGTCGCGGGCCAACCTCAACCACGCCAGGCTCGAAAACGCCGAACTCCTGGGGGCTATGCTCGAAGGGGCCAAACTCGAAGAAGGCAAATGGGGGGCGGTCGTCCTGCAGGAAACCAGGGCCGATGCCGCTATCGCCGCAGGCACAACCGAGGAGGGGGAGCGTCTTTACAAAGAGGCCGAGGAGGTGTACCGCAACCTGCGCCGTACCTACGACGCCTCCGGCTATTTCCAGGACGCCGGCCGCTTCTTTTACCGCGAGATGGTCATGCGCCGCAAGCTCCTTCCCCGCTGGTCAATGGCGCGGGCCTGGTCTAAATTGGTGGACCTGGCGTCCGGGTACGGGGAGAGCCCGCCCCGGGTGATTCTCTTCTCCAGCCTCGTCGTCTTTGGGGCGGCGTTTTTCTATTTTTTGCTAGGGGTCCAGACCTCGGACGGCTTCCTCATAGCCAACCCTCAGGCGGGCATCGCCGAAAACGTTAACCGGTATCTGACCTGCCTCTATTTCAGCGTCGTCACTTTCTGCACCATTGGATACGGAGACGTGCTGCCGCAGGGCTACGCCCGGGCCGTAGCTGTGAGCGAGGGCTTTATCGGCGCCTTTTCCATGGCCCTTTTTATCCTCGTCTTCAGCAAAAAGATGACCCGCTCGTAGGAGCCCCTGCCCATGCTGCTGCCCCTGGGATTCCTGGTCTGCCTGCTGGCCCTGAGGCCGGCCCCCGGTGCCGCCCAGGCGCTGCGGGCCCAGGAACTCTTTGCCGAAGGGCTGGATCTCCAGTTCGGCAAGGCCGGGCGCCAGGCCGACCCTCAGCGGGCCCTCGAGCGGTACCTGCAGGCCGTCCAGCAGGACTCCGACTACTTCAAGCCCCTGTACAGCGCCGGGTTTATCTACTATGAGCGCGGCGATTACGCCAATGCCCGCAAGTACCTGGGCATGGCTATCAGCGCCGCCCGCGGCGTGTCGGCGGCCGATGAGGCCATGGCCTCTACCGCGTACGGCGGGTGCTATCTTAAGGAAGCCCGGCTCCAGGAGGCGGAGAAGTGGCTGCGGGCCGCCGTTCGCCTCAACCCCGGCCTGCCCGAGGCCCACGTCAACCTGATCAACTGCTATCTGGCCCAGAAATGGGTCGGGCAGGCGCGCAAGGCCATCGAGGAAGCCAGGCAACAGGCCCCCCATCCCATCTATCAGAAACTCGAGGCGCGCATCGCCGGCAGCGAGGGCTGGGCCCTGGCTAACCCTGGGGGTCTGCGCCTGGCGGCCATCGCCGTGGCGGCGGGCCTGATCCTCGTGCTGGCGGCACGGTTCCGCCGCCGCCGGGTTTGACCGGGCCGCCTCGGGGTTCTATCTTTAGGATCAACTTGCCCAGGTGCCGGAAACCGAGGGTTTCCGGAGAATAGGGAAGGCGGTTAAAAGCCGCCGCGGCCCCGCCACTGTAACCGGCACGCTTCGCCCTGGCGCACGCCACTGATCCTGCGGGATTGGGAAGGCCTGCGCCCCAGGCGCCGGAAGTCAGGAGACCTGCCTGGACCTTCAGGGATGCAGCGCCTTCGTGGGAGAGGCCATGATCCGGGTCTGGTGTACCGCGCCGATCTCCCCTGAGATCGGTTTTTTTTTGTGATGAAACTGCTGGAATTGGCGGGTGTGACCGCCGGGTATGGCGACCAGGAGTCGGTGGTTAGCGAGGTGGACCTCAGGCTGGGCGAGGGGGATTTTCTCGGCCTCATCGGCCCTAACGGCTGCGGCAAGAGTACCCTGCTGCGCGCCGCGGCCGGGGCGCTGGAGCTGCGGGGTGGCCGGGTTCACCTCGACGGGGGCGAGCTGCGGCGCCGCTCTCACCGGGAGCGGGCCCAGTTGCTGGGGGTGGTCGCCCAGGAGAGCCTCTTCGCCCCCGGCTTCACGGTGCGGGAGATTGTCGCCATGGGGCGGCATCCGCACCTGGGCCGCTTCGGCCGGCCAGGCCGGGAGGACGAGTACCAGCTCCACCGCGCCATGGACCAGACCGGCATCCTAGCCCTGGCCCACCGCGAGGCCCAAGCCCTGTCGGGGGGGGAAAGGCAACGGGTGGCCATTGCCCGGGCCCTGGCCCAGCGCCCCCGCCTCCTGCTGCTTGATGAGCCGACCAACCACCTGGATATCAACCACCAGATCGAGGTTTTCGACCTGCTCCACCAGCTCAACGAGGAGCAGGGCCTGGCCATTCTCTGCGTCACCCACGAACTCAACCTGGCGGCCCAGTACTGCCGCACCATTGCCCTGATGGAACAGGGCCGCCTGCGGTCATGGGGTCCGCCCGGCGAGGTACTCAACGCCGACTTGCTGAGCGCCGTCTACCGGGTGGAGGTGGTGGTGGAGGAGATCGGTGGGGCGCCCCATGTCTTTCCCCTTACCCGGCGAACCCGCTTTAACGTGGCGGCAAGAGGTGGGGCATGAGAGGATGGTTCCTGCTTTTTTGGTGCTGGGTCGGCCTGGGCTGGGCTCAGCCGGTGGTCGATGACCTGGGGGTCAGCGTGGCACTGCCCCGGCCCCCGGCCCGCATCGTCTCCCTGGCCCCCAGCAACACCGAACTCCTCTGCGCCCTGGGCCTGGGGCCGCGGCTAGTGGGGATCACCCAGTACTGCAACTATCCGCCCCAGGTGCAGCAGGTGGAGAAGGTGGCTGGGTACTCCAACCTCAACCTCGAAAAGATCGTCGGGGCGGCCCCCGACCTGGTGCTGGCGGCGCGGGGCAATGACCTGGAGGGCATCGCTGCCCTGCGGGCCGCCGGCATCCCGGTCTTCTCTCTCGATGTGCAGACCCTGGCCGGGCTGATCGAGGCGGCCGGGCGGGTAGGAAGACTGGCCGGGGCCGGGGAGGAGGCCGGGTGCCTGCAGGCCGATTGGCGCGCCTGCCTGGGCCGGGTGCGGGCCCGGGTCGATTCCTCGGCGGAGCAGCCAAGGGTAATGTGGGGCTATTTTGGCGAGCCGGTCTACACCGCCGGGGCCGGCTCCCTGATCGACGATATCATCAATGCGGCCGGGGGGGTGAACCTGGGTCGCCAGGCGCCGGGGGCCTGGCCCCAGGTCAACCTGGAGACCATCCTCTCCTGGGCCCCGGAGGTACTCCTGTGCGCCGCGATGGGCGAAGGCCAGACCGCTGCCGGGGAACTGGCCCGGCTGCGGGGACTGGAAGGTTGGAAACGGCTGCCGGCCGTGCGGCAGGGCCGGATCTATCAGCTTGAGTCGGACTGGCTCACCCGGCCGGGGCCCCGGGCCTTTCTCGCCCTCGAAGCGCTGGCCGCCCTCCTCCATCCCGCTGGGGATCGAGGGTGAAACGACTCCCCCTGCGGGTGGTCTTGCCCGCCTTGGGTCTGATTCTGGGAGGGCTGGTGGTGGTATCCCTGGGAGCCGGGGCGGTGGCCATCCCTCCGGCCCGGGTGGTGGAAGCTCTAGCCGGGGCCGAAAAGGGAACGGGTCCAGAATTGACTATAGTCCGCGACATACGCCTGCCCCGGGTGCTATTGGCCGCCCTGGTCGGGGGTATGCTGGCCCTAAGTGGGGCGGCGATGCAGGGCTTCTTCCAGAACCCCATGGCCGATCCCTACATCATCGGGGTGTCCTCGGGGGCGGCGCTGGGGGCCACGGCGGCCCTGTCCCTGTCCCTGGACTTTTGGGTGTGGGGGATCAGCTCGGTCTCGGTCTTCGCCTTTGCCGGGGCCCTGCTGGCCGCCCTCCTGGTGGCGGGGATCTCGCTGCGGGAGGGACGGCTGCCGGTGACGGTGGTGCTGTTAAGCGGGGTGGCGGTGGCCTCCCTGGCCTCGGCCCTGACCCCGCTCCTGATGCTGGCTTCGCAGGCCGA
>VGJS01000148.1 GCA_016867395.1 Candidatus Handelsmanbacteria bacterium
GCCTACCTACCCTTGCTGAGACACGCGCTGCAAAGAGAACTGAACTTGTCGGCACCAATGAAAGCTGCGCATCATGCCTGAGCTATTTCAACTAACAATGGGACTTGACCGGTCGTCCGACCCACTGGTGATACCGCGCTGCGCTGGATGATGTTCTTTGAATGCCCGATTGGCAATGGCACGGCGATGTTTAGGACCGAGGGGATCTGGGGAGGGCTCAGAGAATACCCGGAGACAGTCGATTTTGGGCAGGATTGGGAACTGTGGACACGTGTTCCACCTGCTTACCAGTTACATAATCTGGCTGAGAAATTGGTCAGCGTGCGACAGCATTCGGGGCAGTTCGGACTTAACCCCAGGGTGAGGAGGGAAACACAGGACATCACCCGGGTGGTTCCCAGCCGAGTACTTGGTGATGGCGGAAGTTCTCCGGAATGGCTTACTTCGCTGGAATCCCTGCCCCGGTGGTCCGGCCTGGATCGTTCCGGAGATCCGGCCAGACTGTACCGCACCATCCAAACGCTCCTCCGGCGGTTTTGTGCGGTATTTTCTACCGCGGCGACCGACCCACAGGTCAGTCGCTATCTCGCCGTCCGTTATCTGCGGGTGCTCAACAGTTGCCGCCCGTGGAATCTAGCTCTGGCGTTGCGGTGTATACGACTCCTTGCAGGATATCTTACCCTGAGTGAACTAATGGTGCATTTGCTCAAATGGCCCGCCCGCCTTTTTCGCCTGGGTCTACTCCGGGATTGGTTGTTTTCGCTTCCCGGCCTTAGGCATCTTTCTCGAATCCGGGGCCACCAACTAGATGCAGTGCCGCGGCAAATCAAGATCAGCCGCCGATGAGTGGTCTCCCGTACTGTCTGTTAGCGGTGCTTGCCTTCGCCCCAGCCTGGGACTGCGTCACTCATTCCTTCTGGGAGATCGTCCGCTTCCTCCTCATCACTATCGGGTTTATCTGGCTGTTGCTGAAGCGTCAGCGGGTGTTGGCTTCCCTCCCGGCCCAGCAGACCAGTGTCGGCGTGACCGCGCTTGTAGCCCTCTCATTGCTCTTCGCGTTTGTCGGCTCCCCCGCAACTCCCGAAACACGAATGCCCTTCCTGCTGAGCAGCGTCCTCATCGTCGGAGCCTTCGTGGGCAGTCTGTTCGCCGGCCCAGCACCCCGCCGGTTGTCCCGAGTGGAGAAGGGTGTTCTCGGCGGTGGCGCTGCGCTGGCACTCCTGAGCCTGGGCACGCAGTTGGTCGCCAACCCCGCCCTCGGCCAGGACTCTTTCACTAGGTGGCTGGGGCCGCTGCGCCTGGTGGTTATGGCGCTTCTCTGTTTCGCGGTTGTCCGGCTCCTCAGGGAGGACACGGGAAAGGTATGGGGGATCAGACTGCTCGCCAGTGCCGCCATCGCCTTTGGAATCGTCAGCGCGGTGGGCCTCTGGCGCATCGGTTCGGCCTATTATCGGTACAGCGAGATCTTGCGGAGTTTCCGCGACGGCCAGTATGAACAGGTTCGGCGGGAGGTGTCCGTGTTTACTTCGGCCGACCCGGATCTTCGGTTCGAGTTCCTCTCCGTGGGGAGCGCGCTCCAGGAATTGGTCGATTCGGCCGCCAAGGAGCCGGGCAATGCCTCCGCCTTTGCCTTGGTCGGCGATGTGGCGAACGAACATCACTACGGCGAGGTGGCACACAACGCCTACCGCGAGGTGCTCCGACTGGAACCCGCTTTCCCCGCGATCTACGCCAGGATCGGCAACAGCCTGCTCGAACAGGGCCTGTACCCCGAAGCGTCAGCGGCCTACAGAGAAGGTACGGAGCAGTCGTCGGCAACCACTGAGGATTTCCTGGCCTTAGCGGTAGCCCTGGTGCGCATGGAGGACTGGGAGGGGGCCGATAGGGCGCTGTATCAGGCTGGGGTGCTGGCGGACCTGAACTCCAGGTTGGCGATGCTTCTGCCCCCAGGCCGAGATTTGGTGTCGGTGCGCCTGGACCAGTTGCTCCCTCCGGAGGCTTTTCCCTACCTCAGCCAGCTTTCGCATTACCGCCTCGTCCGATTGTTGCAGCGCCGCGGCTGGGAGATCCTGCATCCGGGAATGCAGATCGGCACCACCCGAACCCTCACTCCAGTGGACATCATCGCTATCAGTGGCGGGGGCAACACTTACCTTCAGGAACACCTCTGGGTTAACGGAAAAGACGTCTCACCCCACAAAAGAGGATACAATGTCGTGGTGATAGACCCGCAGACAGGCGCCGTGGAGTTCACCGGCAACTTCGACACCTGGATGTACCTGAGTGAGAGCAACAGATTGGCGGGGTTCCTCCAAAATCTACCCGACGGCAAGATCGTGGCCGCCACAGTCAGTGACGAGGCGTCCGCCTCCCTGGCAGGCTCGGCTCACTACGCCATGCAGGATCTGGGGGTGCGCTCTTTTCCCAAGAACTGGTGGTCTCACGCCTTCATCGCCGTCAAGGGAGCGGGCTCCAGGAGCGCGAGCGAGGCCCTGGCCTTCCAGAATTACTTCGCCTCGACAGGAGTGCTCAAGGCCAATCTGCCCGAAGAGGCCATTGGGGATCCCGCGCGCATCGAGCCCCTCCTCCGCGAGGCGGCGGCCAGGGCTCCGGGGAGAATCGCCCTCTTTCTCCCCGCGTTGGACCCTGCCGCAGTCATCACCATCGCCCGCCAGTAGGTCCGCCCCATGTGCGGTATTGCTGGTGTGCATCTGGCGGAGGGCAAGATCGACGAGGCCGAACTGGTCCGCGTCCGGGACACCCTCGCCCATCGCGGACCCGACGACGCGGGCATCTGGATCGGCGCCGAGGGCCGGCTGGGCCTGGTTCACCGCCGGCTTTCCATCATCGACCTGTCGGCGGCTGGCCATCAACCGATGGTCAACGAAGACGGGTCGGTGGTGTTGGTCTTCAACGGCGAGATCTACAATTTTCAGGAACTCAGGCAAACCCTCGAAGAGACTGGGCACGTTTTCCGCTCGCAGTCCGACACCGAGGTCATTGTCCACGCCTATGAGGAATGGGGCACCAAGGCGATCGCCAAGCTCAACGGCATGTTCGCGCTGGCCATATACGATCGCCAGCGCCAGCACCTGTTGTTGAGCCGGGACCGATTCGGCGAAAAACCACTCTTCTACTACCATCACCGAGGCTGCTTCCTCTTTGCCTCCGAATTGAAGGCCATCGCCGCCCATTCTTTCTTTTCCCCGGCGATAGAGCACCAACTCTTGTTCCCCTATCTCATTTTCGGCTACATCCCCTATCCGAGAACCATCTTTGCCCATACCGGCAAGCTGCCTCCCGCGCATTCCCTGTTGCTGGACCTCGGTAGCCAGTCCTACACTATCGAGCCGTACTGGGATCCGTTGCCGGCAGTCAGTACTGACCTGAGAGGTTGCGACAGTCTCAATGGGGCAGTCGATGGGCTAGTGCCCATTCTCCGAGATGCGGTCAAGCTTCGCCTGATCGCCGACGTGCCGGTAGGCGCTTTTCTCAGCGGCGGTGTGGACTCTTCGCTGGTTGTGAGCATGGCCGTGGAGCAGAAAGCGAATCTCAAGACCTTTGCCATCGGCTTCGGGGACGACCATCACAACGAGGCGCCTCATGCCCGCGCGGTGGCCCGGCACCTGGGTTGTCAGCACCACGAATACTATGTGACCCCGGAAGAGGCACTGGCGGTGCTCACTCAGTTGCCGGGGATCTATGACGAGCCCTTTGCCGATTCCTCCGCCGTCCCCACCTATCTGGTGTCCCGCTTCGCTCGGGAACAAGTCAAGGTAGTGCTCTCGGGTGATGGTGGCGATGAACTTTTCGGCGGGTACACCACTTACCCACATCTGGCGCATGCGTCGCATCTCCTGCGCATACCACGGGGGTTGCGGACGGCCGTTGCCAACTTGCTGGGGGCCTTAGGCGCGGGCAAAGCCGGGCGCCACGCCGCCTTGCTCTTGCAGCAGGAGTTGTGGGAGGTGTTCCTGTACCTCAACGAGCGGACCGTGACCAAGAGGCCGGATGCCGAGCGCGTGCTTTTGGCATCCCAGGAAGAACTGCTGACCGCCTCCATCTTCGCTAAAACCTACCAGGATGCGGCTGCCCGCGGGTATATCCAGGCCGCGCTCCTGACCGACGCCAAGACGTACCTGGTGGACGACAACCTCGTCAAGGTGGATCGCGCCAGCATGGCCGTGTCGCTCGAGGCGAGGATCCCTCTGCTAGACGTCCGGGTGGCGGAATACGCGCTGGGCCTGTCTGAGCGCGCGAAGATGGGTCCCCGGCGGCAGGACCGGAAGCGGGTGTTGCGTGCGCTGCTCGGCCGGTACGTGCCGCCGGCGCTGTTCGAGCGGCCCAAGCAGGGGTTCAGCGTGCCTCTGGCCCGATGGTTTCGGGGCGAACTGCGCTGGCTGCTCGACGAGTACCTCGGCCGCGAACGGCTCATCCGGGAAGGCATCTTCGACGCCGGCGTTGTCAGTGGTCTGGTCCAGGAGCACCTCAGCGGCCGGCGGGATCGGGAGGCAGTGCTCTGGGCGCTGGTGTTCTGGGAGATGTGGCGGGAGCGATGGAGGCTTTAGGTGCTCGCAGCCATTTCGGTCGGTCAGCGGACGCTGCGGGGCACAATCGCTAGTGGCCACGGTCCTCGTTCTCGACGGCGGTACGCTCAGCGCCCTGGCGATCGTCCGGTCCATGGGCCGGCTGGGCCACCGCGTCGTGGTGGCTGCTTCAGAAGTGAAGGCGATTGCCGGCCAATCGCGCTAATGCCATGCCCAGTTGGCGGCGCCCCTGGCCACGACTGATGCCGAGGCATTCGTGCAGTCGATCGGCCAGACCATCGGAGCCTGGTCCGTGGACCACCTGTTCTGGACGACCACCGCGACTGCCCTCGCCCTTGACCGGCCCCCAGACTTTGGCCCAATCAGGGTGTGAGACACTCCCTTCGCTGTAAAGGCCTTTCAGGTTAGCTGGTAAAATTTGCTGCCATCGAAATCCTGTTGGTGTTTGAGCATCCCCCATAGGCATCGTGGTAGCTTTCGCATCACGGCGACACTGGCTTGGATCTGCTTCTTTCCTGCCCGTATTAACTTTTCATAGAAGGCTTTGACCTGAGGTTGGCGGTATTTGTCAAGGACTTTGAGACAACTCGGGTGTTGCATTTAGTGTAGCCTCTGTTGCGGTGAAGCGATCGTGGTCGGGTTTGTTGATCCAGACCGCAGTAGGCAGCTTCTGGACGCGGGGCCGCCCACGGACAAAGCGTTCGGGATGGGCCTGATAAGCGGCCTGCAACACCTGCTGCCGCTGCGCCTGGGTTTCCTTTACCTGCCCGCAGTGGACGGTGGCTGGGGTCCGTAGTCCCAGTCCCGAATGATAGTGCTGCTGGTTATACCAGTGGAAGAACGCCTGGGCCCAGCCGCGGACCTCGACCAACGAGCCGAAGCGGTCGGGGTAATCGGGTCGATACTTGAGGGTTTTGAAATGCGCCTCGGAATAGGGGTTGTCATTGGAGACGGTGTGTGTCAAGATAGTTGTCGCCCGGAGTGATCATCCTGCTGCTACCGGGGCGGCCTTTCGGTCCGGGTTTAGGGAGACGGTTCGGACCGGGCTCCAGTTTCGGGTCTGTCGCGACCAGCGCTGGGGTCGTCGTGCCCGTGCCTGCTGGTAGAGTTGGTGGCGCCGCTCGAGCAGGGC
>VGJS01000149.1 GCA_016867395.1 Candidatus Handelsmanbacteria bacterium
CGGCGGGGCTCCCTGGGGGTGACCATGGGGCTGGAGGTGTTCGCCAACCAGAATGTCCGTACCCACACCAAGGGCACCCTCAGCGACCCCACTCCGGCCCTGGTGGGAGCCCATGCCAAGGGTGCCACCAGTGTGACGCTGGATGACACCACGCTGACTGGCACCCTGCAGAAGGGGGATACCTTCGTCCTCGCCGGCAACAGCCAGCGCTATGCCGTGACCGCCAATGCCACCGCCGGGGGCAATGCGATCACCGTCAGCATCACCCCGGCGTTGGTCCAGGCCTACGACGACAACGCGGTGGTGACCGTCAATCTGGACAACCACGTGGCGATGTTGGCCTTCCACCGCAACGCCTTCGCCTTTGCCTCGGCCCCCTTGCCGGACACCATCCCGGCGCAGTTGGGGGCGCAGGTGGCTACGGTGACGGATCCCAATACCGGGTTGTCCATCCGCAGCCGGATGTTCTACCTCGGCGACTCGTCCAAGGTGGTGGTGGCCCTGGACGTGCTTTACGGCTGGAAGACCCTCGATCCCAACCTGGCCGCCCGCCTGCGCGGGTGAGCCTGGTCTGAGTACTGGCCTGGGGAGGGCACCCCTCCCCAGGCCCTCTCAGGAATGAGGTCCCTGCAAACCGAGCGGCTGGAGGAAGGCCTGCCGGGCCGTTCTCCCAAGGGCACACAATGCACCTCAACCCGAACAAAGAGGCAAAGGAAATGGCAGCGTTGCCGACCACCAGGATCAAGAACCCCAAAGGTGAGGGCTTCATCCTCATCAACGAGGCCGATTTCGACCCCCAGAGGCACAAGCGCTGGGAGGGGAGCGGGCCGAAGGAGGAGGGGCAGCAGGAAGTGGAACAGAAGAACCAGGGAAAGGCGCCCGCGGCCGGCCAACGGAAGCAGGGAGCCTGAGGCGATGGTCCTCCTCCTCGGCCCCACCGATGCCTCCTGGCAGGAGCTGGCACGGTTCCGGGCCAGGACCACATGGCCCCGGGAGGCGTCGCGGATCCTCCCCCCGGACGCTCTCGGCGCCCCCGCCGATTTGCCGGTCGACGATGTGGCGGGAGTGGTGCTGGACGGCACCCGCCAGGATCTGGCCGAGTTCTACGCCCAGCAGGGGGTGCCGGTGGAGGTGGTGGAGGCGGTGGTAGCCCCGGAGGCGCCGGCAGGGGAGCCGGAGTCCCCCAAGCGGCGGGTGATCCGTCTGGGCTGCCTGGACATCGCCCCTGGGGCCGTCACCGCCGTCGAGGTGAGCACGGAGGAGGCGGCGGCCTATGAGGGGGCCAAGACCCGATCCCTGACGATGGCCGGCGGCTATGGTCCCCTGAATCCGGGTGGCTTCCAGGTGTCCCTGGAGGGGGACCGGATCAAGATCAAGGCGCCGGCCTCCTCGAAGAAGGGCCTGGAGGGATCGGACCCTGAGAACGACGCCAATCTGATCCTGGAGTGGCACTGAAACGCCGGCCTGACTGGAGCCCTTCAACGCCGCCGGCCGGGCCGACTGGTACCCCATTCCCCGGAAGTGCATCGCCCGGGAAGACATCCTGAGCAAGGGAGGTCGTCGTGGCTCTCATCGTTGAAGACGGCACCGGCAAGGAGGATGCCGAATCCTACCTCTCGGTCGCCGCGGCGGATACCTACTTCACCGGTCGCGGAGCGCCGGCAGCCTGGACGGCCCTGGACACTGCAAAGAAGGAGGCGGCCCTGCGCTACGCCTCCCAGGCCCTGGATGGGATGTTCGAGTGGCGGGGGGTGATGCAGACCACCTCCCAGGCCCTTTCCTGGCCCCGGAGCGGGGCCTACGACTTCGAGGGCGGGCGCAGTTACCCCACCGGGGCGGTGCCCGAGCGGGTGATGCAGGCGACCTGCGAACTGGCCCTCCTGCACCTGACCTCGCCGCTGAACACCTCGTATGACCGCGGCGGGGCGGTGCGGAAGGAAAAGGTGGGGCCCATCGAGACCGAGTACGAAGCTGGTGCGCCGGTCGAGGCCTGGGTGCCCCAGATCGACCGGGTTCTCCTTGGCCTGGGCCGGCCCCGAAGCGGCTGCCAGGTGACCCTGGAGAGGGGCTAGCGTAGATGGCTGGGCTGGCGACGGTCAGGTCGGCCTTCAAGGCCATCCAGAAGAAGGGGGTGGCCCTGACCCTTGGCCGGGCAGTCCTCACCCCCGACGGGGACGAGCCCTGGAAGACCACCTCCGCCGAGACCACCGGCACCTTTTTCGGGGTGCTGGACGACTACCGGGCGGCCGAGCGGGATGGCGAGGTAATCCAGGCCCAGGACCGCCGCTATGTCCTGGCCCTCTTTGGGGGCTTCATCGTGCCCAAGGCCGGCGACCGGCTGGAGGATGCCGGGGTTTCCTTCCGGGTCGTCTCGGTCCAGATCCTGCGTTCGGGGGCCTACGATGTCCTGGGGACGCTACAGGTGCGGTGATGGTCGAGCTCGAAGCAAATATCGAGGCGTTCAACAAGGCGATGCTGGCGATTGCCGACAAGCAAGTGCCCGAGATGGCAAACAAGTTCAAGCGGGTGGTGGCCCTGAAGGTGCTCCGCGGGGTGGTGCTCAAATCCCCGGTGGATACCGGGCGGTTCCGCGGCAACTGGCATGTCTCCCTGGGCAGCCCCACCTCCTCGGAGGTGAAGGGGGCCGAGGGGATCGGGGCCCCCGACAAAAGCCCGGCGGCGGCGGCCGCCACCGTCGCCGGCCTGGAGAACAAGGAGATTGTCCAGGTGAAGTTTGGGCAGAACCTCTGGATCAACAACAACGTGCCCTACGCGGGGCGCATCGAGAACGGGCATTCGCAGCAGGCCCCCGGCGGCGTGGTGGCGCTGACCCTGGCCGAGGTGAAGGAGGAGTGGGACTGATGCCCACCACCTTTTCCGACGCCACCGACGCGATCCTGGGGGAGTTCAGGGACGCCTGGGCCATCTCCCATGCGACCGATTGCCCGATTGCCTGGCCCTCGGTGGCCTTCGATCCCAAGACTGACTTTGACCCCGAGGATCATGTGGCCTGGGTGCGGGTCTCGATCCAAGGGGGGGAGGCGCAGCAGGCCTCCCTGGCAGCCCCCCCCAACCGCCTCTTCAGGGTGGTGGGGGTGATCCTGGTGCAGGTCTTTGTCCCCAGCGGACCGGGCCTGGGCCTTTCCACCGCCCTGGGTGTGGCCGACGATGTCGTCTCCGCCCTGGAAGGAAAGAATGCCGGCGGTGTCGCCATCCGGGCCGGCAGCATCAACCCCGTCGGGCGCGATGGGGAGTGGGAACAGGTCAACGTGTCTTTTGCTTTCCGGTTCGACCGGGACGCCTAAAGCGGGAGAGTCAAGATGTCTGATTCGAACCGGGTTCAGGTCTCTATTGTCGAGGAACCGACCTGGGGAACGACCCCCCACTCTGCCTTCCTCGAATTGCCGATCGTGTCGGGCTCTTTTAGTGAAGGCCAGAACGTCATCCGCTCCGCCCAGCTGCGGTCTGATGCCCAGCTGGCCGGCTCGAAGCGGGTCGGCGTCGCCCCGGAGGCTTCCCTGGAATTCGAGCTCCAGGGGGACAACCACGACCTCCTCCTCCGGGCCATGCTCCGCAACGCCTCGGGGAACGATTGGTCGACTGCGGCAAACATAGCCGGCACCGGCATCTCCGCCGCCAACGGGGACAACTCCTTCAACGGGTCCTCGGGCATGAACACCAACGTCACCATCGGCCAGTGGGTCTATGTAGCCGGCTTCCTGACCGCCGCCAACAACGGCTGGTTCAAGGTGGTCTCAGCCACCGCCACCAAGATGGTCGTGGAGGGCGGCACCCTGAGCACCGAGGCAGCTGGCAATTCGATCACCATCAAGGGTTCCTTCATCCGCAACGGGACGGACGTGCCCTCCTTCTCGCTGCAGGAGGAGTACCTCGACCTGTCCTCGAAGCTCATGCTGATGAAGGGGGCGGTGATCTCCTCGGCCGGCCTGAAGATCTCGGCGGGGGCCATCATGACCGCCAGTCTGCAGATGGAGGGGCGGCGGGTCTCCCAGGAAACCACCCTGGCGGGGAACGGGTCGGTGACCGCGGCGCAGGCCAACGACGTCATCGCGGACACCGCCGGATTCGACGGCCTGTGGATAGACGACGCCAAGATCACGACCTACTACCTCACCGACATCTCCATTGCCCTCTCCGCCCGGCCGCGGTTCCAGCGGGGCCTGGGCCAGCTGCAGACCACCGGGGTGAAGCTGGGCCCCCTGGAGGTGACCGGCTCCTTCGAGTGCTATCTCGACGACACCACCTCCGCCCTCCGCGCCAAGCTGCTGGGAAACACGGCCATCTCTCTGGGCTTTGCGATTACGGACGGGACCCATCTGTACCACTTTGACCTCCCCAAGGTCTACCTGACCGCCGAGCCCGGGGCCCTGCCGGGGAACGACGCGGACATCATGCTGGCCTTCGATTTCAACGCCGAACCGGTCCTGCTGGTCGCCGGCGGGGCTACCAAGACGATCCAGATCTGCCGGGTGGGTTGAGAAAGGCAATCCGGCCCTGCCGAGCCCCTGCTGAAGTTCCCGGGAACGCCCGGGGAGGGGGAGGCCCCGCAGGGGGGTCGGCCCCTGCCCACCAAACCCCTGCGAGGTTTGCATGGCTGATTTCCGCAAGCTCTTTGGAACGGATACAAGAAAGGAAGAGGAGGGCGTCTGGCATGACCTGGGCGGCGTGAAGGTGAAGGTCGCCCGGATGAACAACCCGGCCCACCAGACGGCCGTCGAGCGGATCACCAAACCCTACCGGGGCCAGATTGCCCGGGGGACCCTGCCGAAGGAGAAGCTGGACGAACTGGCGATCCGAGCGATGGCCGAGGCCCTCCTCCTGGGCTGGGAGGGCCTGGAGCTCGACGGGCAGCCGATCGCGTACTCGGTGGAGGCGGCGGCGAAGCTGCTGACCGACTTCCGAGACTTCCGCGAAACCATCTCTGCCCTGAGCCTGGACGCCAACGTCTACCGGGAAGAGGAAATCACAGAGGCGGAAAAAAACTCGTCGGCCGGCTGAAATGGGAATTGACCTGGGGACCCAAGGTCCGGCAGCTGGAGGAAACGGAACTCAAGACCGGGAAGCCCATCAAGGCCCTGGACTCGCGGCCCGAGATTCTGCCGGGCCTGGGCCCGATCTGGGTGGCCTTCCAGACCCTGTCGGCCGGCAGAAGCATCGGGGTGGGCATGGTGGCGATGCCCTGCCCCATCACCTTCCAGGACATCGACGCCTACGCCCGACGATATGGCCCCGAGGACCCCGATGACTTCGAGCGGTTTCTTCGGCTTATCCGGGCGCTGGATAGCTGCTTCATGGCCCATGCGGTGAAACCGGGAGGGGGGAAGTAGGTGCCGACGCTCAATGTGCTTCTCAAGGATCGGACGGGCCCGGGGTCGCGTTCAGCCCAGAGGAATATCCAGGGGGTGCGGCAGGCGGCAGCCAGCCTCGGGAAACAGTTCGACACCCTGGCCAG
>VGJS01000150.1 GCA_016867395.1 Candidatus Handelsmanbacteria bacterium
GCCTTTGCGCTGGACTTCAACCTCCTGCAATTGACCCGGCCGGCCCCGGTGCGGCTGGAGATCTACGACCTGGGGGGCAGACTGGTGTACACCCATGTCGAGGAGTGGGGCATCGGGCCGGCCCACCATACCTGGGACGGGCGCACGGACGCGGGTCTGGCCCCGCCGGGGATCTACCTTTGGCTCTTGCGGGTGCAGGCCGATGCCTTTGAGGAAAGGCACAGCGGGACTTTAGGAGTGGTGTACTGATGGAGACCATGGTACCTAAAGCACGACGGGATCGCCCATTCCGACCTTTCCCAAGGCGCGTCCTGCCCACTCGCTCGCGAAGCTCCGCTACTCCTCCACCCCGCCACGCGCACTTCCCTTCCCGACCTCTCCCCAGGGAAAGGTCTCCAGGGCAAATTCCGCCGCGCTGGGGTCGTCAATGGATGGCGAAATTTCTGTCAACCCTGGTCCTGCTGGCAGCCCTCCCCCTGGCTGCCCAGGAGTACGGCTCCCGCCTGGGCGAGGTCAAGCGGGGCGGGAGGGTGAGTTTTGAACCCACCGGGCCGGGGGTGCTCTTCGACGCCCTGGACCCGGTGTTGCGCAAGTGGTACGTCCCCCAGGAACTCTACAACGAGTACCGCTGGCGGCAGGACCAGTACTCCAACTACGCCCGAGAGAACTACCAGCGCTACGTCTCCACCTCGCTGGAGGGCAATTACTTCTACGACGTGTACGGCAACTTTCTCACCAGGGGCTGGCTGGTCTTCGACTGGCGCCAGCAGAATCCCCAGCCCTTTGGCAGTTCCCTGTACAAGGATGGGCGCCTGGGTTCGTGGTTCAACAACGTGGTGGTGGCCGCCGACCACAAAGGGCAGTACCACTACGCCCTCACCCTGGCCGATCAACTGCGCACCACCCTCACCCCGCTGAGCTTCTCCAAGACGGTGTTCAACGGCGCCCAACTCGACGTGGTCTCGGACAAGTACGCCGGCACCCTGCTCTTGTCCCGGATCAGCGAGCCCAATTTCAGCGGCGGGGGCACCGCCGAGATCGCCGGCCGGCGCACCCACAACACCAATCTGCTGGGCACCCGCCTCCAAGCCCAGGTGGGGGATTTCGTCGAGGTGGGGGCCACCTTCGTCAACGCCCACCACGCCCAGACCCAGGCCGAAGCTTTTGGCGGCAGCCTGTTTCGGGGCACCCTCACCGGGGTCCAGAACCTCTTCCCCGCCTCCTCCCTCCAGGTGCTGATCCGCGACGATTCCCCCGAGGACGGGGAGGCAGGGGGGGCCCTCTTCGCCAGCGACATCCTGATCTGGGACGTGGAGGGCAACCTGGTCCGGGGCAGCGAGATCGGCTTCCGACCCCTGGTGGAGGGCGGCTTCCAGCGGCGGGGGTACCTGGCCGCGGAGGGCAACGAGGTCATCCGCCTGACCTACGATTTCTTTGCCCGCACCTACACCGGGCCGGACCCCACCCGCATCCGTCGGGTGCAGATGGAGCTGGTGCTGGCCGACGACTACCGGGTGGAGATCCTCTCCGACCGCCAGGTGGACGCCCAGAACAACGAGGTGCCTTTGCCGGTGGCCAGGGCTTCGGGCAATGTCAAGGACAGTTCCAACCAGCGGGTGCTCCTCATCGACTACGGCCTGCCCACCGCCAGCCAGGTGGCCGGCTTCAGCGTGGAACTGGCCGATCTGTACGGCTTTGCGGGGTACCTCGAGCTGAATCTCAACCACCGCTTCTCCCATTACCCCAACCCAGGGGCGGCCACCCATCACACCGCCGCGACCAGGGCCCAGGCCTGGATGCTCAACCTGTCGCGGATCTCGAATCCCTACTTTGCCCACCTGGAGGCCTTTGCCCTCGACCCGGATTACGACACCGGCTTCTCTACAGTGGACGAGCGGGGGGTGGTGGACTACGACGCCGAGTTCCAGCGCTACGAGTTCGTCGAGGACAACGACGACCAGGATCGGCTGCCCGACTGGCGGCGCAAGGGCTGGACCTCGGGGGACCGGGAGGTCTTTCCCGGCTGGGACGAGAACAACGACTTCCTCTCCGATTTTAACCAGAACGACAGCGAGGCCAGCCCCAACCTGGTCCCCGACTACGAGGAGCCCTTCCTGCGCTTCAACGTCGATAGGCCCGAGTTCCTCTACGGGGTGGACATGAACCACAACGGCACCATCGACCGCTTCGAGAACGACCAGGAGGCGGACTACCCGTACCCGCGCGACCGGCGGGGCTACAACCTGTACGGGGGGGCCTTCCTCGGACCGGACATCCGGCTGATGCTGGGCCGGCAGCGGGTGGAGCAGATCGCCGACGACCGCCGCGGTTGGGCCGACTACCTGGTGCTGACGGTGGACCGCAGCCTGGACCGGGGCCGGGTGCGGCTCTTCCAGGACCTGCGCCGGGTGCGCGACACTATCCGGGACGACCTGCTGCAATGGGTGCAGACCCCCAATACCCGGGGGGAGTTGGTCCCCACCCAGGACCTGCTGCCAGCGCCCAATACCTGGGTGAACAGCACCTATCTGGGGGGGGAGCATCACCCGCTGGGCCGGCTGGTGCTGCGCCATACCCTCAAGTGGCAGCTCTACCACCAGCGCGACCAACGCGAGGAGCTAAGTCAGCGCCGGCAGCGCCGCAACTCCTCCTTTCTTGGATGGATCGGCAAGGCCGAGTACCCGCTGGCGCTGGGGCCTTTCACCCTCGCTCCGGCCTGGAAGCTGGAGTTCCGCCGGCAGACCCCGGTGCTGGAGCGGCAGGCCCGGCGCCGCGAGTTGAGCCAGCTCTTCCTGCTTTCGGGCCGGCTGCCCCTGATGCAGCAGAGTGCCCTGGAGGCGGGGTTGGAATACCATCGGTTCTCGCAGCTGGAAGACCCGGTTCCGCCGGGGGCCGATGACGACCTGCGGGAGTTAAGCGGGGTGGTGCAGATGACCAACCTCTCCTCGTACCAGGGCTACCGGCTGACCACCATCCTGGGTATCGACCTCACCCGCCAGCACTTCGCGGTGGAGGCCACCCGCACCCGGACGAGGGGCTTCCTAACCATCTATGCGGGGGTGGAGCGATGACTGTGCCACAGAGCGAGGCGCTCCGGGCGCACCCCTCCTCCGGTGGCTGGTCGTCATCCCGGAGATCGCCTTCCAGGCGCGCCCTCTTCAGCCTTTCCCAAGGCGCGTCCTTCACCCTCCCTCGCGAAGCTCCGCAGCCCGACCCACCGCCACGCGGACTTCCCTTCCCGACCACTCCACGGGAAAGGCTTTCGGGGCATCCCCCGGAGGGCTCGGCGAGTGTCAGGTGCTGGTGGCTCTTCATCCTGTTGGCTCTCGGCTGTGGGGAGTCCTCCCCACCGGCAGTGGTAAACCCTAGGGATGTCGAAACCCCGGTGGGGCTGGAGGCGGCGATACGCCAGGCCGCGGGCACTCGGGACTCGCTCAGCGGGGAGGAGTTGCTGGCCGTTCAGCGGGTGGATGCAGCCGGAAAGGAGATCACATCCCTGGCGGGGATCGAACGGTTGGTCAACCTGCGCGAGTTGTACCTGGGGCGCAATCAACTCGCCGATCTCTCCCCCCTTGCCGGGTTGGGGCAGTTGCAGGTCCTCGATCTGTCCGACAACGGGGTGGCGGATCTGGGGGCCTTGGAGCGGTTGGGGCGGCTGACCCATCTCAACCTCGACGACAACGCGGTGACGGACCTGGGTCCCTTGCGCGGGCTGGCCAACCTGGAGGTACTCAATCTGGAAAACAACGCAGTGGCCGACCTGGGCCCGCTGCGGCTCCTGCGCCGGCTGCGCAGCGTCGAGGCTTCGGGAAACCCGCTCAGCGAGGCGGCAGTGCGCCTGCTGCGCGATCAGGGGGTGCGGGTGAACTACTTCCGCCCGGGTATCCGTTTCGTGGATGCCCGCCTGGAGGTGCAGGTGCGGGGGGCACTCCAGAAGCCCAGGGAAGACCTGAACGAAGAGGACTTGCTGGCTGTCACTGCGTTGACCGTGCCGCAGGGGGTGCGCAGCCTGGAGGGGCTGGAGCGGCTGCGCAACCTCGAGAAACTCTCCATCTTCGCCACCCAGGTCGAGGATCTGAGCACCCTGTCCAGCCTGTCGCGGCTGGTGGACCTCCAGGTGAACAACACCCAGGTGGAAGATCTGGGTCCCCTGGCCGGGCTGGTGGGTCTCCGGGGGCTGACCCTGATCAACAACCGGCTCGCCGACCTCGGCCCCCTGGCCGGGCTGCGCCTCCTGGAACGGCTCAATATCGACGACAACGAGGTGGATGACCTGAGCCCCCTGGCCGGCCTGACCCGGATCAGCGACCTGAGCTTCTCCGACAACGAGGTGCGGGATCTCTCCCCCCTGGGCAGACTGCGCCGGCTGGCGGTGCTGCGATTTTCCGACAACGAGGTGGGGGAGCTGGACCCCCTGGCCGGGCTGACCTCGCTGGGGGAACTGGATTTCTCCGGCAACGAGGTGCACGACCTCTCCCCCCTGGCCGGGCTGGGCGGTCTGGCCCTGCTCTACTTCAGCGGCAACGAGGTGGATGACCTGGGACCCTTGGCTGGACTGGGGGATCTGCAGCGGCTGCGCTGCGACGCCAACAAGGTGGCGGACCTGTCCCCCTTGCTGGGGCTGGCCAAACTCAGGTCCGCGGATCTGCGCCGCAATCCTCTCAGTCCGCAGGCCATTGAAGAGCAGGTGCCGCTTCTGGAGGAGAGAAAGGTGCGGGTGCTGCGGTGAGGGCCTGGTGGCTGATCCTGGCGCTAGCCCTGCCGGCGGGAGGGGCCGACCGGCTGGTGGTGGGCCGGGGCGGGCTGCCCTGGAATGAGGTGCAGGAGAGCAGCCGCACCGTGCTGGTCGCCCCGGACTCGCTTTGGCTGTGGCCGGCCCCCGCCGGCGAGAACCTCGCCCCTGGCGTCCTGGCCCGGGGGGGCAGCATCCGCGCAGTGGTGGTCGAGGAGGGCGTGCCCAGAGTGGTGGACCTGCCCTCCCTGACCAACCTGCTCGACGGGGACGAGGGCACGGCCTTTGATCCGGACGCGGAGGGGCTGCTGCGCCAGTTGGAGTTGTACGTCGATCTGGGCGGGGTGTTCCGCCTCAACCGGGTCCGGCTCTTCCCCCGCCTGGACCATCAGCACCGCCAGCGGTTTCCGCAGGCTTTCTCCCTGGGCCTGGAGCCGGGCACCGACCCGTACTACGCAACGCTCCACCGACTGGTCTTTTTCCGCGAAGGGCCGCCGATGACCGAACCCGCCCAGGCCCTCAGCGGGTATGCCCATGCCCCGCTCCTGAGCTTCAGCGCCACCAAACCAAACGAGAAGAGCGTGGTGGACTGGCCCGGCACCCAG
>VGJS01000151.1 GCA_016867395.1 Candidatus Handelsmanbacteria bacterium
GTACTGCCCGGAGGCGATGCGGGCCTTTTTCATCTCTCCGGTGCCCGGATGGGGGGCATAGCGGAGGGCCACCTCGTTGAGCACGTCCGAGATGTCCAGGGGCTCGATCTGGAGATCATAGTCCCATGCCGAGAGGGGGCCCTCGCCGCCCTGCACCGGCAGATGATAGTCGCCATGGAAGAAATGCTGGGGGGCCCGGGTCTTATCCAGGGCGGCGACCGACCAGCCCCCCTCCTCGGGGAAGAGGTGCAGGCCGGCCAGGAAGCAGAAGGAGGAAAGCCAGCCCTCGTCCAGGGATTCGCGCAGGGTGAGGTCGAAAACCCAGTCTTCCCGGGAGGCGGCCGCCGCCGACCACCCGTTGACGATCTTGGCGGTCCCCAGCTCGTTCAGGCCCTTCCCTCGGAGCACCGCCTGGAGGATGTGCACCGGGTTGCGCAGGGCCATCCCGGCGCCGGTGATGACCGCCCCGTCGTAATAGTTGGCCGTCTGGTCCTCCCAGCCTACCGCCTTCTGGTAGAGGGCCGGTTCGCTTTCCTGGAAGGCCAGGAAGTCGTTGAAGTCGATGCGGAGCTCGATCTCCTCGATGGCCGCGGAGGAGACCCCGTCGATCTCGACGTTCAGCAGGGCCAGGTCCCATTCGGCGTAGTCGGCGGCGACCAGGGCGATGGTCTGGTCGCCACTCACCGAGGCCCCCGAGGCCAGGACATCCGTGTCGTCCTTGACGGTATAGGTGAAGGTGCCGTCGGCACGGATGACCACCGCCAGGGCGGTCAGGCGCCCGAGTTTCGGGGCCCCCGGGAAGTAGACGTCGAGGTTCTGGCCGGCCCCCACCGAGACGGTGGAGGTGTAGTCCCCGTCCGCCGCGTTGGCCCAGGTGGTGCGGTCATTGGAGGTTTTCTCCCGCACCGGGCGGAGGACCATGCGTCGGCCGGGATCGTCAAAGGTGACGGTCGCCCCGCTTTGGGAAATGGTCATCACCTGGGCAAAGGCCCGGGCCTGCTCGTACCACTGGTAGAGGGCCCCGAAGGTCTTGTTGTAGGTCCCTGCGGTGCCCTGGAGGGCGAAGCGGTCGGTCACCACTACCGGGGCGAGGCTGACGGGGGCCCCGGTGCCGTCGGTGGGGCCGACGTTCAGGTTGCCAAAGGCCACCGGCAGCACCTTCCCCCAGGAGTAGGCATTGGGGTAGAACACGGGTTCCAGCAGCTTGTTGGGAAATCGGCGAAGGAGTCGCCGGCTGCCGTCCTTGAGGGCGAGGGTCCACTCCCCGCCCTCGGTGCGGTGGGTTTCGATAATGTATCGAGCCAGCTCGATGGCATCCGAGGCCACCTGGGTGCCGTCCACAAAGACCAGGGAGACGGTGATCTCGTCGTTGAGGAGGACGTACTGGTCGGCGATGTCCGAGGCCCCTTCCTCGTCCCGCAGGGTGAGGCTGCCGCCCGAAACCGAGGAGATGCCGCCCCGGGCCTCCACGGCCTGGGTCCCGATCTCCAGGCCGGCCTCAGCTAGGATGCCTTCGTAAACGACGCCCGAGAGGGTGAAATCCCGGGAGGCCCAGTACCGGGCCTCCGCGGCGAGGCCGTACATGTCGAAGTCCGCCTCGATCAGCCAGACCACCTCCACCGCGTCGAGGTGCCGGTTGGCCTGTGCCTGGGCCGTCAGGGTCTTCACGACCTCATTCCTCCACCAGGGCCAGATCTACCCGCCACGCGTCGAGCTCGGTGAAGGCCGCCCGCTCCAGGCCCCCGAAATAGCGCACGGTATGAGCGTCTCCGTTCCAATCCAGCAGGGTGAAGGAATCGGCCGACCCCGTGCAGGTGGAGAAGATGAAGTCGACCAGGTCGTCCTTCTCGTCCGCTGACAGCTGGGACCAATGCAGCACCGGGGCCGACCGGGAGACCGCCGACCGGGTCAGGGTCATCACCCGCCCCCCCATCGCCCGGTAGCGGGTCTGGTCCAGATCCGTCCCCCACTCCTCCGGGTGCTCGGGGCTGGGGAGAACCAGGGAGGTCATCCCTTTGGTCAGGGTTATGGTGGACATCTCAATTGGCCCTTATCCGGATCTGCCGGTCGGCGATGCCCTGCTCGACGGCCCTGAAGAGCTTCTCCCGCAGGCCGCCCCCGTCGAAGTTGATGTAATCGGCCAGGGCGACGTTGAGCTTCCCGGTCACCCCCAGGATGGAGTTGATTTCCAGGGAGGATTTGGTGATTGACAGGAGCTCCGCCCCGCGGACGGTGATCCTGGCAGTGGTGGGAGGGGCCCCCGCGGAGACGTCGCCGCCGAAGGTGAACATTTGCCCCCAGGAGGTAACTCGGTAGGGGGTCAGGCTGATCAGGTCCCGAGGGCCGCCGGTGTTGACGGTGATGGGCTGAAGGGGGGCCGGCAGGCTGGCGAAGGTGAGGATATCCGACCAATCGTCTATCGTCAGCGGCCGGATGCGGATCATATCCCGATCATGCTCAAGCCCCACCCCTCTGCGCCCCTCCACGCCGATCATGATGGGCTGCAGCAGAGCAGGGAGGCTGGGGAAGTTCAGGAGGTCCGACCAGTCGTCAATGGTCAGGGGCCGGATACGGATCATATCCCGGTCGTGTTCCAGCCCCACACCCCCGCGCCCCTCCACCCCGATCATGATGGGCTGCAGCCGGGCCGGGAGGTTGGGGAAATCCAGGATATCCGACCAATCGTCGATGGTCATCCTGGTGATCCTGACCAGGTCCCGGTTCCCGCCGGCGTTGATGGTGATCGGCGCGACGGGGGCCGGCAGGGCCGGGAAGTAGAGCAGATCCGACCAATCGTCCACGACAAACCTGGAGAGGCGGACGATGTCCCGCGCCCCGCCGGCGTTGACGGTCACCGGGGCCAGGGGCGGAGGGTTGGCCCAGGTCACCAGCTGCGCCCACTCGGAGACCACCAGCTTCTGGAAGTCGATGGCATCGGCGTAGGGCACCACGATCCGGGTGCTCGGGTCGGGCAGGCGCAGGGTCGCCTCCCAGGAGCCCGGGCTGGCCGGTTGGTCGAAGGAGACGCCGCCGCCGGGGGCAGACCCTCCATCTGCCGATTTGGCGGCCCCTGGGGTCCCAGAGTGCCCGACCGAGGCCCCGCCGCCGGCCCGGGAACGGGCCAGGGTGGCGGAGGCCTTGATACCCTGGAGTACCTCCTCGAAGACGGCCTGGGCCTTTCTCTGCTCGAAGATGTCCCCGCCGGCGGCCGCGAAGGATCGCGAAAGCTGGGACCGGGCCCCGACGATGTCCCCCTGGAATTTCTCGGAGGCCACGATCGCGGCCAGATCGCCGATCCCGTCGACGGCCACCTTGGCCGAGCGGGAGAGGTTGTCGACCGTCACCCCCATGTCCTCTAGGGCCTGGGAGGCGATATCCAGGAAGGTGGCGTTGGGACCGAAGGCATCGATCAAGGCCCGGGTGAAGGCCTCCAGATTGTCGGTCTCAAAGAGGCCTTGGAGGTAGGTCTTGTAGGAGGAGGAGTATCCCCCGCTTTTCTTGGTGAGCTCTTCGAGCATCCCCCCGGTGGTGGGGAGGGCCCCGAGTTGAGACAGGAAGGCGGCGAACGATTCCAACCGGAGGTTGCCCATGCCGGCCGACCGTTCAAACGCCGTCCCGACAAACCCGGTCCTTCCTTCCCGGGCCTGCCGGACCTCGTTGGGAAAGACCCGGGCCGCCACGTCGAAGGCCGACTGCTGGGTCCGCCGAAGCTCCTCCTGGGCCCGTTTCAGGTCGGCGGCGGCCTGCAGGGAGGCGTCCCCGAAGGCCACGATGGTATCGATGAGGATGCCGGCCCCCGCAATGGCAGCCCCGAAGGAGTCGCCCGTCTGGAGGCTTTGCCGCAGGGACAGGACGCTGGAGGCCAGCCCCCCCAGGGCCGGATTCACCTTCCCCAGCAGGCCGGCCAGCCCGGCCAGATGCGCCTGCTGCTGCTGCAGGAGGTGGCGGTGCCGGCCCAGGGCCTGGGTGACCTGGTCGACGGCCTGGGCATCCCGCTCGGCGTTCCGGGCCATCCCCTCGGCGCGGCGTTGGTCGTAGTTGGGGCCGAAGTCATACTCCTGAGCCCCGGCCCGGAGGACCTGGGCCATCTCGGCGGTCATCGGCCCCCGGTCCGGGGTCCCCCGTCGGATGGAGGAAGGCGCCCCCCGGGCTGCCCCCGCGTAGGCATTGCCGGCCCGCAAGAGCTCGATCTCTCTGGCAAGCATGGTGGCGGCCGTCGTGGAGATCTGGTCGGTGACCAGCTGCACGAAGGCCGGGGACAGGGATCGGGTGGTGACCTTGGTCTTGAGCGCTTCGGCCACCTTCTCGCCGCCCTCCACGACGATTTGCTCGATCGCTTGGTACAGGGCGTCGGCCGAAACCGAGGTCACTGGAGGTGCCCCCAAGGAGAGCTTCCGGGTCACCACTGTCAGGGAGTCGGCCCCCACCGCCGGCCCCACCAGCGACCGGGGTTTGTCGTTGAAAAAGCCCCTCTCCGCGGAGGTCGTATACCCCGGGGGCAGGGTGAGCTTCCGACCCTTCTGCCGCTCCAGGGCGTCGGTGATCGCGTCGATCCCTGCGGCCATCCGCAGCAGGCCGGCGGTGAGGGTTTCGGAAACCCCCAGCACCTTGTCGAGGGCCCCGATGCCCCGCTCAACCGCATTGGAAACGACGTCGAAACCGTTCCCAATGGTCTTGGTCATCTTGCCGTACTCTTCCCCGATTTTTGGGGCTTGGGAGAGCAGGGCCATGGAGAGCTTGTCGGCGGTGAGCTTCCCCTCTTCGCCCATCTTCCGCAGGGCCCCCAGTCCCACCCCCAGTCCGTCGGCCAATGCCCGGGCCAGCCGCGGGGCCTGCTCCATCACCGAGTTGAGCTCGTCGCCGCGGAGGGCCCCGGCCGCAAAGCCCTGGGACAGCTGGATGATGGCCGCCTTGGCCTCGTCCCCGGAGGTCCCCGAGACGGTGAAGGCCTGATTGATGGCGGTGGTGATGGTGTACAGCTCTTTCTGGGTCAGGCCCAGATCCGCTGTCACCCGGGCCAGCCGGGCATAGAGGTTGGCGGTGGAGTCGAAGGAGGAGGTGGTGGCCTGGGCGATGCCGTAGAGGCCGGCGGTGGTCTTGCGGAGATCCTCGGTGGACGCGGTGACCAGCTTCAGCTGGTTCTGGACCTTCGTCCAGGCCTGGGCGTAGTTCAAGAGCTGGGCGACGGTCAGGGCCGTCCCCAGGCCGCCCAGGGCAGTCCCCAGGCCCATAGAG
>VGJS01000152.1 GCA_016867395.1 Candidatus Handelsmanbacteria bacterium
TGTGCAGGTCGGCGTCGCCGTCGTTGTCGCAGTCGCCGGCGTCGATCCCCATGCCAGCCTCCTCGTCCCCCTCGCCGTTGTAGGCCACTCCGGCCTCCACGGCGATGTCGGTGAAGGTGCCGTCGCCGTTGTTATGGAAAAGCAGATTGGGGGTTTCGTCGTCGGCGACGTAGAGGTCCATGTGGCCATCGAGGTCGAAGTCCTCCGGCACCACACCCAGGCCGTAGTATTCGCTGGCCGCGGCGACCCCCGAAGGACCGCTCACGTCGGTGAAGCGCAGGTTGCCCTCGTTGCGGTAGAGCGCGTCTGCAGCCCCTGGCATGCCCTTGGGGCCGCAGTAGACCTGGACCCCGCCCATGAACACGCAGGTCTTCTTCTGGGTGGCCGCGTCGGGCATCCTGTCCAGGTCAAAGATCACGTAGTTGGTGACGTAGAGGTCCAGATCCCCGTCGTTGTCGTAATCGAAGAAGGCGGCGCTGGCGCTATAGTCGTCGCCGGCCACCCCAGCCTGGGCGGAAATATCGGTGAAGCGGCCATTGCCCTGGTTGTGGTAGAGGGTATTGGGGCCCCAGTTGGTGATGTACAGGTCGTGCCAGCCGTCGTTGTCGATGTCCCCCACGGCCGCCCCCCCGCCCCAGCCAGGGTCGCCCACCCCGGCCTGGCCACTGATATCGGCGAAGCGGCCCGTCCCTTCGTTGCGGTAGAGCACGTCGCCGGGCCCGGACTTCTGCTTGTAGGTCTCGAAGGTGGCGCCGTTGACGGCGTAGAGGTCGAGGTCGCCGTCGTTGTCGCAGTCGAAGAAGGCGGCGCCGCTGCCGTGAGATTCGACGATGTACTTCTTTTCCAGACCGCCGAAGGTGTTGCGCAGGGTGATGCCGGCGGCGGCGGTCTGGTCGGTGAAGCGCACCTGGGCGAACGCCGGGAGGGCCAGCAGGAGCGGAAGGAAAGGAAGGAGAAGCATAGGTATCGACAGGGGTGGCAAAAAGGGGGGGTGGGACGGACTCGCCATCCCACCCCTGCGGAAAGGGCCGCAAACGAGAGTTAGTTTACCATCTGCATCAGGCGCTGGGTCATGGAACCCTCCTGGGTGAGGGCGTAGATGATGATGTTGACGGCCATCTGCAACTGGCGGGTCGAATCGCCGAAGTACCGCTCATTCATCCATCCCCAACCACCCATGCCGGGCGAGCAGCCGGCCAGCCTGCCTTTGACGTAATACCCCATCAGGTAATTCCAGGCCACCACCCCGAATTTGCCCTGGCCCAGCGAGGGGGGGTACCCCGAGGTCATGCCGCCCTTGATATCGAAAAAAGAGGAGAAGATGGGGTGGTCATCAGACAAGCGTTCGCTCCAGAAGTCCCGGCCCTGCACCAGCCCGCCGTATTTCTCCAAAGCCTCGCCCCAGATCCCGCCAAACACAAAACCCCCTGCCATTAGGTACTTGGCCAGTTGTGCCAGCTCGCTCTCGTTGGGCGCCCCCTGCGGGATGATGATGGGCACCTCCATCAGCCGCTCGTCGTCGAAGGAGATGCTGCCGATGAAGTCCGCCTGCAACCCTGTGTACTCACCCACCGCATCTCGCAGTCGGTCCACCTCCCTTACATTGACCGCGCCCCAGGCCATGGTGCCCGAAGACACCGCGCTGGCCGACATCACCTGGGCGAACTTGATGAAGCCCTTGAGGTTCTGCCGGTCCTTGGCGTCCTGGATCACCATCGCCCGATACCGTCCCGTGTCCATGCTGTTGACGTCCAGCATTTCCAGCGCCATGTCGATCTTGTTCTCCACCGTCCGCGACTCGCTCAACCCCTGGGCCGCCAGCCCCGGCTCTAGGCCCATCCCCATGCGCGGGGCGCTGTCCAACTGCCGGGGCAGGCCGATGGCACTCACCCCGCTGCCCCCGGCAATCAACCCCCTGGTGTCGAAGGCCGCCGTCGCCCGCACCTGGTCCATGCGTGCCGCCGACACCTGCACCTCCTGCCGTACCAGTTGCCGCTTGGGCTGGGGCACCTTGCGCAATTCCAGGGGTTTGGCCAGCATCGGATCGCGCCGGGTGAAGAACTTTACCTTGGCCGGCTCGGGCACTGCCCCCTCCTCGACTTTGGTGGCGGTGGTCACGGCGAAGATCAGGGCGATGTGCACCACCACCGCGATGCCCAGCGACCACCAGTACAGCCGCCGTAGCCGGCGGAAAAGGAGTGCCACGTCCTGTTTGGCGGCGGATGTGGGCATGGGTGAAAACACAGTCATGGGTTAGTTCTCCTGCCCGCGGGGGGCGGGCGCTTGGGGGAGATGACCCGATCAAGCACCTGCAGACTCACTCCCTGCTTGCGGATCTTCCGTTCCAACCGTTTCAGTTTGGCTGTGGCGGTGGTCGAATCGACCGAAACGACCTCCAATTCGCCGACCTTCAGGTTCGCCGGGAGCGGTCTCCAGGCTTCAAGGCGCAGCTTGGGAACCAGCCCGTGGCGGCCGCCGAGATCCAGTTGCACGCGCACTTCTCCCTCTTCACGGGGCAGAAACTGGGTGATCTGCCCCTCCAGGGGCAGGTTGCAATCCAGATCCACTGCCAGGGATTGGACCAGACCTCCCAGCAGTTCCTGCGAGACCTTGACATCGGCAGATGGTTTGGAGACGAACCAGCGATCGGCGGCATCCAACAAGCGGTCCGTGCTGCCGTTGCCCTGTCGCAGGCGCATCAATTCGGCCAGGTTTTCCTGGAGCAACCGGGGAGGGGTGAGTCCAGGGTATTTGCGCGTATTCAAGATAAAAACCTGAGGGTCAAAAGACACGGTGACCGTACTGTCCCGCAGGGCCGACCATAGAACCCTGCTGCGGTGCGGGTCGATCAGCCTGATCTCCAGGCGATCGCTGATGGCCGGCAGCGAAACCACTTCGTAATTGAGCCCTGCCTCCTGCCCCCCGTACCCGGCGGGCAGTTCCACCCTCATCTGGCTTGTATAAAGGATCTGGTTGGAGAAGATCTTGTCTGCGCGCAACAAAATTACATGAACCACATAATCGACCTCTCCAGCACCATAGTACAGGTAGCGGTTGGCGCTGAAGGTCGCCTCCAAGGTGAGCACCTCCAGGCGCCCTAGTTGGGCGAGCAACAACCGCATTTGGGCCCGCAGATCGGCCACCATTTGAGTATGCCTGGACTGCAGGTGGGCTGGCAACCCCGACACCCTGACTCCGTCGGTGATGACCAGTCCTGCGGTGTAGATGCGCGGCTGGGCCAGCGCCGGGCTCCAGATCTCCATGAACAGAATCACCAGCGCGGCGATCAGCTTGGCCATGGCAATCCGAAATAGAAAATAACTCAGCCCTGTATTGCAAGGTTTCAAATCTAATCGATCCGAATGGCAACAACAAATATTTCTTGACATTTACCGCTTGGAAGATTATCTACAAGGCGAAGTAGTGCAAAGAAAATAGTGGGTTTGAGTGGTTCCATCGGGAAATAAGTTGTAAAGAATATTAAGGAAGGAAAAGTCCTGTAAATCAAGCCGAAGAATCCGTTCTATATGGCTCGATCTTAACCAAAAAAGGAGGAAGAGAGATGAGAAAGTCGGCACTTGTGATGGCTTTGGCTGTGCTGGTAGCCACCAGTGTCTGGGCCGCACCCCCGTACCGCGTTTTTGAACTGCCTAAATTCACTCAGCCCCCCACCCTGGACGGGAATCGCAACACAGTGCCTGGCGAGTGGGCCGGCACGCTGGAGTTCGAATGCTCTCCCGGCCAGATCCTAAGGGATGGCGCTGAGTTCGGCTGGCGCAACCTGGAGCAGCAGTCTAGCGAAGTGAGCGCCAACCAGCTTGTCCAAAGCCCCGGCGAAGAGGCATCGGTTGCCCGGACCGACGCCGACGTCAAGTCGCAGATCTGGCAGGCTTGGGATGACGACGCCCTGTATTATATCACCGAGGTGGCCGACAACGCCCGCGACGTGGTGGGCGGCGAGCAGCTGGTGAGCTGGTGGGAGCGGGACAGCATGTCCCTCTACGTGGACCTGAACAACGAGAACAATCCCGGCGGCGACCCCGATGGCTACTATGTGAGCCTCAACGTCGTCAACTTTATGGCCGCTCCCCAGAGTTCCAGCCCTATTACGGTGACCCTGATGACCACGGTGCAGAACGAACGCCAAAGCACCCAGGATCCGGACGCGATCGAAGGCTTCACCTACGGCTTCCGCGATGCGGGCGACGAATTTGGCGGCGAGGCCGACTATGTCATTGAGGGCAAGATGGAGTGGGATGCCTTCATGAGGGTGAACCTGTATGCCAGGCCCACAGTGGGCAGCTTGATGGGCTTCACCTGGCTGCTGGTGGATCCGGACGGCGACGAGGCGTATGGCGGCCAGATCCAGTGCGTGGCCTGGGCTGGTGGTGCCCAGTCCGAATTCGCCGACTGGCTCTTCTCTGACCAGAAGGCCGGCCCCGGCGCTGGCACCCCGGTGGAAGCCGATTCCTGGGGCCGTATCAAGGCTACCTTCGCCCAGTAAGGGAGTATCATCAAGCGCATAGGCGGGAGTGGAGAACCACTCCCGCCTTTTTTTTTTGTTAAATTTTGACTGCCCGAAAACAGGGTCATTGGCTGAGTAGTTACCCCGGGGCGCAGCATTTGCACTGTCGCTTACATCCCCCCGGGGCATGGCAGGCCTGTGCCGCTAACTGCCTGAGCCGGCTGTCGGTTACCAATCGGTGGGGCCAATCAGCTGGCGCCTGGCCGTAGCTGAAGCATCATTCTCCGAGGCGAAATGGCCTCCTCGTTATGAAGAGGATTACACTAATTTTGTTCTTGACATTTAACGACTGCGGAATTATGCTATAAAATTGAACTGGGTAAATAATGCAGAATTGAGAGGCACGGTGGTTCTATTGTATTCGACAATGGCTTATTCTGTTGAAATTGTAGAAAAGGTGCCTTTGGCAGTAAGCCAAAGGGATCCTTCTTAGGTTTCGACAGTTGTAGACTCCTAACCCCATAGTGAGGAAGAGAGATGAGAAAGTCGGCACTTGTGATGGCTTTGGCTGTGCTGGTGGCCACCAGTGTCTGGGCCGCACCCCCGTACCGCGTTTTTGAACTGCCTAAATTCACTCAGCCCCCCACCCTGGACGGGAATCGCAACACAGTGCCTG
>VGJS01000153.1 GCA_016867395.1 Candidatus Handelsmanbacteria bacterium
TTGCCATAGCAGTATTTGCCGGAGTAGGTCCTGACGGTGTTGTATTCGGCCATCCAGGCGTCCAGATCCTGCTGCAACTGCTCCAGACATTCGTAGCCTTTCTTGCGGAAAGCCACCGCATAGAATTCGTCCTGCACCGTCTTGTGGAAGCGCTCACAGATGCCGTTGCTCTGCGGGTTACGCGCCCTGGTCTTGCTGTGGTCGATGTCCTCGACGGCCAAATACAGTTCGTAGTCGTGGTGCTCCCGTTTACCGCCATACTCGGTCCCCCGGTCGGTGAGCACCCGTAGCAGGCGCACCTGCTGCTCCTCAAAGAAGGGCCCCTGTGTGCCTTCATTGGCTGAGACAATTCGCCTGGTTTAATTAGTTTTTAGCCCTACGGGCGAAGGAGACTCAAAGACATGTCGCAAGCAGCCGTCAATGGCCTTTCTGGCCGCCGGAAGGATCAGCCCTCCTCACCCGCCCTGGTGCCTGGCGCTGTGGTCAATGCGGAGGTATTACCCCGTGCCCAGCGGCGGCGTTTCACCGCGGAGTATATTCGGCGCATTTTGCACGAGGCGGATCAATGTCGCCAGCCTGGCGAGATCGGGATGCTATTGCGCCGGGAAGGGCTATACTCCTCCCACCTGAGCTGCTGGCGGGGGCAACGGGAGCGCGGGGAGTTGGGCAGCATACAGCGCGGCAAACCGGCGGCAGACCCGGCGGTAAAAGAGGTCGCCCGCTTGCAGCGGGAGGTTACCCGGTTGCAGGGGCGGCTGGAAAAGGCCGAAATGATCATCTTGGTCCAAAAAAAACTCTGCGACCTACTTGGGCTGCCCTGCGAGGATCCGCTGAAGGCCGACAGCAAATGATCGCCACGGCGGACCAACTAGGGTAAGAAGTGGGGGTGATCCGGGGCTGCCAGGTGTTGGAGGTGCCCCGCAGCAGCCTGTATCGAGCGCGACGTCCGATGCCTGAAAACCCCGCCCCGCCGTTGGCGGAGACCCCCTGGCCAACACCACCCTCGGCACTGGCACCGGAGGAACGGGCCCAGGTGCGGGAGGTGCTCAATAGTCCCAGGTTTCAGGATCTGGCCCCACGCCAGGTCTGGGCGCAGTTTCTGGACGAGGGGCAGTATCGGTGCTCTTGGCGGACGATGTATCGGGTGCTGGCCGTCGAGCACCAGGTCCGGAAACGGCGCCACCCACTGCGGCACCCGGCCTACACCAAGCCAGAACTGCTGGCCACCGCTCCCAATCAGTTGTGGTCGTGGGACATCACCAAACTGCGCGGTCCGATGGTGGGGACTGGATCGCCCCAGGGTGATGTTGGACAGTCTTTTGGGGTTATCTTTCCCCAGGGAAGGAGTCTGTCTGATGACCAAGAAGAGCAGGAATGCAGAGAGCGGCCGGTTTTCGTCGCGGCGCAAAACGAAAGCGGTGCTACGGCTTCTTCGGGGTGGAGACCGGGATCTTCTGTCGCGGGAGTATGGGGTGGTTGGGTCGCCCCAGGGTTATCTTGGACAGTTTTTTGGGGTTATCGTTCCCCAGGAAAGGAGTCTGTCTGATGACCAAGAAGAGTAAGCAAAAGGAGAGCGGTCGGTTTTCGTCGCGGCGCAAAATGGCAGCGGTGTTACGGCTTCTTCGGGGCGAAGACCTGGATCTGTTGTCGCGGGAGTATGGGGTGGTGGCAGCGCGGTTGAGCCAGTGGCGGGAGGACTTCCTGTGTGGCGGGCAGTTGGCCCTGCAGCAGCGTCCTTCGGACCAGCGGGAAGAGCAGATCAAAGACCTGCAGGCCAAGATCGGCGAATTGACCATGGCCAATGAACTGTTGTACCACCAGGTCCAACGGCAGGCTAGTGGCCGCCCTTTTGTGGTTGGGAGATCGACGCCATGAGCAGAGCCTGCTCGCTCTCCCTTCGCAAAGCGTATGGGCTGCAACGCTTCTGTCACAGGTGCTGTCTGATTCGCCCTTTCAGGGGGAAGGTCATCGCAAGGTGTGGGCGAAGTTGCGCTGGATCGGCGTGCGGACCTTGAAGGTGGGGGTACGGCGACTGATGCGGGAGCAGAACCTGCAAGCGCCCGGTCGCACTATTCATCCCCATGGCCCCAAGGCCCACGATAGCACCATCATCACCGCCTTGCCAGACCTGATGTGGGGCACCGATGGTACCACGACGATTACCCGCGAAGAGGGCCAGGCCTTTGTTTTTTTCAGCGTCGATCACTGCAACTGCGAATGTGTGGGTATCCATGCTTCAGCATCGGGTAACCGCTTCGAGGCCCTGGAGCCGATTCGTCAGGGGGTACGCCACCATTTCGGTGGCTATGAGCATCAGGTCGCCACAGGCCTGGCGGTGCGCCATGATCATGGGTCGGCCTATCTGGCCGATGACTTCCAGCGGGAGCTCCACTTCCTCGGCATCCAGTCATCCCCCAGTTTCGTCCGCGAACCGCAGGGCAATGGCTGTGCCGAGCGCTTCATCCGGCTGCTCAAGGAAAACCTGCTGTGGGTGAGAACCTTCGACACCGTCGAGGAACTGAGGCTGGCGCTGCTGGCTTTCAAGGACCTGTATAACTCCCAGTGGATCTGGGAACGGCATGGCTACCGGACCCCGTCCCAAGTGCGGCACGACCAGAAGGATTCCCGGATCGCGGAAGCGGCCGGGTGAACATCAATCCACTGTCCATTTTACCCTACGTCTTTACAAGGCCGATGACCGCGCTGTTCCCGGATACTGGGAAGGCGATCTCATTCTTGGCCTGGATAGCTCAGCGATCGGGACGCTGGTCGAGCGCAGCACTCGATTCACGGTGCTGATGCACCTCCCCCGGATGGGTGGCCACGGCCATCGGCTCCGCACGAAGAATCGACCCGCTCTCGCTGGCCATGGCGCCCAGGCGGTTGGCAACGCGATTGCTACCTCGATTGCGATGCTGCCAGACCACCTGCGCAAATCGCTGACCTGGGACCAGGGAGTGGAGATGGCTCAGCACGCCCAACTCCGGGTCGACACGGGCCTGGCGATCTACTTCTGCGATCCCCATAGTCCATGGCAACGAGGGGCGAATGAGAATACCAACGGTCTGCTGTGGCAGTACTTCCCCAAAGGCACAGACCTGAGCAGGCATAGCGCCGATAGCCTCTTCCCAGTCGCCGCAGCCCTCAACAATCGTCACCGCAAGACGCTCAGCTGGCATACCCCTGCAAAAGCATTCAACGACCATATACTCTCCACTCAGAAAGACCGTGTTGCGACGATCCTTTAAACCTACCCTGACAGCCGTGATCGGAGTGGTGAATCACCCCCTGTGGCTGACGTTGCTCCAGGACCACGGCCAGGTAGAGGAAACCAGCCCCGGTGGGCACAAAGGTGATATCGGCCACCCGTTGATTGGGGGCGGTGGCAGTGAAGTCCCGTCCCACCAGATCCGCCGTCGGGGCCGCATCCACCGCCCGGCGCGTCGTCTTGATGCCGGGGCGCCGACTGACCCCTTGGAGGCGCTCCTGGCGCGTCAGTCGGGCCACCTGTTTAACGCTGAAACGGGTCTGCTCACCACGCAACTCTTCCAAGATACGCGGCACCCTATAGGGACCGCCCGACTACGCATTAATCGCCTTGATGCGCTGCCGCACCCCTTGGTCAGCCCGGGCCCGCGCCGAGGGCTGGCGCCGACACCAGGCGTAATAGCCGCTGGGGGAGACCCCCAGGGCCCGCACATTAGCCTAACCGGATACACGGCCTGATAGGTCTTCACGAAGTCGAAGAGTTTTCCGGTATCGACCCGGTCTCCCGAGCGAACCACGCCGCGGCCTTTGACAACATCTCCCGCTCCAAACACAACTGCTTATTCTCTCGGCGCAACCGGGTAATCTCCGCCCGCTCCGGGCTGCGCAAGCCGTCCTGGCGCTGGCCCTGGTCGCGCTGCGACTGGGCGATCCCGTTACGGATCGTCTGGGCGGTGGGCTCGAACTCCTGGGCTAACTCTTCCGGGGTGCGACCGGCCTGTGCCAGCTCGATGAGCTACCGCCGAAACTCCAACGGATAGAGCCGGCGTGATCTGGGCATGATGGACTCCTTTTACTCAAGTGTTAGGGTGTCCACCGAAACGGGTCAACTCCATGAACTCGTTTTGCCTCTCGCTTACTTTTCCCCTACTTTATCCTTTGCTAAGGGGCGATTAGCTCAGCTGGTCAGAGCGCCTGCCTTACAAGCAGGAGGTCGCTGGTTCGAGCCCAGCATTGCCCACCACCTTCTAACCCCCTGGAAATTCAGGGGGTTTTCTTTTAAGCCCAATCCTGCGCTTGACTTGCAGGAGAGGGCTCTTTACTTTGATATCCGATACGAGCCGACGACACCCTGCGACAGATTACGGAACAGATACACACTCGAGCACGCCCGACACCGACACCCCGACTGGGGGCCCGAAAAGCTCCTCGACTGGCTGGCGCCACGACACCCCCACATCACCCAGTGGCCCGCCACCAGTACCGTCGGTGATCTGCTACAGCGACAGGGCCTGGTCCTCACACGACGCCGGCGACGCTCCCACCAACATCCCGGCGCCGTCCCGCCCCACACCCAAGAACCCAACGACCTGTGGACCGCCGACTTCAAAGGCCAATTCCACACCGGAAATGGCCAATGGTGCTTCCCCCTCACCATCGCCGATCAGCACTCCCGTTTCCTCCTCACCTGTCGAAGCTTGCCAGACGTCAAAACCCAGAGCGCCTTCCCCGTCTTCGAACGCACCTTCCGGCTCTTTGGCCTCCCAAACGCCATCCGCACCGACAACGGCATCCCCTTTGCCTCCTGCAGCATCCACGGCCTCTCAAGACTCAACGTCTGGTGGATGAGACTGGGCATCCAGCACCAGCGCATCCGACCCGCTTCCCCACAGGAGAACGGCGCCCATGAGCGCATGCACAAAACCCTCAAGGCTGCCACCTGCAGACCCCCTAAACACACCCCAGACGCCCAACAACGCGCCTTCAACCACTTCCGGCAACTCTACAACCACGAACGCCCACACCAGGCCCTACACGGCAAGACCCCCAGCCAGTGCTACCAGCCCTCCACACGACCCTTCCCCAAAAAACTCCCCCCTCTCGAATACCCCGCCC
>VGJS01000154.1 GCA_016867395.1 Candidatus Handelsmanbacteria bacterium
CCAGGGATTGTTTCGGGCGAAGCATGAAACACCCGGTCTTCCAGTTGCCCCGCCTTTCCCCAACCCGGTTTGCGGACCTGGTCGGGGCAGGTATCCGCCAGATCCACCAGATCACCCAGCCAGCCGACCTGACCAGGCCGCAGCAGGCGGTCTGGCAGGCCGTGACCCAACGCACCCGGATCGTCGACCGCACTGCCCTGCAGGATCTCTGCCAGGTGCGCTGGCCCGCTTATTACCTCGACTTCGAGACCGTGATGACGGCCATGCCCCTCTTTGCGGATATCGCCCCTTACGAGCAGGTCCCCATCCAGTATTCGCTCCACCGCTATTCAGCGCTCGGGGTGGAGTTGGACCACCGCGAGTACCTGGCCGACCACCAGTTGGACTGCCGCCGCGAGTTTGCCGAACGCCTCCTCCGCGACCTGGGCCGGGCCGGCAGCATCATCGTGTACAGCAGCTTCGAGAAAACAGTGCTCAACGGCCTGGCCGCACGCTTTCCCAATCTAGAAGGCCGGATCGACGCCTGCATTGCCCGCCTGTACGACCTGGCCGACGTGTTACGCCGCAGCATCTATGACCCGGGTTTCCGCGGTAGTTACTCGATCAAGAAGACCCTACCCGTCCTGGTGCCCCAGATGGGGTATGCCGACCTCGAAATCCAAGATGGGGCCAGCGCTGCAGCCCATTACGCGCTCATGGCCCGAGGACAGTACGCTGCCAAAGAGATCTCCGCTCATCGCAAGGCCCTGCTGGCGTACTGCAAACAGGACACCCTCGCCATGGCCTCGCTGCACCAGGTCCTCGTGAAGGAGATGGAAAATGGGTAAACAGCGCAGGCGAAGGAGCGTCGAAGCGGGTGTTGCTGCTGCGGCGCGAAAAGAGTATGCGACTGCAGTGGAAATCTGGCGCCCGCTAGCCGAAAAAGGTGACCTTTGGGCCCAGTTCTACCTCGCCGCCGCGTATAGTAAGGGTGAGGGCGTGCCGAGAGACCACCGGGTAGCCATCAGATGGTATCGCCTTGCCGCACACCAGGGTCATGCATTGGCAATGTACGACCTCGGTTCGTACTACTACGATGGTGACAGCGACGGTGTGCCGAGGAGCTTCGTCACCGCCATACGCTGGTTCCGCAGGGCTGCCAAGCAAGGTTACGGCCCAGCCCAAGTGATGTTGGCTATGATGTATGAGGATGGGGAGGGTGCACCTCAGGATTACGCCCAGGCGGCAAGGTGGTATGGTGAGGCAGCGGGGCAGGGTATGGGATGGGGTTTTGTCGGTCTTGGGCGCCTCTATCAAAGTGGTATGGGGTTTCCCTCAGACGAGATCAGGGCCCATCTGTGTTTCAGCCTCGCTGTTGCCAACGCGGAGGAGCAGGTAGTGCGCAAGCAGGCTACAGACCTCCGCGATGAGGTTGCCGCCAGGATGACACCGGCCCAGCTCAGTCTGGCCTATTTCTCCTTTGGGCAAGCTCTGGAAAAGGGCGATGGGGTGCCGGCAGATCCTGTCCAGGCATCCAAGTGGTACCGCAAGGCAGCGAATCGGGGATATGCCCCTGCCCAGACTGTCCTCGGGCATTGCTACCAAACGGGTACTGGGGTAGTGCAGGATCTTGGCCAGGCAGCCAAGTGGTTTCACAAAGCTGCTGGTCAAGGATTTGCGCCTGCCCACCAATTCCTCGCCTGCATGTACTTCTCCGGCGAGGGGCTACCCCAGGACGATGTGCAGGCCCATATGTGGGCCAGCCTGGCCGTCGCCAACGCCGCCGATGCGCAGGCCCGAAAGACCGCCGTCGGTTTGCGCCGGGCAATAGCTGCGGAGATGACCCCGGCACAGGTCGCAAAGGCCCAACGCCTGGCCCAGGCGTGGCAGCCGGAGGGCAATGCGCGTATTGCCCGGGAGATCCGCAAGCTGGGCTGGGTCTGCCTGACTGTCGTGCCCGATGATTCCTCGACGGAAACCTTCGCCTACACCATCGGGTTTACCGAGACCTTCGACGCGCCGGAGATTGCCGTGTTCGGGCTGCCGGGGGAGAAGGCGTACCCCCTACTGGCCGAATGTGGGAAACTGCTGCGGCAAGGGAAGCGTTTCAGACCAGGGGTGAAGTGCGCAAACGTGCTGGCCGGAGACTACAAAGTGATCTTCAAGCCAGTGAAGGAGGAGTGCCTCGGCGAGTATTTCGGGGGAGCAGCCCGCTACTATGGGGCAAGGCTGTTCTCGGCGATGGTGATGTTCTTGCCGGACAAAAAGCACCTGTTCCCGTGGCAGAAACGCTACCAGGGCTCGATGCAGAAAGAAGCGCTGGGGATCGTGTGAACTCCTGGCCGCACCATCCTGACCACCACCGGCGACCCCGAACTGGTATGGACCGAGGAGTTAGTCGAGCTAGGGAAGCCTCCACCTCGGCCCCTGTCCACCCCCTGCTCCAATGCGCCGACGAGCGCCCGGTTATCATGCAGTCCGCATTGCACCATGGTTATTCCTACCATGCGCCGGCCGCTGATGTAATCCGCTTCCCTGGTGCCATGCCGAAAGCCCCACCAAGCCTGGTTCGTTCGGACGGATTCACCGCAGAAAACGAGCCAACGAATCCGCAGGGCTATCTGACCAGAGTTCGTGGCCAAGGGCAGTAGCCGACCAACAACCTCCTGCTCATTGCTATTCCCAATACGGTCAGCATGTCCGTGTTGGGGGTATTTCTGGGGGTATGTTTCACGATTCTTGTGGATATTATTTATATAAAACAATTACTTATTATATCATTGTGGTAGCCGCCGCCTCCACCAATTCAAAAGCGCCATCCCCACAGCAGGGGTGGCGCTTTTTGTTTTCCCTCGTCTTCTCCGCCGTGCATAGATAATGACCTACTTCTCCTCTGCAAGTAGTTTGCCGCCGATCTACTCCACCATCCCTCTAGCTGCAGGAGGCCGGCCTCCGCGCCGGCTCGGTCTTCAACATCACCAAGATCGAGACTGAGCACAACCGCAAGGACTGGCGCATCGAGGGCGAGGAAGCGCCGGCCCCGGTGGCAATAGTGCAGCAGGAGAAGGCGCAGCCCATCAGCAAGGCCGGCAGCAACGGCCACACGCAGAAGCACGGCCACGCCGAGAGCGCCGATTTCCAGGGACTCAAGCAGGCCATGCAGCCTTGCCTGAGCGCCGCGTACACGGTATGCCAGGGGCTGGAGGTGGATTTGCCCTTCACCACCGAGGATGTCCGCGCCCTGGGCATCACCGTCTTCCTGGAGTGCTCGCGCAAGGGCATCCGGCCCCAGGAGTCTGAGGGGCTGCCCTTCTAACGACACGGGGCGCCTGGGCCGGCCCTGGCGCCGCTATGCTATCCGCATGGAGGCAAGGACCGATGTATTTGCCGATGCAGATCCCGAAGCTCAGACCAGAGCTGGCACAGCGGCTCCATCCGCTCTGTCAGCGACTACAGATCCCGATGGACCAGTTTATGAACGAAGCCATAGCCCAGGCCGTGGCCAAGGCAGAGGCGGGGCTGGTGAAGGAGGAGGCCGCGCCGGGGCCGGCCTGACAGTGGCCTGAGTCTGGCGGTGGGGTGGGCCGGCCCCCTCAGCGGGGGCCGGCCCTGGCGCCAAAAAAAATCGCCGGCTCCTGATTGACGCTGAATCCGCAGAGGGCGGCAGACTGCTCAGGCCAGCCCACCGGGCTTCGCCCCGTGGGCGCCCGGCTCTTCGCAGACTGCCCCTGGCTGAGCCTGACGGGGGCATCGTGCTGCGGGCAGCCCACTCCGGCCCGGGCGGGCCGCAGATGGGCCTGCTCCTCGCACCCTGCCCAGGTGGGGGTTGCTGGTTGGCGGAGGGGGTGGCGGGGTATTCGGGCGGGCGAATATTTATTCGAGAATCGCCCGATTGCCGGCCCTGTTTTCACCCGTCCTGGGTGCCGATCGCCGATTGTGGCGCGTTTTTGGGGCTTTGCCGCCGAAGGCTCAAGCCACTGAGTTCGGTCAGAAATGCAGCCCGCCTGCAAACCCAGGGAAAGCCCAGGTTCTTGGTCTACTAGTATGATTCACGGCTCCCAAGATGGAAACACAAGCTATCACCGCAACTTAGCAGATACCACCGTAGAAAGGCGACATCCCAGTTCAAAGTACCGCTACCCTTTCTAGCTAGTCCAACGAGCTAGAATGACTACGCTAGTCGGAGTCAGAACTAGTCGATTCCCCGTTACACTGCTAGCTCAATTCCCCGTACTCTGACTTCTTATAACTAGTGCAAAAACTAGTACTTAAAGATTGATGTGGACCTTGTTTTTCCTCTCTGAAACGAGTAAATTTCAATGTGCCTCTGCGGATCGGCATGAACCCTTCTGAAGGAGGTCTCGATGCACTATTCCCGGCACTCCAGGAAGCGAATGCAACAGCGGGGAATCCGCAAGGAGGAAGTAGAGTTCCTCCTCAGCAACGGACAGGCAAAATGGGCGCCTGGTGGCGCTGAGAACATCTTCGTCCCCCGCAAGGAACTCCACGGTCTGATCGAGTATCATCGCAACGAGATCAAGCGGCTGGAGCGGGTCGACAATATCGGTCTGGTCATGGCGGGGGAAACGGTAGTCACCGTCAAGCACTGCTGTTAATCGCGCGCTGCGCGGCCTTGACTGAAGGTCTCTCTGAGGAGGTTCTCCATGCCTGAAGACCTGTACGCAAACTGCATCTGGCTGGAAGAGGAAGAGAGCCCCTTCGGCGTGAGGTGCCTGGATTGCCGCCCATTCACCTACCAGGTAGGTCGGGATTCCGCTGGCCCTGTGGTTGTGGAGCGTTTCCAGAAACTCCGGGGTGTTTAGGGCGCAGCGAAAATCGTAGGAATCCAGGGCAACCGGATGGGAGTAGCCTGCCGCCTTTCCTACAGCTACGAGGGGCTGCCAGGCGACGAGATGCTGTTCGCCCCCAGTGGCATGGAGGACAAGTGGGTGATCTATCTGGAAGGCGACTGCCTTTTTGTTTCACGCAGCTGGACCAGGGCGATGATCTATCGCGCCAAGGTGTCG
>VGJS01000155.1 GCA_016867395.1 Candidatus Handelsmanbacteria bacterium
GCCGAAGCCCCCGCCGCGTCAGACCAAACTTTCCAGCTCCGGCTTGCGCGCCCACTTGGGCACCATGCCTTTGAGCCGGCGGCCCTGCTCTTCGATCAGTCCCCAGCACACCGTCCACTCGCCAAAGCTGCACAGCACCTCGCCCCGCTCCGCCACCGGCGGGTCCAGGACCACGGCCTCGCCCCGGAAGAGCGCGTGCACCTGCGGCCAATCTAAGTGGACGCGCCGGCCCCGCATCCGGTCCCCCCACAGGGCCACCATCCCCTGCGACAGGTAATAGTGTTCCTTCTGGCGGCGAGCCAGGTGCAGGCCGGCCCGCACGAAGGAGGGCAGGTGCGCCCGCATTCCCGCGGCGAGGCGGGGCTCCATTGTCAGATGCCGGCCCTCCAGCACCAGGGCCTGGTCCGCCGGCAGCCCCAGTTCAAAACCCCACCACCCCTCCAGCGCCGCCTGCACCGGCGCCGCCGCTGCCTCGTCCGGGGTCTCGTCCCATGCGGCCGCATCCCCCTCCACCACCTTCCAGGCCGTGGCCTCCCGCTTGCGCAGCACCGCCACAAAGGCCCCCTCGGTCCGGTGCAAATGCGGCCAGACCCGGCGCATACGGGCAAAGTCCGCCGGGTAGCGGGCGGCCAACTCTGGCGGCAGCGGCGCCCCCTCGATGCTCGGCGCCGACAGCACCTCGGCGGCCTGCCCTTGCCGCCGCATGAAGGCGGCCAGCACCTCCTCGTTCTCGATCAGACTCAGGGAGCAGGTCGAGTACACCAGCACCCCGCCGGGCCGCAGCATGTGGAAGGCCGCCCTCAGCAGGCCCTTCTGCTGCTCGGCCTTATGGCCGGCCTCCTCGGGCGACCAATAGCTCAACATTCGGGTGTCCTTGCACAATACCCCGTCGCCACTGCAGGGGGCGTCGAGCAGGACCCGGTCGAAATAATTATGGAAACAGCGGGCCAGCAGCACCCCTGGCGCCTTGGTCAGCACCGCGTTGCCCGCCCCGCAGCGCTCCAGATTGCCCACCAGCGCCGGCAGCCGGCTGGCGGCCGGCTCGTTGGCCACCAGGAGCCCGGTGTTGCCCAGGCGGGCGGCGATCTGGGTGGCCTTGCCCCCCGGCGCAGCGGCCAGGTCCAGCACCCGCTCGCCCGGCTGCGGGTCCAGCGCCTCCACCGCCAGCGAGGGGGCCTTGGCCTGGAGATAAAAAGCCCCCAGGGCGTGTTCGAGGGTGCATCCCAGGCGGCGCTCCGAATCGGCCAGCACAAAGCTCTGCCCACACCAGGGCACAGCCTCGGCCCGCGTCTCCAGCCACTGGCGCAGGGCCGCCGGCTGGGGCCGTAGCGGGTTGAGCCGCAGGGCCGGGGGCGGCTCTTGGAGGGCAACACGGCGGAATTCGGCCCGCTGCCCGGCCTCGGGCAGCAACTGCTCCAGATGGCCCAGCAGGGCCTCCAGGCGTATCCCTTCCGCAGGGGTGAGCGTTTCTTTGCGCATTCTGCCGCTTATGGTTTAATTCATCTGCGATGATCGTACAGCCCTCAAATTCTAGGCCCCGCGCGCAGCTCCAGCAAGAACATCCGGGATTCTCCTCGGCCTTCGTCGTCAGCGACCTGCACCTGGGCTCCCCCTACTGCCACCACCGCCCCTTTCTGGATTGGCTGGCCTCGCTGCCGCCGGCGGTGCCCCTGATCCTCAACGGCGACATCATCGACGATCCCCGCGATCCCCTCGGCCCCGAGCACCAGGGGGTGCTCCAGCGCCTGATCGACGAGTCCCTCCGGCGCCCCCTGATCTGGGTCCACGGCAACCACGACGAAACCCTGAACCTGGCCCACACCGGGCAGATCCGGTTCGCCCGCCACTGGGCCATTGGCCGTCGCCTGCTCATCGTCCACGGCGACGACCTCGACGAGGTCATGCCCCGGCACCGGCTCTTCAAGGTGGTCTTCAAGGCCCTGCACCGCCTGCGCATCAAGCTGGGATGTCCCGACGTCCACGTGGCCCAGTATGCCAAGCGGTGGGGGCTGCTCTACCGGGTCCTTAACCGGCACGTGGCCAACAAGGCCCTGCGGGCGGCCAGGATTCACGGCTTCCACGCCGTTACCTGCGGCCACACCCATGCGGCCATGGACCTGCGCGAAGGAGAGGCGCGGTATCTCAACACCGGAGCCTGGACCGAGGCCCCCCACCACTTTATCGCAGTTACCCCCGAAGAGATCCGGCTGTGCGTGTACCCGGACGGGGTTTCCTGAGCCGCTGGGCCCGGCTCCTGGTGTGCCTGCTACCGGCCAAGGCCGGGGCCCAGGCCGAACTCCCCTGGCCCCTCGAACTGGACCGCGCCCTCTCCTCCACCTTTGGCGAGACCCGCCCCGCCGCCTTCCACGCCGGCATCGACCTGAAAACCCAGGGCAAGACCGGCTTCCCCGTCCGCGCCCCGGCCCCCGGGTACGTCCTGCGGGCCCGCACCTCGCCCTGGGGCTTTGGCCGCTCCCTCTACCAGAAGCTGCCCGACGGCCGCATCCTGGTTTACGCCCATCTCCAGGGTTTCGCCGCCCCCATCGCCCAAAGGATCAGCCAGGCCCAGCGGGCCAGGCAGACCTACACCGTGGACCTCGAATTCCCGCCCGGCGAGATCCCCCTCGCCCAGGGCCAGGTGATCGCCTGGACCGGGGACAGCGGCATCGGCCCTCCCCACCTGCACCTGGAGGTGCGCGACGCCGACAACGTCCCCCTCAATCCCCTGCGCGAGGGCTTCCGCGTCGCCGATACCCGGCCACCGGTCTTCGAGCGCCTTGCCCTGACCCCGGTGGGCATAGAGAGCCGGGTCGATGGGGGCCACTTGCCCCTCTGCATCGCCCTTAAGGACGGGGAGGCGACCGCCGTCCCCCTGGTCAGCGGCCGTTTCGGGGTCAGCGCCCAGCTCTACGACCTGGCCGACGCGGCGGCCAACCAACTGGCCCCCTACCGCGTCGGCCTCGAAGTGGACGGCCGGCCCCTGGTGGCCGCCACTTACGGCCGGGTCGCCTACACCGAGGGCCACCAGGTCTTCCTCGACCGCGCCCGCCTCGAATTCCCCGGCGGCAGCGGGGTCTTCTTCAACCTCTTCCGCCTGGAGGGCAACCGCCTCGAATTCTACGACCTGCCCCCCGGCACCGACGGCCTGCTCCGTTGCGGCCCGGCCCAGGGCCAACTGGGCCCCGGCCTCCACACCCTGGTGCTGACCGCCGAGGATGTGGCCGGCAATCAGGCCCAGGCCCGGCTCCAAGTGAAGGTTGCCGAGCCGCCCCCGGTCCACTGCCGCTCCTGGTACGAGGGCGAAACCAGCGAGGCCGCCTTCACCCTCGACTACCTGGCCTTCCCCGACTTCGCCGAGGTGCGGGCAAGAGCCGACCGCCCCCTATCCCTTGCCCCGCCCCTGGTGCTGGCCGACGCCCAGCGCCTCGACACCCTCGATCTGGAGCAGATTGGCCCGCGGGAATTCCGCGCCAGCCTGCCCCTGACCGCCGCCGGCCCCCTGACCCTCCGCCTGGCCGGCCGGTCTTCCCCGGTCCTGGCACTGAGCCAGGCGCCGGTGACCCCCGCCGAGGAGACCCTGGTCGAGTGGGGCGGGGGCGAAGCCTGGCTGCGCGTCCCGGCCGGCGCCGCCTATGCCCCCTTATTCCCCCAGGCCCGTCGCTTTGACCCGCCCGCCGCCGAGGGACTGATCCCCGCCGGGATCGGCTACGAGTTCCTGCCCGCCGGGCAGAGCTTTGACCACCTGGTGGAGATCGGCCTGCGCTACGGTCCGGAGGTGAAAGATTCCGGGAAGCTGGGCCTGTACCAGGAGCAGAGCAAGGGGAAGTGGGCCTTTGTGGACCGCCAGCTCGATACGGAAAACCGCCTGGTCAGCGGCAAGGTGCGGCGGCTTTTGCGCTTTGCTCTCTTCAGCGATAGCCGTTCCCCTGTCCTCAGCGCCTTACAACCAGCAGCCGGCAGCACCATCGCGGAGCGGCAGCCCCTGCTGCGCGCCGGGGTGGACGATATCGGCTCGGGGATAGGCAGGGAGGAGGACCTGGACCTGCGCCTCGACGGACAGAGGCTCATCGCCGAGTACGACCCTGAGGCCGGCACCCTCAGCGCCAGGCCCGAAGCCCCGCTCAAACCAGGGGGGCACCTGCTGGAGGTAGAGGTCCGCGACCAGAGCGGCAACCAGGCCAGGGCCAGGGCCGAGTTTTCGGTCAGGTAGCCTTGGGGGGGGAGAAAAGCGGGGCGAGGCGGCCGCGCAGGAAGGCAAAGGCTTCCGCAGGGGTGTCGGCCCAGGACATCAATTCCAGGTCCTGGGGATCGATGGTGCCCCAGCGCTCCAGGGCAGAGAGATCGATCACCTCCTCCCAGAAGGACCGGCCGTAGATGAGCACGGGTATGCGCCGGCCGCGGCCGGTCTGGATGAGGGTCAGCACCTCGGCCAGCTCGTCGAGGGTGCCGAAGCCGCCGGGAAAGACCACCAGGGCGCAGGCCAGGTGCACGAACCAAAGCTTGCGCATGAAGAAGTAGTGGAACTCCAGGTTCAGGGCCTCGGTTATATATGAGTTGGGCCGCTGCTCGCGCGGCAGACTGATATTGAGCCCCACCGAGCGGCCCCCGGCCTCGGCCGCCCCCCGGTTGGCCGCCTCCATGATCCCCGGTCCGCCGCCCGAGCACAGCACAAAGGGCTCCTGGCCCAGTTCAAGGGACCAGGCGGTCAGGAGCTGGGCCAGCCGGCGGGCGTCCTCGTAGTAGGCCGAGAGTTTGAGGCCGGCTTCCAGGCGTCCCAACTCCTCCGCCCCGGCCTGGCGCTGGCGGGCCTGCTCCAGGGCGCGCTCGGCGTCCTCGCGGGAGGAGGCGCGGGCCGAACCGAAGAAGACCACCACTCTTTTGACCTGTTCCCGCTGGAAGCGCTCCTCCGGCTCCAGGTACTCGGCCAGGATGCGCAAGGCGCGGGCCCGGGGGCTGGTGAGAAACTCGATATTGCGGTAAGCTTTG
>VGJS01000156.1 GCA_016867395.1 Candidatus Handelsmanbacteria bacterium
CTCTGGACCGAGCCGGCGGTTCTTGGCCGCCCCCACCACCGTGCGCGTCAGTTGGAGGGCCAGACGCTGCCATTCCCGCTCCCATGCCTCCCCGAAGTACTCGTCCGGGCCCAGCCGGCCCCAGATCCGCGCGTTCTGGCCGTTCCACAGGCGCACCGCCTTGTCGAGGAGATGGCTACTGGCCCGTTCGTCGAGGATTTGGAAATCCGCCCCCACCCCGGCCAGAGCCGGGTAGGTGCGGACCAACCCATAGGCGAGGCTGTGCAAGGTGCGCACCTCGCAGCCGTTCATCAGGCGGGACCGGCCCTCCAGACCAGCACGGATGTAATTGCGCAGATGCTCCACTGCCGCGTTCTGGTAGGTGACCACCAGCACCTTGCCCCTGGCCGGCAGCCCCCTAACCACCAGTTGGGCGGCCAGGGCGGCGATGGTGGTGGTCTTGCCGCTGCCGGGAACCGCCGAGACCCCCATCAAGCCTCCCTGGTAGGCGAGGATCTGCCGCTGGCCAGGCCTCGGGGCAAAGCCGCTCATGGCACCCCCTCCTGCAGCACCTGCTGCACCGCCTCCAGCAAGGGGCTTTCCTGTAACTGGCCGCCCGACTCCAGTTCGCTGGCGCACAGGAAGATCCCCTCCCGGCAGCGCAGGGCCAGGCCGCGGACCAGCCGGTACAACACCGTGTTTCTGGCCCCCTCGTCCGCCTCCAGGGTCCAGCGCCGAGATGGGTCCCAGGCCCGTGACAGGATGTGGGGATTGGTCAGCAACTGCTGGGGGGGTTCCCACCAGCGGGGCGAGCCGATGTCGAGCCAGAACTGGTAGCGGGCCTGGTGACCGCTCAGGAGATAGGTGTGGACCGGGGCCACCAGGGCGATGGAGTCCGGGGCAGCCTCCACGTCGAGTCCGGCCAGGTACTGGGCGGCCACCACCCCCGAGCGCACCATCTGCGCGTATCCCTGGCCCAGGGCCCTGCTCCCCAGCCCCAGGGCCGGCCCCACCTGCCGGAACCAGGTAGCCGAGGCGATCAGTTTGCTGTACAGAGCCGCCTCGTCGGGCTGCACCTGGGCAAGGGACAGCACCTCGGCAAAGAGCCGGCGCAGGAACTGGTCGATGGCCTCGGGGGCCCCCTGGGCCCGGTACCCTTCCAGCCAGCGGCGCAGCCCCTCGAAGCGGGCCAGCACCCCCTCCCCCAGTCGCGCCGACTCCCCCGGCTCCAGCAAGGCCGCGGGTCTGAACTCGCCCACCTCCTCGCCGTAGCCCAGGTGGACCAGCAGGGCGGCCCGCAGCGGGTCCAGGGGGGCCAGCGCCACCCCGAGGGCCTCGGCCACATCAAAGGCCGGCGGGGGCGGACCCCAATCTAGGTGCGCCAGGCGGGCCAGGGTCAGGCAGGCCCTGACTGCCGGCTCCTCCCGCAGGCTTTCATAGCGCCGCACCATTGCAAAGGGTACCTGCGCCGCCTTCAGGGCCTCGGCCAGGGCAAAACGCAGCACCCCGTCGGCGTGGGGGGCCACGATGGCGATCTGCCCAGGGGCCACCCCTTCCTGCACCAGGCGGCCCACCCCCTGGGCGGCCTTGGCGATCATGGCGGCTCGGTGCCGCTCCTCGATCAGCCCCAGCACGGCGCCATGGCCCTGGCCGGCAGGGGGCTCGCCCACCTCCACCTCAAGGGCCCGGCCCACTGCCCAGACAAAAGCCCGCAGGTCCTCGCCGCCCTCCTCGGGCAGCCGGACCACCTCCCCGCAGGCTCCCGCCAACCGCTCCACCCCGGAGGGATCCACCCCCAGAAAGACCCTGAGCCCGCCCCGGCGGTCCCCCGACAACAGCGCCGAATCGCAGAGGGGCAGCAGGCGCTGGGCCAGGTCCTGGGCCACGGGCACCATCTCCTCCACCTGTTCGACGAGCAGGTGCCGGTAGCGCTGGGCGAAATACTGCCAGAACTGAGGTTTTTCGACCAGATGGCGGTGGAAGACCTCGACGGTGAGGGAGAGGTCCAGCAGGCCGTGCTGGAGACAATGGCCCCGGAAGAGCTCGGCACATTGCTGGGCCTGGTCGAAGTAGCGCAGGCGCAGCTCCTCTCCAGCCCAGGTGCCCTTGAGCCGCTGGCCCACCTCTGACAGGGGATAGGCGTTGATGGCGGCTTTATTGAGGTTGTCCAGGAGTTGGGAGAGGATCTGCTGCCGGCGCAGGACCAGCCCCTCGAAGTACCCCTGGCTCAGCAGGGGCTCGATCAGGACCCCCATGAGGTACTGGGCAGTTTCGTAGGTCAGGAAAACCGGCGGCCGCTGCGGCGAGGCGAAACCCGCTTCCACTGCCACCAGGGGCCAGAAGAGGCGCACCAGGCGGCCAGCCAAACTGTAATAGGTGTTGAGTTCGACGGCGCCGAAGGGCCCCAGTTCAGAGCGGGAGAGAAGGTCCTGGTATTCCTCGCGGCCGGCCCGGTCCGGCAAGAGCACCAGCACCGAGTACCCTGGGACACCGGCGCTGAGCATCTGGCTCAGGCGCTGGGCGAGCAACTGTCGTTGCTGTGGGTCCGCAGGTCCTTCGACAAAACAGGTGTGGCGGGGATGGGGTTGGGAAAAATAGCTGGCGACTGCTGGGTGCATGGCCGCGCCTCCAGATCACCTTCTAGTTAGCGGGGCGGGAAGCACCATGTCAATAGGAGGGTCAATTCATTGAGGGACAGTCGAATAGATAGATGTATTGAGAGGTTATTTATTCATCCCACAGAAGATCTGCATCACCTCGGCGGCATCGGCGGCCTGGACCAGGCGCTGGCGCACCTCGTCCACCTGCACCAGGCGCGAGAGAGCCGCCAGGAGTTCCAGGTGCTGGGTCTGGTGCTTCTTGGGGGTGACCAGCAGGGCGATGAGTTGGATAGGTTGGCCGTCTGGGGCGCCAAACTCGATGCCCTGGCGGGAGATGCCGATGGCCAGGCACGGGGTTTTGATGGTGTCTTCGTGGACGTGGGGGATGGCCACTCCCTTGCCGATGCAGGTCCAGCCGTCCTGCTCGCGGCGCATCAGCTCGGTCAGTAGGGATTTGAAATCCGCGATCGCCGCGTCATCCTGCAGCACCCCGGCCAATTCGCGGATCGCATCCCGGTTGCGCCGGGATTCCAACCCCACCACGATCCGGTCTGCGGTCAGCAGACGCCCCCATTTGCCTCCCATCTGCCGGCACCTCCGGGCCTGAGCGTTGGAGGGGTATCCCGCAGCGCAAGGTAACCAACGCCCACTCCCCCGTCAAGGAAGCCCGCCGGGCAATCCTGCCTATTTGAGCAGCAACCCTTACTCGCCCCCCCTGCCCTGGCGGGCCCGGATCTGTGCCCTCAGACGGGGTAGTTCGGGGTTCCAGGGGTCCAGGGCCGCGGCGACCTCGGCACGGGACCACGCCTCTTCCAACTGGTTGCACCGCAATAAGATCAACGCAAGATTGAACTGAGTGCTGCGGGAGTCCCAGGCCCTGGCCCCCGCCTCGCGGTACGCCTCAAGGGCTTCGGCGGTATCGGCCTGGGCCAGCAGCGCTTCCCCCTGCATGAAGGCGTAGTTGGCCTGAAGCTTGCGCACCCAGGGGTCGGGATTTAACCCGGCAGCCGGTGGGATTGGCGGTACCTGGCCCAAACTGGGAGGGGATGCCTGGGTGCGCGGCCAGACTCGGTAACTCAGTCCCGCCGGAACCAGACGGAACCCTTCGGCCGGCAGGCGGCGGGCGTAGAGGTAATGCACCGGCCTGGAACCCTCCAGGAGTTGGACCTCGCGCTGGGCCCGCAGCCGCGCCTGCTGGAGGGGGTCCAGTTCGCGCTCGATCCCCTGCAAGAGGTCCCGCCCCCGGCCCATGCGATTGTATAAAGCAACGTCCGGGCGCAGACCTTCGAGCCGTTGGAGGTAGTCGAGGATGAAAGCCGCATCGTCCCCTTCGGCCAGCAGGATGGCATTTTCCGGTAAACCGCTCAGGATATCCACCCCATACTGGTGCGGGACCCAGACCCCGCTGCGGTCAACGGCAGACAGGTGGGTGAGGAACACCCCTCCGGCCACCCCCACCCCGGCCAGCCAAGCCACGCTGCGGGCTTTTCCCCACCGCTCCAACAAATCCTGAAGTCCCCAGGACAGGAGGAACGCCCCGGCCAGGACACTGAGCAGGAAGAACACCCCGATGCCGTTGGGGTCCCGGTGGTAGTTGAGGGCCACTACCAGATTGCAGACCAGCCCCCCCACTGTCAGCAGCCACAAATCCCGGTCGCGGGGACCAGGACGGGATGGAATTCGACCAGCATCTGCTCTCCCCAGCGCTGGAGGTTGAGCAGCATGGCGGCTGGGGGCAGCGAGAAGAAGGAATCCCGGTACAGAGCTCCATTGAGATGGTCCATCCATTGGCCGGCAGAATGTATTGTCCCCCAATGAAATGCATCTCCATCGCCATTGCGGATGAACAGGTAGATCACCGGGCTATACCCCAGGGCGAAACACCCCAGGCCCTTGAGGAGGAGACGCAGGTCGCCCCCAATCCGTCGCCTGTTAATCCACCACAACAGGGCCATTGCCGGCCACAGGAGCACCAGGCTCAGGTGCAGGGTCAGCCCCAGGCCCGCCAGGTAGGCCAGGAGAAGCCAGCACCGCTGCCCCTGCCCTTCTGCAGCCACCACCCCGGCCCACAGGAAGAGCACCGCACCCAGCATGGCCAGGCCATAGACCTCGGCGATCACTGCCTGGCTCCAGAAGGTACCGGTGAATCCAAATGCCAAGCTGGCGCCCAGGGCCAGGCCCGGGGAGAGGCCCCGCCGCTGTAAAAGCGCCCCCAACACCCCCACCGCCGCAGCGCTGCCCATTGCCGAGAAGGCGTTGACTTGGTACGCCG
>VGJS01000157.1 GCA_016867395.1 Candidatus Handelsmanbacteria bacterium
CATCGAAGGCTGGTATAATCCCCATCGGCGGCACTCCGCCCTTGATTACCTGTCGCCGATCAACTATGAAAAGAGGTATCATCTCTCGGCTTAATCCGAAAGCCCAAAACTGTCCACCAAAACGGGGGAACTCCACCTAACCTTGGTGCAGGAGATCTTGGATCTACACGGCTTTGGGTTTTCCCTGGAGAGCCGGCCAGGGGGCCCGACGGAATTTAAGCTCCGCGTTTGATCAACCATGGTGAATCACCTCGAAGCGGGAGCCCAGCTCCGGGTGCTTGGTGACCTGGATCTGCACCGGGAAGGCGTTCTTCATCTCGGGCAGGTGAGTGACTACCAGCACCTTGTCGAAATCCTTGCTGATTTCCTGGATGGCCTCCACCAGGTACTCCAGGCCCTGGCTGTCCTGGGTGCCGAAGCCCTCGTCGATGATCAGGGTGCGCAGGTGGGCCCCGGCCCGGCGGGCCAGCACCTTGGAGAGGGCCAGGCGCAGGGCGAAGTCGGTGCGGAAGGCCTCGCCCCCGGAATAGAGATGGTAGGAGCGCTCCCCCAGTTCGTCGGCGATCACGATGTCGAGGGTCTCTTTGGTGCCGCCCTTTTTCAGGTCCCGCAGCGACTCGATGGCTATCTGGATGCGGTTGTCGGTTAGGCGCGCCAGCAAGGCGTTGGCCTCCTGCTCGATCTCGGGGATGGCGCTCTCGATGATAAGGGCCTGGATGCCGTTCCTGCCCATGGCCTCGGCCAGTTGCTGGTAGATCCACCCCTCGCGCTCCACGGCCTCCACCTGCGACCACACCGTTTGGCGCTCCTCAGCCAGGCTAATCCCCCGTTGGTATCGGGTCTGCACTGCGCCCTGCTCCAGGAGGAGCTGGTCCCGCTCAGCGCGGCGGCCGGCCAGGGCCTGGGCGGCCGCCGCGAACCTCTCCTCGGCGTTGGCCAGTTCCTGTAGTCGGGCGCGAGCCGCTACGCCGGCAGCTTCGAGGGTGGCCACTTGGGTCCGGCCGGCCTCCAGGGACAGGGTGGTTCTCGCCAGTTGTTCTTGGTTGCTGGCGTGGCGTTGCCGGGCGGCGATGAGCCGCTCGCGGCGGGCCACCACCTCGCTGAGCCGGTCGAGTTCGAGGCGCACCTGTTGGTGTCTGTCAGGGTCGTAGCCCAGGTCGCGCAGCCGGCCCGCTAGTTCCTCCAGCTCGCGCTGCTCCTGTAGACCATAGCGTCTGTCGTCGAGAAAACGCTGGGCCGCGTCCAGCTTTTGAAGAGCGTCGTCCAGTTCCTCTGCCAGTTGCTGATGGCGGAGACAGGCCTCCTGCAGGTAGGCCCGTTCGGACTCGGCCGGGGCCAGGGCTTCGAGCTGGCGGCGCAGGCCCTCGTGGTGGTCGGGCTGATAGGCGAGGGCGGTCTCTTCGGCGGCCACCTGGCGCAAACGCTGGCGCGGCTCAGGGGCGTAGTCTTCTTCCCGCAACAGGCGTTCAAGTTCCTCGAACTGGGCGGCGAGCTCCCGCCCCTGCCGCTCCTCTTCGCCGAACTGGGCCAGGCGGGCTTCGAGTTGGCCCCACTCCCGCTGTCTGGCTGGCAGTGGCTGGGCCTGCTGCTCCCACCGCTGGTACTGCTGGCGTAACTCCACTAGTTGCCTTTCGAGGTCCTCTAGCTGTCGCTGGTCGCCAGCGATGGCCTGCTGCTGGCCCCGTTCGAGCTGGGTCAGCTCCTGGTCCAACTGGAGGCGATGGGTTTCGTCCAACTGGCTACCACACAGGGGACAGGCGGCCTGGGGGGAGGTCTGAAAGAGATGGAGCTTTTCCTGGGCCACGGCCAGTTCCCGCTGCCTGGTTTCCAGCAGGCTGCGAACCTGTTCCTGGCGGGTGCGCAGACCGCCGCCCTCCTCGCGCAATTGGTCGAGTTGGCGGCCGGCCTCCTGCAACCGCTCCAGTTCCGTGGAGAGTTGTTGGCGGCGGGCAACGGCGGCCGACTGCTGCTCAAGGCGCCGCCGCGATTCAGCTAGGCGCCCTTGCAGGTCCTCCCTGCGGGCCAGCAGACGCTCGGCCTCGGCGCTGATCCGCTCGCGCAACTGGCGATCCTCGTGCTGGAGGGCCTCGTACCGCAGGCGCGGGGCTTCCTGCTGCTGGAGCAATTCGCGCAGGGCCAATAAGCGACGGTAGTTCTCTTCGGTCCTATGTTTGCCGGCCAGTACCTGGTCGAAATGCCGCAACTGGTCGGAAAGGGTCTGCCGCCGCGCCTCCCAACTGCTGCGCCGCTGCTCAATCTCGTGGCGGGCGGCGAGGAGCTTTTGTTCGACCCGGCGCAGTTGTTCCTCCAGCGTCCGCTGGCCCTGCAGCAGCAGGGTCAACCGGCTGTCTTCGGCGGCTAGGTGGTGGTAGACCTCAAAATCCCGCTGGATCTGGTCGGCGTGCTGCAGCACCTCCGCGTCCTTTTGCAGTTGGCTGCGCAGGTGCTGGATCTCTCCCTCAGCCTGGGTGAGCCGGGCTGCGAGCTGGCGGTGCTCCTCCTCCTCGTCGGCGCCCTGCCGTTGAAGCTGAAGGCGCTCTAAACGTTTCTCCCGCCATGCCTCCACCAGCGCCTCGGCTGCCAGCACCTGCGCCGAGACCTGGTCCAGACGGCCGCGCAGTTCCTCCAGTTGGCGCCCCAGGCCCTCCTGCAGGGCCAGTTGCCCGTCCATCTCTCGGAGCCGGGTCCGCAGCGTCTGGCAGCGCAGTTGGGCGGCCTGCTGGTGGTGGCGGGCCATTTCCTGGAGCCGGTCGTAACGCGACAGACCCAGCAGGTCGGCGAGGATCTCCTTGCGCTCGCTGGCCTTCTTGCGGGTGAATTCGTCGGCCCGGCCCTGGAGGATGAAGGCGGAGTTGACGAAGGTGTTGTAGTTCATACACAGGAGCTGGTCGATGCGCTCCTGGGTGCGGACCAGGGAGGCGTTTTCCGAAAGGGTTTTATAGGTGGCCGCAGCCGGGTCGTAAATCTGAAGTTCGAGCTGGGCCGTGCCCTGGCGACGCCCTTTGCGGAAGCTGCGGATGACGCGGAAGTGCTCCTCGCCGAGGGCAAAGCAGAGCTCCACCCGCATCTCCGATGCGCCCAGGCGCAGGAGTCCTTCGTCGGGGCGGCGCTCGTGCTGGGGCTTGCGCGCCTCGCCCCACAGGGCATAGGTGATGGCATCGAGCAGGGCCGATTTGCCGTGCCCGTTATTGCCCGTCAGGCAGGCCACCTTGAACGGGGTGAAATCGAGGGTGGGAACCTGGGGTCCGTAGCTGAGGAAGTTGTGGAGGGACAGGGAAAGAGGGATCACGGTTCCGCCTCCACCCTCCTGTCGCCGGCATCCAGTTCCTGCTCCAACTGCGCGGCGCATTGCTGCAGCACCTCCCGCTGCCCGTGCAGTTCGGGCAGGTTGTCGATGTAGCGGTCCAGGGCCTGGCTCAGGCCCTGCTCGCGGCTCACCGAGGCGCGGCGCAGCCGGGGGGCAGCGGTCTGGCGGGGCAGGATGCCGGCCACGTGGTGGGCCGGGGACAGGGCAGCCCTCACCCGGGAGAGGTCCACGGGCGGTTGATTTGGCTGAGGCTGGGGGTAGGTTAGGCGCACGATGGCCTCAAAGAGCGGGTGGCCGGCGATCGCCTCCAGCAGGCAGTTGGTGGGATCAGGTGCGTTGGGGGGGATATCCGCCTCGATGGTGAGAAAGGTCCGGGCTGGGGTGGGGGCGAACTCCCAGGTGGTGCGCCGCTCCCCGGAGGCCATGGTCTCGATCTGTACAAGGCAGCATCCCTTGGGATCGCGTTCCTCGCCGAAGTTGAGCCGCTCAATGCTGCCGGCGTAGACCACCGAGGGTGGGGCCTGGGGGTGGAGGTCCTGGTGTTTGTGAACGTGCCCGAGGGCGACGTAGTCGAAGGCCGGATTGGCCAAGGTGCTGGTCAACAGCACTGGGTCCTGGCCGATGACCGCGGTACGCTCCGAACCCGAGTAGGTGGCTTCGGCGGCGGCCAGATGCCCGGTGAACACCGCCGGCAGACCGGGGTCCAGATTGCGGGCGAACTCAGCGATCTGGGCAGCGCAGATCCGCTGGATTTCCTGGTTGAGGGCCTCCTGGGAGAGGTCCCTGTACTCGTCGAGGGTGCGCAGGGTGTGGCGGGTGGGCCAGGGCAGTCCGGCCAGTTGGATAGGACCACCACGGGTCTCTACTCGCATCAACTGAGGTCGGCGGATCACATGGGTGATGTCCAGTTCGAGGGCGCTGAAGATGTCGAGAGAGGTGGCCCGACCGAAGGCGGCAGGGGTGTCGTGGTTGCCTACCACCAGCACCACCGGGATGCCCGCCTGGCGCAAGCGCCGCAACTGCTGGGCAAACTCGCGCTGGTAGGTGGGTTCGGGGTCGCAGGTCTTGTATGCGTCCCCGGCAAAGAGTACTAAGTCCACTCCCTCATGCAGGGCCAGGTCAACAACAAAAGCCAGGCAGGTGACAAAATCCTGGACCCGGGTGTTGAGGCCGCTGTGTGGATCGAACCGGCCGTAGGTTTCGACGCCTAGGTGCAGGTCGGCGAATTGGAGGAATCGCAGGCCCATCTGCCGCTTGGGTAGGGAGAAAGGACATCATGGTTGTGAGTGCCTTTAAGGTATCATTTGGCAGGAACCCTGTAAAGCGCCCCCGGCCCCGATAAAGCCTTACGTAAAAATGGACAGTGGATTAGTGACTACCCAGCCGCTTCAGCGATCCGGGATTGGCTCAGGTCGTGCCGCACTTGGGACGGCGTTCGGCAGCCGTGGCGTTCCAAAATCCACTGGGTGTTGTATTGCTC
>VGJS01000158.1 GCA_016867395.1 Candidatus Handelsmanbacteria bacterium
TCGAGGACTGGCGAGGCCAATATAACACCGAAAGACCCCATAGCCGACTGGGTTATCTCAGCCCCGAGGCCTTCATCAACACCCACTTACTCACCTCCTGAGTGGGCCAATTTGTGGGGGCCGGTCAACTCGACCCGCCGCGAGATCCGGGAAAAGGCCAGGGCTTAAAAGACCCGCATCGGGGTCTTCGCCACTCGGACCGCACCGCCCTGGGCGACAGCGTGCGCCGGGCCCGCTCCCTCAACCCGGGGCTCTTCATGCTGGCCCGCACCCGCTACCTCAGCGAGTTCGATGATCTGCAAAAATGCGGGGCCGACGCGGCGGTGGCCGAGGACTTCGGCTCCGCAGCCGAGATCCTCAGGGCGGTGCTGATGCACCTGCACCTGCCCGGCAACGTGATCCGCGCTGAGATGCAACGGCTGCACCAGGAAGCCTACCCACACACGGGCCAGCCGACCGCCGCCCCGACCGCCCCGCTCCAGAGCCAGAATCAGAGCCGCATCGACACCTTTCTGCTCCAACCCGAACACGCGGGGGCCGGGGCCATTCTGGCCGAGATGGATCTGCGCGGGGGCGCCGGCGTGCGGGTGGTGGCCCAGGTGCGGGGGGAGGAGGTCACCGCCCCGCCCGGCGAAGGTGCCAAATTAGCCGCCCGGGACGTGCTGGTGCTTGCCGGCCGCACCGAGGCGGTGGGAACAGGCGTTCCGCCTTCTCGAAGGCCACCCCGCCAAGACCTGACCTAACCTCCTCAATCGAGAAAACCGCATCTACCGCTGCCTGGGAAGAAACGGCGCAGAAGGGGTGGCACCGTGCCTGGAGGATGACCTTCGGTGCGGGATTAGCCGGGTGGCTCAGCGCTAGCCGCGCTGGTGGGTGAAGGCGAGGCTCACCGGTTTGAGGGCGATGAAGCCGGCGGTCTCACGGTTGAAGACCCCCGCTTCCTGCAGGGCGGCGCGGATCGACTCGACGTTTTCTACGCCGATGATCAATTCGCTAATCTCGCGGGCCGGAGAGACCGGGCTGGAAGCCCCGTCGGTGCGGGCGTGGCTCAACCTGCTGATGGTGGAGCCGATGGCGCCGGCGGCCATGGCCGCTTGTACCAGGTCGTTGGCCCGCCCCTCGTTGCAGATCAGGATTAGGTTGACCTGCCCCTCGATGTAGCGGCGCTTCCTGACCCCCCGCTCCCCGCCCTCAAGGGAACGCTTGCGCCACTCGGCCGACCCCTTCATGTCATCGACCGCGGCGATGATCTGCTCAATGCTGGCCGAATGGCGCTGGCCGCGGATGACCATGTTGTTGAGCACGCCCCGGTCCAGGGGCGAGCAGTAGATGAACCCCGCGCCGAAGTGGTCCAGCCGGCCGGCGTCGATCAGCGCCCCGAAGATGTCAGTGGCCTCATGGCCGGCCACCACCGCGTGCACCACGTCCTTGGCGGTCGGCATGGCGACGCGGATCAAGCCGAGCTTGTCCCGCAGCCCCGTGCCATCCCCGGCGGTGACCTGGGGCATGGGCATGCCCAGGTTAAGCACCGCCTTGACCAGGTTGTTGCCCCGCCCCCGCTGCACCGTGCAGGTGATGCTGGCCAGGTTCTCCTGGACGGCGATCCGCTCGGCCCCGGCCAGCGGGGTCAGCTCCCCCACCTCCCAGAACGACCCCTCGACGATGCCCACCTCCTCGCTGAAAACGCTGCCGTGCCCCGGCACATGCAGGGCGCAGGCTGCGGACAGGCCCTGTAGCGCCCTTTCGGCCTCAGTCACTTTCACCTGGAAGTAGATCTTGTCCGCCGGCTGCTCCTCCAACCCGATGCCGGCGCCGATGCCCAGGACCCCGGTCTTCCGCCGCAGCACCACGGCGCGGCTGGCCTGTATTTGGTACTCCCGCACCCCTAACTCCTTGAGGGCGGCCAGGGCCTTGGCGGTGAACGAGCGATATAGGGTGCAGGTAATCTGGGCGGTCTTGATAGTTTCCATGCATTCTCCTATGCCGCCTGGGCCGCTTCTGCGAGTTGGGCCTTGCGTTTGGCGGTGACGTAAAGCCCCACCGTTAGCACCGCGAGGATGGGCCAGACCGAGGCCAGAGCCAGGATGCCGAAGCCCTCGACGCTGCCCACCTGGCTGCTGATGCCCAGGCCCATGGCCAGCACCAGGGGTACAGTCACCGGGCCAGTAGTCACCCCAGCGCTATCCCAACCGATATTGACAAAATCCTCACTGGAAATAACAGTCATCACCACCAGCACCAGGTAGGGCGGCACCACCATCCATATAAGCGGCCAGCCGTAGATGATCTTAAGCACCCCGAAGGAGATGCCCACCCCCACGCCGATGGCCACTGCCTGCATGAGGAGGCTCTTCTTGAAGGTGCCCACCGTCAACTCCTCCACCGTGGCCCCCAGAGCGTTGAGGGCCGGCTCGGCCAGGGTCGCACCGTATCCCATCATGAAGCCAAAGAAGACGACGATCAGGATGCCGAAGAAACCGTCGAAGAGGGGCCCGCGCAGCGGGGTGAAGGAGTACTGGCCGGTGTCGGGATCATAGTTGTGCGGGCGATAGGGCAGGGACTCGTAGCCCTCCTCGGTCTTGCGGTGGAAGAAGCCCTCCACCTCGCCCTCGGGGGTGATGGCCTTAATCACCACCTCTTGGTCGAAGTTGCGGATCAGCTCGCGCTGCTGGCTCATCTCCACCGCCTTGAAGGAGGTGGGCAGGTTGGTGCCGATCTCCCCGCCCAGGCGGGAGAGTCCCAGCTCGATCCCGATGTTAAAGAGCACCATGCCGATCACCGAAAAGACGATGCCCAGGGCGATCTCATCGGCCCGCCTGATCCTTTCGCGCAGCACCAGCACCAGCACCAATAGCAGAAAGAGGCTCAGGGGCACGATGGCCTGCAGCGAGGCCACGGTGTTGCGTGCCAGGAGTTCGGCCGCGTCAATTTCGGCGGGCTTGGCTATCCCCAGGGCCCGGAGCTTTTCCCGGACCTGCTGCTCCGACCCGTACACCCGCACCCGTTGCTCAGGGCTGCCGCTGCTCAGCAACCAGCGCTCGAAGGCCGCCGAGCTGCCGAAGGCAGCCACCTGGGCCCCCTCGTCGCCGGCGATCCGGGCGACGTGGTCGTCCAGAGCAGTCTCGTTACCCCCGAAGAAGGCCAGGCGGGCCTCCCGACTGCCGCTCTTGAGCACGTAATTGGTCAGTTCGGCCTCGTCGGCAAAGAGAAACCGCGCCTTCTCGCGGTTGGCCGGACTGCTGAACTCCACCTGGCTCATCGGCTTGGGGACCTGATCCAGAAAAACCAGGCCCAGGCCCATCACCGCCAGGATGGGAAAGGCCGAGGCCAGGGTGACCACCCCAAAACCCCCGGCCCCTCCCTCACTGCCCTGGGAGGCCACCCGCGAGATGCCGATGCCCAAGGCCAGCACCAGGGGCACGGTCACTGGGCCGGTGGTGACGCCCCCGCAATCCCAAGCCAGGCCGGTGAGGTAAAGCATGTTGGGTTCGAAGTACGCCCAGATCGAGACCCCCCCACCCACTGCGTACAGGGTGTAGATGAAGGGTTTGAGCGACCAGCTGTAGAGGAACCGCAACATGCCAAAGAGCACCGCCACACCCACGCCGATGCCCACCGACCAGACCAGGTAGTTGGAGTATTTGTTTAAAAGCAGGAAGAGCAGGGGCGCGTCCCAGGCCCTCACCGAGGCGCCGGCGGCCTTGAGCACCCCGATGGCCGGCTCGGCAAAGGTGGCGCCCAGGCCGAGGATGAAGGCAAAGCCCAGGATGACCGGCAGCACGGTCTTTTGCGGCAGGCGGATGCCGCAGGTCTCGCCCAGGGGCATCAGGCCCAGGAAGAGCCCCTCCATGAAGAAGGCCAGCCCGATGATCACCACCCCGATGCCCAGGGCCACCACCACGGCGTTGGCGATGGGGATGTTCAGCACCGCCAACTGGAAGAGCACCAGGTAGGCAACGATCAGGGACACCGACTTGACCTGCTCCAGCACCTTGGACCGGACGTAGGGGCCGATCATACCAAGGGCCTGGTTGAAGGAAACCTTCACTTTTGCGGGGGTCTTTTGGCTAGCCATACCTCGCTCCTGTGCCGCCTCAGGGGGGGCGGTTTATACTCAATGGCGACAAATATAACACGTTTTCCGTTTTTCCGCACTACCCCAACGCATGGCGCACCACTGCCAACAGGCGGTCGGTGCGCACCGGCTTCTTAATCACCCCCAGGGCGCCGTGAAAACCCTTCTGGCCCTTGATCTGGGTGGCCGATTCCTCGCTGCACAGGGCCACTTTGGCCTGGGGGTCCAGCTTGCGCAGCCGGGCAAAGGTCTCCTCCCCCGAAAGGTCGGGCAGATCCAGGTCCAGGAAAACCAGGCCGATCCTGGCACGTTCCTTGTGGTAGGTCCGCAGGCCGGCGATGGCGGTGGCCTCCTCCAGCACTGCAAAGCCGTAGTACTCCAACTGCCGGCGCAGGGTGCTGCGGGCGATGGGCTGGTCGTCGATGACCAGGATGGCCTTGCTGGGCGACGGCTTGAGGGTCACGCCCTGATCCTCTGGACCTCGGGCCACCACGCCCAGCCCTGCTGGATCTCGACCACCGGCTTCCCCTGGCGGTCCACCCACACCCCACAGGGGCCGCCCCCCTCGCTTATCTCCAGCCATACCTACCCACCCTCCATGGTCATGGCGGGGTGGTAGTACCTGGCCCCCTGCCCGGGCCCCAGCGCCGACATAGTGCCCGGTGATGGCGCGCCGGAAGCGGGTGGAACTGGTATTGGGTGGGCTGCCGT
>VGJS01000159.1 GCA_016867395.1 Candidatus Handelsmanbacteria bacterium
TGAAATCGGCGTTCTCGTCAAAGCCGGGAAAGACCTGGGGGTCGGCCTGGCCGTTGCCGCCGAAGGGCGACTCCCGGAAGATGTTGCCGCTCTGCCACTGACGCTTCCAGTCGGTGAAGCGGTCTTGGTCGTCGTTGTCGTCCACCAGCTCGAAGGTGTGGACCTCCGTGTTCTCGTAGTCGACGAAGCCGATGGCGTTGGTGATGAAGGCCGAGGTGGAGTACTCCGGCTCCATGCGGTACAGCTCGCCGTGGACGAACCAGGGATAGGCGTCCTGGGAGGCGGTCAAGTAGTAGGCCAGGCCCTCCTGCTGGGCCCGCTGGTGTTTTCTTAGGTTCTGATTGGGGAAGCGGCGATGACCAGTGCTTCGGGCCATCTCGGAGCGCAGGTTGAAGCCCTTGATATCCTCGACATCGAAGCTGAGGCCCATCACCTCCCGACCGGTTGGCAGGCCGTACTGGAAACGGATGAATCGCTGGTTGGACCCGTCGCTGACGTTGCCATGGGCCTGGGCCACGGTCAGGAAAACCGGTTCCCCCTGCTGGTTGACCTGCAGGTTGGAGGTGGTCTCGATGCGGTAATCGTTGGCAATGACCAGCTCGAACTCGATCTTCTGCGCCTCCTGGTAGGTGGTGATCAGATCCTGCTCCTGGGGGCGGAAGTCGCGGCGGATGTTGTAGGTCAGCTCAATGGCCTCGGCGCCGTTGGCCTCGATTACCCCACCCCGCCGCACCCCGCCCTTTATCGAAGGTGCGACCTCGGGATGATCCACCCCGTCGATAATCACTCGCTCGGAAAAAAGCTGGGTCCCCCCCTTGCCGTCCTCGGGCGAATCGTCGGAGAGGCGCAGGACGATAGTCTCGACGTTGCCGCCATTTTGTGCCTCGGTGAGTACCCCCTTGAGCGAGTTGTCGCCCAACTTCCTTGAGGTGGAGAAGTTGGCGATGTTGACGTAGGTCAAACCCATCTTGGAGAAATCGCCCAACTGCATCTTGCCGTGAAAGCCGAAGAGGTTGGTCATGTTTCCCAGGATCTGGCCCAGGGAATTCTCGAAGGCGATGGGGGTGCCCGGCGAAGCCAGACGCGAGGCCAGCAGGGTGGCCTCGTACTTGTCGGAGGCGAAGTCCCACTGGATGCCGTTAAAGGCCGGCTTGGAAAAGGTGAGCGGGGTCAGCGTGGCGCGGATGGCATCGCCGATGGTCAGGGCGGAGTAGAGTTGGCCCTTGCTCATGGAGGAGACGATCAAGTTGTTGAACCAGCCGCCGTACTTGGGCCCCTTGCGCACCAGACTGCCGAAGTTGGTGGGGGTATCCATGGTCCAGTCGTAAATCTCGAAGCCGCGGCTGATGTAGTTGCCGTACATGTCGTACTGGCGGAAACCCTCCAACTCGATGTCCACGTAGCGCTCGTAGAAGCGGCGGGCGTAGTTGCTGTACTCCTCCCCGGTCCAGCGGTAAAAGTGATAGAGGCTTTGGGGGTACTGCCACTTGCGCTGCGTGGGAACCATGGAGTTCTCGTACACCTCCAACCCCCTGGGCTCGCGCCCAGAAACGATGGCCTTGCCCTCCTGGGCCAACGCCGCCCCAGTCAGGCAGAGCAGGACGAGGCCTACCATCTTGCTGAAGATACGATCCATGCAACCCTCCCTGAAGGTCATTGCCTGGTACCTGGCCTTTCAGTAGGCCACGCCCAGGGCTCTGGTCTCGGCAAATACACCGCTGCCGCTGTGGACGCGGATCAGCGATAGATAAACCCCCGGCGGTACCAGGGCGCCACCCTCATCCCGCCCGTCCCAGGTCTCCCGGTAAAGCCCTCCGGTCTGTTCCTCATCCACCAGGATGCGCACCGGCCGGCCACCCAAATCGAAGAGAGTGACTTCCACCCGCCCGGGTTCGGTGAGTTGGGTAATGGTGTAGTCGAGGTGCAGCTGGTCGTTGACCCCGTCGCCGTTTGGGGTGAAGGTCGCATTCTGGGCGCCGTTGAGCCGCACCAGGCGCAGGAGGGCGCCAATGGATTCCTTGCTCAATGCCACCTGCAGGGTGTTGGTGGAAACGGCGAAATTGGCGTCACCCGCGAGTACGGGCTGACCCGAGCCGCCGGTCTGGGTGTCCCATACCCGGCCGCTGAAGATGGTGTTGAAGATCACCACCGTTCCCTCGAAGAGCACCCGCAGGGGAGGCTGGGAACCGAGACTCAGCTTATGGGTGGGAAAGAACACCACCAGGCCCGCGTCGGAGACGGCCACGCTGTCCGGTTCCACCCGAACCAGAGGCTCCCCCATGAGCAGGCCGCGGAACACCGGCCGGGAGGGGGTGTCGATGCGCAGCGCGTCGAACCCGCTCTGGCCGCGCTCGATCCGGGCCCGCACGTCGTAGGCGAAAAGAGTCATGGCTCCGCCCTCCAACCTGACCACCCCGCGCGTCGGATCGGGTTCGCTCTCCAGGGAGATCTCGCCCTCGACCGAGGAAGCCGGCGGCACCTCGTGCTCGATGACCAGCGAATCCAACCCCACGGTGTGCCGCACCGAGGAACTCTCCAGCTGGAGCTGCAACTGGAAAAAGGGCCGCGGGCTGGGCAAGGGGAGCTGTTGGCCCGAAACCAGGGGCGGCGACCAGGGGCTCCACATCTCGGCGTCCTCCTCGATGCGGCCCTGCTCCGAAGGGTCCAAGTCCAGGTACTGGGCCTCCGAAACAACCTCCTCGCTCACCGAATGGGTTTCGGGATTGACCACCAGGCGGTGGTGGACCAGCGGGGTGTTGTCAAGGCCCGTCTTCATTCGCAGGGTAACGGCGGTCACTCCCTCGTTGCTGGGCACCAGTCCCCTATCCTCCAGGCGCTCTTCCCGCTGCGCCCACCAGATCCGGCCGTAATTGGACCCGCTGCCCAGATCCACCACCCGACTTTCGTAGAAGGCGCGCGGCACGAAGCCGTCGCCGAAGACCTGGAACTCGGCGATCTCGAAGGGACTGCGGGAGCCGACCCGCAGGCGCAGGAAGCGGATGAATTGAGGGGGGAAATCCAGGGAGACCACGCTGACGGAGTTGATCGGCACCTCGCGCAGCACCTGGAAAACCGGCTGACCCGCCGCGTAGGAGAGCCCGTCGCTAAACTGAAGCTCGAATTTGCGGATGAAGTCCTCGCTGTAGGGCCGGCCGTTGCTGGCCGCCCCCTGCTGGCGGGGGTAGAAAGCCAGGCGCTGGGCCGGCACCCGCGAGCCCAGGTCCAGGACAAAGACCCGGCCGGTCTGGTCTACGCCCGCAAACTTGTACAGATTGCCGGTGGAGGTGGTGTCGATGCCGTCCACCAGGGAAAGGTTTGCGGGATCCTGGAAGGCGGTGTTGTCCCACAGGGCCGCGTCGCGCTCGCGGATTAGGTCAGCCGGCTTGCCATAGCTCCACTTTAGGGTGGAAAGGATATTCTCCTCCTGGCGGAACCCCCGGCTCCGGATGGCGCCCGGAACGCTCCGGGCATCGATCTGGGCGCTGCTCTGGGCCATCGCACTCCAGGAAAGGCCCGACCGCCCCCCCAGCACCCACTCCTCACCCTCGGCCAGTTCGGCACTCAACAGCGCCAGTAGCAACAGGCCCGACTTGATCATTGCGCCGCCTCCCGGGGGTGCCTGGACCGGTACACCTCCCGGGTAAACTGGTACCTCAGATCGAGCTGCTCCAGGGGGGCCGAGCGATAATCGAAGCGCACCCCCACCCCGGGCACGTGGACGGTGAAATCCTCCACGTCCTGGTGCAGAACCGGCAGCACCACGTAGCCGGTAGTCTCCTGGCCACTAAACACGTAATCGGGCCGGTAGAGTGTCCGCAGGAGGCGGTCCACGGTTTCCCGGTACATCTTGTAGTCCTGCCCTGCGTAGGACCTGAGGTAAGGGCTGAAGTAATCGTCGAGCAGGCCCAGGTCCAGAACCCGGTAGCTGCGCCCATTGCTGGTGGAAATAGAGATCTTGTCAGGTTCGAGCAGAACCTTGGGGTAGAAATAGTTCTTGACCTTGACCAGCAGTACAGTGAAGCGCCTGGGGGTCCAGTCCTGGCCCCAGGGCTTCCAATCCCCAAAGGTGTAGGGATTGGTCGAGCGCGCCCCCTGCACGGAATTGGCGGCGAACTGCCGATTGAGGTACTCATCCTCCAGCACCCGCACCGTAATCTCCAGGCGGTCCCTGGTGAAGACGATGCTGCCGTCGTCCTGCGGGATCATGCCCTCCCCCTGCACCTCCGCCGGCCCGACAGGGGTGGCGAAACGGCGCAGGCCTACCTGGGACAGGCAGCCGATCTCCCCCCCCAGGAGGAGGAAAATCAGCATCTGAACCGCCAACATTTTGGTTTTCATCAGGCGTGCTTCCCCTTCATATCGCGCCGGTAAGGACTGATGATTTGACAGGTGGCCCATTGTGGGGGTCTGCCCCCACGGAGCAATCAACTGCTATGGCCAAGTAAGTCCATTGTCAATCTAGACCGCGGCGAGCCAAGCCAATATTGATGGAGAGAGATGGAAGGGCTCCATCTCTCTCCATCGGCTGCGTGCAGAGCCGGGGGGACCGCCCCCAGGCTTACTGGGCCATGTGGGATTTGATCCGCCCCCAACTGTTGCCCTCGACCGCGGTGGAGGAGCCGCCGGTGGCGCCCTCGGTGGGCACGATGAGGAAGTCGGAGCCGTTGCTGTTGTCCTGGAAAGCGCCATTCACCGGG
>VGJS01000160.1 GCA_016867395.1 Candidatus Handelsmanbacteria bacterium
CGCTGTACCAGGACCAGTTGATCAAGGTCAGCGGGAAGGCCGGGACCGCCGAAATCAGTATCCCGGCGGCAGAGACCGGGAGCCGCGGGGTGGAATACTATCTCAAGGCTGTCGATTTCGGCGGCAACGAGTCGATTCTGGATGCCCGGGGGCTGAGGCCACTGGTGCCGGCGGATTCACTTAAGCCTTTTGTGCTGACGGTAAGCGTCGAGGGGTTGACCGGGCAAGGCCTTGATCTCGACGGGGAGGACAACACCGACAATGCCTACCGGATGGTCTCGGTGCCGCTCGAATTGGGCGAAAAGAGTATCCTGAGCACCCTGGAGAAGATCCTCGGCCGGATACCCAGCAAGGCAGAACTTAAGCAGTGGCGGCTCTATTTTCTTGACAGTACAAACAAGCTAGCAGAATACCGCCCTGGGAAGAACAGCCTCAGCCTCGAGGTGGGGAGGGCTTTCTGGCTGATAACCAAGAGCAAAGCGACTATGCAGGTGGGGGAAGGGACCTCAGTGCGGACGGATCGCCCCTTTGAGATCATCCTCAGGCAGGGGTGGAATCTGGTCGGCACCCCCTTCAATTTTGAGGTTCCCTGGGACAATGTCACGGTAGGGGATAGCCTGGCCAGGTCCAGCAGGGCGGAGTTCTTCGAGTTCGGCAAGGAGTTCGACCCCAGCAAGTCGAGGGGCGCTTGGTCGAACAAATACCCTGGCGCCGGCCTGCGCCCCTGGCACGGCTATGCTGTCTACTCACCCCAGGACAACCTCATACTGCGCGTATGGCCTCCAGCTCTGCAGGGCAGGGCAAAGCCCGTCCTGATGCCAGAACTCACCTGGGCGTTGGTCTTCTCCGTCGAGGCAGGGAATACGGTGGATGCCAACAATATGATCGGCGCGATCTCTGGTGCTGCCGATGCGTGGGACCCGTACGACCAGGTCGAACCTCTGACCATAGGCCGCTTCATCTCAGCTTACTTCGATCACCAGGACTGGGGAGAATCCAGCGGCAGGTATACAGCCGACATTAAGCCTGACACCATCCATGGCGCTATCTGGGAGTTTTCAGTGGAGCACAATACCGCTTCCAAGAATATAGATATCAACATCTTGGGAGTTGACTCCTTGCCGGTGAACTACAGCGCTGAGTTGATCGACCTGCACACCTTTGCGCAGGTTGATCTGCGCGCCACTTCCAGCTACCACTACCGAGCCGCAGAAGCGAGAAGAAAGTTTAAGGTGATTGTGGGTGCGCATCAGTTCCTGAACCGCGCGCGGGCAGAGGTCGTTCCTTTGGCGTCGGCCTTAGCCGCAAATTACCCCAATCCCTTCAACGCTTCGACCACCATCGGCTATCAGCTTGCGCAGGAAGGCTCCGTGGAGCTGCGGGTATACAACCTGGTGGGGCAGCATATCCGCACGCTAGTACATGAAAGACAAAAGGCCGGTTTTTTCCAGACCAGTTGGGACGGAAAGGACGAGGGGGGTAATGAGGTGGGAAGCGGACTGTATTTCTTTGTCCTCCGTTCAGGTGGTCTTTTTCAGTCCAGGAGGGCGTTGCTCATGCGTTGAGTGAGTACAGGAAGGCTACTGGGGCTGTGGTTCAGCAACTCTCCCGCCAAAAGGCAAAGGCACAACAGGCGACTAAGGTGAAAAACGGGAGGAAGAGCAACAGGACAGTCATGGCTGAACTCCTTGTCTGTGGGAGTAGGAATAAAATTCTTCACCCTGTGGAGTTAATTTCCCATATCCGCCAGAGACCCAAGAGGGCATCGACAGACTTAAGGGCAAGATAAACAAGGCTATAAGCCGAAATTAGGCTCTTCGCTCAATAGTGGTTTAGCAAAATCAATGCCAAAAGGAGAGTGCCCATGTCATCTGCCCGGGGTATACCCAAGCTGGTGAACTACGAGATTGTAGAGAAGATTGGCGAAGGCGGGATGGGGGCAGTTTATCGGGCCACAGATAAATTGGGCCAGATAAGGGCAGTCAAGGTGATCCACCCTGAACTGGCCCACGATACCGGCTTGCGCGAGCGATTCACCAACGAAGGCAAGACCCTGGCTGCCATAGGTAGGCATCCGAACATCACTGCGCTTTGGGGGCTGCTTGAAGAGAACAACTACCTGTTCATTGTTATGGACTATGTCGAGGGGGAGGATGTCGAGAGGAAGCTGAAGAGGAATGGAGCCCTGTCGGTTGCCGAGGCCCTGCCCCTGTTCAGCCAGATCCTCAGCGCCATCGCCTACGCCCACCAACAGGGCATTATCCACCGGGATGTAAAGCCATCCAATATCCTGATCGAGTCTTCGGGACAGATCAGGGTAATGGACTTCGGGATAGCCCGGATCAAGGGCGGCCCGCGGTCTACCAAGGTGGGGGTTCCCGGCACCCCCGAATACATGGCTCCCGAGCTGTTTGCGGAGCAGACCCAGGGCGCCAATGAACTGACGGACATCTATGCCCTGGGCGTCACGCTCTACGAAATGCTGACCGCGGCGCTTCCCTTTGAGTCGTCTGCCACCGACACCAATGCCGCGTACGTGGCGATCGCGCAAAAGCACCTGAAAGGCAAACCCCGCCGGCCCAGCGAGCTGGTGCCAGGCCTGGACAAGGAAGTGGAGCGGGTGATCATGAAGGCGATCGCCAAGGAACCCAAAGACCGCTTCCAGACGGTGCCGGAGTTCAGCCAGGCCATCGATCAGCAGGTAGGGCGCCTGGACATCAGTGCGGCCGGACAAGCGCAGCCAGGCGGTGCCGCGGCGCGAGGGACGATGGTCGAAACACCACTGCCCGGGACCCCTGTCGTCGGGGGCGGGGAGTCGGCGTTCCCGCTCTGGGCCGTGGCCGCGGCGTGGGCCGTGGCCGCCGGGATCGGCTTTTTGCTCGGCAGGCAGTTGCCCTGAAACACCCCCAACCCAAGGAGCCGCGAAGATGAAATTCGCTCTCTATCTCAGCATCGCTCTCTGGGCCGTGGCGACCACGGCCTGCGGTAGCGCCGCGACCAAGGGCGTGGTGGCCGGCGCCATCCTGAGCGGCGAGGTCTACTTTGAGGGAAGATACGGCGATAGGCCGATTCCGCAGGCGCGGGTCCAGCTCCTGCAGGGGGAAAGGGTGGTGGCCGACACCCTTGCCGACCAAAACGGGCGCTTCAGGTTCGATCGGGTGCCCCGGGGAGGGTTCGAATTAGTGGTCACCAAAGGGGATCAGTATTCACCATACAGCTTCAAAGCGAAACATAAGAAGCTACTCCAGGCCGATGATCCCGCGTTCTTTGTCAATGGCCGCTACTTCCACAGGGCACAATTGGACGCCAGACAGACGGTGCTGAAAGGCAGGGTGGTCTCGGCAAAGGACGGCAGTCCAGTGGCGAGCGCGGATGTGCGCACCTACCCCGAGACCGGAACGAACAAGACCAACGTTCAGGGGGAATACGCCCTGCAGTCAGACCTCTTCGAGGAAGGCCTCAACTACGCGGTCATCGTCACCCAGAACGGGTACGATAACGAGATGAGCGCGGCGATGCCTGTACAGCCGGCCCAGGAGAACGAGATCCCGCCGATCAGGTTGAAGCCCCGCGAGCCGGAAAGCCCCCTTGAGCACGGGATCCCCGAACACTCTCCGGGGGAAGATATGATAGTCCCAGGGTCGGGACAGTAACAGTAATCCAGGAATCCTTTACACCTATACTGGCAACGCGAGGCCGGAGTATGAAGAAGAACAGCGCAATGCTCGGTGCGGTGGTCGCCCTGGTGGTGGGATTGGCGGGCGGCTGGTTGAGCAAGGAGCAAGAACCGCCGTCGCCACCGCCGAGCCCCCAGACCCAAGTCGCCCCCGAACCGAGCTTGGGCGAGCCCGGGCCTGAAATGGTGCACATGGGCCTGCGGGTAGGAGTGAAGACTGAGAAAGACCAGCCCGCCAATGGCAGGCAGGTGGTGGTGGACGGGGATGCATTTGGCTACACCGACGCCTTGGGAAATTGGGTGGGCTCGGTATCGGGCCGCGCTGGCAACGAGGTAGAGGTGCGGGTCGAGGACCGGACCCAACGGGTGGTGCTTGGAAGCCAAGGCAGGGAACTCAGCTTTGTGGTAGCGAGCCCACCAGCTGCGCCTCCACCGCGGGAGAAACCTGATGAGGAGCTTGCCCCTGTTCCACCCCCACCACCTCCGCCGCCGAAATCCGGCTTCAGAATCACCATCAAGGACGATGCGGGCCGGCCCCTTTCCGGAGTGCTGGTCAAGATGGATGGCGGAAAGGCCGGCACCTCCAGCAAGGCCGGGGTAGTGGACGGCAAGTTCCCCCAAGCGAACGCCGAATATCGTTTCACCTTTGAAAAGGAAGGGTATTACTTTGCCGACCGGGAATTGCCGGTGAGCCCGCAGAGCGACCTCACCGAGCGCGAGGTGATCCTGGACCCTCTGCACTTCCTGGCCACCTTCATCGACTCGCTGAGCCGGCAGACGGTCTTCGACATCGAGGTCTTCTACGAGGGGACCCGCTTGCTCACCACTACCGGAGGCCAGGACAAGGTGGCTATCCCCAGGCTGGGAACCCACAGCTTTGAACTCCGCTGCAGCCCAGATCTTCCCTATATCAGCCCCCAGCAGCGCCAGGTGAACGTCAATCAGAACGCGCAGGAGATCAATATCTACGTACTGCCCAAACCCAGGAAATTCCAGTTGCGCTTCACCCGGTCGGGCC
>VGJS01000161.1 GCA_016867395.1 Candidatus Handelsmanbacteria bacterium
TTCCCCACACCCTGCCCTGCGATCCTGCCCCCCGCCGTTCCCCCAGAGACGCCTGCAGGGCACTCCCCCGGCCCAGTGGTTTCCGCGGCCGACGCTGTTGGGGTCATCTCCCCGCCGGTGAGATTACCCCAGTCTTGCCTGGTGCAGGGTGTGGTACTCGGGGCCTTCGGAACGGAGGCGGCTCTCGATGAATTCCACGCAGCCGGCCTGAAACTCTAGTGGCGGCACTGGTGGCAGTTTCTGGGGGAGGCCGCCACCTTCGCGCACGCGGCCCAGGGTGAGGTGGGGCTTGAACTGCTGGGTTTCGCGCTCCCAGCCCAGAGAAAGGGCAAGGTCTTCCACGGTATGCCTGAGTTGCTGTAGCTGTACGCCCCCCTGTTCCAGGCCCACCCACAGCACGCGAGGGCGATGAAGGTCCAGGGCTCTGGGGTTGCCTTTGGGCTGCACCCGCGCCGCAGCAGAGGGAACGAGGGAGGAGGTCCGGTTGGGAAAAGTACCCAATGCTCCCAGGCGCAGGGGGAAGGGCGGGTGTTGGGCGGCAATGTGGTCGAGGCCGGTGCTGAGGGCTGGCACCTTTTCCGGGTCGGTGTCGCCCAGGAAGCGGAGGGTGAGGTGGATGTTCCCGGGCTTCACCCACTTCACCCCCTGGCTCTGCGGGGCCAGTTGCTGCGCGACCTCGCCAAGCGCCGACTGTACCTCGCCGGGCAAAGGCAGGGCGATGAAGGCGCGGATCAACGCGCCCCGCAGGCTTTCAGGCAGGCGTTGAGGTAGCCGCGGCTCTCGGCGGCGATGGTGGTCACCCGCGGGAGTTCGTAGTCCTTGGCGCCGATTATCTCCAGGTTTGCGGGCACATCGAGGCCGGTTTCGTGCAGGACCCGCACATACCCGGCCAGGTCGATGTGGCCCCGGCCGCAGGCCTGCAACTCGGGGGCTCCGGGTCCGCCTTCGCGGGGGATGCAGTCGCGGATGTGCACGTGGCCGACGCGGCCGGCCACCGAGCGCAGGGCCTCCACCGGGTTCTCCTTGGCGCGGTAGATGTGGCTGGGGTCCATGTCCACGGCGAAGCCGGGGGACTTTACCAGTTCCATCAGGCGCAGGGTGGTGGGGGTGTTGTCGACGCAGCATCCCACGTGGGCCTTGACGCAGAGCTTCACCCCGTGGCCGGCGGCCTGGTCGGCCAGGCGGGTGATCAACGCGGCCTGTCTTTCGATGTCGCCCTCCACCCCGGTCTTTCCGCCCGGTCCCACGTTGACCACCGGGATGCCCAGGGCGGCGGCGGCGGCAAAGGCTTTTGCCAGGCGCTCCTCCTCGAGGGAGGCCACCTCCATGGCCAATAGCGCTAGATTGTACTGCGCGGCCAGCTCTTTGGTGCGGGTGACCTGGCCCCAGTACTCGTCGAGAACCAGGTGTTCGCACATGCCCTTGATGGCCGAAAGCTCCACCCCGTCGTACCCGGCCCAGGACAAGTGCTTCAGCGCGGTCTCGAGGTCGTACCCGGCAAACAACACGGTATTGGCGCCCAACTTGATCATTGCTCTGCTCCTGAAAAGGTCAGGGTCAGTATAGCCCCCCTCGCAGAGCACGTCAAGATTGCTGAGATGGTACTGCCTGAGGAAAAGGACCCCTTGCCAATGCGCGAGATTTCTCGATGGAAATGGAGCTTCTAGCTGCTGGCCTGCCTGCCAGCGAGCCTGGCCTCTGACCAGCTGCGTTTCGACACCCCGGAGTAGTAGCAGCGGTGGAAGCTGCCCCTGGGCGCGGTGGCCTTGACCCAGGAGGGGATCATTAACCGTGTACGGGCGCGCAAGAACATCGATGCGGCGCTGGACGCAAAGGCCTTTGGAGGTGGGATACGCGGGGCAGGCTCGAATTTGCTGGGCGCGGAGTTGGCGATGGCTGAAGGCCTCGCCACTGGCTGGAGCCCCCATCCGAATGACCCGGTGGAAGACGGGTGGATCGAAGTGCATCTGGGGCGGGTGGTCGCGGCCCATAGGATCAAGCTGGCCTTTGCTGAGGAAGCGCCGCCCTTCGAGGTGTCTGGTCTGCTCCTGTCCACCGGGGAGCCGGCCCTCGACAGTACGCTGGTACCGGTGCCAGGCCCACCAGTCCTTTGAAGGATCGTTCCGGTCTCCTTCTCCCCGCCCTTACCTGGAACTGGCGGTGCGCCTGCAGGTGTTTGATCTGTCTGGTCGTCTGGTATGGGAGGAGGAGCGGCAGGAGATGGCCGGGGCATAGGAGTTCGTCTGGAACGGCCGGGGTGGAGGAGGAGCGCTGGTGTTGTCGGGGATCCAGATCTTGTGCCTGGAGGTCGGGGGGCGGCCGCAGCGAAACCGCGAACTGGCTGGTGTCGGTGGTCTACTGAGCCCAGAGGGAGGCCGATTCCGAACACCTGCCTGAGCTGGTATTGTCTGCTCGCTGCGCACAGTGCGGCCGGGCAGATGCTCCTGTCGCACTAGCCCCTTGCCCCGGTAACTCCCCCTGCTTAGCTTGCACTCTTTGCCTTCCCCTTCCCAGGAGCCACATGGAAACCCGCGACATCCTCGTCAAGGGCGCCCGGGTCCACAATCTCAGCGGCGTGGACCTGCAACTGCCCAAGAACCAGCTCATCTGCTTCACCGGGGTGAGCGGCTCGGGCAAGTCCTCCCTGGCCTTCGACACCCTGTACGCCGAGGGGCAGCGCCGGTACGTGGCCTCCCTCTCGGCCTATGCCCGGCAGTTCCTGGGGCAGATGGAAAAGCCCGATGCAGACCTGATCAGCGGCCTGTCGCCCACCATCTCCATCGCCCAGAAGACCGCCGGCCAGAACCCCCGCTCCACCGTGGGCACCATCACCGAGATCTACGACTACCTGCGGGTGCTCTTCGCCAGGGTGGGCATTCCCCACTGCACCGGCTGTGGCAAACCCATCGGAGCCCAGACCCGCGAGCAGATCGCCGCCCGCATCCAGGGGTTGCCCCCAGGCGAGCGTTTCTACGTCCTGGCCCCGCTGGTGCAGGAACGCAAGGGGGAGTACCACGAATTCTTTGCCGAATTGCAGCAGGACGGGTACCTGCGCGTGCGGGTGGACGGCCGCATCGTCACCCTGGCCGAGGCCCCGGTCCTGGACCGCTACAGCCGCCACAACATCGACCTGGTCATCGACCGGCTGGCAGCGGGGGAGGCGGGGGAGAGCCGGCTGGCCGAGGCGGTGGACCACGCCCTGCGCCAGGGCCGGGGCAGCCTGATCGTGGCCCGCGAGGGCTGGCCCGACTGGCTCCTGAGCGTCAACTTCGACTGCCCCTCCTGCGGCATCTCCTACCAGGAGCCCACCCCGCAGATCTTCTCCTTCAACAACCCCCAGGGCATGTGCCCCACCTGTCACGGCTTGGGGACCAAGGTGGTGATGAGCGAGGGGTTGCTGGTCCCCGACCCTTCCAAGTCCATCCGCGACGGGGCAGTGGAGCCCCTGGGGGAAGTGACCAGCAACAAGTGGAAGCTGCACCTGTACGAGGGGGCGGCCAAGCACCTCGGGTTCTCGCTGGACACCCCCTGGAAGAAGCTGAGCGCCCGCCAGAAGGAGGGTTTCCTCCACGGCCTGGGGGAGGAGCGCATCGAGTTCACCTACACCAACCAGGGCGGCCACACCTGGCACCACCGGGATCGCTACGAGGGGGTGCTGCGCCAGTTGGAGGAGCGCTTCCACCGCTCGGACCGGGTGCGCCAGCACCTCGAAGGCTACATGAAGCCCCAGCGCTGCCCCACCTGCGAGGGCGGCCGGCTGCGGCCCGAGGCCCTGGCCGTGCTCCTGGGGGGCATCAACATGCCCAGCCTCACCCACCTGCCCATCGAGGAGGCCCGCGCCTTCTTCCGCCATTTGCAACTCGACCCTACCCAGGAACTGATCGGGGAGGATGCCCTCAAGGAGATACGCGGCCGGCTGGAACTGTTGGCCGACATCGGCCTGGGGTACCTGTCGCTGGACCGGGGCGCCCACACCCTTTCGGGGGGCGAGGCCCAGCGCATCCGCCTGGCCAGCCAGATCGGCTCCGGGCTGGTGGGGGTGCTCTACATCCTCGACGAGCCTTCCATCGGCTTGCACTACCGCGACAACCAGCGCCTGCTCGATACCCTCAAGCGCCTGCGCGACATCGGCAACACCGTGGTAGTGGTGGAGCACGACGAGGAGACCATCCGCCAGGCCGACCTGGTGGTGGACTTTGGGCCGGGGGCCGGGGAGCGGGGCGGCGAGGTGGTGGTAGCCGGCACCCCCGGAGAGGTGGCCGCCTGTGCCGAATCGCAGACCGGGCAGTTCCTCTGCGGCAAACGGGCCATCCCCATCCCCAAGACCCGCCGCCGGACCAACGGCAAGTGGCTGGAGGTCGAGGGGGCCACCCACCACAACCTCAAGGACCTCGACGCGGCCATCCCCCTGGGGGTCTTCACCTGCGTCACCGGGGTCTCGGGCTCGGGGAAGAGTTCGCTGATCAACGACATCCTCTTCAAGGCCCTGGACCAGCAGTTGCACCACGCCCAGGAGGCGCCCGGTGCCCACCGCTCCCTGCGCGGGGTCGAACACCTCGACAAGGTCATCCGCATCGACCAGAGGCCCATCGGCCGCACCCCCCGCTCCAACCCGGCCACCTACACCGACGTCTTCA
>VGJS01000162.1 GCA_016867395.1 Candidatus Handelsmanbacteria bacterium
AGGGTGTCTCCCAGCTTCTGGGTCTGGGCCCAGCGGTCCCAGGCCGTCCTCATCCACTCGTTGGGCAGGGCTTCGCGCACCGCCGGATCGAGCTGCCAGGCGTGGCGCGCGTCGGCCACTGCCGGCTCCTCCTTTGGCGGCCCCGACCACCGCGACCAGCCGACCACCAGGGTGTTGCGCTCCCGCTGGGGGACCGTGTGCCCGGTGTGGATGTTGGCCCCGTTGCGGATGAGGGCCTCCCCGGCGCGGAGCCGCACCGCCACCTGGCCCGGCAGGGGGTCGGTCCCGTTCCAGCTCGGGGTGTGGGGCACCCCTTTCTCCTTCATCGCCTTGGGGAGGAGCACGTCGTGCTCATAGGGGGTGCGCCAGCGCTCGTGGCTGCCGGGGATCAGCTCGTGGCACTCGTCGTCCACCAGGGCCAGGAACATGCTCACCCCTTTGCGCTCCTCCAGGGATTTGGCGTTGTCGGCGCAGATCTCCTCCCAGCGCTTCCGCTCCACCTCCTCGCTATAATCCTCAAGGCTTTCTCCCCGCACCTCGCGCTGGGCCAGGTAGGGCTTGCCGGTCCCCCACCAGGTCACGTCCCGGTGCCAGCCCAGGGGGTGTTCCTTCTGGCGCGGGTTGCACCACAGCAGCATCCCGCTCAGGGTCACGTCCTCCGGCCCCAAGCCGTGGCACCAGGAGGCGACGAAGCGCAGCAACTCCTCGGAACCCTGGAACTGGGCGAAACCCGGTTCCCCGAAGGCGGGGTGGATGAGGCCGCGGATGGCCCAGGGCTCGTCGTCCCCGGTGCGGTGTACGTAGCCTTTGGAGGTGTCCAGCAAGCGGTACCCCTCCTCGGGCTGGCAGGCGGCGGTGACCCGGCGGCCCGCCTCGCGCAGGAGGGGAATCCAGGGACTGCCGACGAAGTCGTCAATGATGACGAAGCTGTGTTCCCTGAGGTGGGCCAGGCGCTCAGGCGTACAGCCGGGGGCGGCGTGTTCGGGCTTGAAGTCTGCAAAGGCCGGGGCGCGGTAGGTCGCAGGGCTCATGGGCTCGCTCCTCGCAGAAAAACAATAAGGCCCTGAGCAGTCAGGGCCTTATTGATGGTGGGCGATACTAGATTCGAACTAGTGACCCCCTGCATGTCAAGCAGGTACTCTAACCAACTGAGCTAATCGCCCCTCTTTACAGCCGCACAGGCATTGGTTTTATTCTGGCTCGCCGGCCTCAGAAGCGGCAGATAATTTAGGGCAAAACCGCGCACGGGTCAAGCAGCTCACTCCCCCCGAGGTACACATGCCAGCAACCTATCGCGCCGGCCTGATCGGCTGTGGCCGCATGGGCGCCACCATCGACGACGAGGTGAAGGACCGGCCCCACAGCGAACTCTTCCTGCCCTACTCCCACGCCGCGGCCCTGGCCGCCTGCCAGCGCATCGAGTTCGCCGCCGTCTGCGACCCGGTGGCCGAAAAAGCCCAGGCCGCCAAGGCGCGATACGGCGTCGCCGCCGCCTATGCCGACTACCGGGAGATGATCCAGAAGGAGCGCCTCGACCTGGTCAGCATCGCCACCCGGCCCGGCCCCCACGCCGAGACCGTGGTCTTTGCCGCCGGACAGGGGGTGAGGGCCATCTACTGCGAGAAGCCCCTGTGCAACTCCATGCGGCAGGCCGACGCCATGCTGGCGGCCTGCCGGGAGCGCGGGGTGAGGTTCAACTACGGCACCCAGCGCCGCTTCACCCCCCTGTACCGCCGCGTCCGCCAACTCTGCGAGGAGGGGCGCATCGGCCAGGTGCAGGCGGTGGTGGCCCACTGCGGGGTCAGCGTCGCCCAGTGGGGCCACACCCACGCCGCGGACATGCTGCTCTTTCTGGCCGGCGACGGGGAGGCCGAGTTCGCCCAGGGCCACGCGGTGATCTCCGAGGATGACTGGGAGGGCCAGCGCCTCAAGATCGACCCCCGCCTGACCAGCGGGTACGTGTATTTCAAGAACGGCGTCCACGCCTACCTAGTGGCCGCCGGGGGGTACGAGTTCGAGGTCAGCGGCTCCCAGGGCAAGCTACGCACCCTGAGCAACGGGATCGGCTACACCCTGCGGCTGGCCAACAAATTCGGGCAATTCGAGGAGGTGGCGCAGCCGCCGGTACCCATCACCAGCGGCACCCTCAAAGGAATAGAGGACCTGGTGGCCGCCCTGGACGGGGGGGGCGACACCCAGGGCAATTTGGAGTTGGCCTGCCGCAGTCAGGAGTTGATCCTGGCGATGGTGGCCTCCCACCGACAGGGGGGCCGACGGGTGGAACTGCCCCTGGCCGAGCGCGACCTGAGCATCGCGCCAGATTCCTATTGAGGGAGGATCATCGGCGGGTAAGGGACGCTAAAAGTAACTCATCAGCCGTTCCCACAACCCCACCCGCTCCACGCTCTTCTCGGCCACTAGGTCCACCTCGGCCAGCAGGCTGTCGCCTAAAGAGACCTTGAGCTTGCCCAGGCCCTGGCCCTGGCGGACCGGGGCAGGGTGTTTGGCGGGCAGTTCGAGCTTGCTCTTGAGCTGGCGCTTCTGCTCGGTGCGCAGCACCACTGCCAGGGGGTTGCTGAGCACGGCGTTGACCGCCGGCTCCGCGCCCCAGTCGAGGGTGACCAGCCCCATGGACTGGCCGGCCTCGGCCAGGGGCACCTTGGCGTAATGCTCGAAGCCCCACTCCAACAGTCGCATTGTCTCCCGCTCGCGGACCCGGGCGTTGCGCGCACCCAGCACCACCGAGACCAGGCGCATGCCCCGGCGCTGGGCCGTGCCCACCAGGCACAGACCCGCCCGGCCCGTGTACCCAGTCTTGAGCCCGTCCATGCCCTCGAAACGTTCGAGCAACTTGTTGGTGCTGTGCAGGGTCTGGGCCCCGTCGCGGAAGGCGGTCTCCTTCAGGGAGGAGATCCGCAGCACCTCGGGATACTCCCGCAACAGGGTCAGGGCGATCTGCCCCAGCTCGTAGGCGGTGGTGGTGTTGCCCTGCCCTTCGGGGGTGTTGTCAAGGCCGTGGGCGTTGACGAAGCGGGTGTGCTTGAGGCCCAGTCCCAGGGCCTTGGCATTCATGCGGGCGGCGAAAACGGCCTCAGAGCCGCTCAGATGTTCGGCGATGGCCACGCAGGCATCGTTGGCCGAGGCCACCATCGCCGCCTTGAGCATCTCGCGCAGGGGCATGGCCTCCCCCTCGCGCAGAAAGACCTGGGAGCCGCCAATGCGGCTGGCCTCGGCCGAGACGCGGATGGTGTCCTCCAGGGAAACCTCGCCGGCGGCGACGGCGTCCATCACCACCAGTTCCAGCATCAGTTTCTGGGTGCTGGCCGGCGAGCGCGGCAACTCGGGGTTATAGGAGAAAAGCACCTTGCCGGTCTGGGCCTCGAAGAGCACCGCCGCCGCGCAGGTGGTGTTGTCGGCGGTGCGCTTGGCCTTGCGGACCTTGGTGGCGGCCAATTGCTGGGCCGGGCCGCCGGAGGCCCAGCCCAAGAGGGACAGTGAGATTACCAGGTGGATGAATCGCATATTTTTGTTTTATTTATCGGCAGGAAAAGGAGATACGGGCACAACGGGGAGCGCGTGGGTTGCTCTAAGATAAATGACGAGGTCCCGGGAGTCAATCGATAAAGCAGAGGGGAAACACATGAAAAGAGTGCTGATCGGCGGCCTGGTCCACGAGACCCACACCTTCCTGTCCGAACCGATCCGGATAGAGGATTTCGCCCGGTTTCTCTGGGTGCGGGGCGCCGTGCTCCCGGCCCGTTGCCAGGGGGATGTCTCGCCCATGGGCGGATCCTTGGGGGTGGCCGGGCAGCGGGGCTGGCAGGTCTACCCCTAAATATACGGGGCGGCCATGCCCTCGGGCTCGGTGGACGCCGGGGTGCTAGAGACCTGGTGGGCGGACTTCGGCGTTGACCTGGACCGGGCCCTGGCCGAGGACCTGGACGGTATCCTGCTCATCCTGCACGGGGCCCTGGCCTTTGCCTCCGCCCCCGACAGGGAGGGCGAACTACTGCGCCGCCTCCGCCAGCGCCTGGCCGGCCGGCCCCTGCCCATCGCCGCGGACCTAGACCTGCACGCCAACTTCAGCCCGCTGATGGCCCGCAGCGCCAATATCTTGACCGGCTACCGCGAGAACCCCCACACCGACGCGCGCCTGGCCGGGGTGCGGGCCGCCCGGTAGCTGGACCAGGCGATGGAGAGCGGCCTCCTGCCGCAGGTGGTGTGCCTCAAGCCGCCGGTGCTCTACAGCCCCAAGGGCACCTCCACCAGCGCCGAGCCCATGCTCACCCTCGAACGCATGGCCCGCCGACTGGAAGCAACACACCCCGAATTACAGGAGGTCTGCGTGCTGCCCGGCTTCGCCTACGCCGACGTGGCGTGCGCCGGGGTCACGGTGTACGCCACCACCACCGGCAAGCCGGGCCGCGCCGAGGAACTGCTCCGCCCCCTGGTCGAATTCGCCCTGGAGCAGGCCGGGGCCGGCAACCCCCTGGACCCGCCCCTGGCCGAGGTGATGCCCCAGGTCCTGGCCCTGCCCCAGGGGCCCATCGGCCTGATCGAGCCTTCGGACAATATCGGCGGGGGC
>VGJS01000163.1 GCA_016867395.1 Candidatus Handelsmanbacteria bacterium
GCAGCCAGCCGTTCTCCGGGGTGGCGTAGTAGTAGAACCCCCCCATCAGGGGAATTAGATTCATGGTGAAACCCCAGGAGGGGATGGCTGCGGCGATGCCCATCATCACGTAGGCGCAGGCCAGTTCGCCGGCCGCAAAGGGCCGCAGTCGCAGGAAGCGCAGCAGGGGGTTGAGCAAGAGGCTGAAAAGGAAGAGCAGGAAGAGCGCCGCTCCGGCTGAGAAATCGGCCGCAAGGGGGGAGCCGCGCAGCACCAGTACCCCGTAGGGCTCGCCGATGGCGATGGCTAGGCACCCGGCACTGCCGAGGGCCAGGGCGCGGGGGGTAACGCCCCGGCGCGGGGGGGAGGGCTGGAAAGTCATGGCGCAGCAATGAATAACGAATCCAGGGACCGGGGTCAATCTCCCTTGACGCGGGCCGGGGTTTCGCCAATATTGCTCTGCCGTCGCCATCGACCCCACGCCACCAACACAGGAGGAAGCCTTCCCTATGGAATTGGTCTCGCGCCAGCGCATTCTCGAGTACACCGCCGCCTACAGCGGCGAGCGGTACCCCGACGGGCGGCCCAGAGTGGCCGACGATATCGTCGAGCGGATGAAGAAGGTCACCACCGAGGAGGCCTGGGGCACCCTGCACGGGCACGGGTACCGCATCCAGTACGAGGGCAACTGGTTGATTCTCCATCCCGAGCAGACCCTCTCTGGCCGGGCTGTCACCGCCCGCTTCGTGCCCACGCGGCCAGACCTCAATGATGTGATCAACGAGGAGGGCAAGGCCAACAAGCGCATCGGCGGCCAGAACTCCTGGGTCATCGACACCCTGGTCAAGGGCGATGTGCTGGTGATCGAACTCTTCGGCAAGATCACCGACGGCACCTTCATCGGCGACAATCTGGGCACCTCCATCGCCACCAAGACCGGCGGCACCGGCCTGGTCTGCGACGGGGGCATCCGCGACACCCAGCGGGTGCGCAAGCTGCCAATCAACGTCTTCTGCCGTGGCATCGATCCCACCGGCATCGCCAATGTCACCATTACCGAGATCAACGGCCCGGTGCGTATCGGCCAGGTGACGGTCATGCCCGGCGACGTGGTGCTGGGCACCTCCTCGGGCCTGGTCTTCATCCCCCCCCACCTGGCCAAGGACGTCGTGGAGCAGTCCGAGAGCACCCGGCTGCGCGACTACTGGGGCAAGTGGTGCCTGCGCGAGGGCAAGTACACCCCAGGGGAGATCGACAGGGCCTGGACCGAGACCATGACCGCCGAGTTCGAGAAGTGGAAGAAGACGGTCAACATGGACGATCTGGAGTACTGAGAAGAGGCTGGCGGTGCGCATCATCGATGCCCACGTCCATGTGCTGGAAAACTACGCCCCCATGGCCCCTTTCGAGGACACGGGCCGCTATGACCGCCTGCTCAAGCTGATGGACGAGTGCGGGGTGGAGAAGGCCCTGATGCTGCCGGTGGTGGCGCCTTTCTCGCCGCGCAACAACGAGGAGTGCGCCGCCTGGGCCAGGCAGCATCCCGACCGCCTGGCGGTCATGGCCGACGTGCCCCTGGACCAGCCCGAGGCCCCGGAGCGCATCCGCCGGGCGCGGGAGGAGCTAGGGGCCGTGGCCATCAGTTGCTACCCGGCCAAGTCCCCCCTGGACTGGATGCTGGAACCCGCTTATGAGGAGGTGTGGGCGGCCTTCGCCGACACCGGCCTGCCGAGCAACCTGCACGTCACCCCGCCCAGCTACAAGGCCTTCTTCGCCCTGGCCAGGCGTTATCCGCAGATCCGGTTTGTGATGAACCACTTCGGCCTGGTGGGCAAATCCCCCTCCGACGATCCCCAATGCGGCGGGCTCTTCGAGGTTACGACCTTGGCGAATGTATTCGTCAAAGCCTCGGCCTTCTACGCCATCGCCGAGACCCCCTGGGATATCCGCTGTCCGCAGGCTGTGAAAACCTTTGCCCGGGTGCTCAAGGGGCTGGGGCCCGAAAAGCTGTTGTGGGGGACCGACTGGCCCCCCTCCAGCCGAGGGCTGACCTACCGCCAGAATCTGGAGATCGTCCGCAGCATCCCCGGTCTGGGAGCAAAGGACCTGGAGTTCATCCTGGGCGCCAACACTGCCCGGGTCTTCGGGGTCTGAAAAAAAAAGCGGGGCGGGCCATCGGCCCGCCCCGCGGCAAACCCCCTCTCAACTCCACAATCGCTCGTGGGCCCGTTCCTCGTTCCACTGGGCGGTGGGCTCAAAATACCCCGGATCCTTGGGGTCGAGGTGTTGGCGGATCAGCTCCTCGTTGAGCCCGTCAAAACCCAGGCCCGGCTTCTCGGGCACCGCGATATGGCCGTCCTGTATGAGGGGATCGGGCAGGCCCGTCACCAGCCGGCTCCACCAGGGCACGTCCACCGAGTGGTTCTCCAGCACCAGAAAGTTCTCCGTGGCCGCGGCGCAGTGGACACTGGCCAGGGCTGCCACCGGGGACATGGCCATGTGCATGGCCATCGCCACCCCGTAGTCCTGGGCCAGGTCCCCCAGCTTCTTGGTTTCGAGGATGCCGCCCGAGGAGGCGATGTCCGGGTGGATCACCGACACCCCCCTGGCCTTCAGCAGATCGAGAAACCCCTCTTTCAGATAGATGTCCTCCCCGGTGCATACCGGGGTGGAGACGCTGCGCGAGAGCTGCACGTACTGGTCGGTGAACTGCCAGGGCAGCATGTCCTCGTACCAGGCAAAGGCAAAGGGGTCCAGGGCCCGGCCCAGGCGGATACAGGACTCCAGCCCGATGTGGCCGAAATGGTCCAGGGCCAGGGGCACCTCGTAGCCGATCACCTCCCGCACCTGAGCGGCGTATTCACACAGGTGGGAGATGCCCTTCTCGGTGAGCTGGATGCCGGTGAAGGGGTGCATCACCGTCCAGGTGTCCAAGGCTCCGGGCGGGGCGATGAGGGTGTCCTTGATCCCGCGCAGGAGGCCGATGCCGATGTCCATCTTGAGGAATCTGAAGCCCCGCTCCATCCGTTTCTTCAGCCGCAGCCCCATCTCTTTGCCGTCTGGCACCGAGTCGGTGTCGCAGTAACACAGCACCCGATCGCGGAACTTGCCCCCTGCCAGCTGGTAGCAGGGCACCCCGTACGCCTTGCCTGCCAGGTCCATCAGCGCCATCTCCACGGCGCAGACCCCCCCGGCCTGACGGGCGTGGTGGCCGAACTGCTTGATCTTGCGGAAGAGGCGGTCCACCTCGCAGGGGTTCTCGCCCAGCAGCCGGCTCTTGAGCAGGAGGGCGTAGGTCTTGGAAGCTCCGTCGCGGATCTCGCCGTAACCGCTGATCCCCTGGTTGGTGTCGAGGCGCAGGATCTGGCAGCGCATGGGGGTGCTGGTGAGGGTAACTACCCGCATGTCGGTGATCTTGAGTTCGGCGGGACGGGAATAGGGGTTGACGTGTTGCTCCGTGCTGGTCATGCGCCTTCTCCTGTACTGGGTAGTAATTGAGGGAGACAAGATAGGAAGAGAGACAGCGGAGGGCTACCCCTTGATGGCGCCCAGTTGGATGCCACGCACAAAGAAGCGCTGGCCGAAGATGAAGAGCACGATCATGGGCAGCATCATCAGCACCGAGCCGGTCATCAGCAGGGAGTAGGTGGTGCCCTGGGAGGAGTCGAAGTAGCGCAGGGCCACGGGTAGCACGCGCAACTCCTCGGAGTGGGTGACGATCAGGGGCCAGGAAAAGGACTGCCAGGTGCCCATGAAAGTGAAGATGGCCAGGGTGATCAGCGCCGGCTTGGACAGGGGCAGGACGATAGTCCAGAAGACCTTCCAGATCGAGGCCCCGTCGATCTCGGCAGCCTCCTCCAGGCCTTTGGGCAGACCCAGCATGAACTGCCGCATCATGAAGGTTCCGAAGGCGGTGAACATGGCCGGGATGATCAGGGCTTTGAAGGAGTCGAGCCAGCCCATGCTCTGAAGGATGACGTAGTTGGGCAGCAGGGTCACTACCCCGGGGATCATCAGCGTCGCCAGGTAAAGGAGGAAAACGCTCTCGCGCCCCCGCCAGGCGAGACGGGCAAAGGCAAAGCCGGCCATGGCCGAGGTGAATACCTGACCAGCCATGACGCAGACCGCCACCAGCAGGCTGTTCCAGCCGAAGAGGGAGAACTTGATGTCCGGATCGCGAAGCACGCGGACGTAGTTGGAAAACATGAATCGGGTGCGGCTGAGCTTGCGGACCTCGCTGCCGTACACGATGCGGCTCTGCTGCTCGCCTGGAAAGATGCCGTAGAGCACCTCTTCCCCCCGCACCAGCGGATCGTTGTCGCCCTTGAGTTTTGGGAAGGGAGTGGCGAAGGGTATGGGTTTCCCATCGTTGCCTAGGATGGGCTGGCGCGAGAGCACATCGAGCACGGGCTCGCCCACCCGATCCCAGGAGATATCGCGATAGGTGTAGGGCTCACCGGTGCTTCGCCGCAGCACCGTGCCATCCTCTAGCTCGACCTGGGCCGGCGGCAACTCCCGGGCCATGCGCCAGCTCTGGCGTTGCTGGATGAGGCGTTGCTGCCACTTGCCCTGCAGAGCTTCAGTCAAGAACAGCGGGCTACCAT
>VGJS01000164.1 GCA_016867395.1 Candidatus Handelsmanbacteria bacterium
GCGACCCGCTTGCCGTCTTCGAGGCGGCCCGGACCCACGGCGACCACTTCGGCCTCCTGCGGCTTTTCCTTGGCGGTGTCGGGGATGATGATGCCGCCGATCTTCTGCTCCTCGGCAGCGTCGAGGCGCTTGACCAGCACGCGGTCGGCCAGAGGTTTGATCTTGGTCTTCATGGCTTTGCTCCTGTAGGTTGTGTTGTTGCGTGATGCCCTTCTATGGGCAAAGAGTGTACCAGGCGGGGAGGTAAACATGCAAATTAAACAGAAACAACAGGTAGTCGTGCGGATGGACGCGTCCTGGGCCCGACCTTGGGATTGAGGGAATTGCCAAAATGGGAAACCCATCCCTCAACGCAGCGGAGGGGTGTGGGGATAATAAATGGTAAGTTGTTTTCCGAAAATAACATTATCAAAACAGGAATCCTCTTTGCGGGGGATTCCCATTTTGATAAAGAACCGGGATGGGGCTGGCCGGGGATATACCTGTTGCCTTAAAGAAAACACCGCATTAATATATTGATCCTTACGCCATTTAATCCTCTGCGGATCGGTCCATGGAAGAGCCGGCAGTTCCCGAAAAACCCCCTGCTGCTGAACCTTTGAGCAGCCAGCTGCGCGACCAGCTCCTGGCCAGGGTTTCCGAGCGCCTGCAGAGCGGGGAGGTCCTGGTCTCCAACGCCCATTTTATAAAAGCCTGTGAGGAGGAGTATTAATTCCTCAATGTGGGGTTGCCGGTGAAGGAGTTGCGGGTTCGGCTGAGCGCCACCATCGAGGATATCAACAAGCGCAACCCCGAAGTGCTGGTGGTGCTGGGGGTGGAGAACTGGCTGGTCAAGGCCTTCATGGAAGGGGTGCGCAAGAACAACTGGGACATCGTCACCTTCCAGGAACAAGGGCACCAGGCCCTGCGCGAGCTCATCCGCCACGACCGGGTGAAGGCGGTGATGACGCAGATGCAGGTGCTGCCGGCCCAGCTCAACCTCAAGCGATGTCTGCGCATCGCCGCCAACCAGGTGGCCGGCAAGGCTGCGACACTGCCCAAGCGCAACGTGCGCCTCGACCAACTCGCCGAAGCCCAGACCGAGCGGGTGGAGTACCTGCCCGAGAACCTCAAGATCTTCCTCAACGGCCCAGCTCCCGAGCCCTCGGCAGCCGAGATCGATCAGCGCAACCAGCAGGAGCAGCAGTACCAGGAGGAACTCCGCAATCAGCAGTTCGACAGTATCATCCAGAACCTGGAAACCTACGTTGCACAGGGGCAACTGAGCCGGGAGGAGGCGGACCGCTTCAGCAAGGTCCACCAGGTGGACCGGGCGGTGAAGTCGGGCAAGATCACAAGCGACCAGGGGAGCAAGATCCGCAACAGCGTGTTGTCCGGAAATGCCCGTTACGAGTTCGACCGCAAGCTCAAGGCGGTCACTGAGTACGCCGTGACCTATCTGCAACTCTTCGCCGCCCTCAAGCGGATCGAGCCCAAGTACGACGCAGCCCTGCGCTTCCTCATCGCCTACAAAGAGATCGCCAACGCTGAGCAGGAGCAGTTCGATCCCACCCCGATTACGAACATCCTGATCGAGGACTTTGAACAATTGAAGCTGCTCTCGGGGATCATGGACCGTCAGGACGGGGAGGTGCGGATGATGGTGGCCGGTTTACCGCCCTACAACCAGGTGTCGCGCAAGGGCCAGGACCAGCGCATCGAACGGCTTATCGTGGAACCCGGTTTCATCGAGCAGTTGCGGCAACTGTCCCGCGAGGAGATGTCCAACCGGCTCAACGCCACCGACAAGCTGGTGCGGGTGCGGGCGGCGGCGGACATGCTCTGCCTGATCGCGCTGATCAACCGACTGGTCAAGCCGTCGCCCTTCCGCAAGGAGATCAGGCTGCTCAAGATCAACATGATCATCGAGGAGTTCTACAAGACCACCGAGGACCTGGCAGCGGCGCGGGGCAAGGCGCAGAAGTTCCTCAAGTCGCGACTGCGGGTCCTCTACCCCGACATCACCCCCGACGAGGTCCAGGAGATCGAGGAGAAGAGCGCAGGGATCATCGAGCGGGTCGAGCAGCGGGTGATCGCCGAGAGACGGGAGCAGGCCAGGGCGGCCAAGGCCGCCGAGGGCGAGAAGGAGATCAACGTCAAGGAGAGCCTCGAACTCAGCCCCAGAGAGATCGCCCGCGGCGCCCAGGTGGGGCGGGTCAGCCTGAAGGTCGGGGCCAACTGGCGCATGGTCTCCCGGAAGGTGATGCCCCACCCCGACGATCCCCAGCGCCACCTCCTGGCCAAGCGCGACCCGCAGAGCCAGGAGTTGGTGCCGGCGATCATCAAAGGCGCCAAATGCTACGTGGTCAAGAACAAGTCCGGCATCTGGGACCAGCGCTGAAGGCGGAATGCCGCGGCTGAGCGGGGTGGTAGTGGTTGTTACCGGGGCCAGCAGTGGCCTGGGCTGGCACCTGGCCCTGGGGGCGGCCCGACGCGGGGCGCGGGTGGTGGCTGTGGCCCGGCGTCTTGAGCGGCTCGAAGCCCTTGAGGCGGCGATCGGCGCGGCGGGCTGCCCTGCCCCACTGGTGGTTCAGGCCGATATCGGGGATCTGGCCCAGGTCGAAAGCCTTGGGCGGCGGGTCGAAGAGGAATGTGGGGGAGCCCAGGTGCTGATCAACAACGCCGGCCGGGGGGCCCACGGTCGCCTCGAAGACCTGCCGGCGGGGGTGGTGGATCGGGTGCTGGCGACCAACCTGGGGGGGGCGCTCCACTGCACCCGGGTCTTTCTGCCCCAACTGAAGCGACACCGGCCCGGCCACCTGGTCTTTGTCTCCAGTGTCCTGGGCGAGTTGCCGGCCGCCGAACATGCGGTGTACTGTGCCACCAAGTTCGCCCTCAACGGCCTGGCCGAAAGCCTGGACTGCGAACTGCAGGGGAGCGGGGTAGGGGTGACCCTGGTGGAGCCGGGGCTGGTGGACACCGAATTCGCCCTGGTGAGTGGCCGGCCGCCCGGCCGGTTCTCCCGCTTGCCCGCCAGCGGGGCAGACCAGGTGGCGGAGCGCATCCTTCGCGCCGTGGAGGGCGGTCGTTTCCGGCTGATCCCCGACCGCCTGGCCTGGGTGGGCATCGCCTTCAGACGGCATTTTCCCCGCAGCGCCCGCCTCTTCTTTCGGGCGGCCTTCCGCCGCCTGCTGCGAGAATCCCAGCTAAAAGTTAGATAGAACGGGGTCCGGCAAAAGGCCGCTGGCCCGGAGACTCGGTGCGCAGGCGGTAGATGGACCCGCTGCTGGCTTCGGCGATGTACAACTCGTCGAAATCCGGGCCGCCGAAGACCAGGGCCGTGGGCTCGTCCCCAGGGATGGGGATCTGGGCGGTGATCTGGCCATCGGGGTCGGCGATGGTCAGTCCAGCGCCGGGGCGGGTGATGTATAGTCGCCCTTTATCGTCGAAGAGCAGGGCCCGGGGGGGGTGCCCCTCCTCGAACTGGATGAATACCTGGGGGGCACCCAGGGTACCCCCCTCCGCGAATGGCAGGATGAGTATGCGGTTGAGGCCAGCTTCGATGACGTAAAGGCTCGAAGCGTCCTGGGAGAGCACCAGCCCGGTGGGATTGGCGAGTCCCGCGGCCAACTGGGTGGCCTCGGCGTCAATATCGACGCTGTAGATGCTACCGCCGGCCTGTTCGCCGACGTCGGTGAAGATGAGATCCCCAGCGGGGCCGAAGCACAGGTCCTGCGGGCCGTTGAAACGCTTTCCCTTGCACTGATGGGCGTAGACCTCGACCGCTTCGTCGGCGGAGATCAGCAACAGATGCCGCCGGCCCTTCTCAGCGACGAAGAGATCATTGGAGTCGTCGAAGGCGATGCCCAGGGGTTTACCGCCGGTGGCGGCGAAGGGGATCGGTTTGCCGTGAGGGCCGATTTTCCGGATGCGGCCCTGCTGGGTTTCGGCCACGAAGAGCTGCTCGTCTGCGTCGAAGGCCAAGCCCCCTGGCATGGACAGGCCCTGGATATAAAGCTCTGGCGACAGCATCTGCATGACCTCTAGCACTGCGGCTGCGGAGAGGGGTGGGGGTTCACAATTCGCGCTAATATATCCCGAAACCAGCGTCTGTGTAAAGGAGAAATAGCCATCTCAGGGATCAGGGTACCGGTGCGGTCCTACTGCGAGGTATAACCTCCGTCGACGAAGAGCGTCGAGCCGGTGGTGAAACTTGAGGCCGGCGAGGCGAAGTAGAGCACCGCGGTGGCCAGCTCGGAGGGATCGCCCCAGCGGCCCATCGGCACCTTTTCCTGCATGGACTGCCTTGCCTTGGGATCGGCCAGCAGGACCTCGTTGATGGGGGTGGCAAAGGGGCCAGGGCAGATGGCGTTGACGGTGACGCCGTGGGACGCCCACTCCAGCGCCAGGGTGCGGGTGAGCTGGACGAGGCCTCCTTTACTGGCCGCGTACGGGGTGCGGTGGGGGATGGAGATGAAGGAGAGGGTGGAGCCCAGATTGATGACCCGGCCGTAGCGACGGGCAATCATGTGGCGGCCCACGGCCC
>VGJS01000165.1 GCA_016867395.1 Candidatus Handelsmanbacteria bacterium
TACCACCCGCTGGAGACGGTGATCGCCTACCGGCCGCAGAATTTCGATCCTGTGGTCAAGATCGACTTCCCCAAGCAGTACGTGCGGTTCATCCGCTTCAAGCGCCTTATCACGGACCGGACGAGGGGGTCCGGGGTGCGCTTGGGGACTATCGGGGACTTCGAGCTCTTTGCGCGAGGGATACCCAAGCGGGCTTTCTACACGACCGCGATCGTCGATCTGGGCCAGGAAGTGAATTTCGGCCGCGTGTTCTGGTCGGCCACTCCCATGCGCGTGGTCGATGGCGCGACAGCAGTGGCGAGGCCGGATCCCCAGGCCTCGGTTAAGGTAGAAATACGCAGTGGCCGGAGCGAAGACCCCAACATCTATCACGAGTTCACGGATGAGGGAGAAGAGATAGTGGTTTCGCGCCAGCGCTTCGAGCAGGAGCTGAAACCCCCGGATTCCGACAACAGCACGGTAATGCAGGAGGGCAAGCCCGGGCTGCGCGCCTCGGTGGGCTACGACCGGGAGAACTGGACCTACTGGTCCTTTCCCCTCGTCGAATCCGGCGTGCAGGCGCCCCTGGAACGGGGGCGCTACCTGCAGGTGCGGGTGACCCTGGAGAGCCGGGCGTTCGCCGATTTCATCCGCCTGGACTCCCTGTGGATCGAGGTGTCGCCGCCCCTGGCCGGCCAGGTGAAGGGCGAGGTGGCGCGGCTGGACGAACCCCGGCCAGCACGCGGTTTCACCCAGGTCGAGTTGGGCGAGATGATCGATTTCTCCTACGACCTGAAGGCCGAGTTCAACGGCGCCAACCAGCGGGGCTTCGACGCGGTGCGGATCAGGACCGGCAGCCGGCCCGCGTTCCGGCGCCTGGAGCTGGGCGAGAGACTGGCCGAGGTGGCGCCGAAACGGGTGCTCGAAGAGGAGGAGGCCCTGGTGGTATTCCTGCCCCAGAAAATCACGGGTGGGAGCAACGCGCCTATCAGAGTAGTGTTCGGCGCGGAGGTCTTTCTCCTTGCCAATACCTTTGCGGCGGAGATATTCGATACCGGGAGCGAGGATTTGCCTCAACAGGTCGAGGCGGGGGATGCCTCGGCAGAGGTGGGGACCAGCAGCCTGCAGACCTGGGCCGTCTCTGGCGAGGCAGGACAGGCCACCATGGCCCTGAGGTCTTCTTCCAGAGTAGTGACGCCTAACGGAGACGGGATCAACGACCAGCTGACCCTCGAGTACTCTTTGTTCCGCCTCCCCGGAGCCGTCCCCGCAGAACTGAACGTCTACCGCCTGGATGGGGCGCGCGCGGCCTGGATCGAGGTGGGGCGGCAAGGAGCTGGCCCACAGCGGATTTCATGGGACGGCCGCGACGGCGATGGCCGATTGCTGTCGCCGGGTATTTACATGGTGGAGATCAGCCTCAAATCCGAACGCAGTACCATTCGCTACCTCCAGCCGGTGGGCATTGTTTACTAGGCTGGACCCTAAGGAGCGCGTGAGATGGCTCTGAAGCTGCTCAGAGGACTAAACGTGCTGCTCCTGGGTGCGGGGTGGGCCCATGCGGAAGTCTTTACGGTGGACAGCAAGGCGGAATGGCAGACCTGGCATATTCCCAAGGGGATGGTGGAGGTCGGTGAGGCCGGCCAGCTGCAACTGGTCAAGTACCGCAAGAACATCGACCCGCTGCGCGACGCCTTGTTTTTCGCGCATCCCACCCAGCAGCGCGGCGAGGTAAAGGGGGGCATCTGGAGCGCCGGCAGCAACGGCCAAGCGGCTGGGCGGATCATCGACGGGGACCCGCGGACCTTTTGGCAGCCGGACCCGGCCGATCCCGTGCCCAGGTGGCGGGTGGAGATTGACCTGGGGCGGGCGGTCCTGGCCAAGGAGGTCCGGCTGCGCTTTCCGGATCGGCAGGGCGCCCGCCCCTTCCGCCAGTTCAGGGTCCTGGTGGCCACCGGGGCCCGCATCCAGGTCAGTGACGACGTGTTCAAGTACGAGGTGGTCTATCGCACCACCCGCCCCAACGCCGACACCCTGGTAGCCTTCGACCTCGCTGGCCTGCGCGACACCACTTATGTGCTGGAGAAGGGGGTCGACGCGGACCCGGAGCGGGAAGGCCGTTACCGGGTGGTGCAGTTCATCCGCATCGCCGCCGATGAGCCCAGCCCGGAGGCGGCCCTGGCCGAGGTGGAGGTGGTAGGCGTGGGCGACAACGTCAGCCTGGGGACCATAGGGCGCGGTGGCTCCTTCACTAACGGCCTGCTGGCCCGGGACCCGCAAAATCTGTTTGATGGGAACATGGACACCTTCGGGAACATCTTTACGGTCTTTCAGCAGGGCGATTGGAAGGAAGAAGGGCTCTGGTGGCAGGTGGACCTGGGGGCGCTGTTCTGGATCGACGAGGTCTTCCTCTACTGGCAGGATCGCGGGGAAGCACTGGCAAGCTTTCTCTACGATTACCTCCATGCCGGCACCGGCTACGCGGTTCTTTTTTCGGACGGGCGGCTGACCACTTCGGGCGACATCGACTTTGAACCGCTCATCCTGGAGCCCAAGTGGCAGAACGAGCGGGAGAGGGGCCTGCGCCACTTCCGCTACCTCTTCAAGCCCCGCAAGGTGCGCTATTTGCTCTGGCATGGGCTAGAGGTAAAGGATCACGCCTGGTATTCGCATCCGATGGAGTTCATGCTCTTCTCGCCGGGGCACCCAGCCCAGGTGGAACTGCGCTCGGGGTTCATCGACCTGGGGGAGCTGGTGGGAGACCGGCGGCCCAAGGCCATCCGCAGCCTGTCCTGGGAAGCCGAACAGCCCGCCGGCACCCGTCTGCAGTTGCGTTCCCGCTCGGGCAACACCTTGCAGGAGGTGTATACCTTCTACGACAAGCTGGGCAACGTGATCAGCGAGTCGGAGTGGAACAGCAAGCCCAAGGTGGTGCGGGGCCCGGTGGATACCGCCATCGTGGCCAGCGAGGACTGGGACCAGTGGAGCAACTTCTACCAGTTCTCCGGCGAGCTCTTCAAGTCGGAGAGCCCCAGGCGCTATCTGCAGCTGGAGTTGATCCTCTCCACCGAGGATCCCCGGGCCACGCCCCTGATCCGCTCCCTTTCCATCGACTTCGAGGATGCGCTGGTGCAGGAGGCGGCGGGGTTGTTGCTGCCGCGCCAGGCCCCGGTCAACGAGGACACCCGCTTCGCGTACACCGTTTGGCCCCAGGCCGACGCGCGCGACAGCGGTTTTGATTTGCTGCGCCTGGGCGTTCCCGGCCCGGTAGGGGCAGGGAGCGTGAGGGCGTGGGTGGGTGGGGCGCCGGTGGCCCTCAAAGGGGTGGAAGTGACCCAGGACTCTCTGCTGCAGATTGCGCTGTCGGGGCGGGTGAAGGAGGATTCGGTGCAGGTGGAGTTCACCACACGGGTGCTGCGCAACGCCACGGTTTTCGGACTGGAGCTGGGCGACAGTCAGCGCCCGGGGCTGTGGCAGTCAGTGCCGCCAGCCCAGCGCCAGGGGAACGTGGTCTTCCTGCCGGCCCTGGCCCAGAGCCGGCGCCTGATCGGCGACCTGGAGATCATGCCGCCGGTGTTCACCCCCAACGGGGATGGGATCAACGACCAGGTGGAGATCCGCTTCGCGGTGCTCAAGGCGGAGGGGGCCGAGCCCTGTGTGCGGGTTTTCGATCTGTGCGGCCGGCTGGTGGCGAAGTTGCGGGCAGCGGCAGGGCGGGACGTGAAGGTGTTCGCTTGGTCGGGTCGCGGCCTGGAGGGGGAAGTAGTGCGGCCGGGGGTTTATCTGTGCCGCATCGAACTGGGGACTGAAGCCGGCCAGGACGAGGCGGTGCGCACTATAGTCGTCGCCTACTAGCCCGCGGGGAGCTTTTGCTCCAGCATCCACATCTCCCCAGGAGACCGCGCTATGTGTGTCTGCAGGTGGTTGCCAGGCTTATTGACGGTGCTGGCCGCGTCCCCAGGCGAGGCAGAGATTTCCATCTGGCAGTTAGGGGGCAGCGACCTGGCGTGGAGCGAGTACGACACTTCCCAGGTGTTCATAGACTTTGCAGCGACCCCCGGGGCGTTGCAGCCGCGCTATCTAACCGGAGAGCGGAATCTGCTCTCGCAACTCGACAACTGGAGCCCCCTGAAGTTCCCCCGCGAGCTGGATCATGTCGACGGCTCGCGGCCTCGTATCTGGGTCGCGGCCGATGGGTTTTTCTGGTTCCAGCGGGCGGGGCTTCTGGTAAGCCTGTGGGTGGATGGGGACAGCACCACCTACGTGCCTCCGGGATCGCTGTCCGCTGAGTCCGACTGGTACACGATCGACGTCGGCGTCCCCGTTCCCGCCGACCAGTTTGGTTTCTTTACTCCGCCCAGAGGTTTCACCGGGGATGGCCGGCCACTGCGCGAGGACATCTTTGACGCTTTCGAGGTCTCCATCTCCGAGGAGACCAACCCGGTGCTGGCCAAGGAAAGG
>VGJS01000166.1 GCA_016867395.1 Candidatus Handelsmanbacteria bacterium
GAGCCGGATTACGCCGAACCCTTCCTGCGCTACGCCTCCGATGCCCCCGAGTTCCTCTTCGGGGTGGACATGAACAGCAACGGGATGATCGACCGCTTCGAGAACGACCGTCTGGCTGACTACCCCTATCGGAGGGACCGCGACGGCTGGAACGTCTTCGGCGGGGCCGACCTCACCGAGAATCTCAAGCTCACCCTGGGCCGTGCCAGCGCCGACGAGATCAGCAGCAAGCGCAAGTCCCAGATGAACTACGCCGTGCTGGCCAGCAAGTGGTCCCTGCCCGGCATCGAGAGCCGGATCTTCCAGTTCGCCCGCCTGGTAAAGGACGACATCGAGGACGACGTGATCCAGTGGGTCGATCCCAACGGCTTCCAGGACACGCCGGACCCGCTCATCGCCCAGGACGCCTTGGCCTGGACCGGCTATCTGACCTTCGACTATTTCCGCCTCGGTAAACTCAAGGTCTACAACAAGCTCAAGTACGACTACTACCGGCAGCGGGGCGACGAGAAGGACACCAAGGACAACCGCCTTTTCCTGGGGCTGATCAACAAGTTCGACTATCCCATCTCCCTTACCCCCAACCTCTTCTTCTGGCCGCGCTGGAAGAGCATCTACCGCAAGGTAAACCCTACCTATAGCAACGAGCTGGAGATCAGCGAGTGGTCGCAGTTCTACATCATCACCTCCAAGTACTTCGTACTGCCCTCCACCTTCTTGGAGTACGGAGTGGAGTTCAACGTGTTCCGGAATCTGAAAAAGAAGCCCGAGATCGTACCGCCGGGTTTCGTCGAGGACTTCACCGGCACGGTGCTGGCCCTGCAGATATCCAACCGCTCGGACTACCTGGGCTACGCCATTACCATGAATACCGGCTTCCGCTGGGAGAGGCGGGCCTTCAAAGAGGCCACGGACACCGGTTCCTTGCTCTTCGTGCGGGCTTTCGCCGGCTTGCGGGACTGAGGCGCCTAGAACAGGGTACAAGAGGGGAGCGTCTAACGAAGAGATTTGTTAGACGCTCTGCTTTTGGGATGAAACGATGAACATCGCTTTGGGGTTGCTGCTGCTGGGGGCGCTGGGCTGTGACCCGCCACAGCGTCACGAATTGCAGCCGGCTCTGGCTCCCCAGCCTGTGGAGGTCTACCAGGAAGCCTGGCGCCGGTCGCCCGGGGACCTGCAAGGGCTGCGCCAACTGGGCTGGGCCCTGCTGCTCCAACAGCGCTTCGGCGAAGCGATAGAAGCCTTTGAGCAGTTGGTCCGGCAGGCTCCTGAGGATCCTGACGCCTACTACTATCTTGGGGTAGCCCTGGCCAGACAGCAGCGCAAGGGGGAGGCCATCCGGGCTCTTGAGAACGCCCTAGCCCTGGCCCCGGGCCTGGCCGAAGGGCAGTGGGGCCTGGCCCTCCTGTACAATGAGAGGGTCGATGGGTACGAGGGGGCCCTGGAGGCCTGCGCCAGGGGGCTGGAGGTAGCGCCCAACAACGCCTACGGCCACTTTGTCCTGGGCTTCGTGCGTGTCTCGCGCGGCGACAACGAGCCGGCGACCGCTGCTCTGGCCCGGGCCATAGAACTGGACCCCGCCCTGGCCCAGGCCCACTACTACCTGGCCATGATCCACCTGCGCCTGGGCCGGGAGGAGGAGGCCACCGCCGCGGTGGAGCGCACCTTGGAGGCGGACCCCGAGTATACCGAAGCCTATTACACTTTGGGCACCCTGTACGCGCGGGCCGGCAGGATGACGGAGGGGCAGCAGCTGATCGAGCTTTTCCAGAAGCGCAGCGACCGCCGCATGCAGGAGGACCACTACCGCCGCTTGCTCTACCAGCAGGCGACCCCCCTGGAGGGTCGGGAGAAGGCCGCCGCCCACCACAACCTTGGGCTAGCCTACCTGGGGCAGCAGCGCTTCGACGCGGCCTTCCAGCAGTTCGAATCGGCCCTGCGGGCTGATTCGGCCAATGCCGAGGCCTGGCACAACCTGGGGGCCATCCATTCGCGCCGCGGCCAGTACACCCAGGCCGCCTCCTGCTTCAAACGCGCCCTGGCCCTCAAGCCGGCCTATGTCCTGGCCTCGCGCAACCTGGCCCAGGTTCAGCTGCTTCGCGCCGAGTACGCTGCTGCCGAACTCTCCTTTCGCCAGGTCGTCGCCCAGGGAGGCACGGCCGAGGACTACCACGGCCTGGGCACGGCCCTGATCCAGCAGGGGCGCATCAGGGAGGGAGAAGAGGCGCGGGCCAGGGCCAGGGCCATGGGAGGAAAGCCCTAGTGAGAGGATGGCCGGCCCTGCTGGCACTGTGTTGGGGGTGCACCGGCCCGGGGGGAGAGAGGCCGCAGTTTGTCGACGTGACCGCCCAGGCCGGGGTGCAGGTGGTGATGGTCTCGGGCACCCCGGCCAAAGGCCACATCGTCGAGTGCAACACCGGGGGGGTGGCCCTTTTCGACTACGACCGGGATGGGGACCTGGACCTCTTCTTTGTCAACGGCTCGCGCCTGGAGGGCTTTGGTCCTGGCCAGGAGCCCCGCGCCGCCCTGTACCGCAACGATGGAAACTGGCGCTTTGCCGAGGTGGGGGCCCAGGCCGGGGTGGACCATGTAGGCTGGGGTATGGGTTGCTCGGTGGCAGACTACAACGCCGACGGCTGGCCCGACCTGTACCTGACCCTATACGGGCGCAATGCTCTGTACCGCAACCAGGGGGACGGCACCTTTGCCGAAGTAGGGGCCCAGGCCGGGGTTGACGAGGCGGGGTGGAGTTCGGCAGCGGCCTGGGGTGACTATGATCGGGACGGGGATCTGGATTTCTACCTGGCCAAGTACATCGACTTCGACCCGACGTACGTGCCCGCGGATATGAGTTACTGCACCTGGCGCGGGATCAGCGTATTCTACGGCCCGCGAGGAATGCCGGGAGCCCGGGACAGATTTTACCGCAACGAGGGGCCCGGCGCCGGCTGGCGCTTCACCGAGGCCAGCGCCGAGTTGGGCCTCGACGACCACGAATACTACGGCTTTGCCGCACTTGCCAGCGACTACGACAACGACGGAGACCTGGACATCTACGTTGCCAATGACTCCACCCCCAATCTGCTTTTCCTCAACGAGGGGGGTCGCTTCACCGAGGTGGCCATGCTGGCAGGCTGCGCGTACAGTGAGGACGGCCGGGAGCAGGGCAGCATGGGAATCGCCGGAGGCGACTACGACCAGGACGGGGATGTGGATCTCCTTGTCACCCACTTTTCCCACGACAACAACACCCTCTACCGCAACAACGGCCGCGGTTTCTTCACCGATATCAGCTTTGCCACGGCCATAGGGGCGGCTAGCATCAGTTCCTTGGGCTGGGGGGCGGAGTTCTTCGACTACGACAACGACGGGGACGAGGATCTCTTCGTAGCCAACGGCCACGTGTACCCGCAGGTGGATCAGCACGACCTGGGCACGACCTATGCCCAGCCCAATCAGCTCTTCGCCAACAACGGGCAGGGAGTTTTCATCGAGGTGGGGAAGCAGGCCGGCCCGGGGATGCAGGTGGTCAAGTCCAGCCGGGGGGCGGCGGTGGGCGACCTGGACAACGACGGGGATCTGGACCTGGTCGTGGCCAACATCGATGAAACCCCCACCCTGTTGCGCAACGAGGGGGGTAACCGCCGGCACTGGCTGGTGGTCGAGTTGCAGCAGGAAGGTCTCAATCCCTTTGCCGTGGGCGCCAGGGTCGAGTTGTGGGCCGGGGGGAAAAGGCAGCTGCGCGAGGTGCGCGCCGGCACCGGGTACCTGTCCCAGAACGATCTGCGCCTGCACTTTGGCCTGGGCGAAGAGCGGGAGGCACAGCGCCTGCTGGTGCACTGGCCCGACGGGGCGCAGCAGCTGCTGGAAAAGGTCGGGGCGGATCAACTGCTGCAGGTGCGGCGGCAGTGAACCGGCTGTGGTACTGGGTAGGGGTGCTGTGGGCGGGGGGCCTGGGCGCGCAGGTGCAGTTTGAGGACGTAGCCCTCCAGGCAGGCATCCGCTTCAAACACGAAAAGGGCGACCAGGGGAGGCGCTTCATGCCGGAGACCTACGGCTCAGGGGCGGCCTTCCTCGATTGCGACACCGACGGCCTGCTGGATATCTACCTGGTCAACAGCGGCCGTTTGCCCGGCCTGTCCAGCGCCCCGGAGGCGGCCAATGCCTTGTACCGGAACCTGGGGGACGGAACCTTTGCGGATATAAGCGAAGCCAGCGGAACCGGGGACACCGGCTATGGCATGGGCGTGGCAGTGGGCGATTTTGACAGCGATGGCGACGCGGACCTGTACGTGACCAATTTCGGCGCCAACCGGCTATACCGCAACGAGGATGGGGGGCGATTCGGAGATTTCACCGCCCGGGCCGGGGTGGGGGGCGGGGGGTGGAGCAGTAGC
>VGJS01000167.1 GCA_016867395.1 Candidatus Handelsmanbacteria bacterium
AAACTAAGGCGGCAGAGAATCACCGGCCCTACAGTCTGGTGCAAGAGCGCCCCACCCACGAGGCGGACGATGATCCAACCCACCCCGGCCCAGCGCGCCCAGTTCGGGGCCGAGGGCTGCCTGGCCCTTCCCCAGGCCCTGCCCGCCGAGTTGCTAGCGGGGGTGCAGCGGGCCTTTGACCGCTGCGCCGAGGAGGCCAAACCCGGTTGGCTGGAGGGGGTGGCCAAAGGCAGGGCCCCGGCCGCGTACTTCGACCTGCCCGATCCACTGGAGCGCGAGCCCATCTTCCTCGACCTGGTTGCCCATCCCAGTTATTACGGGCTGCTGCTTGACTTCACCGGGGGGGAACTGCTTTTCCTCTGGGGGCAGTTCCGCACCCTGCCCCCCAGTCCCCTCAGCTACGTGGGCTGGCACTACGACGTGGAGCGCAGCAATCCCCTGCACCTCAAGGTGCAGCTCTACCTCAACGACGTGGGGGAGGACGAGGGGGCCTTTGCGTACGTGCCGGGCAGCCACTTGCCCGACGCCGGTCCATATCCCCTGGTGCGCCGGCTGGAGAGCATGCCGGGCCACCGGGTCTTTTACGGCCGGGCTGGCGACGCCCTGCTCTTCAATAGCTACGGCATGCACACCTCGATGGTGAACAAGACCCCCAGGCCGCGCAAATCCATCATCCTCATCTACGAGCAGCGCACCCCGGCTCAGGTGAGGCCGGAGCGCTTCGCCGCCCTGGCCGACCGGCTCCAGACCCCACAGCGCCGGCGGCTCTTTGGGCTGGAGTAGGACATGGCCCATCTCGACGCGCACGTCCACGTCTTTGCCAAGGCCTCGGCGGAGTTCCCCCGGGAGGTGAGCCCGGACATGCCCGGCCATGCCGAGGCCACGGTAGAGCAACTGCTGGGGCAGATGGAGAAGCACGGGGTGGAGCAGGCCGTGCTGGTGCAGGCCGGAGGGGCGGCCATCGAGCACCACGCGTATCTGCGCCGCTGCTTGGTGGAGCACCCCCGCCGCTTCCTGGGCATCGGCCTGGTGCCCGCCGGGGAAACAGCCCCCGCCGGCCACATGGACCGCCTGGCCGGGGAGGGGGGGATCATCGGCTTCCGGCTCTTCACCCTGGGGGGGCCTGCTGACCCGCTTGCACCCATGGACGCGCGCACCTTCGCCACCTACCCAATCTGGAAGCGGGCGGCGGAGAAGGACTACGTGATCTGGCTCTACCCCCGGGCTGCCGACGCCCACCTGGTGCCATATTTGCTAGAGATGTTCCCCCAGGTGCGGGTGGTCTTCAACCACCTGATGGTCTGTCCGGGAGAGGGGAGCTTCAGCCTGGACGAGAAGGGCCGGCCCCGCATCGAGGTGCCCATGCCGCCCCAGACCCGGTACTCGACCCTGGGGCTCAAGATCGGCCGCATCCTCGCCAATACCAGGGGCCTGCACCCGTACGAGAATGTCTGTGTCCACCTCTCCGGGCAGTACGCCTTCAGCAAGGAGCCCTGGCCCTACCGCGACCTGGCCGGCTGGCACGCCTCGTTGCACATGGTGATGCGCGCCGACCGGCTGATGTGGGCCTCGGATTTCCCCTGGATCGCCGAGGACCCAGGATACGGGAAGCTGGTGGGGGTGGTGGACGAGTTGTTGCCCGGGCTGGGTCAGGAGGAGCGGGCCTGGATCATGGGGGGCACGGCGCGGGATTTCCTGCGCTTTCCGCCATCGGCAAACGGCTAGCTTTCCTGGGCTGATACGCGAGGCCTGTTCCTCCGGGGACAAGAGCAGCCTGAGCCGGCTCTGGATCTAGTCCCGCACCCGCCGGAAAACCCGCATCCGCTCTTCCTCGATCCCGCTGGCCGCTGCCGGGTCGTCAATCCCCCAGTGCACACGCTCCTCATCCCCCGGAAAGACCGGGCAGTGGCCCTGGGCATGGTCGCAGACGGCAGGGAAAAGGGGTTCAGTCCAGCGGCTTGGGCGGACCGGCGTAGCCGATGCTGCCCCAGCCGGCCGCGTCGCCACCGCGCAGGCGGTAGGGATGGGGGTAGATCACCTGGGAGCGGTCGGCCAGGGGCAGGTGCACCCGCTGGTGGCCGCGCTGGGCCGAGTACTTTAGGGCGATGGCGATCTCCAGGGCCTGGCGGTAGTCGTGGCCGCTGCACTGGGCCTCGCCACCGGTATCGCGGGCCCGCATTAAGCGCTCGATAACGGGCCGGAAGAAGTCTGCCGGCTGGGGGGCGCTGAGAAAATCGGGATAGACCGGGGCGGAATGGGCGCCGTGCCCCCGGATCAGCACCGGGCGGGGGGGCGCGAGCCAGACCTGGCCGTCCTCGCCCTCGACCCAGACCCGGCAGGACAGTTCTGGGTCGGGCTGGGCGATGTGACAGACCAGCCCTCCGCCCAGGCCGAGCCGGCCGAAGGCAGGGCAATCGACGTCGCCCTCGTCCCGGCCGGGGGGCACCGTCCAGCCGGAGGCGGGTGGCAGGGTCCAGCCTTCGGCCCATTCCACCTCCCGGCCGGTCAGGGCCCGCAGCATGGTCAGCTGCACGCAGCCGGCTCCGGATACCTCGTTGGGGAGTCCACCCGGAATCGAAGCCGAGGTGAGAGCGCCGATATGGCCCTCCCGCACCCAGGCGGCGGTGTCGAGCAGGGCGTGGACCTCCCAGTGGGCGGTACCGCAGGCCAGGGCGGTGCCGTGTTTCCGGCAGCAGTCCACCATCGCGTCGGCTTGGGCCAGGCTGACGGCGATGGGTTTCTCGCAGGAGACCACCTTGACCCCGGCCCGGGCGCAGGCCATCACCGCGTCGGGATTGGCCTCCACAGGCAGGATGAGGGAGACGATGTCTGGGAGCTGGTGGGCGAGCAACTCGTCGAGGGTGTCGTACTGGGTCTGGATGCCGTGATGGGCGGCAAACTCCTGCCGCCGTTCGCGGGCCCGGTCCACCAGGGCGACGATCTCGCACTCGGGGTGGGTGGCATAGGCGCGCAGGTAGTGGCGGCCCCAGGTGCCGGCCCCGCCCACCACGGCGACGCGGTATTTCCTTTCCCTCACTTCAGGTTCTCCAGGAGTGGCGCGGCGCAAAGTCCAACAGACGGCGGGCCTTGGTGCAGGTGACGAAAGGGGTGGCGGCCTCCAGGCGCCCGTAGCGCAGTTGGGCCTGGGGGTAGTAGCGGGCGATCACCTCTCCGGTGGGGTCGGCGTGGCCCGAATCTCCGGCGCTGACCAGGAAGACCTCGTGCGCCAGGTGCTCGGCCAGCAGGGCGGCTTCGGCCAGAAGGGCGAAGTCGCGGATATCGAAATAGGAATAGATGCCCACTTCTCCCTGGCGCTCGCGGCTGGGGAGGAAGTCATAGCGCTTGCCGGGCGCCACCGCCGTTGTGAGGCGGAAGCAGTGGGTGCGAAGGCCGCAGCGCTCGGTGAAGGTGCGGCACAGCTCCTCGCCCAGACGCTTGCTCAGGCCATAGGGCCGGTTGGCAAGGGCAGGGTGCTCTTCGTCGACCGGAAAATACTGCGGGTCGACGTTCTGGCCAAAGCCGTAGGCCATGATGCTGGAGGCGAAGAGCAGGCAGCGGACCTTTTGTTCGACGGCGATTTCCAGGGCGTTGTAGGTGCCCTGCATGTTGATACGGAAGACCTCGTGCAGAGGAGGGATGTCGTAGGGGACGGCGGCCAGATGGATGACCCCCTGGGCGCCGGCAAAGGCCGCGGTTAGGGCCTGGCGGTGGTCCAAGTCCCCCTGGACAAAGCGCACGCCCGGAGGCAGGTCGGCAGGAGGGGTGCGGTCGAGGCCGACGATTTGGTGGCGCTGGTGCAGTTCCTGGAGCAGCACGGTGCCAATCAGGCCGCTGCTGCCGGTGATGGCGATGCGCATTGGGGCTCCTGATCGCAGGTTGCGAGTTGGCCTAAGCTAAGTCGTCCGTCGAATTGGGTGCAAGAGGGAAGTCGCCGCGCTGCCGGGTTGAACGGTCTCACACACGGAGGTGGTCTGGGCCGTGAACCTGGCCGGCATGTACTGTGGCAGCCAGTGGCAGGGTGAGATCCCCGCGGTGGCCCGGTACGGCAATGGCGGTTGGGCGATCGAGTTCAGCCGTAATTTGGTCACCGGTTCGGACAAGGACGTGCAGTTCTCCGACCAGTAAATGTGCACCAAGGAGGTGCTGCTGGACCCGCGGGGGATGAGCTGGGGCTCAGAGGTGTGCGTCTACCGCTCCCTGGAGCAGCTGGGGCGGGAGTTGCCAGAGAAGCTGCTGGGCGCAGGGCACGGGTGCTCAAGCAGCACCGGGGACAGAGCGGTGGCGGGTCTGAAAGGTAGCCCTCGCTGACCCGGCCTCCGTACAGGTCAACGACGCCGTGCCCATGCGCCTGCGCCACGCCCTGCGGGGGCGTACGGAGGAGAGAGCGCCCTTCGCC
>VGJS01000168.1 GCA_016867395.1 Candidatus Handelsmanbacteria bacterium
AGACCCCCGAGGAATGCCTGCGCGAGGTGCTGCATCAACTGGGCGAGGAAGCCGGGGAGCTGGACCGGGCGGCCTGGTCCACCGTATCGGCGAACTCCTCTACGATCACCACACCGCCGGCAAATCCACCATCGTGGTGATCGACCAGGGGCAGTTGTTGGTCCAGCCTGCGTTTTTTGAGGAGATGCACCTGCTCCTGAACTTCCAGCTCAACGACGCTTTCCTCGTCACCCTGCTGCTGGTGGGGCAGACCGCCCTGGCCGACAAACTTTAGCAGTACGCCCCCCGCGACCAGCGCCGGCCACCCGCGGGGCACTGCAGCCCATGGGCCAGGGCGACGTGCATCGCTACCTGGGCCACCGCCTGAGGGTGGCCGGCCGCAAGGAGCCCATCTTCACCCCTGACGCTGTGGACCTGGTCTACAAATACTCGGAAGAGGTGTCGCGCTGGATCAACAACCTTTGCGACATCGCCCGGGTGATCGAGTACAGCCGCAGACAGAAGGAGATCGAAGGGGAGGGGATGTACCAGTCGATCCAGACCGAGCGGGGCCATGGTCCTTAGGATAAGCCAGCTTCTGCGCTCCTCAAGGGAGTGGTGCCAGGAGCAGCCGCCGCGGCGGCGGGCGCGGCGGCCAGCGCCGAGCTGGACGGCAACCGCCTGGTCCTGCCCCTCAAGCAGGCCCTGGGACTCCTGCAGCAGGATGAGGTCCTGCTGGCCGAGACGGTGCGGCAGCGCCGGGGCGAGCGCACCTTCCCCCAGCGAGCGGTCAACACCGCCATGCTCTCCATGCGCCTGGGCCTGGAAATCGAGTACGACGAGCACCGCATCCTCTCCCTGGGGCTGTGCGCCCTGATGCACGACCTGGGCATGTTGGGCCTGCCCGCCGAGCTTTTGGAGGCTCGGCGCCTCACTCCCGAGCAGTGCGACCTGCTGCAGCGCCACCCCCTCGAATCGCAGCGGCTGGCGCAGGCCTTCGGCAAGGGTTTCGCCTGGATCGGCAGGATCGTCACCCAGGGCCACGAGCGCAGCGACGGCACCGTATACCCGGCCGGCCTTAAGGGGGAAAGGATCCACGAGCTCGCCCGCATCATCGGCCTGGCCGACACCTATGGGGCCATGGTACACCCCAGGTCCGACCGCCAGGTGCGGGCGGTGTACCATGTGGTCGAGGAGATCATCCACCTGCGCAACACCCTCTTCGACGGCCACCTGGTCAAGGCCCTGATCCACATCGTCTCCATTTTCCCCTGGGCAGCTTGGTCAAGCTCAACAACGAGGAGATCGGGCGGGTGGTGGGTACCAGCCGGCTGCACCCCACCCGGCCGACGGTGGAGATCCTGCTTAATGCGCGGGGCCGGCGCCTCAATCCCCCGCGCCTTATCATGCTGGAGGAGGAGCCGATGGTCTACGTCGTGGATTCGGCCATCGAGGAAAGCCTACTCTACAAATAGAGACGGACCATGCTGGGCAGATTACTCGACAAATTAAATAGCGGGCTGAGCAAGACCCGCGAGGCGCTGGCCGACAAGATTGCGACAGTGGTGGGCAGCGGTGGCCGGCTCGACGAGGACACCCTCGAAGAGCTGGAGGCGGTATTGATCCAGGCCGACGTGGGGATGGAGACCGCCGCGGCGCTGATCGAGGAATTGCGCCAGCGGGCCAGGCAGCAGCGTTTCAAGGGCAACAGCAACGAGGTCATGGCCCTGCTCAAGGAACACCTGGCCGGAATGCTGGAAAGCCAAGACCAGGATCTGCCCTTTGCAGAACTGCCCGCCCGTCCCTACACCATCCTGGTGGTGGGGGTCAACGGGGTGGGCAAGACCACCACCATCGGCAAGCTGGCCAAACGCTACGCCGAGGACGGGCACAAGGTGCTGATCGCCGCCTGCGACACCTTCCGCGCCGCGGCCGTGCCCCAACTGGAGATCTGGGCCGAGCGGGCGGGGGTGGAGATCGTGCGGGCTCAGCAGGGGGCTGACCCGGCGGCGGTGGCCTTTGACGCCTTGGGGGCGGCCAAGGCGCGGGAGGTGGACGTGCTGATTGTTGACACCGCGGGCCGGCTGCACACCAAGGTGAACCTGATGGAGGAGCTGAAGAAGATCCGCCGCTCCCTGGCCAAGCAGGACCCCGGGGCCCCGCACGAGACCCTGCTGGTGCTGGACGCCACCACCGGCCAGAACACCCTCAACCAGGCCAGGCAGTTCCACGAGGCCACCGAGCTGACTGGCCTGGTGCTGACCAAGCTGGACGGCACGGCCAAGGGCGGCATTGCCCTGGCCCTGCGGCGGGAGCTGGGTATCCCGGTGAAGCTGATCGGGGTGGGTGAGGGGCTGGACGATTTGCAGCCATTTGAGCACCGGACCTTTGTCGAGGCCATGCTGGGAGCAGAGCCCTCATGAGCGAGGAACGCGAGAAGGAACTCAGTGGCCTGCAGTACCTCAGCCAGGAGCGGCCGAAGGCCATGCAGCACCTGCTGGCTTTCTTCCGCGAGTCGGGCAAACACCTCGACCCCAAGACCCGCTTTTTGATCTCGGTGGTCACCAAGGTGATCAACTTCTCCCCCCGCGGCCTGCGCCAGTACCTGCCCCGCGCCCAGAGGGAAGGGGCCAGCCGCGACGAATTGCTCGACGCCATCCTCTGCGCGTACCCGGCCGCGGGCCTGACCAAGGTGGTGGACGCCGTCGAGGTGTTCCGCGAACTGGAGCGCGAGGCAAAGTTGGGGCCGGCGGCCCCGGCCCAGCCGGAGCCGCAGTGGGTGCCGGTGCTGCGTGCCGGGGAGGTGCCCGAGGGCGAGGCGCGGGTGGTGGGGGTGGGGGAGAAGCAGTTGGCGGTGTTCAACGCGGGCGGGGAGTTCCTTGCCACGGCCAATGCCTGCGTGCATCAGGGCGGCTATCTGGGCGAGGGCTTCCTCGACGGGGAGGTGGTGATCTGCCCGCTGCACGGCTGGCAGTTCAACGTGCGCAGCGGGGCCTGCCTGAACCGGCCCAACCAGCAGGTGAAGACATACGAGGCCCGGGTACGGGAGGGACAGGTGGAGGTGTTGGTGTAGGGGCGTTTGATCGGGTTTGACCTCAAGGCAAAAAAGAAAAGAGGCCCGGCGGGCAAACCTGCCAGGGCTTTTTGTCTTTTGCCGATGCCCCGCTGTATATAAGCCTGCCATGAAAGCCCGTCGGCTCCCCTGCACGACGCTCCTTCTCTCCTTGGCCGTCCAGGCCCTGGCCCAGAACGAGGTGTTGGAACTGGACGGCAAGGGGGCGCATGTGCAGCTGCCCGGCCACATCTTCGACCATCTCTAACCCGCCACGGTCGAGGCCTGGGTGCGCCGGGACGACTTGGCCAGTTTCTCTCAGTGGTGTGGCTTTGGTGCCGACGACCAGTGGGGGGCCATGTTCATCAACCACCGCGAAGGCAAGCCCTTCGTCCAGTTCGCTATCTACACCAGTCAGGAGCAGCTGCATCTTCTTGGCTCTGGGAGAAGACCTGCAACTGGGGCAGTGGTATTACCTGGTGGCGATGTCGGTTCCAGGGGGAATGCGCATGTACCTCAACGGGGTGGAGGTGGACCACAACAGCTACGAGGGCAGTTTCGCCGCCATCGGACCGGGCGAAAACAGCTACCTGGGCCGATCCAACTGTAGGGAGAACGCTTTTTTCCGCGGGGCGCTGGACGAGGTGCGGTTGTGGGGGTGGCCCGGAGCGGGTAGGAGAACCAAGCCGGCGTGGGGCAAGAGTTGCGCGGGGACGAGGTGGGGCTGGTGGGGTTGTGGAACTTCGACGGTGAGGATGCGCGGGACGGTTCCCCCCAGCGGCACGACGGGTAGTTGCGGGGCGGGGCGCGCTGCGTGGAGGCCCCTTTCCCCGGCGCGGAGCCGGTGCGGCGGCCGGCGGTGGTGGCGCGGGACGAGACCGGGGTGCCCTTGAGCGAGGTGCTGGTGCAGTTGCGGCTGGTGTGTAGCCAGAAAAATGGACAGTCTCAAGCGCAAAGTTGGGGTGTGAGTCGCTCGAATTGCTATGGGGGCAGATACCCCTAAAATAGTTAGGACGTAATCTGACACTTCTTTATCTTTGGATTATTGAAAGGAGTGATGTCAGATGACAAGCTTGGAGAAGATCACCAAGAACAAGCTGGGGCTTTTGAAACTGGCCGAACGGCTGGGCAACGTGTCTGAAGCCTGCAAGTTGCGGGGCTACTCGCGAGACAGCTTCTACCGGTTCCAGGAGTTGTATGACCAAGGGGGTGAGCTGGCGCTGCAAGATCTGAGCCGGCAGAAGCCCTGCCTGAAAAACCGGGTGGATGCTGCCATTGAAGCGGCAGTGCTTCGGATGGCCATTG
>VGJS01000169.1 GCA_016867395.1 Candidatus Handelsmanbacteria bacterium
CCTGCCGCCCATAACCGGCTTCGTCCAGGGTCAGGGTGGTCGTCGCGGCGTTATGGGCCCCGACGAGAGTGTTCAGGGTGGGGGGCCTGTGCGATTGCCGCAGGCGTTCATGCTCGAAGTAGACCACGTCCCCCAGCTGCACGTCAACTGCCGACCAGCCGACCGCGATCTGCACCCGGTCCCGGGGCTGGGAAAACCACTCCATTAGGTTGTCGAGGAGGAGCTCGGCGGTGTCGTCGTCGTAAAGCAGGGGCACCTTGAAGCCCCCGTCGTCGGTGAAGATCTCCTGGCGCGTTCCCAGAGCGTTCACTGTCTTGTAGGCCAGCTGGGAAACCAGGGCCCGACCGTCGAGGTTGGGTCCCAGCCAAAAGGCCTGTGCCGAGGTCGAGGCGGTGGGGGTCCCGCCATCCACCGCCTCGACCGTCAGGGTGGTGGAAGTCGGGATCTGCAGGACCCGATATTCCCGGTCGCCGAAAATAAAGACGATCTCGCCGGCGATGACGGTGGAGAAATTTGCGTCGGCGGTGGTCAGCAGGCCGGCCGCGGTGAGGGTGCAGGTACCCGAAAGGCGGTACTGCCCGGAGGCGATGCGGGCCTTTTTCATTTCCCCGGTGCCCGAGTGGGGGGCATAGCGGAGGGCCACTTCGTTGAGGACGCTTGAGATGTCCAGGGGCTCGATGTGGAGGTCGTAATCCCAGGCTGACAAGGGGCCATCACCGCCTTGGACCGGCAGATGGTAGTCGCCGTGGAAGAAGTGCTGGGGAGCCCGGGTCTTGTCCAAGGCGGCGACCGACCATCCCCCCTGCTCGGGGAAGAGATGCAGGCCGGCCAGGAAGCAGAAACTGGAAAGCCAGCCCTCGTCCAGGGATTCCCGCAGGGTGAAGTCGAAAACCCAATCCTCCCGGGAGGTGGCCGCCGCCGACCACCCGTTGACGATCCTGGCCGTGCCGAGCTCGTTCAGGCCCTTCCCCCGGAGCACCGCCTGGAGGATGTGCACCGGGTTCCGCAGGGCCGTCCCGGCCCCGGTAATCACCGCCCCGTCGTAGTAGTTGGCCGCCTGGTCCTGCCAGCCCACCACTTTCTGGAACAGGGCCGGTTCGCTTTCTTGGAAGGCCAGAAAGTCGTTGAAGTCGATGCGGAGCTCGATTTCTTTGATGGCCGCGGAGGAGATCCCGTCGATTTCGACGTTTAAAAGGGCCAGATCCCATTCCGTATAGTTGGCGGCGACCAGGGCGATGGTCTGGTCCCCGGTCACCGAGGCCCCCGAGGCCAGGGTGGTGGTATCGTCCTTGACGGTATAGGTATAGGTGCCGGTGGCCCGAATGACCACCGCCAGGGCGGTCAGGCGGCCCAGCTTGGGGGCCCCCGAGAAAAAAACGTCGAGGTTCTGGCCGGACCCCACCGAGACGGAGGTACTGTAATCCCCGTCGGCCGAGTGAGCCCAGGTGGTGCGGTCATTGGAGGTTTTCTCCCGCACCGGGCGGAGGACCAGCCGCCGGCTTGGATTGGCAAAGGTGACAGTCGCCCCGCTCTGGGAAATGGTCATCACCTCGGCGAAGGCCCCGGCCTGCCCGTACCACTGGAACAGAGCCCCGAACGTCTTGTTGTAAAGGCCCGAGGTGCCCTGGAGGGCGAAGCGGTCGGTTACCGCCACCGGGGCGAGGCTGACGGGGGCCCCGGTGCCGTCGGTGGGGCCGATGTTGAGGTTTCCAAAGGCCACCGGCAGCACCTTCCCCCAGGAGTAGGCATTGGGGTAGAAGACGGGTTCGAGCAGTTTGTTGGGGAATTTTCGGAGCAGGCGCCGGCTCCCGTCTTTGAGGGTGAGGGTCCACTCCCCGCCCTCGGTGCGGTGGGTTTCGACAATGTATCGAGCCAGCTCGATGGCATCCGCGGCCACCTGGGCGCCGTCGACAAAAACCAGGGAGACGGCAATCTGGTCGTTGAGGAGGACGTACTGGTCGGCGATGGCCGAGGCCTCCTCTTCGTTGCGGAGGGAAATGCTGCCGCCCGAAACCGAGGAAATCCCTCCCCGCGCCTCCACGCTTTGGGCCCCCAGGTCCAAGCCTTCCTCGGCCAGGATGCCCTCGAAGGCGTCGCCCGAGAGAGTGAAATCCCGAGAAGCCCAGTACCGGGCAACCGAGGCCAGCTGAAACATGTCGAAGTCGGCCTCGATCAGCCAGACCGCCTCCACCGCGTCGAGGTGCCGGTTGGCCTCCGCCTGGGCCGCCAGGGTCTTCATGGCCTCATTCCTCCACCAGGGCCAGATCGACCCGCCACGCGTCGTATTCGGTGGAGGTTGCCTTCTCCAGGCCGCCGAAATAGCGGACGGTGTGGGTGTCTCCGTTCCAATCGGTGAGGGTGAAGGAATTAGCCGACCCCACACAGGTGAGGAAAATAAAGTCGACCAAGTCGTCCTTCTCATCCTCCGACATTTGGGACCAATGCAGCACAGGCGCCGACCGGGTGACCGCCGACCGGGTCAGGGTCATTACCCGGCCCCCCATCGCCCGGTACCGGGTCTGGTCCAGATCGGTCCCCCATTCCTCCGGGTGCTCCGGGCTGGGAAGGACCAGGGAGGTCGCCCCCTTCGTTAGAGTAATGTCGGCCATCTCAATTTGCCCTCATCCGAATTTGGCGGTCGGCGATGCCCTGCTCCACGGCCCTGAAGAGCTTCTCCCGCAGGCCGCCCCCGTCGAAGTTGATGTAATCGGCCAGGGCGACGTTGATCTTCCCGGTCACCCCCAGGATGGAATTGATATCCAGGGAGGATTTGGCAATCGTTAGGATATCCGCCCCCCGCAGGGCGATCCTGGCGACGGTGGGAGGGGCGCCCGTTGTCACGTCGCCCCCGAAGGCGAACAGCTGCCCCCAGGAGGTCACCGCGTAGGGGGTCAGGCGGATCAGGTCCCGGTCACCGCCGGTGTTGACGGTGATGGGCTGCAGGGGGGCCGGAAGGCTGGGGAAGGTGAGGATATCCGACCAATCGTCTATTGCCAGGGGCCGGATGCGGATCAGGTCCCGGTCATGCTCGCGGCCCACGCTTCCGCGCCCCTCGACCCCCACCATGATCGGCTGAAGCCGCGGAGGCAGGCTGGCGAAGTTCAGCAGATCCGACCAATCGTCAATGGTCAGGGGGCGGATGCGGATCATATCCCGGTCGTGGGTCAGGCCCACCCCCGAGCGCCCCTCGACGCCGATTTCGATGGGCTGGAGCCGGGCCGGGAGGCTGGGGAAATTCAGGATGTCCGACCAATCGTCGATTGTCGCCTTGGTGAGGCGGACAAGGTCCCGGGGTCCCCCGGCGTTGATGGTGATGGGGGCGACCGGCGCCGGCAAGGCCGGGAAGACCAGCATGTCCGACCAATCGTCGATTGTCGCCTTGGCGAGGCGGACAAGGTCCCGAGGGCCCCCGGCGTTGACGGTGATCGGCGCCAGGGGAGGAGGGACCGAGAAGTTTATCAGCTGGTCCCAGTCGGAGATCACCAGCTTCTGGAAGTCGATGGCGTCGGAGTAGGGCACCACGATCCGGGTGCTCGGGCCAGGAAGGCGGAGGGTCGATTCCCAGGACGACGGGCTGGCCGGCTGGTCGAAGGAGATCCCGCCCCCGGTGGTGGTGTCCCCGGCCGCCTTGGCCGCGCCTGGGGCCGTCTGGCCGGCCCTGGACCGCGCCAGGGTCGCGGAGGCCTGGATACCCCGGAGGACCTCCTCAAAGACGCCCAGGGCCCGTCTTTGCTCGAACACGTCGCCCCCGGCCGAGGCGAAGGACCTCGAAAGCTGGGTCCGGGCCCCGACGATGTCCCCTTGGAACTTCTCGGAGGCCATGATCGCCGCCAGCTCCCCGATCCCGTCGACGGCCTTCTTGGCCGACCGGCCGAGGTCATCCACCACGACCCCCATGTCCTCGAGGGCCCGGCTTGCGATGTCGAGGAAGTTGGCGTTGGGGCCGAACGCGTCGATGAGGGCCCGGATATAGGCCTCCAGATCGTCGGTTTGGAAGAGTTCCTTCAAATACTCTTCATAGGCGTCGGAATAGCCCCCCCTGCTCTTGGTGACCTCTTCGAGCATTCCCCCGGTGGTGGGCAGGACGGCCAGCCCTTTGAGGAAGCCGGTAAAGGATTCCGCCCGGAGGCTGCCCATCTTGGCGGATCTTTCGTAAGCCGCGGAGACAAACCCGGTCATTCCTTCCCGGGCCTGCCGCACCTCGGTG
>VGJS01000170.1 GCA_016867395.1 Candidatus Handelsmanbacteria bacterium
CCTCCCACATGTTAGCGGCGATGGTGAGGATGGCCAGCCCCGAGGAGAACCCCTCGCTGCCCTTGTACGAGCCGTAGTACATGCCCTGTTGGATGATGTCCCGGGGAGTGGCGCCGGCCTGGCGCAGGGAGGTGACGGCCTTGGCGATGAGGAAGGGGCTGCGATCTTTCAACCCTTGCTCCAGGGCCCGCCGGCCCCGGTCCACCAGCCGACGGCGGGAGGCCTCCTTCTCGTCCCGGGCCAGGCCCACGTACAACTGCCCGTCCGGTCGCAGCTCCACCGGAAAGGCCTTGACATCGTCGCCTCCGGCAACGAAACAACCCCCTGTCTTCAGATCGAACTCCCAGTGGTGCCAGTGGCAGATCAGCACCCCGTCGCGGACGCTGCCCTTGGAGAGGGGGTAACCCATGTGCGGACAGCGGTTGTCCACCGCGTGGTACTCGCCCTGGTCGCGGAAGACCGCCAGATGGGTGCCCTCCACGGTGAAGGCCCGACTCTCCCCCTCGGCCACGGCCTCGGCCGGGCAGAGGGGGTAAAAGGCCAAGGCCGAGGGGTCTGTCTCCGGCGCGGCAGGAGGATGGTCCCCATTGGTGTGAGGTGCCACCGAAAGGGATGCTTCTTTGGTGGGATGCATCGAGCCGCTCATGCAGCACCTCCGGGGGTTGGGATTGGCAATCTGGCTATAATCTACATTTTGACCCGGAAGCGCGCATCTGGAAAACGGGCGGCCCATCCCTGGCCAAAGGGGCAGGGTTTCCCCCGCCTTGACAGATGTCTGCGACGGCTTGAGATTGACCCTCCAAGCCGCAAAGGACGACCTATGGCCCGTATCCGCCTCGCCCTCATCGGCTGTGGGGGCATGGCCAATGCCCACCAGCGCCGCTTCGACCGCCTCCAGCACCAGCTGCAACTGGTGGGGGCTGCGGACATCGCCGTCGAAAAGGCCCAGGCCGTGGCCGCCCTCTTCCCCGGCACCCGCGCCGTGGCCGACTACCGCGATCTGCTCGGCGAGGTGGACGCGGTGCTCATCGCCCTGCCCCACCACCTGCACCACCCGGCCGCCAAAGCCTGCCTGGAGGCCGGCAAGCACGTGCTGCTGGAAAAGCCCATGGCCAACAGCGAGGCCGAGTGCCTCGACCTCATTGCCGCCGCCCGCGCCGCCGACCGCACCCTGATGATCGCCTACTGCATGCGCTTCCACCCCCTGGTCTCCCGCATGAAGGAACTCCTGGACCATCGGGCCTACGGCGAATGTTTTCAGGTCTCCATCTGGACCGAGCAACACACCCAGTACCCGCCCGACCACTGGGCCTCCAGCGCCGCCACCCTGGGGGGCGGGCAGTTGTTCAGCCACGGCTGTCACTACATCGACATCCTGCTGTGGTACCTGGGCCGGCCGCTGCGCGGCACCCACCTGGGCACCAACACCGGCACCCCGTGGATGGAGCGCGAGGGCACCAGCAACGTGAGCATCGAGTTCGAGGGAGGAAGGCTGGGTTACCATTTCGGCACCTGGGGGGCGCGGGGCACCCGCCTGGGCTACGCCTTCCACGCCCACTGCACCGAGGGGCTGATCGAGGCGGATATCACCCGGGGCCAGCTGCTCCTGCACTCGGGCAGAACTCGCGAAAGGGCCGGGGAGAGCCTGCACGCCCGGCGCGGGGACGGCGAACTGCTGCTGGAAGCAGAGTCGGGCAAACACACCGAGAACGAGATGGCCCACTTCCTCGACTGCGTCGAACAGAGGAAACAACCCCTCACCGACGGCCCCGGCAGCCTACAGGGCCTGCGGGTGATCTGGCGCCTCTACGAGGCCGAGTGCGATAACCGCGTCGCCGACCTGCGCGGTTTGGGCCTGGACCAATGCAACTAGAAAAGGAAACCCATGCTGAAGATCGGCGTCGCCCAGCTCGACATCACCCCCCCCAATTCCGTCTGGCTCACCGGGTACGGCAACCGCGACCACCGCTCCGAGGGGGTGTACCAGGCCCTGCGGGCCGGCGCCCTCTTCCTCCAGGGCGCGCCGGGCGCCGCCCTGATCCTCAGTGCCGACCTGATCGGCTATAGCTCGGCCTTTGCCGCCGGCGCCAAGCTGGCCCTCTCCGAGGCCACCGGCCTGCACCCCGGCCAGATCGTCCTCACCGCCACCCACACCCACTGCGCCCCCTTCTTCACCCCGTGGATGATGCCCGGCCAGTTGGAGCCCGGGTACGCCGCCCTGGTCCAGGATCGCTTCGTCGAACTGGCCCGGCGCGCCTGCGCCGGCGCTGTCCCCGGCCGCCTCGCCTTCTCGCGCGGCCGCTCCACCTTTGGGGTCAACCGCCGCCTGCCCGACGGCCAGGGCGGGGTGCACTTCGCCCCCAACCCCGATGGGACCATCGACCGCGACCTCGACACCCTGTGGTGCAGTGACGCCCAGGGCCTGCCTCTGGCCTCCCTTACCTTTTACGGCTGCCACCCCACCAGCCGGGGCGGGTACCTCATCGGGGGGGACTACCCCGGGTACCTGACCCGCGCCCTGGAGGAGGAGACCGGGGCGCCGGCCTTCTTTGCCACTGGCTGCGCCGGCGACGTGCGGCCCTGGTTCAAGAGCGAGACGGGCGGCTTTGCCACCCCTGACCTCGACCAGCTCGAAGCCGCTGGCCGGGCCATGGCCGCCGAGGTCTTGCAGAGCCAGCCCACCCCCGTCGCCGCCGACCAGTTGCGCCTCGCCGGCGCCTTCCATTTACTCCCCTACGCCGATCCCCCCACCCGCGAAAAGCTCCAGGCCATGGCCGCTGACCCGGCCAATCCCCTCCTCCAGCAGTGGGCTGGCCTCATGCTCCAGAACCTGGATCGCGGCCCCCTGCCCACTGCCTGCCCCCAGGAGATCCAGGTCCTCCAGCTCAACTCGGACCTGCGCCTGGTCTTTCTGGGCGGCGAGATCCTCTCCGCCATTGGCCTACACCTCAAGGAGGTTCGGCGGCCAGCCACCACCGTGGTCGCCGGGTACAGCAACGGCCTGATCGGCTACGTGCCCTCCCAGGACACGTACGACCTGGGCGGGTACGAGGTCGACGGCTCCCACTACTACTTCCTGCGCCCCGCCCCCTTTGCCAGGGACGCGGAGTCCCGGATCCTCGCCCAGACCCAGGCCCTGGTCCGCACCCTGGGATGAGCCCCCGCCCACACCCTCAACCCCTGGTTCGGAGACTATCGACTCTGGCTTCTTCCCCGGCCAGACCTTCACCCTGGAACCAGGCGCGCAGCTGCAGCTCACCTACACCCAGCCGCCGGCCTGGAGATGGAAGGGACTGTGTTGAGGCGGCGGGGAGATGACCCCGAAGGGCTTTCCCTGGGGAGTGGTCGGGTAGGGAAGTCCGCGGGAGGGGTTGCGGGGAGAGCGGAGCCTCAACGCCCCAATGTATGGGGCGTTGAGGGGGTAGGGCCGCGGGGTAGGGCTAGCGAGTAGGGTGGGAAGGACGCGCCCTGGGAAAGCCCGGAGTGGGTCACTCTCCGACGCCCCAGCAGCCTCTGACCAACTACTGGAGGACACCATGAACGCCAAAAACTTCACTGTCACCAAGGTCGAGCGCATTCTGCTCGACGTGCCCTTCCACCCCCGCTGTGCCCGCACCATGGAGATCCAGGGCTCTGGCTGGTCCCTGCCCGAACTCGTCGTGGTGGAAACCGCCGGGGGCGTGCGCGGCATCGGCGAGACCATCACCGGCTATACTTGGGGCCGCTCCGCCGAGGCCCAGTGCCAACGGGTGATGGGCAAGAACCTCTTCGACTTCCTCTGGGACGACAGCCTGGGCGCCGGCCTGCAGATGGCCCTCTTCGACGCGGCCGGAAGATTGTTGGAGACCCCCTGCCACCGCCTCATGGGCCCCCTCTTCCGCGAGGCCTGTCCGGTCTCGTGGTGGGCCCAGAC
>VGJS01000171.1 GCA_016867395.1 Candidatus Handelsmanbacteria bacterium
ATCAGGAGTGAACGGCCCCCTTGCCGAAGCGCCAGTTGAAAAGGGTGAGGCCGAAGACGATCACGAACATGAACCAGCTCACCGCAGCGGCGTAGCCGAATTCCAGGTTTTCGAAGGCCGCCTTGTAGATGTAATAGCCGAGGGTGACGGTGTTGTCCCCGTCCTTGCCCGGCCCACCGTTGGTCATCAGATAGGCGATCTCAAAGCCCCCCTGCAGCCCGGCGATTACCCCCATTACCAGGATGAAGAAGGTGGTGGGGGCGATCATCGGCCAGGTAACGTGGCAGAACTGCTGCCAGCGGCTGGCCCCGTCGATGTCAGAGGCCTCGTAGAGTTCCTCCGGGACATTGGCCAGGGCCGCCAGATAGAGGATCATATTGCCCCCGCCCACACTGGCCCAGACGCCCATGATGACGATGGCGGTCTTGGCCCAGTACGCGGCGCTTTCGGCCCCCAGCCAGGAGAGAACTCCCAAGTCCACGCTGCTGGACAGCCAGTTGGGCAGATCGTCGATGGTGTTCAGGCCAGCCAGCAGGGAGAACCTGCCGACCAGCCAACTGACCAGGCCCCCATAGGTGGAGATGCCAGCGGTGATCCAGCCCAGACCCACCAGGAGCAGGACCCCCAGGGCCGAGGCGTGGAGGACTAGTCCCCGCTGCCCCTGCTCCTGCCAGTGGGCCAGGGCCTGCCTCCCGTGGTGCCAGGCCCACCCGGCCAGACCCGCCAGCAAGGTAAGGCGGACCACCAGGGACAACTGGGGCCAGGTAAGCACAGGCAGCAACAGGGAGTTGATCAGTCCGTACTTGGGGTTGTAGAGCCACTTCCACAGCAGGAACAGGGCCACTCCATTGGTCACCGTGGGCAGGTAGAAGATAGTGCGGTAGAGGACGATGCCCCGCAGTTTTTGCGATAACACCACCGCCAGGAAGAGGGAGCCGGCGATGGTAAGGGGCAAACCCATCATCAGAAAGAGGGTATTGTAGAGGTAGAACCACAGCTTGGGATCGCCAAGCAGACGGGCGAAGTTGTCAAAACCCACGAAGCGGGGGGCTGAAAAGGTATCCCACTGGAAGAAGGAAAGAGCCAACGAGAAGAAGACCGGCAGGGAGGTGAAGAGCAGGAAGCCGGCCAGGTTGGGTGCCAGGAAGCCCAGGGCGCGGATCAGGTCCAGCCTTTGCCTTCGGGTCACGAAGCGTCTCCCTGGCGGCTCGCCAGCCAGCGGGCTCCCAGGACCAGCCCACCCAGCAGCAGGGCGATGAAGAAAATATCCAGGTGATGGTCGCGGCTGGAAAGGGCCTGGCGCCGGCGCCCGGCCTCCAGTTCCCGGCGCATCCTTTCCGCCATCTCCCCAGCAGCGGCCTGGCCCAGGGTGGGGTTGGTCTGGAGTGGCTGTCCGGGGAGGGGACCCAAGAACTGATACGTGAAGGTCCGACCCGGATCTGCGGGCTGGTACGCGGCGTTGACCAGATTGGTGGTCAGGGTGTTCTGCAACCGAGCGATCTCAAAGGCGGCCCCGTAGGCGGCGGCCCTTTCCGGACGGGTGTGCTCCATGGCCTCCAGCAGGGCCGGACGGTGCTGGTCCTCCTCGGGAAAGGCCGGATCGGGCCGGGAGAAGTAGGCCAGGGAGAACTCCCGGCGGCTGCCAAAGGCATCGGCGTCCTTGGTCAGGAGGTTGTTATAATCCGGGCTGGAGAGGTATTCCAGGAAGTAAAAGGCTTCTTCGGGATGTCTAGTGTTTATGTTAATTCCGGTGACCCGCCCCCCCAACTCGGCGGCCTTGCCCCGGTTGCGGGTTTCGGCGCTCAGCTCTCCCCAGGAGCCGTCGCGCCGGGAGGGATCGCCGCTGATCTGGGGATCCCGCATCCACCGTTCCCACTCCGAATAGGGCACGTAGCGGGGCAAGGGGTAGATCTCCACGGTAAAGCGGGCCTCGCGCCGCACCTTGATCAGCCCCCACCTGCCGATAAAGATGCTGCCCAACTTGCCGGCGGTGAAGAGTCCCAGGATGGACTGGCCGCCCCAGCCACCCCCGCCGGTCTGGGCGCTCTGGTCCTCGGCGGCAGGGGCTACGTGGAAAGTGTTGGCCAGGTCGTAGAGGTACTGGCAGGCCTCTTGGCCGGCGGGGGAGTCCAGCAGCACCTGGGCGCCATCCGCGCTGAGCAGGCTGCCCCCGGCCTGGTAGATAAAGTCGCTCAGGCCGCCGCCAAAGCCGGCGCCCCCGGAGCCGAAGGTCTCGTAGCGCCGGCCCTCAAGGTTCTTGCGGGTGAGGGCCTGGCACAACCGCACATAGTCCCACCAGGTCCAGTGGTTCCAGGGCAGGGAAGGCATCTCCATCCCCAGTGTCCGCCGCTCGCGCGCCACCACATCGTAGAGAGAGCGGTTGAAGAAGGTGACGCTGGTGGTGACGTTGTTGGGCACGCAGTAGGTGCGGTGCTGCCCAGGTCCCTCGCCCTGGATGGCCAGGGCGTTGCGGCGCTGTGGCCAGAAGTCATCCACACTCAGGTTGGCCTGGCCCATATAATCGTCGATGGGCAGCAGGACCCCCTTGGAAACGTAGAGGGCGAAGGAGGAGTAGGAGTAGATGTCGAAGACGTCGGGCCCACCGCCGGCGGCGGCCTGGGTGAGGATCTTCTGCACCTCGGCGCTGGGATCGAGCACAACCCGGACCCGGCGGTCCTCGTAGAGGCGGTTGAAGAGGGCGATCTGCTCATTGCGGGCCGGATTGGGGTCGGAGGCCCAGCGGATAACCGTGTACCTGCCCCCCTCGCTGGGGTCCGCGGGATAGACCTGCAAGATCCAGCGGTTGAGGGCAAACCAGCCGGCCAGGAGCAGGGCTAGAACCACCAGGGCTAGGAACAGATCACGCATAGCCCGCAACCAAGCTAGTTAGACTGTGGAATAGAAAAATTTGTTGCATTTTGGCTTAGGAATCTGTATATAATTCTGGCAAAACGCAAGGATTTCCATCAGTTCTGGAGAGAAAGGAGGGCGATGAGCCGGGACTAAATTGCCCATTCCTATTGAGGTAGAACCTCAAACCAGAGCGAAATAACCTCGCTCTTCCGCCATTCCACAAAGGAGGAAAAATAGAGAATGAAGAAACTAGCTGCCGCAGTGGCCACCCTGATTGTGGTTTCGGCCGCCTCTGCCCACCAGGCTTCATATTTCATGCCCCAGGTGCCCAATCCGGACCGGATGGTCATCGACGGCAAGTCGGACGATTGGGGCTGGATCGACCCGGCCTTTGCCATCACCCCGGACAACATGTTCGAGATCCTAGGTTCGGAGTGGCCGCCGGCAAAGGACGACTGGGATGTGGTGCTGTACGTGGCCTGGAGTTCTCGGCCTGATAACGCGCTCTACTATTTCGCCCGCGTCACCGACGACTCCCTGGGCCTCTTCGTCGAGAACCCCCAGGAGTACTGGAAGGACGACTCCCTGGAGATCATCATCGACGCCGACCACACCAGCGAGAACTTCAACGAGACCGAGATGGTCTCCGGGCAGCAGTACGGCATCCGCATCAAGCCAGCCGCCGGCCAGCCGGACCAGTGGATCTTCAACGTGCCCCAGGAGAGCATCCTCTGGTCCTCCAAAGAGCCCTACATGAGTTACAGCTGGACAGTGGATCCTCCCAATGCCCAGCCGCTCAAGCAGCCGGCCGGCAGCACGGTTACCTACACCTACGAGGTCAAGCAGAAGGTGTGGGATTTTCACGACAAGACCGGGATCAGCGGCAGCACTGAGCACATCTTTGCCCCCGACCAGATCGTTGGCCTGACCTTCCAGTTTGACGAGACCGAGAATCCCGAGGTGG
>VGJS01000172.1 GCA_016867395.1 Candidatus Handelsmanbacteria bacterium
CCGCCTGCGAGTCCGCACTGGCCGAGGTCGGCACCGGAGTGACCCGCCACGCCTTGGGAATCACCTGCCGCTTGTCCGCCGGCACGGTGTAGTGGTCCGCACAGGAACGGCGGTGGCGGGGGGGAATGGTGGCCAGGACCGTGCTGCCGGCCAGGACGTTGATGGTGGCCGTGTTGGTCGAGTCGGACCTGAGCCGGGCGAGGTTGACCCGCCACCAGGTGCCGGGTATCGAGTAGAGGCCGGCCCCGGTACTGCGCACCGAATCGGCGTCCTCGGTGCCGGAGGCGTCGAGGCCTTCGACCACCACCCAGCCGGTATCCTGGGCAGCGACCACCTCGACGGTGAGGGTGGTCGGGGAGGTCGGCCACGGGTAGCGGTCGGGCATGTCCCCGCACAGCAGGTCCTCGCCCTTGCCGGCGGCCAGGACGTTGGCGCCCCCCCCGTCGGCGGCGATGATATCCTGGTCCCCCAGGTGCAGATCCACGCCCCAGGAGATGCCGCTGATGCAGGTCAGGGCCGACAGAACCAGGGACCAGACCCGGCTTCTGGCTTTGACGCTCTGGCTCATTACCCGTGCTCCGCCGCGTCGTCCTGGGCTGCCGGGAAACTGCCAAGGAACTTGTGGGACATCTGGACCAGGACCGACCAGAACGCCCCGCAGATGGCCACCAGGGCACCGTAGGTCTTGGGCTGCGCGAGGGGCATGTCGGCGTTGAGCCAGCCCTGCTCGATGGCGATATCAATCACCTCGGGGCCGGTGGCGCTGCCGATGCCGGCCCCGGCCAGGGCGATGATGGCGCCCTTCCCGATCTTCTTCCAGCCGATCTTGTCGATGCCCAGACCGGTCTTGGTGGGCTGCTCGCTGGACATGGCCTATCCGTCCTTTCGTTTCTCGATGCGCAACTGAATCAGGGTCTCGTTCATCGTGGTCAGGGTACGCGATACCCCCTCGAACTTCTTTTCGATGCCCTCGATCTTTTCCAACATCAGGGCCTGCCGGCCGTCCACCGTGCTCTGTAGCACCGCCAGTGTCTTGTCTTGGGCCTCCACGCGTCCCCTCATCTCCGCGATCTGGCTGCGGGTGTCTTTCCACAGCCAGGCCAGCACCGCTCCCAGGAGCCCGAGCAAGGCCTTGACCATCCAGTCCACCCAGGCGACCATCGCATCACCCATGCCCTCCTCCTCCTTTACGGTGATAGACCCGGCGCACTGGCCCGGGCTCGCGGTCCCTCGGGCTGACCGACATCTCGAAGGAGCGCCGGATCGCCGCCGAGACGCGCCGGTAGCCCTGCTCCTTGCGGAGCCGGGTCCCGGTATCGTGATCGGTCGGAGACCCATACCACCCCTTGGAGGGCGACTTGCTCATCCGGCCATCCCTCCCGCCGGCACCACCTCAGCGTCCAACCCCAGGTCGTGCATGCCCAGGGCCGCCTGCCTGGCCACCTCCGCCGGCATCCGCAGCGCCTTGGCGGGGTCCTCCGTCAGCACGGGCTGCCGCTCCGGGTCCACGGCGGCCAGGTACTCGCCCCGGCTCACTACGTGGCACAGGCGCTGGGGAGCGCGACGGCGCGGGGCCTTGGGGCCCAGTCGGCGCAGGGTGCCAGCACTCCCGCGGGATCCGCGTCTCATTACCGGGCTCCCCAGGTGATGTGGCCGGGCGCCCACAGGTAGTAGGCGGCCCAAGGAGCGAGACCCATGGGGAACCCACCGGCCACCGTCCACTCGTCGCGCCGCTCCTCGGGGATCATCACGCCCCACCTCCCAGCACCGCCCAGGCGTCGTTGTACCAACGCACCCAGGAGGTGACATGCCGGCCAGTGCCCAGCGGGTAGCACTTCAGCCGCCAGGGGTTGGCTGGCGCCTGCTCGCGGTAGAGCCCCCCGGCGTTGTAGGCTGCGGCCACCCTGGGCGGGTCATAGTCGGTGGCATGCTGCTCCCGCAGGCCGGCCCGCAGGTGCCGGGCATCGGACTGCCGGCTGATCTGCCGGGCCGCGGCCAGGAGGTTGGCCTGGGGATCGAGCAGGTCCCGGCGGCACAGCCTGGGGGCGTCGAGGACCTCGCGGGCCGTGGAGAGCAACAGCTGGCACAGGCCGGCGCTCATGCGGTCCGGGGTGCGCTCATCGGTCCGATAGCCCGGTTCCAGGCGCACGGCCTCAGGATCGCCTCCGCTCTCAGTGGCCACCGTGGCGACCAGCAGCTCAACGGACACCAAGCCCTGGGCTGCAGCCTGCTCCAGATGCCGGCCCCACTGCTGGCAGATCCGGGTGATGGTGATCGGCTGGCCCAGGGTGCGGGGCACGCCGCTGCCCTCGACCTCGAGGCCCTGGGCTGTGATGCGCCAGCGCACCGCACCAGGGAACGGTTGGTGCCATTGGCGCAGGCCGGCAGCATAGGCAGTCAGACGGGGGGCGGTCAGGGCCATGCTATTCCTCCCCTGTCAGCGCGGTGCAGTGGACCTGGGCGGCCAAGGCCTGCGCCCGGCGGCGCTTCTTCCCACGCCGGGTCCGCGGGGTCTCCACCCCGTAGCGCCGGCACAGGCGGCCGAAAGACTGCGGGGCGATCCCCAGGGCCTGGGCGGCGGCCTTGCTGCTGGGGTACAGGCGGGCGCACTTCTCGATGCGCTCGCGGGAGATGGTTTCCATCGCTCCCTCCACTCCTCCAGGTGGAATGCTCAGATTTGCAGGCTCGACATGATGCACTTCGGCGGCCTCGCAATGGGCTCCGGCCTCTGACTCCTGGTCGGCAAAGTGACCCAACTTGGTGTGCTTGCAGTTGACGGCTCTCTCCGCCTTCCAGGGTTTCCCGTTCCCGACCTGGTCACACCAGACCCCCAGGAACCACGAGGTCTTGTTCTTCCGAGGACTACGGTTGACCATGTCCAGCCCATGCATACACAACCGAAGATTTTCCCGTCGGTTATCCAGTGTTTTCTTCTTGTTGTGTCCACTCTTGCCCAGCCTCAAGGGGCAAACCGGACATCCGCCGAGCAATCCCCCGGTGGAGCAAAACGCGTCTGTGCCGAGTGGCGTAGGCGTGACCCGACTCCCCAACACCCCCGCCATCTGCATTGCATTCCCCACTCGTAGTAGCCATCATCGACAGGAGCGATGTAGCCGCTGGTCAGGGTGATCTCCCGCATCATCGCCCCAAACGCAAAAAACCCCTGGCCGGCGAGGTAGTTACCTCGCCAACCAGGGGTCGATTTCGGATCGGCACCCGCTGGTGTTATTTTCGCTTCAGAAAGCTGCCGGGCTCGGCGTCAGCCGGCCACCCTGGCAACCCGAGATACCCTACTCTTCAGAAGATGCTCGACGCGCTCCTCACCGCGCGCCTTCTCGACTAGTTCGATGTCCAGTGCATCGGGGCCGCTGCCATAGTGGATCACGGCCGTGCCCCGGAACCGCCCGCGTAGCTCCCGCAACCGGTCGAACAGATCTCCCTCTTGATCCAGTCGCTCCATCCCCACTCCTACAAGACGTCATGGTGCTCTTGGGGGCAATATGCAAAATCTGGGATAGATGTCAAGTAGGTGGGTTCTGAGCGTCCGGATAGCTGATGTCCTCTGTTTGGCTCGGACAATTCGCTGGCGTATATTCCGCCCGAAAACGCCCCACGCCCTACCAGGGATGGTCTCTATGGGACTTCGAGCGACGCTGTTTGCCCTGCCTGCCCTCCTCCAGTTGTCACTGGCCCTCCCCCACCACGCCCACGCCGCTGACCTCTCCCTGGCCTCCTTCAACATCCGCATCTACTCCACCGGCTCCCGCACCGACGCCGAGCTTGAGAAGATCGCCGATCGCCTGCAGCAGTTCG
>VGJS01000173.1 GCA_016867395.1 Candidatus Handelsmanbacteria bacterium
CCTGGGTTGCGCCCTGGGTTGCGCCCTGGGTTGCGCCCTGGGTTGCGCCCTGGGTTGCGCCCTGAGTTGCGCCCTGCTCGCGGGGGAAAAACACCCGCAGAATGTGACCCTTGTGGTTGCGCTCAAAAACGACATGGTTGCGGTCAAAGAGGCGCTTGTATGAGTATTCTACGGTGCGCTTCGAGCACTCCATTTTCGCGGCCACGTCCTCGCGGATCAGATCTAACAATCCGTGATCGTCCGTGTGTCGGCGCAGCACCAGGTAGATCATCCGATCGGTCATCGTCAATTCGGGGTCGTCCCAAACTGCCTCTGGAAACTCCATCCCATCCTCTCCATGTCGGCCCGCGGGGCGCGCAGCATGGAGTCTGCGGCCCCGCGGTGCCAGGAACCGGGCCGGGGATCAGCCGCCCGGGTGGTGGTGCAAGCTCATGGTGTGCTTCTCTCGATCACCGCGTACGAGCCCACCCGGATCACGAGGGCACCTCGAACAAACTCCCTTGCTCTACCGGCGCCTGTCGGCCAGCCCAGGCCCGCTCGTGGCGCTCCAGGGCGCGCAGCCGGCTCAGGGAGGGAAAGGCATACCCCGCCATTGTCCTCTTGGCCTCGGCAAAATCCTGGGCGTCCTGGCAACAGAAATAGCCGTGCTCGGCACTCGATCCGATGGCGCGCTCATCTGCCAGGGAGTCTAGCGCTTCGCGCAGGCGCTTTTCGTGGGCCATCGGCACCCCCAGCACCAGGGCGAGCCTGGTCTTGCTGATACCGTGCTCCCGGCCCCTGCGGTTGGCCTCCAGATACGCCAGGATCAGCACCTTGAGGTATTTGGTCTGCGCTCTCATCCCGCCTGCCTGTGCGCCTCCTGCAGTCGCTGTCTCCGAGCCCGGGGGGTCTCGATGCCTGCGAGCCGGCAGGCCCGGCCGAAGCTGCCAAGAGCCACGCCCAACGCTGCTGCCGCTTCGCTGTTGCTGGCATACCTCCGGGCGGCCTGCTCAACGTGCTCGGTGTCCAGGTTGCGGTTCAGCCCCTGCCGGCGACGGGGCAAGCCTTTCGCGCCGCGACTGGCGAACAACCCCCGCAGCCGCTCGACGGTCTCCAGGCTGAGCCGCCCGTTGGTGCGGGGCACTCCGAGCGCGGCCAGGCCCTGGTACACCGTCACCAGGGCGCGATCCAGTTGCCTGGCGGCCTCGGACAGGCTCACCGTCTGCCCGCCGGTCAAATCAGGCGACGGGCCACGCGGGCCGGTGCGCCGGGGGGTGTGCTTGGACCGCAGGCGCTCCACCAGCTTATCGCGGCCCAGCTCGGCCAGATGCTCCATGCCCGCCAGGTAGTGCCAGGCCAGTGGGTCGGCGGTGTCGCGGCAGCCGTAGGCCAGGAAATCGACCGCATCGCGGTACTCGGCTTCGGCCTGCCCGGCTTTCTTGCGCGTCACCGGGCCGCGCTGCACGATTAGTGCCGCCGATTTAAGCACGGCACAGGCCAGCTCGCGGTATCCTGCCGGTAACGTCATCGTCTCCTCACTTTCAGGGCCAGGGTCTGCTCTCCCTGGCCGATGATCTCGATGCCGGCGCCGTCCTGGGCGGACAGCGTGACCAGGTGGACCACTTCCTGGTCCAGGCGCTGGGTCGCGTCCTGGAGGGCCTCACAGGTCTCCTCGACGCGCACCCGGAGCAGATCCGTGGTCAGACTACCGCCCCGCTCGTGGGTCTCGGTCCGTGGAACCATGCTCGTACTCCTCTGCGATCTTCAGCCGACTGTGATTGACGGGGGCGCGGCTGTCTGGCTCTCCCCACGAGAGCTTAGCGGCCCGCGCCCCCTGGCTGGTGGCGATGCTGGCGGGCACTTCCCTTTTGGCGACTCCTCAGCCCGCCAGCGCGACACGCTCGACCGGCCTGTCAATCCGCTGGAGGGGCGCGGCCGGGGTGATCGGCATGGCGGATCTCCTCGGCTGATGTGCCGGCCCAGGCCCTCGGGGAGCAGGAGCCCAGGCCGGCGGGTAAATCAGGTGGTCGGCTGCGGGTCGATGACGGCCAGGGTTTTCTCAGCTTCGAGGGCTTTGACGATGGCGGTCATTGTTTCGGTGTCGTCCTCCGAGACCTCGTTGCTGTGGCTCACCCCCATGTCGGTCAGCACCCGGTAATAGGGATCGTCGCCCATTTCGGCCTTGAGGGCCGCACACCGCTTGAGGTAGCGGAAGTAGGGCTTCTCCTGGCGCGGGGGCTGCTCCCGCGGGCCAGGGCCGACAATCTCGCCGGTGGTGGTGTCTACGGTCTCCCCGGCGTGCTCGACCGTCACCGTGGCGTGGACGGCCTTCAGGGGCTCCCCGTCGCGGTCCACCTCGGCGCCCAGCTCCTCGGGGGTGTAGCTCATGCCGGCCAGCAGGTCCGGGCCGATCATGCGGGCACCGGAGGCGATGGCACGCGCACGGAGCATCGAGGCCGGGTAGTTCTTCCAGGTGTCCTTGTTGAGCAGCGCGGCTTTCTTGGCCTCGTCGAGGGTGAAGCGGCCCGACACCTCGCGGAATCCCTTGCGGCGGAACAGGATTTCTGCCTCGCCGGTGGAGCCGTCCTTGAGCCAGTCCCAGGCGCAGCCGCCACGGGCCAGGATCGCCAGCATCAGCTCACTGGAGCAGGTGGGCCGGCCCTGGATGACGTGGATGTGGGAGAACGCCTGCATGGGGGGGATGGCCAGCTCGCGGCCCTTGAGGATCACGGCAGCGGCGGCCTCGGCGGTTTTGATTGAGGCGGGCAGTAGGCCGGACTTGACCAGCGTGCCGGCCATGCTCAGGATGGTGCGCCACTCCTGGTCCCCAGGCATCGGGTTGGCCAGAGCGGTCGTCTGGGTCGTGGTGAGGGCGGTAGTCATATCGTACCCTCCTGGCGCTGGTACTGGCGCTCCTGGGCCTCCCTGATCAACTCCCCATGCACAGCGTAGTAGCAGCGGTCGAGCAAGTCGCTTCGGGCCTTCAGCGCTTCGTCCTCGTCGGAGAGAAATCGCAAATAGGTATCAATCTGCGCAGATACGGGGTCCATCAGCCGACCCTCCTTCCCCGCGCCGCCCGGCGCTGCCGCCGCCTTCGGTCCTGGGGGGTGTCGATACCGGAGAGCCCGCACGACCTCCCGAAGCCAATCTTGTTGTCTGGTCCTGTCGGCATGGCTACCTCCACCCCAGTAGCGCCAGCGTCCAAGGGACGAAAGCCCGGGCAAGTAAATAGGCCACGGCCAACACCGTCACGCAGTCGAGGATCAGGCCGACGGCCCGGGCGTGGCGGATGGTGCGGTCAAGGGGGTCAGTTGCGGTCGGCATGGCAGGCCTCCACGGCGAGCAGCGCCTCGGTCCAGGTGCGGCCCGGAGCGCCCACCTGGACGGGGAGAGGAAAAACAAGAAAGGCTGGTTGTGGATTGCCCCCTTGGTAGGGCGACAATCCACAACCAGCCTCGTTGTTGGCGGTGCTGTGGCTATCGTGGTGCTGCGGGCGGCCCGGCTGAGGCGCATTCGCGCCAGAAACCTGGCCCTCGCTGGAAATATGGCTCGGCTCAGGCGCCGGTGTCAAGTGCGGGTTGCACCCCAGGTGCCATTGCCGGCGCGGACTGGGGTCGGCCACGGCGAAGCGGATAGCCTGGCCCCGGAGGATCGGCCGGCAGCAAACGGCGCAGGTGCCAGAGTAGCGGGCAGAGCAGGACTGTGACACCGCCTCCGCCAGGGGACTCAGGGCCGGCCCCTCCATCTCTTCCTTGGAAGGCTCAGGATGGCGATGGTCGTCCAACTCCCACTGCTCGGCGGCGTAGTCCGCGCA
>VGJS01000174.1 GCA_016867395.1 Candidatus Handelsmanbacteria bacterium
GAAAGACCCCATAGCCGACTGGGTTATCTCAGCCCCGAGGCCTTCATCAACACCCACTTACTCACCTCCTGAGTGGGCCAATTTGTGGGGGCCGGTCAGGGTTGCCGTATATTCTTCCATGAGCGTATCCTTTCGCCCTCGCCAAAGGGCGGTGAGTGATGGTGGTCATACTCAGGATACGCTCTTTTTTTGCCCCCTGCCATCCACAACTTCTGAACATAGCTCGGAGTAGTAGGCAAGCAACTGAGGTGGCTAAATAGCCAGCATTGGGCAGGAGGCGTCAATGAGCATCTCAGGCGGATGTGGCTCTTGGTGGGTTTTTGATCAGAGGATATTGGGCTTGTTGCTGATCTTTGGAGCTAGGTGTGTGATCAGCACCGCTGCTGCGGAAGATTTGCCGGCAGGCTATATCACCACTATCGCCGGCGACACCATAGCGGGGTACAATGGGGACAACATCCCATCTACAAAAAACCTTCTGAATGCGCCCAAAGACAAACCCGGTGCAGCGCTGAATATGCCCTTGGGCGTAGCAGTCAGTGCTTCAGGACTCGAGGTGTTTATCGCGGATACCGGCAACCACCGCATTAGAATGGTCGATTTGCAGTATGGCGACATTGTCACGGTGGCCGGAAATGGCAGCAATGACTTTAGGGGAGACGGCGGGGTCGCTACCAATGCGAGTATCAACAGTCCAGCTGGAGTCGCTGTCGACAAGGCCGGCAATATCTATATAGCCGACAGCGGCAACCACCGGGTGCGCAAGGTGGATCCCACCGGCATCATCACCACTGTGGCCGGAAGTTCGAGCTGGGGATACGACGGCGACGGAGGAGTGGCCACGCAGGCCAAGCTGAAAGAGCCGGCCGATGTTGCGGTGGATAGAGATGGAACCCTCTATATCGCCGATCTCGGCAACAACCGCATCCGCCGGGTGGATGCGATCACCGGGGTCATTACGACTATTGCGGGATCCGGGGGGCGCAAGTTCAACCAGGACGGCCCGGCGCAGGCGGCGGGGATGAACCCCAAGGGCATCGCCCTGGATGGGAAGGGTGGGCTGTTGATAGTCGACATGCACAACCACCGCATCCGGAAGATTGATCTAGCCAGCGGTGTGGTGGCCACGATAATGGGCACCGGGGAGGACGGCTTTTTAGGAGATGGCGACCTGGCCTTGGGGGCCCACTTCAACAAGCCGGTGCGGGTGGCGGTATCTGGCATGGGCACCCTGTACATCAGCGATGCGGGCAACAACCGGGTGCGCAAGGTGGACGTGGCGACCGAAATTATCACCACCATCGCCGGCAATGGCGAGTCGGGCTTCAAGGGGGACAATGGCCGGGGAATTGCCGCCAGTTTGCAGACCCCCTATGGAATTGCGGTGGACGCAAACGAGAATGTGTTTGTGGCCGACCACCTCAACCACCGGGTGCGCCGGCTGAACCAGCGCAGCGCGGCAGCTTTGGAGTGGAAATCGCGGAGCAGAGCAGGCAAACGCTGGTTTTTCACTGTGCTTGGTATTGCCGTAACCAGCGGTGGTTTTGTTGCCTACAATGTTATGAACCGGGAACCAGATCTTCCCGCTCCCCCAGCTTTCGACGAGGCGCATCGTTGAACGGGTGTGAAGGGCGGGCGGGCAGGTGGAAGCGCCCAGCAGTGCTGGCGGCGTTGCTGGCCGGAGTTTTGTCGGCGGTCCAGGGCCGCGCACAGAATACGGCCGTGGTGATCCCGGACACCCTCTCTTTCGGAGAGGTGTTGGTGGGCGGGTCCGGCACGGCGAGCCTGACCATCGCCAACCAGAGGACGGACACTGTCGTCGTCAAGAGCACGCCGTCGTTTTTTCCGGCCTCATCGCCTTTTGCGCTGCGCTCTTTCGCCATCCCCAACCTGCTGCCGCCGAGGACGACGAAGAAGGTCACCGTGGTTTTCGCTCCCACTGCAACTGGTGCGACCAGCGGCAGTGTGACCTTTGTCCTAAGCACCGCCGCTGGGGCGGCGCTGGGAAGTGCGGGAGCGGTGTTGACGGGGACGGGGGTTACCCCCGCTGCGCTTGAAGTGGAAGGCACGGAATTGGATTTTGGGGTTGTCGAGGTCGGCGGGGAAAAGGCAGAGGCTTTCGTCATCAAGAACACGGGAACAGGGCAGTCACTTGAGGTGAATATTGGCGGAATTCAAGCAGGAGTCAACGCCCACTACAGTCGCTTTGAGCCCGATCTGCAGAATCGGGTGCTGCAGTTGGTTCCCGAAGGGCAGAGGACGGTTGTGGTGTATTACACTCCCAAATCAGCGGGGGATCATACGGCGACGCTGCTGGTCGAAAACCCAGCCAATACCGCGCAAAGCAGAACGATCAGGATGCATGGCGTCTCGTTCTCTGCTCCCAGGCTCGGTAGTGCGCCGGATGTTCTGGGGTTCGACACGCCAGTTCGCATCGGCCAACGAGATACCTCGGATGCCAACGCCATATCAAGTGCGAGCGACAGCCTGCGCATCTACGCGGTGTCTTCTACGTCCAGCGAATACGAGGTTATTCTTACCGATCCAACCAGGTTAGGCCAGCCTTTGCGCGCGAACGAGAGCCTGGCTTTCCGCGTGGTATTTGCTCCGCAAAGCCGCGGAAACATCCAAGGCAAGATCCTGGTATCCAGCAACGATGCCCAGAGGGGTGTCAAGGAAATCGCGCTTTCAGGCACCGGCTATGCCGCCCAGATGCGGGTGGAAGTGGAGGAATCAACTGAACTGGGCTTTGGGGAGGTTTTGGTCAGGTCGGGGAGTCTGACCAAGGGCATCGCCATCAGGAACCTATCCGCTGACGAGACCCTGACCGTGGCGGTGCAGTCTTCGTCGCCCCGCTTCGAGGTGAGCCGCCCCTCGCTAAGCATCCCCGCCAATGGAGTGGATTCGGCCAAGGTGACCTTCAGGCCTGACTCGCTGGGGAATTGGTCCGGGGTCCTGACCCTGAGGGCCACCAACGACCCGGACAGTTCGGCGGCCAGGGTCAACCTCAGCGGCACAGGGGAGGGGCCGGAGATGGCGGTGACAACGGACAGTCTGGGTTTCGGGGCTGTGCAGGTGAGGACCAGCAGCACTTCCCGGACGCTGGACGTGCGCAACAACGGCCTGGGCTCCCTGCAGGTAGCGGTGAGTTCCCCGTCGCCCCGCTTTGCGGCCAGCCCGACGTCGCTGAACATCCCTGCCGGATCCAGCAGGACGGTGGAGGTGACCTTTACGCCCGATTCGCTGGGGGCTTGGACGGGGATTCTGACCCTGAGGGCCACCAACGATCCGAGCCAGGCGGTGGCCAGGGTCAATCTCAGTGGTAGAGGGGAAGGACCAAGGTTGGCAGTGACCGCTGAGGAAATGGTTTTTAGCCCGACCTTGGTGAGTCGCAGCACTTCCCAGATTCTGGACGTGGGTAACACCGGCCTGGGCTCCCTGCAGGTAGCGGTGAGTTCCTCGTCGCCCCGCTTTGCGGCCAGCGCGACCTCGCTGAACATCCCTGCCGGATCCAGCAGGACGGTGGAGGTGACCTTCACTCCCGACTCGTTGGGGGTCTGGACGGGGACGCTGACCCTGAGGGCCACCAACGATCCGAGCCAGGCGGTGGCCAGGGTCAATCTCAGTGGTAGAGGGGAAGGACCAAGGTTGGCAGTGACCGCTGAGGAAATGGTTTTTAGCCCGACCTTGGTGAGTC
>VGJS01000175.1 GCA_016867395.1 Candidatus Handelsmanbacteria bacterium
CACCTGGGCTGGGTGCCCCGGCGAGAAGAGCATGAACTCCATCGGATGCGAATACCAGCCCTGGTCGGTGAGGGAGTGCCAGAAGAAATAGCGGATCTTGCGGGGCTTGAAGAGATAGCGGAAATGGCGCAGATCCTTGCCGTTGCCGTAAATGTGCTCGGTCGGCTCCATCAGCAGGGGGGAGAAGTCGATGTCACCCGAGGTTGTCGGCCGACCGTCCGAGTAGAGGAGCTGGTACCCTTCTCCCACGTTGAAGCCATCGGAAAGAAAGAAGGACAGGGCCTCGCCCCGGGTCTTCCAGTAGAGGAAGACCTCGTCGATCCAGAACAGGGCTCCCAGATCCACCTGCCACCAGACCCCGCTCTCCCTCCAGCCCCCCTTGGTGAAGACGGTAAAAACGTTGCCAAAGGTGTCCATGTTACCGTCGAACATGTTCTGGGGCTCTCGCGCCAGCAGGCCGTTGGCAAAGGAACCTCCCCGCGCCAGGGTACCGATACTGATATTGTCGCCCACCCCCACTACTTCCACTTCGGCCAGGGCCGCATCTGGGCTGGGCTCGTCGGCGGTGATGCGAATGAACTGCACCACCCGGAAACTACCCTCGAGATCGGCGTCCATGCCCAGGCCCTGCTCGAGCACGTAGGTGGTGTCGCGGCGGCAGCCGCCGGCGATCTTCGGCAGGGCTCCCTCTGGGCCACTGGCGCAATCGGTCCCGGTCAGGAAAAAGGAGACCAGGGTGTCGGCGTTGGGCTGGGTGGTGCGGTAGGCCACCTCGTACTTGAAGACGTCGTCGCTGACCTGGATGCGGGCCCCGGTAGCCGTGTACACGCTGAACTGCCTGAAGGGCCGGGCCCCCTCCTGATCGGGAAAGCGCAGGCGGATCCCCTTGGCCAGGACCGCCCGCCCCAGGTCGATCTCCACCACCCAGCTGGAAGGATCGTCGGCCGGGTCCGGCTTCCAGAAGGTCCGCGGGTCGCCGTCGATGACCCGCCCCGCGTTCCTCGCGTTGCTGCCGGCGTTCCAAATCCCCCCGGGCACCTCGCCCCGATTCTGGGTGGGGTGGGTGAAGAGGGCCGCGTCGCGCACCGGGTCGATGTTCTTGCGGTATTGGGTCAATTGCAGGGAGCCCGAGGGCAGAACCTCCACCACCCCGGCGGGGATCTGCCAGGTCCGCCATTCGGCCGGACGGTCGAAGGTGAACACCTCGGCCCTGGCCTGGCCGGCGGCCAATAGCAGCGTGGCCAAAACGACGAACCTTGCCTTGTTTGCCTTCATCACCCGCCTTCCCTTTAGTATGCAATCCCCACCGGCTGCACCCGGCGGAGCTCCCCGCGCTCCGAATCCACGACCACGGCCATCAGGTAGAACCCGGGCGGCACGGGCAGGCCTTGACCGTCGCGCCCGTCCCAGACCAGGCGCTGGGGGCCGGCGCCCTGCAACCCGGCCTCAACCTCGGCCCGGCGCACCCCGTCCAGGCTGTAGATGTACAGGCGCACCGGCAGCGGCGAGGGCAGCCTGAAGAGGGTGTAGGAGAGGACGAGCTGGTCGTTGATCCCGTCGCCGTTGGGGGTGAAGACCGCCCCATCCAGGCGCAGGTTCCGGATGACCTCCCCGCCTGCTTCCTTCATCCCTAGCACCTGCAGACTGTTGGTGTTGACCAGGGCCGTAACGTCCCCGGCCTCCACCTGCTGGGGGAAATCCCCGCCCTGGGCGTCGAAGACCTCGGCCGCGAAGGCGTTGGCCAGGAGAAAGACCTCGGCGCCAAAGGTCACCCGGAGGGGGCTGTTGGCGCTGCGGACCACCCGGCGGGGCAGATAGACCACCAGTTCCCCGCTCTCCGCCTCCACCCTGGAGGGGGCCACCTCGGCCAGGGGATCGCCCATCTCCAGGCGCACGAAGCGGGACCGGCTTCCGGTCCTGATGCGCACCGCGTCGAAGCCCTGCTGGCCGGCGCTGCTGAACTGGGCCTTCAGGTCAAAGGTGAAGTCCACCTGCTCGCCCAGGCTGACCCTGGTCAGCCCGGCCGCCGGGTTGGGCTCGTCGAGCCTGGCCACCTCCCCCTGCACCTGCTCGGCCAGGGGCGGCGACATCTCGAGCCACAGGGAGTCCAGGCGGACGTAATCGGCAAAGGCCTGGCTCTCTAGCGTGAGCCGCACCTGCAGGTACCGGCCCCGCTGCAGGGGAGCCTGCACCCCGGACTGGGTGAGGGGGAACGACCAGTAGGTCCAGTTCTGAGTGTCGTAGCCCACCGAGGCGCGCAGCCCGGGCTTGCCCGCCTGAGTTAAGCCGTCGAGGGTCTGGTCCGGTTTCTTCAGTTCCTTTTCGTAGCGCTCGCGGCTGACCACCCGCTCCCCGCCGGTGTCGGTGAATTCGCGGTACAAGTTGGGATCCTCGTCGCGGCCGCTGCGCACCTCCACCCGGACAAAGGCCTGGGCCTCCGGGGCCTCGACCACCTGGTCGCCCGCCCGGCGCAGGGGGGTGGCGCTCCAGAATAGCCGCCCGAAGTTCCATTCCCGGCCCAGGTCGGTGATCTTGGTGGTGTAGTAGACCCGCTTGGGCACCCCTTCCCCATGGAGCACGAACTCCCCGAAGGTCCCCAGTTGGACCTCGGCGCTCCAGGTGCCCCCCTGAAGGCTGAGGTCGTCGATGGAGACGTTGCGCTTGAAGCGCATGAAGCGCACGTACTGCTTGGGGAACTCCAGCTTCACCTGCTTGTCGAAGTTCTGCGGGATATCGGCGATCAGGGTCTGCAGCCGGTGGTAATCGTCGTCTCCCTGCTCCTTGGCGAGCACGGGGTCGGCCTCGGCTGAGATCGAGACCTCGAAGGCCTTGACGATGTCCTCAGAAAGCGGGGTGCCGTCGGCCCGGAAACCGCGCGGAGGGGTGAAAAAGCCGAAGCTCTCGGCCGGCACCGGCACCCCCACGTCGAGGGTGTACCATTCGCTCTCGTTGCCGCGCGAGATCGGCGGGCTGTAGGAGAGACTGTCCCCGTCCACCCACTCAGTGGTCAGGGTCCCCGCCGTGTACCAGTAAAAGCCGTTGGCCGCCCTCCATATCCGGGGTTGCTCCCCATCCACATAGCCCAGTTCCGCCGGGAACTTGAAGGGCGACCAGTTGCTCAGCTGCGATAGGATATTGGACTCCCTGGTCAGGTAGCGGGGCTGGATGGCGCCATCGGCAAAGTCGATGAAGACGAAGCTGCTGTCCGCTTCAATCCACCTGAGGCCATCCCCTCCCAGCTTCCACACCTCCACCTCTGCCCGGGCAGTGCCGAAACCGGCCAGCAGCAGGATCCCTAGCAGACAGACGCGCGTGCACATGGCTCTGATTCCCTCGTGCGGTTTACTTACGTGGTACCCGATTTTAGCAAAAAACCCTCAATAAGCCACGGCCAGGGCCCTGGTCTGGACCTGGGCGCCGGCCTGGGCCTTCAGTTCCACCCTCAATACATACACTCCCGGCTGCACCAGCCGGCCCTGTAGATCCTGACCCGCCCACCTAAAGGCTCCCACCCCCGCCGGCTCCAGCGCGCTCACCAGCCGGCCCTGCAGGTCGTACAGGCTGACCCGGGGTACCTGGCCGTCCCCCTTTAAGACCACCAGCGATACCTCCAGGTGGTCGTTGATCCCGTCGCCGTTGGGGGTCAGAAGCCGGGTGGACAGCCGCAGATCCGCGATTGACCGGCCCCC
>VGJS01000176.1 GCA_016867395.1 Candidatus Handelsmanbacteria bacterium
CAATGGCCATCCGAAGCACTGCCGCTTCAATGGCAGCATCCACCCGGTTTTTCAGGCAGGGCTTCTGCCGGCTCAGATCTTGCAGCGCCAGCTCACCCCCTTGGTCATACAACTCCTGGAACCGGTAGAAGCTGTCTCGCGAGTAGCCCCGCAACTTGCAGGCTTCAGACACGTTGCCCAACCGAGGTCGTCATCTTACATCCCTCTTTTCAATGATCCAAAGATACGGAAATGTCAGATCACGTCCTAACTAGTGCAGTGCAACCTGGGCTTCTGGCCCGCCCTGCGGGAGGAATACCCCTCAACGCTGGCGCAACGCTGCGGGGTAAACAAGACCGCCAATATCCTCGACAAGCGGCCCAAGATCCTACAGCCCGACGCCAAAGGGCTGCTGCAACAGGTATACCTGTCGGCCACCAAGAGCGCCGCCCTCCAGGCCTACGACCAATTCATCAACCGCTATGATGCCAAATACCCGGCCGCTTGGGAGTGCCTGGTCAAAGACCAGGAGGGGTTGTTTACCTTCTACGAGTTCCTCGACGGACCACCTTGACCATGGCCTTCAAACTGACCCGGGAAGCGGAAAAGCGATGGCAGCGCTTGCACGGCTACCACCGGCTCCTCGGCCAAGTCATTGCTGGGGCAGCTTTCGTCGGTGGCGAACTGAAAAATGCGGCTTGACCATGCAGGATACGCTTACCCCCCATCCACCATATTTGACGAAAGCTCGAATCGGCTGGCTCACCGGCCCGATTCTGGTGGCCTGGGTGACGCTAACCCTGCCCTTCTTTGGGCTGTATGCCAGGTGAGTCGGGATGATGGTTTTGCCACCCCTTGCCTCTTCTTCTTGGGCTGCCGAATCTGTTGACTGAAGCGCAAAAACAGACCTAACTTGACTTATTAGTTCACCCTCACTACCCTAATCCTCAACAAAGGAGTTCTCCATGAAGATATCCGCCAAGTTGTTCATCGCCCTGCCCCTGTGCGTCTCGCTGGCCGGCCTGGGCTGTAGCAGCACCGCCAAAGGTGGGGCCATCGGTGCCGTGGCCGGCGGGGCCGCTGGTGCCCTGATCGGCAAGAAACTGGGCGATCACACGGTCATGGGCGCCCTCATCGGCGCTGGGGTGGGCGGCACGGCCGGGGCCCTTATCGGCAAGAAGATGGACGCCCAGGCCGACGACCTGAAACAGGATTTAGAAGGGGCCAAGGTAGAGCGGGTAGGCGAAGGCATCAAGATCACCTTCGCCTCCGGCATCCTCTTCACCTCCGGTTCTGCCGACCTGCAGGCCGACGGCAAGGCCAACGTCGAGAAGATGGCCAAGATCCTCCAAAAGTACCCCGACACCGACATCCTCGTCGAGGGCCACACCGATGCCGACGGCACCGAGGTGTTTAACCAGACCCTCTCCGAGAAACGCGCCGCCAATGTGGCCACTTTTGCCGAGGGCCTGGGCGTAGCTGGAGCCCGCTTCACCACCAAGGGCTACGGCGAGACCCGGCCGGTGGGCGACAACACCACCGCCGAGGGCAAGCAGGTCAACCGCCGGGTGGAGATCGCCATCTTTGCCAACGAGAAGATGAAGGAAGCCGCGGCCAAGGGCCAGCTTTGAGCTAAGCGCAGAACACAAGAGAGAGGCCGCCCCAGACGGGGCGACCTCTCTCTTTTCCGTGCTTCAAAATGACAGCCGGTGCAACTCGGTGCCGATGGCGCAGTACGCCCCCGCGGGGGTGGCCACCGCCGATCCGACCCGTTCCGGGGTGTCTCCGAGCGGGGTAATACGCCCGGTCTGCGGGTCCAGCCGGTCGACCTTCTTGCCGCAGAAGGCCAGGACCTGTCCTCCCACCTCCATCAACAATTGGCAGGACTCCTCCACCTCCACCCGACCCCTAAACTCCAGCCGCTGCGGGTCGAAAACCTCGATATGTCGGTCCACACCCACGAACACCCTTCCCCCGGCCGCGGTCACGCTGTGCGGAGTCTGCCCCTGGTGAAACTGGCAATTCCAGACCACCTTTCCCGCCGGGCTCCATACGGCAAAGGCAAAGGGCCCGGGCTGGGAGGGCAACCCATTGGCCCCGCCGCCGGTGATGAAGTAAAGGTACTGCTGGTCAGCGGCCAATCCCAGCAGGGCCTGCGGGCCGAGGGGATCGGTCCAGACCTCCACCTCCAGGCTGTCCACCCTCACCCGCGATAACCCGCCGCCGTACCGCCCGTACGCGGCCATCCACCCAGTCCAGAAATGGCCGTCCGGGCCCATCAGGCTCTTCGCCGAGGGCCGGATCAGCGCGGGGCCCGCGGGCTCAAGGGTGTAGGGGTTGAACTGGTCCACCTGGTTCCAGGACTGGGCCGGGTCGTAGACCACGTGGTCCCCACCCGAGTAGCAGGCCATGAAGAGCCGCTGCCCGGCAAAGGCCATCCCGTAGACCTCGCCGCCCGCATCGCAGACCACCTGGGAGTTCCATACCTCCCCGGTCCGGGGATCAAAGGAGAAGATGGTCTGCCCAAAGCCCGCCGAACCCCAGACCTTTCCCTGGGCATCGCAGGTCAGGGAGTGGATGCGGGTGGCCGGCCTGTCTGCCGGGATGGGGCGCAGGGCCGGGCGCTCCTCGCCCCCCCCGTCCACGTAGTATTCCTGGCCCCGGGTGCACAGGTAGCGCCCGTCTTTTAGCCGGGCAGAGAAACCCATGCCGGGGTACCGCGAGGGCGGACCGCCGGCCCGGAGGCGGTGGCCCAGGTCCTGGTTCAGCGGCTCCAGGGTGCGCAGGTCGTAGAAGTCCAGTTCCTCGCCCGCCTGGGTACAGAGGAAATCCTTCCCCACCTCCCGCACGCTGGCTCCCGGCTTGCCGAAGCAGCGCGCCTGACCCCTGCGTATATCCCACAAGGCCAGGTGGGCCTCGGCGTACCCGCAGGCGACCAGGATATGGCCCGGTACCCCTGCGTAGACCATCCGGCTGTAGAGGTTGCCCTCCACCGCCGAAACCCGGCCCAGGTTTTCCAAGAGGTGCCTGGCCGGGTCGTAGCGCAGGAGCACGCAACCCGGGTACGTGCCCCCGTACACCATTCCGTCCTCGCCCAAGCACAGGTTCCAGATATACTGCTCCTTTTCGTTGCGCAGCGGCCCGGCCCACTCCCTGGTCATCAGATCCAGGCAGTGGAGGTACCCGTGCTGGCCGCAGGTGCCGATCAGCAGTTTCTCGTCGCGGTAGTTGAGCACCGCCCAGGCCCCGTTGTCGCCCGGCAGGGCCAGGTCCTCCCCCGCGCCGGTGAGCGGGTCCACGATGACGATATTGCCCACCGCGCCAGCGGCGAAGTTGGAGAGCACCACCTTCTGGCGGCCATCGAGGGGATCGGCGAAACTGCCGATACCGAGGATCTGAAAATTGCGGCAGGGCTCGCCCAGCAAGGTGCTGTTCATAGGTCCCCCGGAGCGGGAAATGGGTTGTTGGCAGGGGAAAAGGTCGCAAAATCCGGGTTCCGGGCAATGGGGTAGGGTTGTTCCCCCAGTGCAGAGGAAGTCGCCGCGCTGCGCCGTCGCAGCGACGAGATCTTCGCAGACCCGGCCCCGCCCGGCACCAAGTACATCCAAACCGAGTTCATCCTGAGCACCACCATTGAGCTGAACCCGATGTTTGGCCAAATCCTGGTACAAACCGGGT
>VGJS01000177.1 GCA_016867395.1 Candidatus Handelsmanbacteria bacterium
CCGGCGCTGGCACCCCGGTGGAAGCCGATTCCTGGGGCCGTATCAAGGCTACCTTCGCCCAGTAAGGGAGTATCATCAAGCGCATAGGCGGGAGTGGAGAACCACTCCCGCCCTTTTTTTTGCCCAATCCCTTTTTCTCCTTGACTGTAATATTTGTCAATATTAACTTCCTCCCGTCCAATTCCTCATGCCTGCGCCTCTAAGTAGGTGGTCGGAGTTTCATTTACACTTTTCTCTCAAAAAGCGGACGTCTGGTTGTGAATTTTGTTGTGCCCACCTAATCAGGCCTCAATCCTGCCAGAGATCGATAAGATGTCTATGTCCCCCAAAACCATAAGAGGAACCCTCCTCACCGTGGTTCTGCTATGTGGAGGGTTTCTCATCCCGGTCCAGGCACAGCGGCATCCAGAGTCTGCAGGCCCCCTGCCCTATTATCGCGATGAACCGGGGGTATCGCGGGAACCCGAGTGGAAAAAGCGCCCTCTATTCATCAGAGGCCCGATTGACCGCTACGAGCGAGGCCGCGACTACCTCTTCCTCGGCGCAGAGGATGGGGTTCCCTATATCAATTACGCCAACCAGAAGTACATCCTGCCCTTCCGCGAACTGACCCCCTGGGCTGTGGTTTCTGGGCGCCCGGACCAGGCTCGGTACGTGCGCTGGGACCGGCTCGGCAATTACATGGGGTCGAGTTACCAGCGCGTCTTCTCCATTGAAGAGGGCCGCAACAGCTTTGGCACCGGGGTCAGTTTGATAGATCACCGTGGCCTGCAAATGCGCATCGGCCACTATACCTACAAGAATCTCCACTGGACCGCTACGGTGGGCGGAGGCGGGGAGATAGGCAACGCCATCCGCACCCGCTTCACTCCCCTTACCCTGGTCAATAACCTCTTGGATGCCGCGCGCCTGGACCTGGATTATAAAAACGCCAGGGAGCGAGCCACCCTGCTATACAGCCGGGGCGGGCGGGCGGGCAGCAACATCCTCTTCTCCAACTGGAGCGAGAATTCCGGGGATTCCTTCCAGGACTCACCGGTGTTGCTGTATGGAGGGCACTGGCAGCACAACATAGGGGATTACGCCACTTTTGGCACCACGTTCGTAAATCAGTTGATGAATCACACCAGGTCGCGCAACAGCAATATGTACCGCGGTGACTTGCCTTATGAGATGCAGGGGGCAAAGACCCTCATCGTGATTGTGGCTGACGACTCCCCAAGAGAAACCCAGCACAATGCCAAGGTCTACAGCCTCGATGTGATTGTGGAGGGCACGAAGGACGGAGTGCCCGTGCGGCTCACCAGTCTTGCAGGACAGGAAGGCTTTGAGGCCAGACTGCAGCCGGCCAGGGCGGGGGGGCGGGCCCTGGCCGACGGGGGCTTTGAAGCGCAGGGCAAAGAAACGGTGGCTTTTACTTTTATCATGCCCACCGACATTACCGTGACTTCGGCCCGTTTTGTCGCGGACGTGGCCGACGACTACCGCATCGGCGTGCGGCAGACCCACGATTTTCTGGGGGTGGGGCGCGACGGAACGCTGACGCCCACGGGAATGACCTGGCCCGCTTCCTTCAGCGCGGGCGAAGCCGGCTCCCGCCGACCCTTCAAATGGTACAGCGAGGCGGATGAGGTGCTCTACTTCACCGTCGCCCGCTCCGAAGGCATAGGCCCTCAGGGGGCCAACCGGAAGATGGTCAGCTTCGACTACGGCATGCCCACCGGGCAAACCCTGGCTTCCCTCAACTGGAAGGCCAACCTGGTTGGCCTTGAATTTAGTGGCGAAGTTGCCCACAATATCCAGAACTATCGGTACCCTGTGGGAGCGGACGATGGGAAGCGCAGCACCAAGGGGGCTGCGGCGTATTGGCTCAAAGGCACCAAGGATCTGGTGGCCGGTCTGCAGTTCGGGGCCGAACTGTACCGCCTCGAACCGGAATACAGCGGCGGGTACGACAGCGTCCGCGGCGGCATGCCCTTCCATATCGACCGGCAGATTACGCCGGGAATCAAGCCCGAAAGCCTCACCCAGGAATACGGGTTGATGGAGGACAACGACGACCACGACGCTTTCCCCGACGACCACAGCGCCGAGGTTCCGTCCAACACCGCGGATCTCTACCCAGGGCAGCCCAACGCCTATACCTATCCTGGGTTGGATGAGAACGCGGATTCGATCGTGGATCCGGACCGCAACGAGAACTTCGTGCCCGATTGGGAAGAGGCCTTTGCTACCTATGAGACCGATCCGCCCAATTTCGTCTACGGAGTCGATTTCAACAACAACGAGATCCCGGACTTCCGCGAAAACGACGACCGGGCCGATTACCCCTATCGTCGCGACAGCGCGGGCCGCCATTTCCTGCTCTCCTTCACCCGTATGGGCAAATGGGGCAAATCCCTCTCTTTGGGGCGGTATGCCAACGAGGAGATCGCCGGCAGCGGCAAGTCGGAGGCCCTCTACCTGCGCTACCATCACGAGGTTCAGAAATCCGGCATCGGCCAGTTTCAACTGGACTACGATCTCAAACAGGTGAAGGACAGCATCGAGGATCACACCTACATCTTCATTGTCCCGCCAGACGATCTGGACATCATCCCGTGGCTCAACAAAACGGACGGGCTCCCCGAACTCGCCGGTCTGCACCGGCCGGCCACCCCAGATCCGCTCACTATGCGCAAGAGCCTGGTCCAGACCCTGTACCTCACCACCACCTACCGTTGGCGCCGCCATACCACCGTGAGCAATGGCCTGGTCTGGTACCGCAACAGCCAGGCCGAGATAAAACTCGACGATGGTAGCAGTCTGCTGCAGGCAGAGGATGTGCGGTCGCGGCTCACCATGATCAACAAGATCGATTACCTCTGGACCAGGGGGAGTTGGTCGGTGCAGCCCAAGTTCAAGCACCGTCTTATCCGCGAATCGATAGACAGCGAGGATGAGCCTCGCAGGTCCTATTCCGAGTTCATCCCTCTGGTAGTGGCGGATTACCGCCTCACCAGCAACACCTCCTTCCAGTTCGGGGCCCAGGGCTTTCTGCCCTTCCTCCACTATCGCTGGGACCGGGTGCCCATCGCCTCTTCACTGGCGCGCGATGCGATCGTCGGCAACCTGAACGTCTACCGCTCCATCGAGAGTGGCTATTTCGTCGGCCCGGACGCGCCCAACACCTTTGGCAACTACAAGCAGAGCGACTATCTGGCCATGTTGCGGGTCCGCGCCGAATACTTCGGTATCCGCGACAACTCCTTTTACTTCGGCTACCAGCGCACCCACCGGAAGTACGACAGCTTCAAAGAACGGAACCTCAAGAAGAACCTGCTCTTTGTCGAACTCATCTCGCCTTTCTGAAAAGCGTATGAAGCAGACGATTTTGATCGGGTTAGCATCCCTGGTGCTTCTGGGCAGCGGGTGCGCGTGGCGGTCCGCTTTCCAACCCTTGCCTGAGATCGAGTATTACTCCGAGGCCAGGGCCATTCTGCCGGAAGAGGAATCCTACTATATAGACCCAATAGACAGCGCGGTGGTTTGGAGCCTGGAAGGGGTTCAGATCAAGGTCAAATTTTACAACGACCAGATGCTGAACGCCCAGTACAACCCCAAGGTCAGCCCATACACGCTGC
>VGJS01000178.1 GCA_016867395.1 Candidatus Handelsmanbacteria bacterium
CGGGGACGGCAGCCGCTGGGGGGTGCACCTCACCTACTCGGTGGAGACGGAGTTGCAGGGCACGGCAGGGGCCCTGCGGTCCCTGCGCACCTTCTTCGACCAGCCCTTCCTGGTGTATTACGCCGACAACCTCACCAACATGGACCTGGGGGAATTCTGGAGTGCCCACCGCCGCGAGGGGGAGTTGGCCAGCATCGGCCTGCACCGCGAGGACGACCCCTGTCGCAGCGGTATCCTGCGTCTGGACCCTCGCGGCCGGGTGGTGGAGTTCATCGAGAAACCCCGCCCCGGGCAGGTATTCCCCGGCTACCAGATCAACTGCGGTATCTACGCCCTGGAGCCGGGGATCTTTGCCTGGATACCCGCCGAGGGGGCTTGGGACTTCGGCGCCGATCTCTTTCCCCGGATGCTGGCCGCCGGCCAACCCCTGTACGGCCATCCGCTGCAGGGCCATTTGTTGGCCAGCGACACCCCCGAGCGGTACGCCGCTGCCCAGGCGGCCATCGCCGCCGGCCGGTTCACCCTTCCCTGACGAGGATCTGTCTTGATAACCACCCGCGCCCCGCTGCGCATCCCCCTCGGAGGAGGGGGCACGGACCTGTCCTCCTACTATGAGCGGCACGGCGGTTTCGTACTCAGCGCCGGCATCGACAAGTACGTGTACATCCAACTCAACACCCTCAAGGTGGAGGACTTCATCCGGGTCAAGTACTCCCGCACCGAGAAGGTGGAGGAACCCGGCCAGATCGAGCACCCCCTGCTGCGCGAAGCCCTTAAGTACACCGGCATCCAGGGCGGCTTGGAGATCAGCGCCATGGCCGACGTACCCGGCCGCACCGGCATGGGCTCCTCGGGGTCCTTCACCGTGGCGCTGCTGGCCGCCCTGCGGGCGCATCAGCGCCGCGAGCTGTCGCGCCGGGAACTGGCCGAGGAAGCCCATCGGGTCGAGACCCAGCTCGCCGGACAGCCCGCCGGCAAACACGACCACTACCTGGCCGCCTATGGCGGTCTGAGCTGCCTGGAGATCGCCCCTGACGGCCGGGTCGAGGTTTCGGCCCTCCAGTTGTCCAACCACACCCTCGAAGAGCTGCGCAACAGTATGGTGCTCTTCTTCACCGGCATCCAGCGCGAGAGCTTCGACATCCTCTCACAGCAGCAGCAGGACACCCAGCGGGGCGACGCCCAGGTGGTTGAGAGCCTGCACGAGGTCAAACGCATCGGCTACCAGGTCAAGGCCGCCCTCGAAGAGGGGCAACTCGACCGCTTCGGCCTGCTGCTCAACGAGCACTGGCAGATGAAGAAGCGGCGCTCCGCCATGATGTCCAACCCGCGCATCGACGCCTGGTACGAGCAGGGGCGGCGGGCCGGGGCCCTGGGCGGTAAGATCTTGGGGGCCGGGGGCGGCGGGTTCCTGATGTTCTACTGTCCCTCCCAGCACCGCCTGGCCCTGCGCCAGCACATGGCCGACGAGGGGCTGCGGGAGATGAACTTCCAGTTCGACCTCGAAGGCGCCAAGGTGCTAATGAACATCTGATGGCCGGGGAGCGATTCAACGTAGGGGAACTGGAAGTTTTCCACCTGCGGGCCAGCCGCTTCCGCCTGGACGGGGGCACCATGTTCGGGGTGGTGCCCCGGCCATTGTGGGAGCGGGCCTCCCCTCCCGACGGGCGCAACCGGGTGGAGCTGGCCTGCAACTGCCTGCTGGTGCGCCAGCCCGGTCAGCTGACCCTGATCGACACCGGCTGCGGCCAGGACTGGACCCCCCGCGAGCAGGAGATTTTCGCCTTCGACCCCAACCACTCCCTGTCCCTCGCCCTGGCCTCCCTGGGGGTCCGGCCCGAGGAGATCAACCGTGTGATCCTTACCCACCTTCATTTCGACCACGCCGGCGGGGCCACACACAACCAGGGGGGCCACCCGGTCCCCCTCTTTCCCAACGCCGCGCACCTGGTACAGCGCCGCGAATGGGAGGACGCCCTTGACGGGGTGAGCATCATGAAAAGCAGCTACCGCCCCGAGTGTCTCCTGCCCCTGGAACAGCGCGGGCTCCTGCACCTGCTCGACGGCGACACCCGCCTGGACGGGGCCATGTCCCTCTTTGTCACCGGTGGCCACACCGCCGGCCACCAGGGGGTGCGTATCGCGGGGGGCGGGCGCACCCTGGTCTATCCAGGGGAACTCCTGCCCACCGCCGCCCACCTCCGGCTCCACTGGAACATGGCCTACGACATGTTCCCCTACCAGACCCTCCTGAGCAAACGCGCCTTCCTCGCCCAGGCCCAGGCCGGGAACTGGACCCTTGCCTTGAACCACGACCCGCACCGGCGCTGGAGCAGGCTGGTGGAAAGGGCAGGCGGACTGGAGGCCGAAGAGGCGGAAATCTGATTGCCTCCTCCCCAGCTTTTTCCTATACTTGCAGGCACTCAAGCCATGTACATGCTTCCCATGTCCCTCGAAGTCATCGATCTCACCGACGCCCACCGGCAACTGCTCGACAAACTCAGCGAGCTGGTTCCTGGCCTGGCCCCTGATTCACCCCAGAGCCTCCAGCGCATCTTCGGCCTAGGACTGATCGCGCTGACCATGCAGGTGACTACCAAGGCCAGGCAGCAGGACCAGAACGAACTGGTCGAGGAACTCGGGGCCCTGGCCAAGGCCGTCGCCGATTCCGAAGGCTGGTAACCACCGCAGATGCCGGCCTCCCCCACCCCCCGAGATTTGTTCAGCCTTGTAGACCGGGTCGCCCTGGTCACCGGTGGTAGCATGGGCTTGGGCCTGGCCATGGCCGAAGCTCTGGCCGCCGCTGGGGCCAAGGTGGTCATCACCAGCCGCCACCTCGACCAGTGCCGGCAAGCCGCCGCCTCGCTGGCCGAGAAAACCGGCGCCCAGGTGCGGGCTTTTCAGGCCGATGTCAGTCAGCGGGAACAGGTCGAGGCTTCGGTTGACCAGGCCCTGGCCGAGTTCGGCCGCATCGACGTGCTGGTCAACAACGCCGGCATCAACATCCGCCAGCCGGTGGTGAACCTCAGCGACGAGGATTGGGAGGCGGTGCTCAAGATCAACCTCTACGGCCCCCTGTACTACTGCCGGGCCGTGGGCCGCCACATGATCGCCCGTCGCTACGGCCGGGTCATCAATCTGGGCTCCACCCTCTCCTTCATTTCCATCCCCCACCGCACCCCGTACGCGGCCAGCAAAGGGGGCCTCGTCCAACTCACCCGCACCCTGGCGCTGGAGTGGGCGGTACACGGCGTCACCGTCAACGCCATCTGCCCTGGCCCCTTTGCCACCCCCATCAACGAGGTCCTGCTGGCCGATCCCAAGGCCCGCCAGACCATGCAGGACAAGGTGCCGATGGGCCGCTGGGGCGATCCCGTCGAGCTGGCCACCGCGGTGCTCTACTTCGCCTCGCCGGCCTCCAGTTTCACCACCGGCTCGACACTTTTCGTTGACGGAGGTTATACCTCGCAGTAGGACCGCACCGGCACCCTAAACCCTGAGATGGCTATTTCTCCTTTACCCAGACGTGGGTTTGGGGATATATTAGCGCGAATTGTGAAACCCCACCCCTTTCCC
>VGJS01000179.1 GCA_016867395.1 Candidatus Handelsmanbacteria bacterium
TGCTCCCGGCACACCGCCTGGGCCGTTTCGCCACCGTCGGCCTGGCGCAGAATCCGAATGATCTCTTCGACGCTGTGGACTTTTCGCTTCATGAGTATCCCTCCGTCGAACTGAAGAAATACTCACTTCCCATGTGGCGCAACTTGCCGGGGTCACGTCACAGCCCAGCCATTGGCCGCGTACTCCCTGGCGATCAGGCGGGCCAGGGTCTACTGGGACTACGGCCATGCCGAGCACAAAAACGTGCGCAGCATGCGAATGGGGCGTGATCCTGTCGACCGACTGTCGGAGGTGTCTGGCAGAACTCGTCTTAATTCAACCCGTTGTCTCACTCTACCGTGGCGATAATCTTGGGTACGATGCTCTTAAACTGCGGTATCGCCATTCCCCAGCTTGCATTGACGTAGGTGGGGTCGCAGACAGCATATCGCTTCTGGTTGTACCTGACGAAATCCCGCTCCTCCACCTCGCTGCTGAACCTCACTGCCGTCGCCACATGCCCAGGATAACTGAGGCCTATGACTTCGAGTTGCAGCAGGTTTCTCACCAAATAGGAAAAAAGGATGGATCGATCCTCGCAGTCGGAATAGGGGTAAAAGAGGGTCTCCTCCAGGAACAGGCTCTTTTCTCTACCAAACTGCTCTTCGTCAATCTGATAGTTCAGGGCGGTCTGGACGAAACGGAGCAGGATGTTAACCGCCTCGGTTTCAGGCTTCCCTGTCACCAAGGGTCTCAAGCCCTCCACGAGAGACCGGCCTGTTTCCGGCGAGGGCGGCGCGGCAAAGTACACCTGGAGGCTGGCCTGAGGGTAGCGCCGGAGAAAGTCGACGGATTCCTGTTTGAGTTTGACCGGCACCTGGTACTCCTGCCCGTCATAGCCGAAGCGGTAGGTCCTGCCCACTTCGGTCTGCCCCAGGCGCGGAGGACTCGGGAGACGGAAACTTACCTTTTTATCGCTACCGGCGTAGACCCCGTCGTACGTGCTAAGCGAGGTGAGGGCCTCCCGGTCAGCTTCGAGACGCACGGCGTAGTACTTGGTGCCCGCCATTTCGAGGAAGAGCACGCCGTAAAGCGGGGTATCTGCGGTGATCATCAACGCGATCTGGCTGCCGCTGTAACCTACCTTGACTTCGTACCCGGATTTGGACAGCATGTACCAGGCAAAAAGGACACCACAGTTTCGGTCGCCCTTGCTGATGCTCTTCCCCGCCTCGTACAGGAACAGACAGTACCCCCAGTCGTTGAGGTTCAGCCGTTTCTTGTGATCCCGGAGCTGGGTTGTCAACGCCTGGTAATCAGTGCGGCTCATCGCCTCCCAGTACGCGCCGATGAACTCTTTGGTCGCCTGGCCGCCTGAGGTGAGGCCCATTTTCTCGTCATAGCTCAGTGTCACTTCTTCGCCGAAGAATTGCACCGCGACAGTGCCGGACCAAGGCATGCGCTCGGGGGCCTGCAACGATTCACTCGGCTTTCGTTTGACTGGTCGAGTTAGGGGTGGCGGTGCCGGCTGGTCGGGGACAACCGGTTGGGCGGGAGCCGATTTGGGTGCAACAGCTTGGCCCAGCGGCTGTCCTGTTGGACCAGTCCGGACCGGGACCGGCTTTGGCAGAGCAGGTGTCGTAGTCGGGGGAGCACTCCCAACCTTCTCCCCGTCAGTTGACGCTTGTTTTCTCTGCGGCGGACTGGGCGCCACTGGAACTCTCGGCGGCTTGGGCACTTGGTCTTGTACCACTCCCGCCGAAAGCTCCGCCGCTATCCATTCTTTCTTGAGGAAAGACAGGAACTCCTGGTCCTCCTTGCTCAAATAGTCCTCCAGTTCCGCCAGTTCCTCCTGTTGCCACCTCTCGAAGTCGCTCGCATCCTGTGCGGCAACTTCGCCAAACCTGCACCAGACCAGGAGACCTGCGGTGAAAACGGCTAGCTTCATCTTCATACCAAGCTCCCAGATGGCCAGAAGAACCGTTCAGTCCAGATGCGATGTTGCACCCGAAACCGGTACCCGTGCCAACACATAGGCGACTTCCCGATCTCGCCAATGGCCGACAAATTGGACCCCGCGCAGAGAACTATCCACCTCCACGATACTGGAACCGGACTCGATCTCCTCGCTCTTGTCCAGGCGCCTCACCCGTGACTTGACCAGAAACGCCAACTCGACCAAGGCGTTGTATGCAGCCAACTCCCAGCTTCCCGGCTCGTTTTTGTAAGCGATCTGGGAACAACCTGTGGCATAATGCCACGAGGGATTCCCGGGGGTGCTGGAGATCCACAGTGGAGCGGTGGCCGACAAAGCCGCCAACTCCTTCCATCCCTGGGGAGGAGTACTGTTGTCGGTGGCGACCACCCAGGCATAGGGAGGGTGCAGCAAGGTATCCAGGGTGCATTTCTCGGGCCCTATCTCCGCAAGGTCGAGCAGGTCAATGTTTTCGCCTCGACTCTCCGTTCGGTCTCCGGCCGTCTGCTCGAAGAGCCGTTCCCCTTTGACCCGCACCTGCGTTGACCAGGCGAGGGATCGGCAGGCCATTTCAACCGCATGGGTGTAAGACTCCTGCGGTGAGAGTTTGCTGAACTTGCTGAACCCTATGCCTAATGAACTGTTCGGCGATTCATGGAACACCGCCGGGTATCTGGGCAGGCTGCTTTCCCGAATGAGCTGTTCTGCGGTTCCCCATGCGCATGAAGCGCTCAAAACCCCTCCCAGAGCGATCCCCGCCGAGGCGCACAGCCAGATGAGAGAGGGGGCATCAACCGATGCCCCCCATATCTTCACTGGCCGCCTTCCTTCAACTCTTTGTCCAACTCCTCGAAGGCCTTGGTCGCCCGAAACCGGGTATACAGGTCCTGGTTGGCCTTGAGCTTGTCCATCAGCATTTGGTTGGCGGGGCCGATGGGAAGGCTCATCAGCACGGAGGCGCGGTAAATCCCGCTCTCCGACTGGATATCCTTCTTGTCGATCTTCGAGCCGTTGAGTGTCTGCTGCGTCACCGCCTTGGTCGCAGAGGTGAACTGTTGTAGCAGTTCGGAGCTTTCGCCAGCCCCCACTTCTTCCTGGAACTGCTTGGTCAGGTTGGCGAACTTGGTTTCGAGCTGTTGGGCCAGCTGAGTCCGCGCGGCAGTGGCAGCCTTGTCCACCGCCAACTGCAAGTCCTTTGAGGTCATGGTCGCCGTGGCAAAGATGTAGTTGGGATCGTCCGGATTGTTGATATACCACTCGGGAAGGTTGCTGATTGTCTTCTTGTTCGCTTCCGGGGCGAGATTAGTAGCCGGCGCGCCACATCCACCAAAAGCAGCAAGAACCAGAGCTCCCCACAGCAGGACAGTTATTGTTCGCATACCGCCATCTCCTCACTGGTAAGGGGGTTAATGTGTATTCCTTTGGTGTAGCATCTCGGTGTTCGACTCCTGGTATTCGATAGTTGACCCCTCCTTTCAAACGCTCTAGCTCCCCACGCCAGCTCTGGGCATCTATTCCGTATCCGCAGCACAGCGGAACCCGATCAGAGCTTTTCGGGGATCGGGTGGCGAGTCATGATACCGGTAA
>VGJS01000180.1 GCA_016867395.1 Candidatus Handelsmanbacteria bacterium
GCAGCACCGGGAGCGCGAGGACGCCGGCAAGGACCCCGAAAGGTCGTAGTCTGGCGGCCCCAGCCGGGCGGGCAGCACCTGTTCCTGTCCTGCCCCTTCTTCGAGAGTCTGTTCGAGGGCACGCGCGGGGCGGCCAAGACCGATGCCCTGTTGATGGACTTCGCCCAGCACTGCGGGCAGGGCTTCGGGGTCCACTGGCGAGGCATCCTGTTCCGGCAGACGTACCCGCAGCTGGCCGACGTAGTGGCCAGGACCAAGCGGTGGTTCCATCGGATTTTTCCGGGGATTCAGTTCAACGAGCAGTCCTATACCTGGAAATGGCCGACCGGCGAGGAGTTGCTCCTGCGCCATATGCGGGTGCCGGCCGACTACTGGAACTATCACGGCCATGAGTACCCCTGGATCGGCTGGGACGAGCTGACCAACTGGGCGACCCTGGAGTGTTATGACGCGATGAAAGCCTGTAGCCGCTCCTCCTACGCCGGGATGCCGCGCAAGTATCGCGCGACGGCCAACCCCTATGGTCGTGGCCACAACGCCGTCAAGGCCAGATTCATCGACCCGGCGCCGGCGGGGATCCCTATCGCCGATTCGGCGGGCCTCCTGCGGGTGCGGGTGCATGGCCATTGGCGAGAGAATCTGATGTTGCTGGCTGCCGATCCGGAGTATCCGGCAAAACTGCAGGCCGACGCCAATGAGATGCGTCGGCGGGCCTGGAAAGACGCCGACTGGGATATCGTCGCCGGCGGGATGTTCGACGACGTCTGGGACCCGGCGGTGCATGTGCTCGCCCCCTTCGAACCACCTTCGACCTGGTATCTGGATCGCTCCTTCGACTGGGGCAGCTCGAAACCCTTTTCGGTGGGCTGGTGGGCAGAGTCGGACGGCACCGAGGCGACGATGCGTGATGGCACCCGGCGCACCTTTCCCCGGGGGACCCTCTTCCGCCTCGCCGAGTGGTATGGCTGGAACGGCCAGCCAAACGAAGGCCTGCGGCTGACCGACAGCGAGGTGGGGCGGGGTACCGCCCAGCGGGAAAAGGAGATGGCCTGGGGAGGTCGAGTGCGACCCGGCCCCGCCGATGCCAGCATCTTCGATCAGGTCAATGACGACTCCCCGGCAGCCGAGCACGAGCGCAACGGGATCTCCTGGGAGCGGGCAGACAAGTCTCCGGGTAGTCGGGTGCGGGGCTGGGAGGTGCTGCGCCGGCGGCTGCAGGCCAGCAAGGCGCGGCCCATGGAAGAGCCAGGGTTGTTCGTCTTCGAGACCTGCCGGCAGTGGCTGCGCACGGTGCCGACGCTGGTGCGCGATGAGAAGAATCCGGACGACGTGGACACCGAGTCGGAAGACCATGCCGCCGACGAGACGCGCTACCGCCTGCTGACCAGCGGCGGTGGAGCCGGCTCCAGCGAGGTGAGGCTGTAGAATGGCCAAGGCAGACGTTGCGACCCCCTCCCTGGCCTACACCCAGATGGCCGGCCGCTGGCAGCTGCCCTCGGCGTTGATGGGGGGCACCCTGGCGATGCGGGCTGCTGGCACCACCTATCTGCCCAAGATGCCCAAGGAGGACGAGTCTGCCTACCGGGATCGGCTCAACTCGAGCACGCTCTTCAACGGCTATGGGCGAACGGTGCGCCTGCTGGCGGGCCGGCCCTTCTCCCGGCCGGTGGTGGTGGAAGAGGCTCCCGATGAGCTGGCGCAGCTGGTCGCCGATGTCGATCTGGCCGGCCGAGACCTGACGGCGTTCTCACGAGACCTGCTGACGGACATGGTGACCTACGGCAAGGCCCACATCCTGGTCGACTGTCCCGAGCAGCCCAATCCGGATCAGCCGGCCAACCTGGCCCAGGAGCGGCAGCTGAAGCTGCGGCCATACTTCGTCCAGGTCTCGCCCGAGGCGCTCATCGGCTGGCAGGGGCAGCGGGTGGGCGGGAGCGAGCAGCTCCAGCAGATCCGGATCAGGGAGACCACGGTGGAGCAGGAGGGCGAGTGGGGGGAAAAGGCGGTCGAGCGGGTGCGGGTGATCTATCCCGATCGGTTCGACCTCTACCGCTACGACGGCAAGACCTGGGCCCAGGAGAAGGCCGGCACGCCGATGACGCTGGGCAAGGTGGCCCTGGTGACCATCTACGGGATGCGCACCGGGTTTCTGACCAGCAAGCCGCCCCTCGAGGACCTGGCCTTCCTCAACCTGCGGCACTGGCAGTCCCAGTCGGACCAGGACAACATCCTGCACGTGGTGCGGGTGCCGCTGCTCTTCTTCGCTGGCTTCAGTGAGAAGGACCTGGGAGTGATCACCATCGGGCCAAACCGGGCGATTCACCATCAAAAGCCCGATGCCAGGGTGCAGTTTGTCGAGCACACCGGGGCCGGCATCGCCGCCGGGCGCCAGGATCTCTTGGACTTGGAGGCGCGCATGGCAGTGATGGGGGCGGACCTGTTGGTGCGCCGGCCCGGCAACGAGACCGCCACCGCCAAAGCCATCGACACCGCCGAGAGCGTCAGCGATCTGCAGGCGATGGTGCGCAATCTGGAGGCCGGGCTGGAGCAGGCCTTTGGGCTGGCCGCCGACTGGTCGGACCTGCGGGACACCCGGGTGCAGGTGGATATCAACCAGGACTTCGGGCTGAGCCTGGGGGAGGCCGGTGATCTGGATCAGCTCCTGAAGGCCCGTCTGGCCCGCCAGATCACCCAGGAGACTTATCTCAAGGAGCTGAAGCGGCGCGGGGTGCTGGGCGACCAGGTCGACATCGAGGCGGAGATCGCCGGAGTGCAGACGGAGGCCGTGCTGTGAGTACGCTCAGCCAAGGAAAGCGGCGCCGGCACCGCAAGCGGTATGGCCGGCGCAGCACATGCCGAAGTAGCTCGAACAATCTGATCGCGGATCACAGGATGCCCAGGGCCCCGGGGGGCCACCATGGTTGGCACAACCCTCAAATGTTGTGCGGTTGCCGCGTCCTGGCAAAGGGTGCCCGTGAGGTCCACTTCGCCGCACCGTGCACCCAGGGGCCCGTCGGTCTGGCACGGCTGGAGGCATTGCTGGCCCAGGCTCGCGGAAGGCGGGGAGGATGAGCGTGGCTATCAAGGTCGGCCGGCCCCAGACGGTCAACGAGGAGTTACTCCAACGGGCGGTGCGCCATCAGCTGCTGCTGCAGCGGGTGGGCAACCGGGAAGCGGCGGCCATCCGCCGGTTGCTCCGGGAGGCCCAGGTTGAGGTGCTGGTGCAGCTGGAACGTCGGCTGGCGCTGATCGGCGAGCGCGGGTTCGACCTGGGGCCGGCCACGACCCAACGGCTGCAGGACCTGGCCGCGGGCCTGGGGGAGGTGATGTC
>VGJS01000181.1 GCA_016867395.1 Candidatus Handelsmanbacteria bacterium
GTCGGCCTGCGCTGCCGGCGCGGCCTGACGGTGCTAGACGCCGAGACGGTGGGCAAATCCTATCCCGCCTTTTTCCAGGACCTCATCGGCCTGGGGGCGCGTATCGAGCTGGTGGAGTAACCGATGTTTTGCAGTCTGGATGAAGCACTTGAGGATTTCCGCCAGGGCAGGTTCCTGGTGCTGGTGGACGCCCAGGACCGGGAGGACGAAGGGGACCTGATCACCGCGGCCCAGTTCATCACCGCCGAGAAGGTGAACCTGATGCTGGCAGAGGCCCGGGGGATGTTCCTCTTTTCCGCCCCCGAGGAGTTGTGGCGCCGGCTCGACATCCCCCTCATCGCCCCCCGGCACGGGGACGCCAAGACCCCGCGCTTCGGGGTGCCCTTCGACGCCCGGCGCGGCATCAGCACCGGCATCAGTGCCCAGGACCGGGCCTATTCGGTGCGCGCCGCCCTGGAGCCGGGCGCCGGCCCCGAGGACTTCGCCATCCCCGGCCACGTCCTGCCCCTGGCTGCCCGGCCCGGCGGCCTGACCGAGCGCCAGGGCCACACCGAGGGGGCGGTGGAACTGGCACGCCGGGCGGGCCTCTTGCCGGCGGCGGTGATGTCCGAGGTGCTCACCCCCGCGGGGGGGATGGCCCGGGGCCGGCAGTTGCAGGACTTCGCCGCCCATCTGGGCTGCCGCATCGTCGCCATCGAGCAAATGCTCACCCCCCGCTGAGAAGGCCGGGATATGTCCAGACCCCTCCTCGCCCTGCTCCTGCTGGCCCTCTGCGTCCCGGCGCAGGGCCAATCCCATGTCCGGACCCAGCTCCTGGCCGACACCGAACGCGTCGCCCCCGGCCAGCCCTTCCTCCTGGGGGTGCGCCTGAAGATGGACCCCGGGTGGCATACCTACTGGGCTTTCAGCGGGGACGCCGGCCTGCCCACCACCGCAGAGTGGCAACTGCCTCCCGGTTTTTCGGCCGGCCCCCTCCAGTGGCCCGCCCCCCACAAGTACACCGAGTCCGGCGACCTGACCGTGTACGGGTACCAGGACGAGGTGCTGCTGATGGCCCAGATCCAGCCCCCCTCCACCCTGCCCCCCGACACCCTGCTCAGCTTTGGCGCCGCGGTCTCCTGGCTGGTCTGCCGCGAGGTCTGCATCCCCGGCGACACCACCCTGAGCCTGTCCCTGCCCTCTGGCAGGGCCGCCCCGGCCCATCCCGCGATGTTCTCGCAGTACCGGGCCCGGGTCCCCGGCCCCCTGGCCGCGGCGGCCATTGAACTGCGCCACCACAGCCGCCAACAGGATGAGGAACTCCTCATCGACCTGACCCTCACTGCCCGCAGCGGCGCCCTGCTGGCCGACGCCCACGCCCCCGACTTCTACCCCCTGGACGGGGCCCGCTTCGCCTTTGCCCCTCCGCGCCGGGGCCAGCCCGAAGGGACCCGCGCCCCCGGCCTGGATCTGCACCTCTCCCTCAAGCCCTACGAGCAGACTCCGCTTGACCGGCTGCGCGGGGTGCTGGTCTATCGCCTCGAGGGCGAGTCCGAGGCGCGGTACGCCGAGGTGGACTTGCCCCTCGCCCCACAGGGAGGCGTCGCCCCGGGCGGCCTGCTGGCCATGGACTTCAAAGCCCCGGAGGCCGGCGCCTCCCTCGGCTGGTTCCTGCTCCTGGCCGCCCTGGGGGGCCTGCTGCTCAACCTCATGCCCTGCGTGCTGCCGGTCATCTCCCTTAAAATCTTGGGCCTGGTATCCCAGTCGGGGGCCGAGGCCGGGCGGGTGCGCCGGCTGGGCCTGGCCTTTGCCGGGGGCATCCTCGCCTCCTTTGCGGGCCTGGCCCTGCTGGTGGTGGCCCTGCGCGAGGGTGGCCAGCAGCTAGGCTGGGGCTTCCAGTTCCAGTCCCCCGGCTTCGTCATGGCCATGTGCGCCCTGGTCTTTGCCCTGGGCCTGAGCCTCTTCGGGGTCTTCACCGTGAACCTCCCCGGCCTGGGCGCCGTCGGCACCGCCAGGCGGGAGGAAGGCGGGCTGGGCAGCTTCCTCAACGGGGTGCTGGCCACGGTGCTGGCCACCCCCTGCACTGCCCCCTTCCTGGGCGCGGCCATGGGTTTTGCCTTTGCCCAGCCCGGTCCGGCGGTGCTGGGCATCTTCCTGGCCAGCGGCACCGGCATGGCCCTGCCCTACGCCGCCCTGGCCCTGCGCCCCGGCTGGACCCGGCACCTGCCCAGACCAGGGGCCTGGATGGAGCGCTTCAAGCAGGGCATGGGCTTCCTGTTGATGGGCACGGTGCTGTGGCTCCTGTGGGTGCTGGGAAAACAACTGGGGGTGGAGGCGGTGGTCTGGACCGGGGCCTTTCTCCTGGGCCTGGGCTTTGCCTGCTGGATCGTGGGCCAGTGCATCGACCTCAACAGCCCGCCCGCCCGCCGCCGCCTGGCCTGGGCCCTGTCCCTGCTGGTAACCGGGGCCTCCTACGGCTATTTCCTCCACCCCCTGCTGCGGGACCAGCAGGAACTCAGCGCCGCCCCCACCCAGGCCGATCCGGGCTGGCAGCCGTTCTCCGTCGCCCTGGTCGAATCCCTGGTGGGGTCCGGCCGCCCGGTCTTCATCGACTTCACCGCCGAGTGGTGCTGGACCTGCAAGGTCAACGAGCGCACCGTGCTCACCGACGAGCCCCTGCGTCAGAAATTCGCCAACCTCGACGTGGCCCTGCTCAAGGCCGACTGGACCAGCCGCAATCCCGAGATCACCGCCCTGCTGCGGGCCTTTGGCCGCTCCGGGGTGCCCCTGTACGTCATCTTCCCCGCCGGCCGCCTGGACCAGCCCCTCGTCCTGCCCGAGATCATCACCCCCGGCCTGGTGATCGAACGCCTGGACCAGGCCGCAGCCCTGGCCGCCAAACCGGGAGCCTGAAACCACCTGCAGCGGGGAGCTGACCCCGCAAGCCTTTCTCGTGGAGTGGTCAGGAGGGGAAGACCGCGTGGCGGGGGGCCGGGTAGCGGAGCGATGGGCGAGCGAGGGGAGGCAACACCGTATAGATGGTGTTGCTGGGGCGGAGTCGTCGAGCGGCCCCATATGACCGGCGCCGCACCCCCTACGTTGGGGTGCTGCGGGCACGCCTTGAGAAAGGCTGAAGTGGGTCGCTCCCCGATGCAAAAAAGGAGGTTCATTCAGTGCCCATCAAGACCACCGTCGTCGGCAGCTACCA
>VGJS01000182.1 GCA_016867395.1 Candidatus Handelsmanbacteria bacterium
TGGGGTGCGGGGCGGGCAGGGTCCTCGGCGAGTGGGCGCACGTCGATGGAGAAGTCGGGCAGGACGGTGGTGTAGACGGAGGTAAACATGGGTGCGGGTCATCTCCTCACGGGGTTGAGATGGGATGAGAGGGGCGGGGACGGTCACCACGGGCTGCCGCCCTTGGCGGCCTGCAGGTCCTGCAGTTCCAGGAGGACCCGGTCCACATTGGCTTCGTCGATGAGCCGCTGGTCCCGGGCGCAGGCATCCAGCAGGCAACTGGTGCAGAGGGAGTTGATGAGGCGGGGGAAGCCGCGGGATTCGGCGGCGATCTTCTGGAGGGCTTGTTCGGAGAACAGGGGCCGGTCGGCGCCGGCCAGGCGCAGGTGGTGGAGGATGTAGGCGATGCTTTCCGGCTCGGTGAGGGGGCCGAGGTGGAAGCGCACCTGCACCCGCTGGGCGATGGCCTCGAAGGTGCGGAGGCGGAGCAAGCCCCGCAGTTCCGACTGGCCCACCAGGACAAAGGTCATGGGGCAGGCGGAGTCGAGGTGAAAATTGAGGAGGAAGCGCACCTCCTGGAGCATGGGACCGGGGAGCAGGTGGGCCTCGTCCAGCACGATGACGGGCTGCTGGCCGTGCAGGCGGTAGCCGTCGAGGATGGTCTGCTCGAAGAGGCGGCGGGTCTCCCGGCTGAGGAAGTGGTAGGGGGCGGTGACGCCCAGTTGGGTGAGCACGTCGCGGTAGAAGGCGGTGGGGGTGAGGCGGGAGTCGGCGATGTAGACGAAGTGGTGGCGGGTGCGGTCCAGGAGTTCGTAGAGCGCCCGGATGGCGACACTCTTACCAGCGCCCGGGTCTCCGGTGAGGAGGGCAAAGGCGCGGTGGCGGACGGCATACTGCAGGCGGGCGAGGAGTTCCTGGTGTTGGGCGGCGGGGAAGAGGTGGGCGGCGGTGATCTCTTTGCTGAAGGGCAAGAGCCGGAAGCCAAAGTACTCCAACAGCACTACTTTTCACCGCCTTTGGGCTGGGTCAGACGGGCAAAGGAGGTCTGCCCCAGGCGGGCCTGGCGCTCCTGGTCGTGCTGCCTTTTGGCGAGGGTGAGGAAGTTGAGGCCCGGGGTGGGCAGGGGCGGTTCGGGCGGGGCGGGCAGGGCCTGGTGGCGGGGGCGGCGGAGCTCGAGGGGCACGGCATCTGGGAAGCGCGTGCCCTCATGCCAGACCTGGATCTGGCTGAGGTCGTAGGGGTCGTAGCGCACGCGTACCTTCCGCCGGGCCAGAACTGCCTCGACCTCGTAGTGATTGCTGTGCAGGCTGAAGCAGGCGGTTTTGTCCGCGGTGCGGTCCTCCTCCCAGAGGAAGACCTCCCGGAGCGCCGTGGGGTCGATCCGCCGCAGAGGTTCGGGGTCCTGGTCGAAACGCTCCCGGGGCGTGTGTTTGGTCGCCCCATGGGGCTTGTTGTGGTAGGCGACCTCCAGCCAGGCCCAGAAGAACTCGTTGAGCTGGGCCAGGGTGGTGAGGCTCCCGGCGTCGATGAGGGCCCGTGCCTCCGGGCGGAAGCTCTTCTCCACGTATTGGAAGAATTTCTCCACCTTGCCGCGCCCCTGCGGCCGGTAGGGACGGGAGTGGCTGAGACGGATGCCCAGTTGGCCGCAAATCCGGCTGAGGTGGCGGGTGGAGAAGATGGCCCCGTTATCCACGTAGATGCGGCGGGGCAGGCCGCAGCGCAGGATGGTTCGCTTGAGACAGTCCTCCAGGCGGGGGAGCTTCTCATCCAGGTACATCTGGCCATACACCTGGCGGCTCTTGTCGTCAATGAAGGCGATGAGGTAGACCTGCCGGCTCTTGCCGGGCTGGCCAGGGTGCGGCAGGGACAGGAGGTGGCAGACATCCCCCTGCCAGCAGTCGTTGCGGGCGGCCGCCTCGAAGCGGCGGAAGGTGGTCCGGTGCTTCTTCTGCAGCATCTGCCGCTGGCCGTAACCGGCCCGCACCAGGTAGCGGTTGAGCGTGGAGCGCTTGAGCTGGCCCCTGGGGACCGTACCGCTCATCTCCAGCACCGTGATGATCTGCCGGACGCTGCGGTCGGGTACCGCCCGCCGCAGGTCCATCGCCGCCTGCAGGATCTCTCCTGTGATCCGCCGGCCCTCGCCGGTGTCTGTGCGGATCTTCGGTTTCAGGCCTGCGAAGCCGCAGCGGCGGTACGCGGCGATCCAGCGCTCCAGGGTGCGTACGCTCACCCGGGTCTTGTCACTGTGGGGGATGGACTGGGACTGGCGGGCCAGGTCTTGGAGCAGGCGACGCTGTTCCAGGCGGGTCAGGTTCTGGGTCATGACGGGGGCGATGAGGTTCCAGCGGAACGTGGCGATCTCTTCCCGGTGCGTGTCGTCCATCCGGTTCCCTCCCAGGCCAGTTTGCCGCTATTGTCGCATGGCACACCGGCTGGGGACGACGGACAAACGGTGTGGGGTCCTCAGAGCGGGGGAGGAGCCCCCACCAGGTGGTTGAGGGCGGCGAACAGGCCGGGGTGCTGGCCTGCCTGCACCACCACCTGCCGCCGGTACCAGTCCCCCACCTCCAGCAGAAAATGCAGCGCCGCATCCACGCCGTCCCGGCGGCGGGTAAGGGAAAACACGTCGGTTGCCGGCCACCCCTGCAGGATGTACTGGGCCAGGAACTGCCCCCATGCCCCCGCCACCTGCCGGGCCCCCGCCAGCCACCGCCGCAGGGTCTTCTCCGACAAAAGCCCTACGGTAAAGCTGCTGGCCTTCTCAGCCAGGGCACCCCAGGACCAGCGCCCACGCAGCCGCCTGCGCAGCACGCCTTCCCGGACCAGCGTGACAAACCGGGCGTACGGCCGCAGGAAGTCGGGCAGCAGCGAGCAGGTACCCTTGCACTGTGGACAACGCCGCCGGTAGACGGGCATGTGGTACATGCGCCGCGGCATGACCACCCAGCGCCAGTAGCGTCCGTGCCGCTGCATGCCGCAGCCGCAGCGGCCGCAGTGTACCACGACCCCCGGCCCATGCTCCCCGTATTGCCGCAGGTATGCCTGGACGGTTCGCCCCAGGGACAGTATGATGGACATGCAGGGCTTACACCTCTGCAAGGGAGCCTGTCCGGGGGTTGACCGCCGAAAGTCTTGACCCCGGGCAGGCTCTTTGCTATGGCCCGC
>VGJS01000183.1 GCA_016867395.1 Candidatus Handelsmanbacteria bacterium
CCAGGGCTGTGACCGCCGCAACGGTGCGCTCGCTGAACTGGCGCAGCGCCGCGGCCAATGCGCCCAGTGGCAGGGCCACGCCGCAGAGCAGGCCGTAGCCCAGGGCCTGCAGAGAGAGATCGCCCATATCGCCTCGGTTCAGGAGGCCAGGGCCTGCTCCACCGCGGCGGCGATTTCGGGGCCGTCGGGCAGGGCTTTGCTGCGGAAGCGGCGCAGCAGGCGGCCATCCTTGCCGATCAGGGCCTTCTCGAAGTTCCACTCGATGTCGCCGGTGAAGTCCGGGTTGGCCGCCGAGGTGAGGTACTGGAAGAGGGGGTGCTGGTCGGGACCCTTGACCGAGATCTTGGCGAACATCGGGAAGGCCACCCCGTAGCGGCTGCTGCAGAACTGGGCCACCTCGTCGTTAGTGCCCGGCTCCTGCTGCCCGAAGTTGTTGGCCGGGAACCCCATCACCGCCAGTCCCTGCGCCGCGTAGCGCTGGTGCAGAGCCACCAGGTTTTCGTACTGCTTGGTGTAACCGCACTGGGAGGCCACGTTGACCATCAGCAGCACCTTGCCCTGGTAGCCGGAGAGGGCCACGGGTCTGCCGGCGATGTCGTCGAGGGTGAAATCGTGGGCGCTGGGCATGAACTTGACTCCTCGCGAGAGTTACGGACTGGTTAGGTGCTCCTGCAAGAATCTGAGCTTTTCCTGAAGTCCGGGAAAGCCGGGGTCCAGTTTCGCTAGTTGGCGATACACCGTAAGCGCCTGGTCCGGGCGACTGGTTTGCTCAAAGAGCCGGCCCAGGTGGGAATAGGTTTGCGGTTGGGCAGGAACGAAGCGGATAGCGCGATTCAGTTCCTGCTCGGCCTGCAGCCACCTGCGTTGGCCCATAGCCTGGATGGCATTTGAGGTGTGTTCTGCCCACCAGTACTCCCGTATAGAGGAGGGAGACTCGAATACCTCCTCCACTCTACTAAGGCAGGCCAGGGCTGCGCTTTCGTCGCCTGCTTGCGCGTATAGCTTCGCCAGACGCTCCTGATAGGGCCACCACTCGGGCTGGAGGCGCGCTGCTCGTTCGAGGGCTTCGGCGGCTTGCCGGTACTGGCCTAGGTGCGCCAGCGCCTCTGCCATCCCCTTCCACCCCTTGAGGGACGTTGGGTCAACTGCCACCGCCCTCTCAAAGGCGGCCCGCGAGGAATCCCACTGCCCGGTACTGGCGCGCAGGGCTCCCAGCCAAAGCAAGGGGGAGGACCAGGCGGGCCGCAGCCTGGTGGCCGCGCTCAACCGCTGTACTGCCTCGGGGAAGTCGCCAACGCGGGTCAGGATCTGCGCGTTGCGGAAAGAGTCGATGGCGGCAGAGAATAGTTCGGGCACGCCATGGGATATCCAGGAGGCCAGCAGAGTACCAGCGAGTCGGTGGCCGGCGGGGCTGAAGTGCAGGTCACCGATGGAGGTAAGGTAGAGCTCCCCTGGATCCGTCATAGCAGCAAAAGGAGGGGTCAGATCTAGAAAGGGGATTCCCCGCTTGGCGCACCATTCACCCAGTAGCCGATTGGGGAACGTCTTGTCGAGGACCCCAAGGTCTCCATCATCCAAACCCAGCTGCTGCAGGGTGCGACGCCATTGCATGGGATCGACCTGGTTCTGGGAGGGCAGCAAGGCCACGGCGAACTGAGCACCCTCTCCTGCCACTAGCTGCCCCAGGCTTTCGATGCATGCCAGCGTCAGTTCGCCGGCCGTCTGGAAGAGTTCCTCGCCTCGGCGTTGGTAGAAGCCGATCTCATAGAAATAGTACTGGTTGTCCAGGTCTATCAGACCCAGGTCCTTTGTCCATCTGCCCATGAGCCTGGCGTAGCGGGACCCCAGCAGCCGCGCGAACAGCGAATGACGCTCAACCTGTGCCAACCACTCCCAGGCAGGGGCCGGCACCACGGCGCCCGAAAGGGGATCGCGCAGGGGGGACTGCCGCATATCGCGCAGCAGGGGGTCCTGTCGGTCCAAGAAGCGGTGGTACCGGGGAATGAGCAGTGGATTAAGAGCTCGGCCGAGGCTGGTGCGGACCATGTTGTCCCGAAAGTCGTTGCCAGGGAAAAAACACAACACGACCAGATCTGGTTCGAGCTGCCGGCCCACGTAGCGATAGTAAGCCAACTCCTGATAGGTGTTGAAGCCGTTGACGCCCCCATTGATGGCCTGCAGCACGCCGGGCAGCAGGCTATCGACCACGGCCACAAAGGTCTCTTCCTCTCGCACCTGGGTGCCCATGGTGAAGGAGTCCCCGAGAAACAACACCCGCCGCTCACCCGAAGACAGATCAGGCAATTCCGGCCCTCGCTGACCAGTGGAGTTGAGGCGCAGGAGGAAGGGGGAGCCGGTCGGGTCCCTCAACTCTAGCTCGGTCGATTTCCGAGGCAGCCAGCCAGTGCGCTGGTCGGGAACCATGAAGGTCTGGGTGGAGTCGGCAGCGGTCGGGCCCGGGCTGGTGGGAGGAAGCAGCCGCAACGCTGCTTCGGCCAAGGCCCCGGCGGCCAGGAGGCCGGCGAGCACGAGTGACAAGTATTGGAGCATCCTTCTCATATCCTCGCGCCGCACTAGTCAGTCCAATCCAGCACCCGAACTGCCGCGTGGGGTAGGCAAGAGTGCTGGGGGAGTTAGCCATCTAGCCCCCAGGATAGGACAGGCACCGCCCGTTGGGAAGGTGTCCTCAGCCCCCCACCCCTGGCGGCCCCGGGGTAGCCGCTGCCCGCCCAGCCGGCCACGTCGCCCCCCTCCCGGCGGTAGGGGCGGGGAAAATCCTCTGGATGCGGTCCTCCAGGGGCAGGTGGACGCGGCGATCGCGGGCCTGGACCGAGCGTTCGAGGGTGACGGCGATCTCTACGGCCTGGCGGCAACTGTGCCCATTTCACTGGGCCTCCCCGCCCTGGCCGCAGACCATCGCAGTCGCCGGGTCGGTCCGATCTTGCCGGCCGGGTCGTCCAAAACTAAACTAAGGCGGCAGAAAATAGCCTGCCCTCCAGTCTGGTGCAAGAGCGCCCCACCCACGAGGCGGACGATGATCCAACCCACCCCGGCCCAGCGCGCCCAGTTCGGGGCCGAGGGCTGCCTGGCCCTTCCCCAGGCCCTGCCCGCCGAGTTGCTAG
>VGJS01000184.1 GCA_016867395.1 Candidatus Handelsmanbacteria bacterium
TGCCGTTCTCGGTTTCGACGCGGCAGCCGACGAGCTGGTCCACGTAATAGGTGTCGGGCGGCAGCGGAGCCGCCTCCTCAGGGGCGATGGTCAAGTACCCCTTTACCAGGTGCTCCCGGGCCGCCTCGCAGGTTTCGATGCCGGCAAACTTGAGCAACAGCGAAGCCCCCTCCATCCGCCACTCTTCCAGGCGCAACCGGCGCTCCTGGCGGCCCTCGCGGGAGAGGACCACTTCCCGCAGGTGGGCGAAGCGGCCGGGGTCATGGGTGAGGGACTCGACCTTGACGTGCCCCTGCACCCCTTTGGTGCGGCTGACGTACCCGACGGCGATGCGCTGGGCGCAGCGGAATTCCACGGCCCGATCAGGCCGATGCCTGCTCCTCGGCCGGGGCCGGCTGGCCCTTGAGCTTGCGGGTCCGCGCCGGCTTCTGGCGGGTCAGGGCCTGGGCATCCACATTGCCTTCGAGGCCCTTCATGCGGGCCAGGATGCCCTGGCTCTTGAGTAGGCTCTCGACGGTGTCGGTCATCTGGGCGCCGCGCTTGAGCCACATCACTGCCGCGGCCTCGTCGATGGCCACCTTGGCGTAGAGTGGGTCGTAGGTGCCCATCTGGGCAAGGGTCTGGCCGTCGCGCGGGGCGTCAACCTTGACCACCACCAAACGATAGAAGGGGCGCTTGGTCCGGCCCATTCTCTTCAGGCGCATCTTGATCACTGCGGCACTCCTTTCTGGAGGTTCACTGGGGGAAAGGCAATCTCAGTTTGGTTCTGCCTGGTTTGAAGCGGTGCATCTGCTTCATCATCTTCTGCATGGCCTCAAACTGTTTCACCAGCCGGTTGACGTCCTGGATGGTGGTGCCGCTGCCCCTGGCAATGCGGCGGCGGCGGCTGCCGTTGAGGATCTGGGGGCTGCGCCGCTCGGTCGGGGTCATTGAGTTGATGATGGCCTCGACGTGGACAAAAGCCCGGTCGTCCACCTGGGCGCCTTGGAAGGCCTTGCCCATGCCGGGGATCATGTTCAGCAACTGGTCCATCGGGCCCATCTTCTTTATAGCCTGGAGCTGCTCCTTGAAATCCTCGAAGGTGAAAGCCTCCTTACGCAGGCGGGCCTCCAGCTTCTGGGCCTTCTCGCGCTCGAAGGCCAGTTCGGCTTTTTCGACCAGCGAGAGGATATCGCCCATCCCAAGGATCCGCGAGGCCATCCGGTCTGGGTGAAAGGCCTCGAGGCCGTCGAGCTTCTCGCCGGTGCCGATGAACTTGATGGGCTGGCCGGTCACCTGCCGTATCGAGAGGGCCGCCCCGCCCCTGGCATCGCTGTCCAGCATAGTCAGCAGGCAGCCCGTAAAAGAGAGGCGCTCGTAGAAGCGGCTGGCCGTTTCCACCGCGTCCTGGCCCAGCATGGCGTTGGCAACGAAAAGGATCTCGTGCGGACTGGCCTGGCGCTGGATCTGGGCCAGTTCCGCCATCATCTCCTCGTCGATGCTCAGCCGGCCGGCGGTGTCTAGGATCACCACGCTGCGGTTGGTGCGCCGGCCTTCCTCCACCCCCTCGCGGCAGATGGCCACCGGATCGACGCCGGCCTGCCGGGAGAAAACCGGTACCCCGATGTTCCGGCCCAAGGTCTGGAGCTGGTCTACCGCAGCCGGGCGATACACGTCGGCGGCCACCAGCAGAGGGGGCCGGCCCTGGCCCTTGAAGCGAAGGGCGAGTTTACCGGCGGCGGTGGTCTTGCCACAGCCCTGAAGGCCCACCAGCATGATCACGGTGGGCGGGAGGTCCGAAAGCCGCAAGGGACTGGCAATCCCGCCCAGCAGGACGACCAGTTCCTCGTAGACCACCTTAATCACCTGCTGACCGGGGGTAAGGCTCTTGAGGACGTTCTGGCCGTTGGCTCGCTCCTTGACCCGCTGGAGGAAATCCTTGGCGACTTTGAAGTTGACGTCGGCCTCCAGCAGGGTGCGCCTGATCTGGCGCAGGGCCTCGTCTATGTCCTTTTCGGTGAGCCGGCCCTGGCCCCGCAGCTTGCGGAAGACTTCCTCAAAACGCTCGGAGAGGCGGTCGAACATAGGGCTATTCCCGTAAAAACTAGATTTAACAATATAGATTTCGATGGAAAATCCGGCAATAGCCGGCCCGGTCAGCGGCCGGACAGGTCGCGGATGGCGGCGGCCGCGTCGGGGGCCCCGAAGACCGCCGAGCCGGCGACGAGGATGCCCACCCCGGCCCGGCGGCAGTCGGCGGCGTTCTGGGGATTGACCCCCCCGTCGATCTGGATGGGCGTGACCAGACCCTGGGCGTCGAGGCTGGAGCGCAGGGCGCGGACCTTGTCAAGGGCGGCGGGCTGGAAGCGCTGGCCGCCGAAACCGGGCTGCACCGCCATGATTAGGAAGAGGTCGGCGTCGGCCAGGTAGGGGAAAAGTCCCTCCACCGGGGTGGCTGGGTTGAGGGTGAGGCCGCATTCCAGGCCCAGGCCGTGGATCTCTTCGAGGATGGGCTGGGGTTGGGGGCAGGTTTCGAGGTGTACGGTGAGGGCGTCGGCGCCGGCGTCCTTGAAGGCTTTGAGGTACCTGGCCGGCTCGGAGATCATCAGATGGGTGTCCAGCTTGAGGCGGGTGACCTTGCGCACCGACTCGATGACCGGGATGCCGAAGCTGAGGTTGGGCACGAAGTGGCCGTCCATCACGTCGAGGTGCAGAAGGTCGGCGCCAGCCGCCTCGACCCGGGCGATCTCCTCGGCGAGGCGGGAGAAGTCGGCGGCCAGCAGCGAGGGGGCGACCAGGGCGGTGGGCACGGTTCATTCCTCTGTCGAAGAGGACTGGCTGCTGTCGGCGGCCTGCTGCACACTCAGCACCAGGTCGATGGGGGTGTGGCGCAGGGCGCGGCGGGGGGGGGCGATGCTCTGGGAGAGCACGGTGCCGGCCGGCACGCTGTTGTCAACTTGCTCCTGGATCAGGCCCATGATCATCTCATATTTCTTCAGCGAATCCTCGACGGCGTTGATGGGCAGGCCGCGCAGGTCGGGCACTCGCTTGGGCTGGGACGACGGGCCGCTGCTGACCTTGAGGTCCACCCGCCCGCCCAGGGGTAAGCGGGCGCCGGCCTTGGGCT
>VGJS01000185.1 GCA_016867395.1 Candidatus Handelsmanbacteria bacterium
GCGACCGTAATGCGTGCCCTGCTCGCCCTGGAAGCATCGTCGGCGGAGTTGCTTGGAGCCTCAGCTGAAAAGGAGCCTTGAGCGAGAGTGAGGCACCCCCGCCGGCGCGCCCAGGAGCGGCAGGTATGAAGACCATCCCGCCCTTGGCGGATCTGCTGGTAATCGACGACCGTGACCGGCGCGGCCTGGAGTGGACCAGGAACCGGGCGCGGTATTGGCTGACGGCTATCTGACGTCGGCGCAAGCACCTGCCCAGAGGCGAACTGTACGGAGAGGCCGAAGCAAGCGCTATCCGGGCGCTGGCGGATCTGGGAGCGGCTGCCGGCACCCTGCTGGAGATGAGTAGAAGCAACAACCGCAACATCCCCTAAGAAAAACAGGGCGAGCTTTGGATGTAACGTGTGCAAGAGTAGACAAGGATGGGACCCGCCCAGACAACTAGAGGCTCCGGGGGGTTTGGTCCGGGAATTAACATCCCCCAGGGCAAGGACCCGGAAAGCATGGTAACTCCAGCCAGCACTTCATTCGGTCCCTTGACTAGCCAGGAGCGGAAGGGCCTGTGCGCCTGGGCAGAGCTGCTGAGGTGGCTCGCCCAGCGCGAAGGGACCGACTCCCTGGAGCAGATGATTCCTGTCGCAGCCACGTTTTACGCGGACCTGATGGCAGGCGAGGAGTTCATGCGGAGGCAACTCAACAGAACCCCGTAGGGATAGGAGAGGAGTCCATGAACTGCAAAGGATTTACCAAGACTGGCCACCCCTGTGAGGCCCCTACCGGTGCCGATGGCTGGTGCTTCACCCATCGCCCGGACCCTGAAGCCCAGGCTCTCCGACAGGAAGCCCGTCGCCGAGGAGGTTCAGTCTGTAAGGCCCGTACTCTCGAACAGGTTGAGGTTCGCTTCGAGTCTGCTGCCGATATAGCCGGTCTCTTGGCAAACATCACTCAGTGGGTACTTACCGGCCAGGTAGACGCAAAAACGGGCAATGCGGCGGTCTACTCGGCATCTGCGGCACTGCGGGCCTTCGCTCAGGGGACTGAGGCGAAGGAGCCCGACGACCTCTCGCAGGTAGCCCAGCGGTTGGCCGACTTTCTGGAAGAGCAGGTGCGGAGGATGGAGTCGGATTCGATCCGAGAGCTGGTAGCTCGCCTGCGGCACTCTGAACCCGACGATGAAGAAGGGCGTGACTACCGTATGTCGGATCGTGGTGACAAGAGAGAGGTGGTTTCATGAGCAACGGAAAAGCTTCTGACCTGGGGTCTGAGGACCTCGAGCGCCTCCCCGAACTGGGCGAACTGCCCGGCATTATTGCCCCGCTGGGCAGGCTCGGGCCGGGTGCCCTCATCACTGAAAAGGGTCTGGCCCACCTTTTCAAGCGCCATCCCTACAGCATCAAGCGCATGGTGCAGCGGGGAGAGCTTCCCCCTCCCTGCCGGATGGCCGGCTCAAACACCTGGACTGCCGGGGCACTGGTGCGCCATATCGAGGGCCGGCTGGAACAGGCCGCCAGGGAATCCGAGCGCATGACTCGGAAGCTCGCCAATCTCTCTCCTTGATAATTTACAAGGTGTGATATATACTACGAGCATGAAGCGAAACGCAGGCAGACCCCCCAAGCCGAAGGCCACCAAGCAGGGCCGACAGATAACCGTCTATCTTACCGAGGCTGAGTACAAGCAGATTGCAGCCCAGTCGAAGCAAGAGGGGCTGTCCATGGCTTCCCTGATCATGCGTCCCTGGCGAGAGGAGCGATAGCGATGGCAGGTGTTCGCAAGAAGCCGACCAAAGGCGGACTTTGGCAGGCATGGTTCACCGACGCGGCAGGCAAGAAACGCTTCTTCACCGTCTCAAGCAGGGGTGAGGCTCGCCGCATGGCCGAGAAACTGGAGGCTGAACACCGGCAGATCCGCCTGGGATACCGCCCTGCCCCAAGTTCGGCAGACAAGAACGGGAAGCGCCTCTTCTGCGAAGTGATTGAGGAATACCTGGCCTGGGGTGCGGCCCAGGGAGGCAGAGGCGGCAGGGGCTGGGCTCCCGTCCATGCCCACAATCGGCGCGCAGATTTGCTCTGGTGGCAGGAGCAGCTAGGATTGACCACCCTGGCCGATCTGGAGAGCATCCTCCCCCGCGCTGAAAAGGCCCTCCGAAGCCTTCTCAATGCGGGCAAGACGGGCAAGACTGCGTACCTGAAGGCTCAGGCCCTGCGCGCCTTTGGCGAGTGGTGCAAACAGCGGGGATACCTGAACTTCCAACCCCTTGAGGGCCTCGCCCCCTTCGACACCACCCCCAAGACCAGAAGGCGGGCTTTGAGCGCCGAGGAGATAACCCGTTTTCTGAGCACCTGCACCCCTTCACTGCGGTTGCTCTATGAAACCGCCTCCCTCTCTGGCCTGCGGGCCGGCGAACTGCGCGCCCTCACCCTGGACCATCTCGATACAGAACGCTCAGGGTTACGCCTGGAGGCCACCTGGACCAAGAACCGGCAGGAAGGTTTCCAGCCCCTTCCCCATGCCCTGGTGGAGCGCCTGCGGGCCTTTGCCGGGGCAGGAGAACCCGACCGGCTCTATGAGGCTGCTTATACTCGCAACAGCGGCAGACATGCCCTGGCACCCCGAGGAAGGTTGCTCTTTGTGCCAATGCACACCGAGAAGGCGGTTGCCGAGGATTTGGAGCGGGCGGGTATCCCCCATTGGACGCCTCAAGGCAAGGTGGACTTCCATGCGCTGCGGGTGGCCTTCATCAATCTGGTGATCGAGAGCGGGGCCACGGTCAAGGAAGCCCAGGCCCTGGCCCGGCATTCCACCCCGGAGTTGACGATGAACGTCTACGGGCGAACCCGCCCTGAGCGGCTGCATGAGACCGTAGAAAAGATCGCTGCGAGCCTGATTCCTGACGAAAAGGGTGTACCCAGGTTGTACCGGCAAGCGGTGGGCGCAGAAACAGAAAGCGCAACCCCTTCGGAATCAAAGGAATTGCGCTTAAGTGTTCTGGCTCCGGCGGTAGGGCTCGAACCTACGACATGGTGGTTAACAGCCACCCGCTCTGCCAGCTGAGCTACGCCGGAACACGGTCGAAAACAAGGTT
>VGJS01000186.1 GCA_016867395.1 Candidatus Handelsmanbacteria bacterium
CCACCTATCCCTGGGGGCCCTTTTCTTCCTGGTGGGGGCCTGTTTCTGGAACGCCCGCGGCCACCTGCGCCAGGTGGGCCGCCGGGTCCTGGGCAAGCCGGCGGCCCTGGAGGAGGGCGGGGAACTGGTTTCCTACCGGGTGGCGGCCCTGGGCTCTCTGGGTGGTTCTCTCCTGTGCTGCCTGTGGCTGCTGGCCGCGGGCCTCAACCTGGGCACGGCCTTGGTATTCTACTTCTCCTCGCTGGTGATCTTCGTGGGCCTGGCCCGCATCATCTCCCAGACCGGCCTGGCCTATGGCCGGGCCACGGTGGCAGCCCCTATCTTCACCGCCAATGCCCTGGGCAGCGCCGCGGTGGGCGGAGCCGGACTGACCACCCTGGGCCTCAACTTCGCCTGGTCGGCCGATATCCGCACCTTTGTCATGGCCTCGGCGGCTACCGGCCTCAAGGTGGCCAGAGAGACGGGACTCCAGCCCCGCCGGCTCTTCTGGGCCGCGCTGCTGGCCATCGTCCTCACCCTGGCCGGCTCGGCCTGGGCGGTGCTGCGCCTGGCCTATACCTATGGGGGCATCAACCTGGTGGGCTGGCAGTTCATCGGCCTGCCTACCTTTGCCGGCGACTGGATCACCCAGAACCTCAACAACCCCAGCCCCCCTCAGTGGTGGCACCTGAGCTATGGGGGCATCGGCGCGGGGATGATGGGCCTGCTCACCTGGATCAAGGGCCGGTATGTGGGCTTCCCCCTGCATCCCATCGGCCTGACCCTGGGCCTGACCCATCCCATCTACCATGTCTGGTTTTCGGTGGCGGTGGCTTGGCTCATCAAGGCGTTGATCCTGAAGTACGGCGGGGCCCGGCTCTACCTGCGGCTCCGGCCCTTCTTCCTGGGTCTGACCCTGGGGGCCTTTGGCTCGGCGGGGGCCTGGCTGCTGATCGACTACTGCACCGGGATGTCGGGCAATGTCTTCACCTTGGGATGACAGGGATTGCCGGCCCGGCCAAATTGTCAAATTTGTTTTGTATCCGGCCCCAGGCGACGTATCTTCTGTTGTCCTCTCACCAAGACAAAGGTGCCGATGATCTGGCAGCGGTCACTGTGCTTGTTACTGGGTGCGGCCCTCCTCGCCCTGGCCGCCCCGGCCTCCTCCCAGATGCTGGTCCTCGACCTGGACCCCGATCCGGGAGATCAGGGACAGCGCGAGGCCGCGGTGAACCCCCAGACCCAGCGGGCCTTGGTGCAGTTGCACCTGGCCCAGGCTCCCCCCTTTGCCAACTGGACGGCCCAACTGAGCTTTGACCCGGCCTTGGCCCGCTTTGTCGAGGGCAGCCTGAAACCCGGCAGCCTCTTCCCCGACCAGCAGCTCCAATCAGCCCTTCCGGCCGATGGAATGCTGGTCCTGTCCGGGGCCCAACCCGAAGCCCATCTGGTCAGCGGGGAGGGGGAACTGGCCCAGTTCGAGCTTGTGTTCCAGCCAGGAGTGATAGGGGCGGTGCGGATCTGGGTCAGCGCCCTGCGGCTGGAGGGACCTGAGTGGTCCACCGAGGTGCCCGTCGAGGCCGAGGCCCTGCTGGTGGCCGCCCCCCCCGCCGAAGCCGGGCCCGAACTGCTGGGCCTGGCCGGAGCCGAGGCCCGGAGTCATTTGCTTTCACAACGGGCCTGCGCCGGCTGCGACCTGCGGCGACAGGACCTGGCCCAGCTCGATTTGCAGGAGGTGGATCTGCGGCAGGCCCAACTTCAGGAGACCACCTTGGTCAAGGCCGACCTGCGCGGCGCCGATCTGCGCGGGGTGCAGTTGAACGGCGCCTCGCTCCTGCAAGCCGACCTGCGCGGGGTCCGGCTCCAGAGCGCCCAACTCAAGGACGCCCGCCTGGGCGGGGCCAAGCTCCAGGGCGCCGACTTCACCGGGGCCAACCTGGATACCCTCGACCTACAGGGGGTGAACCTTGCCGGGGCCCTCTGGATCGACGGCCGCATCTGCGGCTCAGGCTCCTTTGGGCGCTGCCGCTAGCCCAGCCCCCTCAGTACCCCAGCTCCAGGGGCAGATCGCCCCCCTCCTCCTCGCCTTCCTCCTCCCAGCCCGGCCCCACCCCGCTCCCCCTGCCGCAATAGGCGCGGAACTCGCAGGCGGCGCAGCGCTGCGGGTCCTCGGTCATGGCAAAGGCGTCCGGGTTCTCCAACCCTGATAGTTGGCCCACCAGGGACTCGATGCGGCTGCGGGCCTGCTGGTGCGCCTCCTCCCCGTGGCGCCGCCACAGGGGGGCCTGGGGCTTTTCGGCGTGCCAGTAGCACAGCGAAACCTGTTCGGGGAGCAGGGTCCGACCTTGGCTCAGGGCCGCCCCCCCCTCACAAGCGGCAAAGCAGTAGACGAGGGTCTGCCAGCTCTCCAGGAAATCCCGGTTCCCACTGCCGGTTTTCCAGTCCACGATACACACCTCCTCCGGCCCGACCACCACCTTGTCGAAGCGCGCCCGCAGCCACCACGCCCCCAGGGGCACCCATAACTCCAGTTCCAGGTACACCTCGCCTTTGGGCACCCCCTGGGGAGGATGGCACAGGAAATGGTCCCACCAGCGGGACAGAACCGGGTCGCCGCTGGCCTGCACCTGGGCCTCAACCGGCAGTCCGAGGTGGTGCTGCACGGCGAGGTGGTGGAAGAGACGGCCCCGGTCGGCCCCCCGCTCCAGGGCCAACCCTGCCGGGTCCGCGGCCCCCGGCCAGTTGAGGCGGCGCAGGTACTTCAGGTAGAAACGGCGGGGGCAGCCCTCCCCGGTGGCCAGGCTGGCCTGGCTGAAGCGGAAGCCTGCGGGCAGGAGTCCCATGCTCAACCCCTTTCTCCGGCAGGGCGCTGGTACAGGGTCCGCAACACCTGGAAGATCGGCGCCGGGGCCGCGGGTCGGATCCGCGCCCCGGCCGGCACCTCGCGGCTCCAACTGAGGGCCAAAAAGCGCCTCGCCCTGGTGATGCCCACATAGAGCAGCCGCAGCCTCTCGGCGATGATCTCGGCATGGGCCTGGTCCGTGGCCGAAAGCCCGCCCCCCTCCCCCTCGCCGGCCCGGTCCAGCA
>VGJS01000187.1 GCA_016867395.1 Candidatus Handelsmanbacteria bacterium
CTTTACCCAGGTCTTGGCGGAGGTGCAGGTGCAGATCAGCATGGACGGCAGGGAGCGTGCCTTCGACAACATCACGATCGAACGCCTGTGGCGGAGGGTCAAATACGAGGAGGTCTTCCTCACGGACTACGGGCATCTCTTCGCCGCCTGTGAAAGCCTGGACGAATACTTCCGCTTCTACAACGAACGAGGGAGGCCTACCAGCTTGGCGAAGCAAACCCCCGCTGCGTTCTACTGGCACGGTCGAACCCGCACCGCCAAGGCGGGGTGAAAGGGCCAACAAACAACCGGGCGATCCACTTGATACAGGCCCGCTCTTTGTCTTGACAACCCAGACCACACCAGTCATCGACCTGAACAAGGCCGGCAACCCGTTGGACATGGGGGTGCAGGTCCTGCGCAAGCTGGGGGCCAAGGCGGATGTGGCGGTGATGCTGGGCAATGGCAATGCCTTCCGCTCCGAGAACGATGATCAAAGGAAAGTCTACGTGCAGAGGCACTATGCCCTCGGCAAGCTGGAGAGCCGGGTGTACCTGGACTGGCAGAAGCAGCCAAAGAGCGCCGACGAGCTGACCCTGGCCGCACTGGTCGGCGTGGTGAAGGAAGGGGGACAGGGGGCGGTGGAGTTCTACCAGTGCACGGTGAAGAAGGCCGCCGCTGGCGAGGGCCTCAAGTCCTTTGGGGTATCGCTGTACGGCAGCAAGAAGCCGAGTGACAAGAAGAAGGTCTTCGCCCGCGCCGATCTGTACGAGCCCGATGGCGATGCCGAGGACGACCAGGAGACCCTACTGATCGGCGGGGTGGACCTCAAACTGGCCGATCAGGTCCATGTGATGCCCAACGTGCGGGCGGTGCTCTACCAGGATTCCAACAAGGACGCAGAGCTGACCCCCCGCATCACCGGTTTCTTCGAGTTCTAAGAGAGGACGACATGCCCACTGATCTGGAGATCGCCCGCTCCATCCAGATGCGCCCCATCGCCCAGGTCGCCGCAGACCTGGGACTGCGCGAGGAGGAGGTGGAGCCCTACGGCCGGCACAAGGCCAAGATCCGCTTGGAGACCCTGCCCCGGCTCGAAGGCCGGCCCTGTGGCATGTACGTGGTGGTCACCGCCATCACTCCCACCCCCCTGGGCGAGGGCAAGACCGTTACCTCCCTGGGCCTGGGGCAGGGCCTGGCCGCCATCGGCAAGCCGGTGGTCACCGCCATCCGCCAGGCCTCCCAGGGCCCTACCTTCGGGGTGAAGGGCGGGGCCGCGGGAGGGGGCTATGCCCAGGTGGTGCCGATGGAGGACTTCAACCTCCACCTCAACGGCGATATCCACGCAGTCAGCGCGGCCCACAACCTGTTGGCCGCGGCTCTCGACGCCCGCCTGTTACACGAGTCGCGCCTGAGCGACGCCCGGCTGCGCAAGGCCGGGCTGCGCCGGCTGAACATCGATCCCTACAGCGTCACCTGGCCCCGGGTGCTGGACATCAACGACCGCGCCCTGCGCAAGATCCTGGTGGGCCTTGGCACCGAGGAGGACAGCCGGCCCCGGCAGACCGGTTTCGACATCAGCGCCGCCTCTGAGGTCATGGCCATCCTCGCGCTGGCCGCGGACCTCAAGGACCTGCGCGCCCGCTTGGGCCGCATCGTGGTGGGCATGAACCACGAGGGCAAACCCGTCACCGCCGAGGACCTGGGGGCGGGGGGAGCGATGGCGGTGCTGATGAAGGAGGCTTTACAGCCCAACCTGCTCCAGAACCTCGAAGGTGGCCCGGTGCTGGTCCACGCCGGCCCCTTTGCCAACGTGGCCCACGGCAACAGTTCCATCATCGCCGACCAGATAGGCCTGCGCCTGGTGCCCCAGGGGTACCTCGTCACCGAAAGCGGCTTTGGCTCCGAGTGCGGCATGGAGAAGTTCGCAGACATTAAGTGCCGCTACTCCGGCCTCCGGCCCGACTGTGCCGTGGTGGTGGCCTCAGTGCGGGCCCTCAAGATGCACGGGGGCGGCCCACGGGTGGCCCCCGGCAAACCCCTGGACAAAGCCTACGGCCAGGAGAACCTCGAACTGCTCGAAAAGGGGCTGGCCAACCTTGAAGCCCACCTAAAGGTGGTCCGCAGCTTCGGGGTGCCGGCGGTGGTGGCGGTTAACCACTTCCCTAGCGACACCGAGGCCGAGATCGAGCTGGTGCGCCGGGCCGCCCTGAAAGCCGGGGCGGCCGAAGCCTGCCTCAGCCAGGTCTGGGCCAGGGGCGGGCAGGGGGGCCGGGAACTGGCCGAGGCCGTGGTCCGCGCCTGCCAGCAGCCCTCCGCCTTCAAGTTCCTCTATCCCCTCGAAGCCACGATCCAGGACAAGATCGAGACCATCGCCCGAAATCTCTACGGCGCCGAGCGGGTGGAGTACGCCCCCGCGGCGCTGGAGAAGATCCAGCTCTACGCTGCGCTCGGCTTCGATCACCTGCCGGTGAACATGGCCAAGACCCCCCTCTCCCTCTCCCACGACGCCAACCGGAAGGGCGCCCCGCGCGGCTTCACCTTTCCGGTGCGCGATTTGCGGGCCTCCATCGGGGCCGGCTTCCTCTACGCCCTGTGCGGCGAGATCCAGACCATGCCCGGCCTGCCCTCGCGGCCGGCCTTCATGGAGATGGACCTCGACGAGGCGGGGAATATCCAGGGGCTTTTTTAAGCGGATTCGATCTCGATGTGGGGGGCCACCGCCAGCACCCGGCCGCCGATGCTGGCGTGGAGGGCAGCGCCCAACTGCCCCTCCGGCATCTGGGCCACCAACTGCCCCTCCTCCACCCGGTCGCCCACTTCCACCACCGGCTGGGCCGGGGCGCCGGCGTGCTGCTTGAGGGCCAGGTGCACCCGGCGAGGGGCCAGTTCCACCTGACGCAGCGGAGCAGGGGCATCGTAGGGGGCCAGGCCCAGGTATGTGTCAAGTTTCTGATCGGTCTTAGGGGCCGTCCCGGCAGGGATGAAACGGGAGGGGTCGTGCTCACCCCCTGCGGAGACGAGGCGTATCTTTCGGGCGGTGCGTCGGGACCAAGGTCG
>VGJS01000188.1 GCA_016867395.1 Candidatus Handelsmanbacteria bacterium
GCCCTCGAGGTGCTGGAAACGTTTGTGCCAGGTGATTATCTCATCATTCTCTCCGGTCTTGAAATGCAGGACTTTTCGCTGTGTCCCGGCGACAGCCTGAGGATGGGGGTAACGACCTCGGGCCGTCTCCATGCCGTGGACCGCTTCGCCAAGTGGGTGGGCAGGCCTTCGCTCGGGTCGGAAGCGTCGCTCGCCTTCCCTATCGACGCGACGCCAGCCATGGGCGATCGGCGAAACAAGAACACGACGCCGATCACCTTGAGTCCGCTGCGCATTGTGGAAAGCAGCACAGCCTCTTCGATTAGGGCAGACCAGGATGTCCTGCTGGTTTTTTCCGGGAAAGAGAAGGGCGGCCTCAGGCCCTTTGCAGCCTGGGACCTGGCCAGAGCCCGCGCCACCGTGAAACCGGCAGACCCGGGTGAACCAAGCCGGGAACTGCGTCTCTCGGTGGTAGATGCGGCTGGGGATACCCTGCGCGTCGAAGTCGATCAACCGCTGAAGCCGGGCGATCAGGTCAGGGTGGACAGCTTGGGGTTGAGGGTGAAGGACCAGGTTTACGCTGGGGCTCTGGACAGTCTGCCCCAAAGACTGCCCGCCGCCGATTTCATCGGCCTCATCGTCCACGGAAGCCAGGATTCCCTTGCGGCGGGAGACGTGAAGGTTCCCAATCCCAACCGCAGCCGAATCGTCGGGACGGACACCGCCGCGGTAGAGGTCTTCCTACCGCTAATGTTCGACGACCCGAGGATCTACACCATCGGGGACACGACTTGGATCTCCTTCCACGCGGTACCGCAGGTCGTGGATGAAGATTCGCTGGTGGCGGCGAAGCTGCAGGTCCACCGAAACGAACACAGCGAGAGGGTCTTGTTCGACAGCAGTGCTGCTGTTGGAGTGCATATCGACCGATCCTCGTCGCTGAAGGTAGGGGATCGCCTCCTATCGCTCTGGGAAATCGAGATGCCGCTGCTGGAACAACAACTGCGTCGAGTCAACAAATGGTTCGATGACAGCTATCTGCTTGGGCGTGAGCAGACCAGCTTGGAAATGCGGGCGTCCCTGGCGGTCAATTCCAGGGACGTGGAAAGCAGCCACCGGGTGCTGGTGGACTACCTGGGACTGGTCGATCCCGGTAGAGTCGAGTTTCCGCTGAAGGCCCGCTACTTCAACCCCTTGAAACGACATCCCAGAAACACTGCGATCGATGGCCTCGTTCTGGGAAACAATAACTTGGGCCGTTTGTCATTGCTCAACCACCGGGGCAGACAGTCCCTCGATCCGGCCAAGGTCGACATCGAGAACCGCAGGGTGGTTCTGGAGGACTGGATGCTGCCGGAGGGGGCGAACGAGCTGCGTTTCTTTTTCAAGAAAAACACCGATACGCTCTCCGTGCCCGTCATTCGGCAGGTAGTCGTGGACACTACCGCGCCGCGTATCGCGCAGAGGGTCATCGGGACCACCGCCAAAGCCTCGGCACAGATCGATAGCCCGAGACCTCTTGAAGCGCGCCAGGACACCAACATCATCAGGCCCATTCCTGGGCGCGATCGGGCCGGCACAGGGCTGGTGATTACGAACGCAGACACCCTACAGACCGAAACAACTGACAATATCTGGGTGCCGGCGCGCTCGCGCGAGGACACTACCTCGGCGGACACCCTTGCCATACACAGGGGCGGGAAGGTAGAGCGAGACTCGCTGTACTTTGGCATGCCAGTGGTAAGATACCCGGTGCGGCTCTCTATTTCCGCTCAAAACGCCGGTGGCGACGCCATCAATGCAGAGGATGTTCCGACCATCGTGCTGGAAGACCTTATGGGACTGCAAACTAGGCCGACGGGGGTTGCGCCGGTGGTGGCTGATCCTGAGCCGTCAGACTCTGCTCGTTTGCAGGTCGACATCGCGTTGCCGCCCAACGTAGTGAGGCGGAAAGCAAGCAATCTGATCTTTCCTTTCAGGTTGCTTCCGGCCTCGTTCTTGGCAGACAGTGTCCAGCTCAAGGTCACGCTCAGGGTGGTGGATGGGGCTGGCAACCAGGACTCCCTGAGCCTTGAGAGCAGGGGTGTCCAGTTTGTCGTCGGCGCCGTCGGGGGGAAGGATGTGCTGGTAGGCAAGCCGGTCAACTTCCCCAACCCCTTTTCCTCGCTCTCCAGTCTGGGGCGAGAGAGGGGCACGACCATCCGTTTTGTCCTCGGGAAGGGAAGCCCGGTGAAATTGAGGATCTTCGACGCGAGTGGGGAACAGGTCTATGTTGCGGAACTGAGCGGTCGCGCCGGCGAGAACCTGGTCACCTGGACCGGGCAGGACCTCTACGGGCATTCGTTGGCCAGCGGGATCTACTTCGCCCTGCTTGAAGTCGGCGGTACGCCCGGGGATACGGGAAAGGTGAAGATGGGGATCTCCAACCGCAAGTAGCAGGAGCGCAAGCAAAACATGGAGGCCAGGAGGTGAGGCGGGCCGGTATCTTCTTGATCGCGTTGTGGCAGCTGGGCCAGGTGTCGGGGCTGGAGGCCCAGGAAATGGCAACAGGAGCAGGCGCCTTTGCCCGGCTGGGGGCAAGCGCCAGGGCGATCGCCCTTGGGCGGGCGTATACTGCCCTGGCTGGGGACGACGCGATGGGTATGTTCTGGAACCCTGCCGGCATGGTGCTCGGCAAACCCGTACGGCTCGCGGTGACGGATCGCTTCTTCGGCGACGGCGAGTTGGGGATGGATGGGGTTGCCTCATTTGTATCGGTGGGCACCTCCATGCATGTGTCAGGCAACATGGCCGTCGGGGCGGGCGCCATGTATTTCGGGGTGGCGGGGATCGAGAAGTACAGCGATAGCGCGGTGTACCAGGGAGACTTTTCCAACGACGAACTGCTCGCCCTGCTCTCCGTGGCCAGGCTGGAGGGCCCCCTGACCGCCGGCGTCAATCTGCGGTTCATCCGCCAGGCCTTCAGCGGGGACTTCGCCAGCAGCGCCAGCGGCATCGGCTTCGACCTGGGGATGATCGCCCGTTTCTGG
>VGJS01000189.1 GCA_016867395.1 Candidatus Handelsmanbacteria bacterium
CGGGGTTTTCAGTTCCAGGCGGGCAACCACCCCCGCGCGGCGGCGGGCCTTGTTGGTCAGCCGCAGGCCGAGCTGGTTGGACCCGACCACGGCCTCGCCTTCCTGGACCAGTTCGGCCTCGGGCAGAGGAGGGGCTTGCTGGATGGCCGGGCTGCAGCCCCACAGCCGGCCCAGCAGGAGAAGCGCCCCCGCACACCAGCGCCGGGCGGCATGCCGGGTCCGGCTCGGCCTGCAGGGGCGGCGCATGGAGGAGGAGGCCCTCAGAGACTGCCCAGGTCGCCGTGCCGCTGGGCCTGGAGCAGACGCAGCCGGTCGCGCAGGGAGGCGGCCAGTTCGAAGCGCTCCTGCTCGACGGCCTGGGCCAGCTCGACATTGAGTTTTTCCTCGGGGCTCAGCGGGCGGCTGTGCTCCAGCTCCTGCTCCCACTGGCGCAGGAAGTTCAGTTCCTGGCAGGAGTCGGGATGTTCGAGGTCGCCCTGGCGGGAGAGGATCTCCTCGAGGTTACCGATACCGGTCCGCAGGTGTTGCAGAGCCCCCTGGTGATCGTGTTCCTCCAGCAGGGAGAGCACGCCGGCCTGGATTCGGTGGGCGGTGACAAAGGCGCGGTACTGGTGGGCGATCTGGCGGTCCTCGGGGTGTTCGGCGTACTCCTGGCACAGGTCCAGGATGTCGAGGTTGTGGGTGGCGTCCTCCTCGGCCCGCAGGTATTCTTTTAATTCAAAGAAGCTGAGCCGGCGCCAGTAGTACTGCATGGCCTCCTGACCCAGCTCCCAGCAGTCGGCGCGCGAAAGCAGGAGGGGAGCGGCCTGGCCCTGGCGCTGGCGGCGATGGCATTCGGATTGGAAGTAGTCGAGGAGGGAGACGCTGTCGCGGGGCCGGGCCCCGTCCGGGCGGCCGGACCACTCCAACTGCATCAGGCCCATGTCCATGCGGATCTGAATCCGCGGCCGACCGTCGCCGCCGGCGATCTTGCGCACTCGCAGTTCGCCCCGGGCGTAGGACCACCCGTGGAGGATTAGACCGAGGTCTGTGTTCATCGCGAATCCGGCCGAGCCCCCCTGATAAGAGCGTTTATAATAGGCAGTGCGGCTAGTTCTTGTCAACTATTCGGAGGGGGGCGGTGGCGCTTCAGTTTGCGCCGGGTCGGGGGCGGCTGGCTGCAACTGGGCGAGCAATTCTTGCAGCTCCTGGCGCAGCCCTGGGCTCAAGTCCTGGGTAGCCAGGCATTCGACGATGGCCGGGACCGCGGCCGGCCCCACCCGCAGCAGGGCGGCGCGGGCCTGGGTACGCTCCTCGGGGGTGGGGTCGGGCAACTCCATCATGCCCATGTTCATATCGGTGCCGAACATGCTGGTGGCGGGCATCTGCTCCTCGCCGAAGACCCCCAGCATCGGGGCGCCCCGCCGCCCGGCTGCCAGCGAATCGGCGGCGAAAAAGAGCCGCTGCTCCTCGCCGGAGAAGACCCCGCGCCGCTGGGCGTACTCGGCGCGCAGCATGAGCAAGTCGTAGTAGCGCAGGGCCCGCAACAGGATGGCGGCGGCCGGGGTGCCGCCCAACTGCCCAAGGACCGGCAGCGCCGCCAGGCGCAGCTCGGCCCCAGCCTGGTCGAGGGAGCGGTCCAGCAGTCGGCCGATGGGCTCCACCGCCGCCGGGTCGCCGAGGGCGCCCAGGGCGCGCAGGGATTCCTCCTTGAGGGTGGTGCGCTGGTCGTACTCGCCCAGCACCCCGATCAGGGCCGGCACGGCCTTGGGATTGCCGAGCTGGCCCAGGGCGCGGGCGGCGCTTCTGCGGGTGGCGTACGGATAGTCGTGGCGGGCGACGATCTCGATGAGGTTGTCTAGTTGGCCCAGATCGCCGGCCACGTACTTCTGCTGCATCTGGGACACGTTGGTGCAGCCGGCCAGGAGCAGGACGGTCAGCAGGGAGCAGAGCAACATGGTTTTGGCCCTCGCGCGATTTTCTTGCACGTCCATCCTTCCTAGCGGATATTGAAAAGCCCATCCCCAACCGAGGTCCGCATGAACAGTACCCAGGTCCAAGAACGCACCTCCATCCCCGGGGTCGCCGGGCTGCTGGCCATCTCCAGCGGCAAAGGCGGCGTGGGCAAGTCCACCCTCAGCGCCAACCTGGCGGTGGCCCTGGCCGGCCAGGGGCTGTCGGTGGGGCTGATGGACGCCGACATCTACGGTCCCAACATCCCCGGCATCCTGGGTCTGAGCGAGAAGCCCACGGTTTCGCCCGCGGGGATGCTGCGGCCCGGCGCAGCCCACGGCCTCAAGGTGATCTCGATGGGGCTGCTCATCGACCGGGGCGCCCCTGTCATCTGGCGGGGGCCGATGCTGGCCAAGATGATTAACCAGTTCCTCTTCCAGGTCGAATGGGGCAGCCTCGACCTGCTGGTCCTGGACCTGCCTCCGGGCACCGGGGACGTGCAGATCACCCTGACCCAGAGCGCCCCGCTGACCGGGGCGGCCATCGTCACCACCCCTTCGGCCCTGGCCATCGAGGACGTGCGCCGCGGGGTGGGGATGTTCCGCCAGGCCGGGGTGCCGCTCTTGGGCATCATCGAGAACATGAGCGCCTTCACCTGCCCCGACTGCCAACACACCAGCGCCCTTTTTGGGGAAGGCGGCGAGGAACTGGCCCGGAGCTTTGGCACCCCGCTCCTGGGGCAGATCCCCCTCGACCCGCGCCTGCGGGCCTGCGCCGACGCCGGCACCCCCATGGTGAAGGCCCACCCCGAGGCCCCCGCCAGCCGGGCCCTGGTGCAGTTGGCAGGCCGGCTGCAAGAGACCCTGGCCGGGGTGGGCAATTGAGCGATGCCCACCAAAGCTTACCGCAATATCGACTTCCTCACCAGCCCCCGGGCCCGCGCCTTGCGCATCCTGGCCGAGTACCTGGAGCCGGAGGAGCGCTTCCAGCGGGAACAGGTCAAAAGAGTGGTGGTCTTCTTCGGTTCGGCCCGCGCCTCCTCCCGC
>VGJS01000190.1 GCA_016867395.1 Candidatus Handelsmanbacteria bacterium
GCGCCCCCGTTGCCGGGGGCCCTGGTACGACCAGGCCGACAGCGCCTCGTCGTTCAGCCAGGAAGTGATACGACCCCGGTCGGTCAGTCCTTGGTTGTACGCCGGCCCGTTCCGCACCCGGTAGACCACTTGGGCGGGGGGGCGGATGTTGCGGGGTAGGATCAGGGTTCTTGTTCGACGACGGGAAACGCGGTATCTTCCTCATCACACAGGCTTTAGGTGGTCGGCGGAGGGGCATTCTTAGCCGAATCCCCCTCCACTCTACCCGTAAGCCTCTCACTTTTCATCTACACATGACCTCTGCTGACCTCTTTCATGCAACAACGCCCTTTTCCGAGGAGATTGCCGCGCGATGCTCAACGCTGAGAAGGTGGAACAGTTCCGCACCCTGGGATACCTAGCCCTGCCCCATTTCTTTACCACCCGCGAGGTGGCCGCCCTCCAGGCCGAGATCGCCCGTTTCCAGCGCGAGGGAAGGCTGCGCAACGTGGCCACCGACGGGGACGGCAAGACCCACTCGACCAGCAGGGCCAACCTCCAGCTCATCCCGCTTTTCGATAAGAGCACCCTGCTGCGGGCCCTGCCCTTCGAGGAGCGGGTGACCCAGGCGGTGGGCCAGCTCATCGGCGAGCCCTTCATCCTCCACCTCGACCAGATGTTCCTTAAGCCGGCGCGGCAGGGGACGGGTACCTCCTGGCACCAGGACAACGCCTACTTCAAGATCGCCGATACGCTTAAGGGCACGGCCATGTGGATCGCCGCCCACGACGCCACCCTGGCCAACGGCACCCTCTCCGTTATCCCCGGCAGCTTCAAGGAGGAGTATTTCCACGGCCGCGACCCCGACAGCGACCACCACATCCGCTGCTATCCCCCCGAAGAAAGAGCCCTGCCCATCGAGCTGGCAGCCGGCGGGGTGGTCTTCTTCTGCTACGGCACGGCCCACTGCACCGGGGCCAACAATACCGACCGCCAGCGGGCCGGCATCGCCTTCCACTTTCTGCGCACCGACCATATCCCGGAAGTGGCCCGTTTCCAGCGCACCCACCTGAGTGGCCCTGAGGCCACGGGGGGCGAGAAGGAGTACGGGACGAAGGTGGCCGGCACCTGGGAGCGGGAGGTGGAGCAGGTGCTGGCTCAGGTGTAAATATTGTGATCGTCCGCGCGCCAGGTGGTGACCCACTCCGGTTTTTCCCAGGGCACGTCCAGCGATACCATATAGATGATCTCGCGCCCATCTCATCCTCTCCGCCCCCTCAACGCCCCATACGTTGGGGCGTTGCCTCCCCTCGCTCGCTCATCGCTCCGCTACCCGACCCCCCGCCACGCGGACTTTCCTTCCCAACCACTCCCCGGGACAAACCTCCGGGGTCATCCCCCCGCCGCTTTTACAGATACGGAATAGGCTGACCTATGCCCAGCTTCAAGCCCCAGGATTTGCGCCAACTCGGGTACACCCTTTTCGAGCGTTGCGGCTGCTCTCCCGAGGACGCCCGCACCGTCACCGACCACCTGGTTGATTCCAGCCTCTACGGCCACGATTCCCACGGCACTATCCGCTTCTACGAGTACGTGGAGCAGCTTTGCGCCGGCCGCTTCAACCCCAAAGGGGCCCCGCAGATCGTGCAGGAACGGGCCTGCACTGCGGTGGTGGACGGAGGCGGGGCGCTGGGGCAGGTGGGCGGGGCCTTTGCGGCGCGGCTAGCCAAGGCCAAGGCCCGCGAGAGGGGGGTGGGGGCAGTGGCCCTGCGCAACACCGCCCACGTGGGGCGAATCGGGGCGTACCCGCTGATGGCCGCCCGCGAGGGACTCCTGGGCCTGGCCTTCGTCAACGCCGGCAAACTGGGCCGGCAGATCGCCCCATACGGGGGCTTGGACGGCAAATTGAGCACCAACCCCATCGCCTTTGCCGCCCCGCGCCGGGACGCGGACCCGGTGATGGTCGACATGACCACCTCGGTGGTGGCCGAGGGCAAGATCCGGTTGTACCAGAACCGGGGCGACCAATTGCCCGCCGGCTGGATCATCGACCACCAGGGGAGGCCGGCCACGGACCCGCGCGCCTTTACCGGGAACTCGCCGGGGGCCATCCTGCCGCTGGGTGGGGTGGTCAGCCATAAGGGCTATTGTCTGAGCTTCATTGTCGAGATCCTGGGCGGGGCGCTGAGCGGGGAGGGCTGCGCCGCCGGGGAGCGGGTCATGCACAGCAACGGGATGCTACTGACGGTTTACGACCTGGAGCAGTTCACGGATCTGGAGGAGTACTACGGCGAGTTGGAGACCCTCATCCGCCACGTGCGCTCCAGCCGCATCGATCCGCAGGTGGGGGAGATCCTGGTCCCCGGCGAGCCGGAGTTCCGCAGCGCCCGCCGCCGAGAGGCCGAAGGCATCCCGGTGGACGAGACCACCTGGGCGCGGATCTGTGCGGCGGCCCAGAGCGTGGAATTAGACCCGGGGCCGTGGGACAGGATGAGGCTGTAGTTTGTCGGTCAAGAGCGGATAGGTACGGCCTCCGGCCATGAGGGCAAGCAGAAGAAGCGGTCATGTCTCGACCTTCATGCAGGAGTACCCCTCCAGACACCGGGCCAGCCACCGGGATCAGGACCCTGGCGCGGCTGGCCATCTGGGTGCCGGATGGGAGCCGGGACGAGTTCGAATCGATCTACCAGCGGCAGTTAGCGCCGCTGCTAGCGCGCCACGGTCTGGTCGCCTCGCCGGTGTAAAGCCCTACGTCAAAATGGACAGTGGATTAGTGACTACCCAGCCGCTTCAGCGATCCGGGATTGGCTCAGGTCGTGCCGCACTTGGGACGGCGTTCGGCAGCCGTGGCGTTCCAAAATCCACTGGGTGTTGTATTGCTC
>VGJS01000191.1 GCA_016867395.1 Candidatus Handelsmanbacteria bacterium
GCCGCCGCAGAGGGGCAGGGAGAGGAAAAATCCCCGATCGATGCCGGCCTGGACGGCTTCGTTCAGATCCAGGTGCTTTGGCCCCTGCTCACCCGCGACGAGCTGGATCTGGCTTGGGTGCAGACGCTGGTCAACCGGTTCGGCATCGCCAAGGTGCGGGAGGCTTTCGAGACCTGCTACCAGCGCGGGGTGCACCAGGACAAGCTGGACCGGTCCCTGAAGGGATACCTGCTCTCGATGTGCCAGAACCGCAACCCCGATGCGCGCAACGGCCACAGCCGGGCCAGCCCCAAGCGTGAGCAGGACATGACCCACCAGGAGCGGGTAGCGTGGTTCGAGGAGCAGGACCGGATTCGCGAGGAGAAAGAGCGGCAACGCCAGGAGAGGAAGAAGGCCGATGCTGAAAAACGACGATAAATCCGGGATTCACGAGTCGCTACGAGCCGGCTGGCCGCACCTGTGGGAGATGCAACGGACCAACGACCTGTGCGCCGAGTTGGGCTACGTGGCGGTCGAGGACCTGCTGGAGGCCATCCGCCGGCACAAACACGATGGGGCGATCACCGGGCGAGGGGAGCCCGTCGGCGCGCTGCCCCCCACGGTGGCCCACCTGGAGGCGAAGTTGACAGAGATCACTGCCGAGCGCATCCGCCGCCGGCTGGAGGAGGACCAGCGCCGGCGCGACCAAGAAGGCAACCGCACCTACCAGGAACTGCTCGGCCAGCGCCAGTCTACCACCGAGTGCGGTCGGTTCTGGTGCGGGCAGATCCGGCTCCAGACGGAGCGGGCCGCCGAGATCCGCGGGGCCCTGGAGCGCCGCTATGGGCTGGACTACCACGAGCAGGCCCACACCCTGCTATTGGTGCGGGTGCTGAACAAGGCCAAGGACGCGGGCTGGGAAGAAGACCCCACGGCGTACGAGTGCGGCCCCCACGGCGACCAGTTGCCGCAGATCAAGGTCGGGCTCCTTCCGCTGGACCGGGTGCTGCCGCTGGCGGACGAAATCGCCGAGTCGATGGGCATTGCCCGCCGGCAGGGAGTGGCCGCATGAACCAAATCGCCCTTGCCTGGGCCTCACTACCATGTGGACCAGGAGTGCCACGCTGACGTGCTGCTGATGGTCGCCAACAAGGAGAGCGGATAAATGACCACGATCACCAACACCCCAGCCGTCACCCGACGGCTGATGAAGATCGCTGACGTGCAGGAGTACCTCGGGATCAGCAACACCACCGTCTGGCGCCTGGTGCGCGACCGGAAACTGTGCGCATTGAAGATCGGCGCCCAAATTCGGTTCCGCCCGGCCGACGTAGAGGCATACCTCGAATCCAGGGAGACGACCCGAAAAAACCCGGCTGGGACATATTTGGGACATGGACGGAAAAAAAAAGAAGATGGGGCGGTTTGAACCTCGCCCCATCTTCCTGATTCCTTAGGATTTATGTTGGTGAGCCCGTCGGGGATCGAACCCGAGACCCACGGATTAAAAGTCCGTTGCTCTACCAGCTGAGCTACGGGCTCTCCCAGCCCAGAGGCGCTAAATAATAACCCCTGGGCCAGATATCGTCAACTACCCCACCTTGTATTTCGCCAGGGCCGCCCGGTCCAGTTCCACCCCCAGTCCAGGCGCATCGGGCACGGTCACCAGGCCCTCCGCGGGGGTCAGCGCCCCGCCGATCAGGTCGTTCTCGCGAGTGAAGTGCAGGCAGTCCGAAGGGATGGTGGCGTTGCGGACCACCGCGTGGACGTGGGTGCCGTACGCCCCCGAGATCCCCAGGCCCAGGCCCACCACCTGCAACCAGACCGGCAATCCCGCGGCCTCGGCCATACCCGCCATGATCAAAACCTGTTCCGCGCTCCCGCCCAGGTTGAAGCAGTCGGCCGCCTCGGCGCGTATGGCGCCCATCACCTGCCTGGCGTCGCCCAGGTGCGGGGCCAGGGGGATACGGGTATGCCGGCGGAAATCGCGGTACTGGTGCCAGCCCGGCAGGTACTGGAAGGGATCCTCGAAGCCGCGGATATTGTATTGTTGGAGCTGTTCGGCTAGTTTTAGGCTGGTGTGGAGATCCCCGAAGGTGAAGTTGGGATCGACGATGATGCTGTACTCAGGGCCGGCGGCGGCGGTCATCAACTCGACGGTGCGGACGATGTTCCAAGGGCGGGCCTTGAGCTTGTGGGTCTTGAATCCCTGCCGGGCGCCCTGCTCGGCCATTTGGGCGAATTCCTCCGGTTCCAGCGGGGGCGACCAGTACCCGACCGGCACCTGGTCCCAGTGCTTGGTGCCCATCAGCTTGTGGGCTGGCACCCCCAGAGCCTTGCCCGCCAGGTCGCAGAGGGCCATGCCCATCGCCCCGCCCATCACGGTGAGATTCACCGCGAGCGGGTCCTTGCCCACCCACTGCGCCTCCAGCCCGCGGCAGTCCTCCCCTCTGCCCCCTTCCCCCAACCCGACCAGCCCCGCGTCGGTGTGGACCTCGATGATGGGGATGGGCCGGTCCCGGAAGTCGGTGGGCCGGCTCTTCTGGATTTGGGGGATGTGGGGCACCGCCGTCAGGTGTTGCTCGATGCGGGTGATCTTCATCGTGTCCTCCTTACGGTGGTCTGGGTTTTCAAGACAAAGAGCGGGCTTGTATAAGGTGGATCGCCCGGTTGTTTGTTGGCCGTTGCCGCGGAGCGGAGGGCGTAGCCCGGAGCGTAGCGGCAATGGCAGGATCCCGTTTTCCCCCCGCCTTGGCGGTGCGGGTTCGACCGTGCCAGTAGACCGCAGCGGGGGTTTGCTTCGCCAGGCTGGTATGCCTCCTTTAATCGTTGTTGAAGCGGAAGTATTCGTCCAGGCTTTCACGGGCGGCGAAGAGAT
>VGJS01000192.1 GCA_016867395.1 Candidatus Handelsmanbacteria bacterium
TAGGTCGCAGAGTCTTTTTTGCACCCCGATGATCTTTTCGGCCTTTTCCAGCCGCCCCTGCAACCGGGTAACCTCCCGCTGCAAGCGGGCGACCTCTTTTAACGCTGGGTCTGCCGCCGGTTTGCCGCGCTGTAAGCTGCCCAACTCCCCGCGCTCCCGTTGCCCCCGCCAGCAGCTCAGGTGGGATGAGTATAGCCTTCCCGGCGCAATAGCGCGCCAATCTGGCCGGGCTGTCGGCATTGATCGGCCTCATGGACAATACGACGCTTGTAGTCGGCGCTGAAACGCCGACGTTGGGCCCGGGGTAGCACCTCGCCATTAGCCCCCGCTCCCGGCAACGGGTCGGGTGAGGAAGGTTGATCTTTTCGGTGCCCAGCTAGGCCATTGACGGCTGCTTGCGACATCCTTTGGAAGCTCCTTCCCCCGTGGCGTTGCTCACTAATTTCGTCAGGCGATTTGTCTCAGCCAATGTAGGCACACAGGGTCGGCGCAGCCGACGGATAGTTCGAGGAGCAGACGGTCCTGGTGGGCGAGGGCGCAGCCGGGCTGTTCGGACTGCCGCATCTTGAATTCGAGCCAGCGGGGGATAAAGTCGCGGGAAGCCTTCAGCCAGCGGTCTATGGGGTCCTCACAATGGTGGAAGAGCGGTGGGCAAAGAGGTGTAGGGCTAAAAATTGCTATCTTATCCCGATGTCAAGCCAGAGTCTGCCGCACGTATCTGGCTGTAGGGAGGGATTGCATGGCTGAGAAAAGACGAAACCAGGTAACCATTACAGGTCTAAAGTCGTTTCTAGATCTGCGGGAGCAAGGATATAAAGACGTGATCGGCGGGGTGTTGTTCGAAGAGGACGACAGGGCGCTGAGCTGCCGTTTTGGTCACAGCCTGATCGCGGACTACTGCGAGGACGACTGGGTGGGCACCCACGACCATGTGGTGTACAGTCGAGACGGGGGAGAGACCTGGAGTGCGCCCAAGTTGGTGACCCGGCCTCGGGTCAAAAATCTGAAACGGGAGAGCTTCGGCTTTGGCCCCTTCTTCCGCACCCGGACCGGCACCGTGCTCTACACCGGCATCCACCAGGTGCTGGAAGGGGAGGAGGGAACGCGCCACCGCGACATGTCCATGCGCGACTATATGATGCTTTACGCGCGGCGGGAAAAGGGCGAGTCCGCGGTCGATATCGTCGAATGGCCGCCGGGGGTCTTCATGGGGGAGAAGTTCCTCGAAGGGGGTCTCCAACTGCCATCGGGCCGGCTGGTCTTCACCATGTGGGGCCTGGACCAGCGGGGCGAGAACTGGCGCTGCGGGGTGCTGCTCAGCGACGACGACGGGAAAATCTGGCGCTTTGTCACCTCGGCGTATGAACCGGACCTGGCGATACGCGACAACCCGGCGCAGCCGGCTGGGTACAACGAGCAGACCCTCTTCCACACAGCGGAGGGCCGACTCGTCTCCATCATCCGGGGCCGCGAGGGCCTGGGGCGCGGGGTGCCCGGCGGCGGCAAGGCGGACACCTGGTTCTTCCGCGCGGTATCGGACGACGAGGGGGAGACCTGGTCACCCCCGGAGGCGACAAACCTGCCCGGCACCGGGGCCACCACTAGTACGGGGCTGGTGCTGCCGGATGGTTCCTTCCTGATCGGTTGCCGGCTGCCCTACTCGCGGACCTATTACGAGTTGGCGGAACACGACCTCTTCGGCCTGAACATAGCCCGCAGTTTTGACCAGGGCCGCACCTGGAAGCCGGAGCACCTGGTCCAGCGCGACCACGAGGGCAATGGTTTCACCACCCACCACTGCGCCATGAACGGGCGTTTTGTCCAGACGGGCGAGGGGGCGTTTGAGTATATCTTTGGCTTCTTCGGCCACGGGTACGAGCCCAAGCTGCAGCGGGTGCTCAGGCTGAAGTTTCGGGTGGACTAGAGAATGCCCACGGGCTCGGCCTCGTCCGGCATGGTCAGAGACTCCCGGACGTAGTTGCGGGTTTTCCCTCCACCTCCTCAGACAGCACAAACGCGATGTGCAGAAACAGCGCCCAGCACTAAGCCAGGTATCGCGCGCAATTTACCAAAGGATCGAGGCAGCAGTCGCTCCCCGCCAGATTGCTCCCGTATCGACCAGGGGCGCCTCCAACTGGGGCCGACGGCGGTAGATGGGGTGATGGTTGCCAGGGGGTGAGATCTCGATGAGCACATTGCCCAGCCAGTCGGCAGTGTACTCATGACCGGCGATGGTGTAGGTCTGGCGGCGCTGCGGCAGGGGATAACGCAGCGCGATCTTCTGCCCGGGCTTCAGTGCGGGGAAGAGGGTATAGCCCTTTTCCCATTGGGGCGATAGGGGCTTGCCATCCACCCAGGCGCTGCTGTCCTCGAGATGCGCGTAGGCGGGCAGGCGAATGGCCACCTGGCGGGGGGTGAGGACTTCGACCTTGATGCGGCCCTGGCGGGGCTCGTGCGCGGTCACTTGCGTGTGGGCGGTGCGGCGGGAGACCCCAGAGTGGACCCGCGTCTCATCTGCGGTCTCGCTGAGGGCCGAGCGCCAGGTCAGGTACAGGGCGCGGAGACCGCCGCCGATGCAGCAACCCTCGGCGCCTTTCCAGGTGAGGAGGTCGTTGGGGCGGGCGGCGCATTCGAAGCCGCCCTTCAGCATGGCCAGCACCCGCTCGTCGAGGCCGGGGAAGAGACGGTGCATGGCCTCCCGCTCGATGTCGTCCCAGTACTCGCCCATGCCGGCCTCGGTGAGCAGCACAGCGAGGAGGATGAAGTCGGCGATGCCGCAGGTCTCGCAGGTGCCGCTTCAGAATCCCTCCAGACCTACGCCGTCGCGCAG
>VGJS01000193.1 GCA_016867395.1 Candidatus Handelsmanbacteria bacterium
CTGGGGTTTCACCATGAATCTCATTCCCCTGATGGGGGGGTTCTACTACTACGCCACCCCGGAGAACGGCTGGCTGCTCCAGATCCTGCCCCACCTGCCCCCCTGGCTGGTGCCCCGGGACCCGGCGGCCACCTGGAAGCTCTTCGAAGGTGGGGCCAGGGAGGAGGGACTGCCCTGGGATACCTGGCTGCCCCCGTTGCTGGCCTGGAGCCTGTTCATCGTCTCCCTCTACTTCGTCACCCTCTGCCTGCTGGTCATCCTGCGCCGGCAGTGGATGGAGCAGGAGAAACTGCTCTTCCCCCTGGCCATCCTGCCCCTCGAACTGAGCGCCCAGGAGGAACCCGGCCCCCTGCCGCCCCTGCTGCGCAACCCCCTGACCTGGCTGGGGGCAGCCCTTCCAGCCCTGGTCAATTCCCTCAACGCCCTGCACGCCTATTTCAGTTACATCCCCTCCATCTCCCTCAGCAGTTCCCTGCCCCTGTTGCGCAACTCCGTCTGGCTCAACTTCACCCCCCGCTTCGAGGTGATCGGCCTCTCCTACCTGCTCAGCCTCGACGTCTCTTTCGGAGTGTGGTTCTTCGCGCTGCTGGCCCACCTGCACACCGGGGTGGAAAGGCTGTTGGGCTGGAGCATCGGGCCGACGCAGCCCTTTTCCGATCCGGCCACCCCCAGCGTGGCCCACCTGTCCCTGGGGGCCCTGTTCTTCCTGGTGGGAGCCTGTTTCTGGAACGCCCGCGGCCACCTGCGCCAGGTGGGCCGCCGGGCCCTGGGCAGGCCGGCGGCCCTGGAGGAGGGCGGGGAACTGGTTTCCTACCGGGTGGCGGCCCTGGGCGCCCTGGGTGGTTCGCTCCTGTGCTGCCTGTGGCTGGTGGCCGCGGGCCTCAACCTGGGCACAGCCTTGGTATTCTACTTCTCCTCGCTGGTGATCTTCGTGGGCCTGGCCCGCATCGTCTCCCAGACCGGCCTGGCCTATGGCCGGGCCACGGTGGCCGCTCCCATCTTCACCGCCAATGCCTTGGGCAGCGCTGCGGTGGGCGGAGCCGGACTGACCACCCTGGGCCTCAACTTCGCCTGGTCGGCCGATATCCGCACCTTTGTCATGGCCTCGGCGGCCACCGGCCTTAAGGTGGCCAAAGAGACTGGACTCCAGCCGCGCCCGCTCCTCTGGGCCGCGTTCCTGGCCATCGCCCTCACCCTGGCCGGCTCGGCCTGGACGGTGCTGCGCCTGGCCTATACCTACGGGGGTATCAACCTGGTGGGCTGGCAGTTCATCGGCCTGCCCACCTTTGCTGGCGACTGGATCACCCAGAACCTCAACAACCCCAGCCCCCCGCAGTGGTGGCACCTAAGCTATGGGGGCATCGGCGCGGGGCTGATGGGCCTGCTCACCTGGATTAAGGGCCGGTACGTGGGCTTCCCCCTGCATCCCATCGGCCTGACCCTGGGCCTGACCCATCCCATTTACTACGTCTGGTTTTCGGTGGCGGTGGCTTGGCTCATCAAGGCGTTGATCCTGAAGTACGGCGGGGCCCGGCTCTACCTGCGGCTGCGGCCCTTCTTCCTCGGACTGACCCTGGGGGCCTTCGGCTCGGCGGGAGCCTGGCTGCTGATCGACTACTGCACCGGGATGTCGGGCAATGTCTTCACCTTGGGATGACCGGGATTGCCGGCCCAGCCTGGTTGTCAAATTTGTTTTGCATACGGCCCCAGGCGACGTATCTTTCTGCTGTCCCCTCACTCAGACAAAGATGCCGATGATCTGGCAGCAGTCCCTGCGCTTGTTCCTGGGGTCGGCCCTCCTCGCCCTGGCCGCCCCGGCCTCCTCCCAGATGCTGGTCCTCGACCTGGACCCCGAGCCGGGCGATCAAGGACAACGCGAAGCCGCGGTGAACCCCCAGACCCAGCGGGGCCTGGTGCAGTTGCACCTGGCCCAGGCGCCCCCCTTTGCCAACTGGACGGCTCACCTGCGCTTTGACCCGACCTTGGCCCGCTTTGTCGAGGGCAGCCTGCAACCCGGCAGCCTCTTCCCCGGCCAGCAGCTCCAGTCAGCCCTTCCGGCCGAGGGGCTGCTGGTCCTGTCGGGGGCTCAGACCGAGGCCCATCTGGTCAGCGGGGAGGGGGAACTGGCCCAGTTCGAGTTTTGGTTCCTGCCAGGAGTGATGGGGGCGGTGCGGATCTGGGTCAGCGCCCTGCGTCTGGAGGGACCCGAGTGGTCCACCGAGGTGCCCGTCGAGGCCGAGGCCCTGCTGGTGGCCGCCCCCCCCGCCGAGGCCCCGCCCGCACTTCTGGGCCTGGCCGGAGCCGAGGCCCGGAGTCACCTGCTCTCACAGGGGGCCTGCGCCGGCTGCGACCTGCGGCGGCAGAACCTGGCCCAGCTCGACCTGCCGGAGGTAGTTTTGCGGCAGGCGCAGCTTCAGGAGGCCACCTTGGTCAAGGCCGACCTGCGAGGAGCCGACCTGCGCGGGGCGCAGTTGAACGGCGCCTCGCTCCTACAAGCCGACCTGCGCGGGGCCCGGCTCCAGGGCGCCCAACTCAAGGACGCCCGCCTGGGCGGGGCCAAGCTCCAGGGCGCCGACTTCACCGGGGCCACCCTGGATACCCTCGACCTACAGGGGGTGAACCTTGCCGGGGCCCTCTGGATTGACGGCCGCATCTGCGACTCTGGCTCCTTCGGGCGCTGCCGCTAGCCCTGCCTCCTCAGTACCCCAACTCCAGGGGCAGATCGCCCCCCTCCTTCTCTCCTTCCTCCTCCCAGCCGGGCCCCACCCC
>VGJS01000194.1 GCA_016867395.1 Candidatus Handelsmanbacteria bacterium
ACTCTGGTAATGGCTCCAAGCCACGGGCAGGGTATCCTTGACCTTGTCCTCCCTTTTCCGCGCCTCCCCCGGTCCCAGGCCATTGCCGCCGCCGCACCCGGCCACCCACAGGGCCAGGCCCAGCGCCATCCAGTACCTCGCCATACGCTTTCCTCCTTATTTGAGCAGACTCATCCTTCGGCTTTGTACCTGGCCGCCGACCTCCAGGCGGTAGAGATACACCCCGCTGCCCACCTTGTCCCCCGCGTCGGTGAAGCCATCCCAGCGCGCCAGGTGCTGGCCGGAGGGCAGGCGCTGGTCTACCAGCACCCGCACCAGCTGCCCGGACAGATTGTACACCGCCAGCTTGACCGGGCCTTCCGCGTCCAGGGCAAAGGGGATCAGGGTCTCGGGGTTGAAGGGGTTGGGGTAGTTGGCCCCCAGCCAGGCGTATCGGGGCAGCACCTGGGGGACGGCCTCCCCCTCCCCGCCGGCCATTACCGCGTAGGTCCCCAGGTGGCTGATGCGCTGGCCCGCCACCGGTGCCCAGTCATTGCCCCTTTGGTGGTACAGGGCCTCATCCGGCCCCAGGGCCACGCTGAGGATACCCTCCCCAGCCAGTTCCAGCCCCGCGGGGTACAGCTCGATGCGGCGGCGCAACGCCAGCCCCCCAGCCGGTTTGGCTGCCCCAACTCCCTCTGGGGGCCCGGTGGTGCGCATTATTACGGTTGGTGTGCCGGACGCCGCTCCCGGAGACAGCCAGAGGGCGGCCCCCCCGTGCTCGAGGGCCACCGGCTTGCCGGCCACCACCCCGGCCACCGCCACCGAGGCGGTGTCCCGCAGGTCAGTGCCCAGCGAGGTCTTGGCCTGTGCGGTAAAGAAGATCGTCCCGGCCGCCAGGGGCCGCAGCCGCACGCTGCCGGTCCAGATCAGGGCCCCGCGCTTGGGCAAGTCCTGCTCGATCTGGCGCACCGCCACGGTGCTGTCGCTGCCCTCGAAGGAGCGGAACACGTTGGGGGTACCGGCCAGGAGGCGTCTGGCGACGATGAAGACGTCGATGAATTCCGAATTGAAGGGGTTGGGCACCAGGTCCAGGTGCAGGGTGGTGGAATCCACCGGCTCGGTGATGGTCACCAGCATGGCCCCCACCGCGGTGTACCCCCCGCCCAGGTCGGCGACAAAGCGGAGGGTGTCCACCCCGACGCTGTCGCCCACTGCCCGAAGGTGCAACTCGTGGGGCTCGCGCGGGTCGATGAAGGGACTGCTGATCCGCTGCCCCGAGACCGACCAGCGCACCTTGGCGCGGGAGACCCCGTCGGGCAGGTAGTCGTTGAGAAAGATCGAGCTGTCCACCTGGGCGCTGGTGATGGTGATGGGCGGCAGGTCCTTGAGGGGACGGGCGGCGGTGGAGGGGTCGTTGGCAAAGACCCGCACCGTGTCGCGGCCCACCGCGTTGTTGAGCAGGTCCAGCACCTCGAAGACCACCGTGGTCTGGGAGACTACCTGGGCGGCGGCGAAGACCGAGTCCCCGGCCACGTTGACGATCAGCGGTGTGTCGTCCACCTTGCGGGCTGTCCACACCAGGGCTGAGTCGGGGTGCTGGTCCCGGTCGAGGATGAACTCGTTGAGGTGCAGCCCGGTGAAGGGCACCTTGACGATGAACTGGATGTCGGGGATGGCCTGGAGCAGGATGGTCTCGTTCTGGCCCAGCACCCGCACGGTGACGCTCATGCTCTGGCGGTTGCCCTCCTGGTCCTGGGCAGCCACAGTGAGGGTGTCGGTGCCAGAGGCCAGCCCAAAGATCTGCATCACCCTGGCGGTGTCCACCTGCACCAGGGTGAACTCCCCCCCGGTCCGGGTAACAGTCCAGGTGAGGTCGCCTTTGGACGCCCCTTCCCCCTCCACCACGTACTCGTCGAGGGAAACGTTGAAGAACTCGTTGACCCCCACCTCCAGGGCGCCCAGGGGCAGGATCTGGAAGCTCTCCCCCGGCTGCGGCCCGTCGTCGCCGATGGTCACCAGCATGGTGTCCACGGTGGAAATCCCCTCGGGCACCGAGGTGACGCGGAAGACCAGGGTTTCGGTGCGGAAATCGGCGGTGGGTCCCACCTCCAGGCTCAGGCGGTGGCTGAGGGGGTCGATGCGGCCCTGGAAGTCGGGGACGGCAAAGGAACCGCCAAAGATGCTCCGGCCACCCAGGTCCACCTCCCAGCGCATCTCCTCATCGAGGTTGTTGCAGTCGCAGTAGTATTCGTCCAGGTCGATGAGGTCGTGGATCTCCCCCCGCTCCAAGAAGAGGTCGGGCAGGCCCCCGGCGATGGGGGTGCGGTCGGAGGAGTAGATCCGCAGCTTGAGGGTGGTGGTCTGCCCCCCGGGGTCGGTGGCGAGCAGGCGGGTCTCCTCGTAGCCGACAAAACCGTTGGGCAGCGGCTCGGAGACCCGCAGCACGTGATCGGCGTCGATCTCGATGACACTCAGGGTGGTGAAGGGATGCTCCCAGCGGATCTCGCTGTCGGTGTTGTCCGGGTCGTCGAGCAGGTCGTCCAGGTCTGCGGTGTACACCGGCCGGGCTGGCGTGATCCCCGGCGGGGTCAGGCAGATGGCCAGTTCCGCGGGGGTCACCACCGGGGGTAGTTCCGCTGCGGAGGTGATGTCGAGGGTCAGTCGGGCAAAGAGGTTCTCGGGGTCCAGCGGGTCGATGGCCCGGAAGACGAAGCGCCCTGGACCCACGTACTCGGGATTCCCGGTGAGGATCAGGCTGTCGCCGGTGGCGTTGAGCAGAGCG
>VGJS01000195.1 GCA_016867395.1 Candidatus Handelsmanbacteria bacterium
CCATCTTTGAGGACCTCTACGCCAGCGGCGACCTGGAGGCCCTGCGGTCCCACGGGGCGCTGATGGACCCGCAGCAGCCGGCCCTGCGCTTCTACCTGGGCTTTGCCAACTGGAGCGCGGGACAGTTGGAGAACGAGGTGGCGATGGGTTTTTGGGTCCTGGCGCCCGGCTCGGCGGACCTGGTCTTCTCCACCGAGCCGGAGCAGGCCTGGCAGCGGGCGCTCTATTCCCTGGGCGGCAAGTACCGGGCCCTGTCGTACGTCCACGAAGATCCCCTGGCCAACTGAGGCCGGCTCAGCAGACCATCCCCCGCTTGGCGCGGATGCCGTGGATGGGCGGATCCTCGCCTATCCAGCGGTCGTCCACCGGCTCCGAGGCGAGCTGGTAGCGCGAGTCCGAGGAGATGCGGATGCGGTCGGTGTGGTTGTCGGTGCTGGCGTGCAGGGTGTACATGCCAAAGACCAGCAGATCGCCCATCTGGTACTCGGCGCTCAGCCAGCGGCCGCCCAGCTCGCTGCGGGCGGCGATGGCGTCGGGAGAGAAACACCCGGTGGAGTTCCAGCGGATCTGCTGCCGCTCCTCCGGGGTCAGCTCGCGGCCGGCGCTGCGGGCCGCCTCCACCATTTCCCTGGCATTGCCCTCCTCGCAATAGGCGTCCACGTCGGTCTGGCCGTAGGTGTTGACCACCTGGTCCTGGCGGTGGGAGTTTTCCAGCACCATCAGCCCGCCCATCTCCCAGGGCACGTCCACCAGCGGGGTCCAGGAGGTGTAGAGCCGGCGGGTGCCCCGGCCCATATACACCACGTCGTAGTGGGGCTGGGTGGCGGTGCGGGTGCCGGGGGTCTTGGCGCGGAACCAGGTGTAGTCGTAGTGGCGCACCGGCCCGCCCAGGAAACGCCGGTAGAAGTCCATCATTGCCCCCTCGTAAAGCAGTTTCATCAGGGGCTGGTTGCCCTTGGCAAGCTGGGGCATGAAGGAAATGGTGTGGTCGGGCTTGACTACCCCTTCGTACGCGGGATAACGCCCGTCGAGGATGCCGGCGGCCTGGAGCCGGTCCATCACCTCCTGGCGGGCAGCGGCCACCTCCTCGCGGTCGAGCAGGCCGGGCAGAAAGAGATAGCCGTCCTCCTCTATGCGCCGGCACAACTCGGCCACGTCGTCCATCGCCGCGTCGGAGCGGCGCAGTTCGCCGAAGCCGGCGGGGCTGGTGTCGATGGGATTGCCGTAGTAAGTCAGGGCTTCGATTCCCGAGACGCTCATCTTCCTTTTTCCAGTTAGCAGATTCAACTCAACTCGACCCACAGCCGCCCGTCCTCGCGGCGCACTGGGTAGACGCGCACCCGGGCCTGGGGGTGGGCCAGAGCCCGGCCGGTGCCCACGTCGAACTCCCAGCCGTGCCAGGGGCAGGTCAGCACCTCGCCTATCCGGCCGTACTGGATGGGCTCGCCGGGCTGGCAGGGGAGCGGGGTACCGCCCAGTTCCCCCGCCGAGAGGGGTGCGCCTTGGTGCGGGCACAGGTCGCGCAGGGCCACAAATTCCTCGCCCCGGCACAGGACCACCAGGGCTCGGCCCTCCACATCCACCCGGCGCAGGAGGCCGGGGGCGAAATCGGCGGCCGCGCCGATGTCATGCGCCCGCGAGGCCATAGAAGGACAGGGCGTTGTCGGCGCAGATGCGGCGGCGCAGCGGGGCGGGGATAGCGGGGGGGAGGGCGTGGTCGGGGGCGTCGAAATCCCAGTGGGGATAGTCGCTGGCGAACATCAGAAAGTTCTCGCGGCCGATCATCTCGATGAGGGCCAGGAGATGCTTGGGCTCGGGTGGCTCCTCGATCGGCTGGGTCGTGGCGCGGAAGCGCTCCAGGATGTACTCGCTGGGCAGTTTGCGCAGCCAGGGCACCTCGCTGCGCAGGCCGCGGTAGTTCTTATCGAGGCGCCACATCAGGCCCGGAATCCAAGCGAAGCCCCCCTCAATGAGGGCCACCTCAAGGGAGGGGAAGGTCTCGAAGACCCCCTCGCAGACCAGGCTAATGACCTGGGCCTCGAAGGCCTGGGACATGCCGGTGTGGTCCTCGATGTAGTAGGAGGGCCAGCCGCAGGGGGTGATGGGTTGGCCGCTGCCGCCAAAGTGGATGCCCACCGGCAGTCCCGCTTCGCAGGCGGCGCGGAAGATGGGCTGGAACTGCCGCCGGCCGTACGGGGCGTGGGAGCGCACCAGCAGCAGGGCTTGCACGAAGCGGCGGTCTCCGGCCAGGCGGGCGATCTCCCCGGCCGCGGCCTCGGGGTCGTGGGGGTTGAGGACGATGGAGCCGCGCCAGCGCGGGTCATGGTCGAGCCAGCAGGCGGCGGTCCAGTCATTCACCGCCCGCATCAGGGCATTGCCCAGGTCGAGGTTGTGGACCGCGCACAGGCCGTAGAGCGGATTGAGGATAGCGTAGTCTATATCCCAGGCGTCGAGCAGTTGCTGCCGGGCAAAGGCCGGGTCGCTGCCGGGTTTCCTGCCGCCGGGGGGCCAGGCGTCGCGGCGGGCGGCTTGGGAAAACACTTTGGGGTAATGGGAGACCGAGGGGTTGGTGAAGCCCGCTTGGCGGACGTAGACCTGCCAGCGGGCCGGCAGAAAGGGCAAAAGGTCGGCGATGGAGTCGGGGTAGTTGTGGACGTCGCTGTCCACCAGCGAGATCGCTTTTCCCGCGGGGGATTTTTCCGGGGCGAGGGAGGTCATGGGCCAAAGGTAGGCGCGCCGGGC
>VGJS01000196.1 GCA_016867395.1 Candidatus Handelsmanbacteria bacterium
TGGCCATGCACATGGCCATGTCCCCGGTGGCGGCCCTGGCCAGTGTCCACTGCGCCGCGGCCACGGAGAACTTTCTGGTGCTGGAGAACCACTCGGTGGACGTGCCCTGGTGGAGCCGGCTGGTGACGGGCCTGCCCGATCCCCTCATCCAGGACGGCCACATCGCGGTGCCCGAGAAGCCGGGTCTGGGTTTTGACGGGCTCAACGAGGAGCTGATCCGCCAGCACCCCGACCCCAAGGACCCGGGGTACTTTGAGCCCACCGACCAGTGGAACGAGGAACGGGCCCACGAGCGGTTGTGGAGTTGAGAGTGGGTTTGCCGCGGGGCGGGCCGTTGGCCCGCCCCGCTCTTTTTGTTTCAGACCCCGAAGACCCGGGCAGTGTTGGCGCCCAGGATGAGTTCCAGGTCCTTTACGCCCAGACCGGGGATGGTGCGGACGATCTCGAGATTCTGGCGGTAGGTCAGCCCTCGGCTGGAGGGGGGCCAGTCGGTCCCCCACAGCAGCTTTTCGGGCCCCAGCCCTTCGAGCACCCTGGCAAAGGTTTTCATGGCCTGCGGACAGCGTATATCCCAGGGGGTCTCGGCGATGGCGTAGAAGGCCGAGGCTTTGACAAAAACATTGGCCAAGGTCGCAGCCTCGAAGAGCCCGCCGCATTGGGGATCGGCAGGGGGGGATTTGCCCACCAGGCCGAAGTGGTTCATAACAAACTTGATCTGCGGATAGCGCCTGGCCAGGGCGAAGAAGGCCTTGTAGCTGGGTGGGGTGACGTGCAGGTTACTCACCAGTCCGGTGTCGGCAAAGGCCGCCCACACCCCCTCATAGGAGGGTTCCAGCATCCAGTCCAGGGGGGACTTGGCCGGGTAGCAACTGATGGCCACGGCTCCCAACTCCTCCCGCGCCCGGCGGATGCGCTCCGGGGCCTCGGGCTGGTCCAGGGGCACGTCGGCCATGACCGCCAGACGGTCGGGATGCTGCCTGGCCCAGGCGGCGCACTCCTCGTTGTTGCGCGGCGAAAAAGGCGCCACCACCGGCAGCATCAGAGCCTTCTCCACCCCGCACTCGTCCATCAGCTTGAGCAGGCGGTCGTAGCGGCCCGTGTCCTCGAAAGGGGCCATGGGGGTGTAGTTGTCCAGCACATGGACGTGGGCGTCGATGATGCGCACCGCCATCCTCTTCTCAGTACTCCAGATCGTCCATGTCGACGGTCTTCTTCCACGCCTCGAACTCGGCGGTCATGGTCTCGGTCCAGGCCCGGTCGATCTCCCCTGGGGTGTACTTGCCCTCGCGCAGGCACCACTTGCCCCAGTAGTCGCGCAGCCGGGTGCTCTCGGACTGCTCCACCACGTCCTTGGCCAGGTGGGGGGGGATGAAGACCAGACCCGAGGAGGTGCCCAGCACCACATCGCCGGGCATGACCGTCACCTGGCCGATACGCACCGGGCCGTTGATCTCGGTGATGGTGACATTGGCGATGCCGGTGGGATCGATGCCTCGGCAGAAGACGTTGATGGGCAGCTTGCGCACCCGCTGGGTGTCGCGGATGCCCCCGTCGCAGACCAGGCCGGTGCCGCCGGTCTTGGAGGCGATGGAGGTGCCCAGATTGTCGCCGATGAAGGTGCCGTCGGTGATCTTGCCGAAGAGTTCGATCACCAGCACATCGCCCTTGACCAGGGTGTCGATGACCCAGGAGTTCTGACCGCCGATGCGGTTGTTGGCCTTGCCCTCTTCGTTGATCACGTCGTTGAGGTCTGGCCGGGTGGGCACGAAGCGGGCGGTGACAGCCCGTCCGGAGAGGGTCTGCTCGGGGTGGAGGATCAACCAGTTGCCCTCGTACTGGATGCGGTACCCGTGCCCGTGCAGGGTGCCCCAGGCCTCCTCGGTGGTGACCTTCTTCATCCTTTCGACGATATCGTCGGCCACCCTGGGCCGTCCGTCGGGAAACCGCTCACCGCTGTAGGCGGCGGTGTATTCGAGAATGCGCTGGCGCGAGACCAATTCCATAGGGGGGGCTTCCTCCTGAGTTGGTGGCGTGGGGTCGATGGCGACGGCAGTGCAATATTGGCGAAACCCCGGCCCGCGTCAAGGGAGATTGACCCCGGGTCCACAATTCCTTATTGATAGCTGCGCCATGACCTTCCAGCCCTCCCCCCCGCGCCGGGGCGTCACCCCCCGCGCCCTGGCCCTCGGCGGTACCGGGTGCCTGGCCATTGCCATCGGCGAGCCCTACGGGGTGCTGGTACTGCGCGGCTCCCCCCTGGCGGCGGATTTCTCGGCCGGAGCGGCGCTCTTCCTGCTCTTCCTCTTCAGCCTCTTGCTCAACCCCCTGCTGCGCTTCCTGCGACTGCGGCCCTTTGCGGCCGGCGAACTGGCCTGCGCCTACGTGATGATGGGCATAGCCGCGGCCATCCCCTCTTGGGGTTTCACCATGAATCTCATCCCCCTGATGGGGGGTTTCTTCTACTACGCCACCCCGGAGAACGGCTGGCTGCTCCAGATCCTGCCCCACCTGCCCCCTTGGCTGGTGCCCAAGGACCCGACGGCCACCTGGAAGCTCTTTGAGGGTGGGGCCAGGGAGGAGGGACTGCCCTGGGACACCTGGCTGCCCCCGCTGCTGGCCTGGAGCCTGTTCATCGTCTCCCTCTACTTCGTCACCCTCTGCCTGCTGGTCATCCTGCGCCGGCAGTGGATGGAGCAGGAGAAGCTGCTCTTCCCCCTGGC
>VGJS01000197.1 GCA_016867395.1 Candidatus Handelsmanbacteria bacterium
TGAAATCAGAATGCCCAGCATCAATCAGGCAGCCCTCGCAGGCCGCCTGGTTCAGGACCCAGAGCTGCGCCAAAGCGAGAGCGGCGCCCTGCACGTAGTAGCCCGCCTGGCCGTCAATCACTCCTACCGCGACGGCAACAACGAGTGGCAGGAGGTGGCCTCCTTCTTCAACATCGTCCTCTGGCACAAGCAGGCCAAGTACGCCGCCAGCGGCCTGCTTAAGGACCGGTGTTGGTGACAGGCCGGCTGCGCAGCTATTCGTGGCAGGGGGAGGATCAGTAGCCCCACAGCTTAATGGAGATCCAAGTGCGGAACCTGCAAGTGCTGGAGAAGGCCCAGGAGCGGGAGGCTGCGGATATCGAGCACAAGGGCGAAGGCGAGGAAGAGGTGGAACTCGAGCTGGTCTGAAGCTTCCTGGCACGGGGGCTACCCCCCTTGCCTCAATCGACCCGCTCGAAGAGGGCGGCGATGCCCATGCCCCCGCCGATGCACAGGGCGGCGATGCCCCAGCGCAGTTGCCGACGCTCCAGCTCCGCCAGCAGGGTCACTGGCAGGCGCGCGCCGCTGGCCCCCACTGGGTGGCCCAGGGCGATGGCCCCGCCCTTGACGTTGACCTGCTCCTCGTCCCAGTCCAGTTCGCGGCCCACGGCCAGCACCTGGGCGGCAAAAGCCTCGTTCACCTCGATGAGGTCGATCTGGTCCAGCCTCATCCCCGCCTTGTCCAAAAGCCGGCGGATGGCCGGGGCCGGGCCAATGCCCATCACCGCCGGGTCCACACCCACAGCAGCGGCGGCCCGCAGATGGGCCTGGGGCTTTAGCCCGCATTGTCTGGCCCCATTCGCCGACATCACCACTACTGCGGCGGCCCCATCGTTGATACCAGAGGCATTGCCCGCGGTCACGGTGCCCTCTTCCCTAAAGGCCGGTGGCAGCTTGACCAGCTTGTCGGCGGTGGAATCGGCGCGGGGATGTTCGTCCTGCGCGAAGAGCAGGGGCTCGCCCTTGCGCTGGGGCACTGGCACCGGCACGATTTCTCCGGCAAAAAGATCGGCTGCCACCGCCTGTTGGTACCGGGCCTGGCTCTGGGCGGCGAAACGGTCCTGCTCGGTGCGGGAAATCCCGTACTGGGTAGCCAGGTTCTCGGCGGTCATCCCCATGTGGCAGTCGTAGAAGCAGTCCCACAGCCCGTCCATCAGCATCAGATCGGCCAGTTTGCCGTGGCCCAGGCGCTCGCCCCAGCGAGAATTGAGCAGGGCGTGCGGCACCCGGCTCATGCTCTCCATACCCCCGGCGACGATCACCTCGGCCTCGCCCAGGGCGACAGCCTGGCCCGCCAGGGCGATGGCCTTCAGCCCCGAGCCGCAGAGTTTGTTGATGGTGGTCGCCGGCACTGCGTAGGGGATGCCGGCCTGCACTGCGGCCTGCCTGGCCGGGTTGGGCCCCTGCCCCCCCTGGTAGATCATCCCCATGATCACCTCATCCACGTGCGCGGCTTCTGTCCCGCAGCGGGCCAATGCCTCGCGGAGCACCACTGCCCCCAAGGTGGGCGCCGGCACCTCCTGCAAGCCGCCGCCAAACTTGCCGATGGCGGTGCGCACCGCGCTGACAATCACTGGATCGGACATCGTTCCCTCCGCTGGTTGACGCAAACTCTGTTCGTGGATATTTTTAATTGTTGGTTGTTGCTTCCCGCCGCCAAAAGGGTTTTATGGCCTGGGTCAAAAGCAGGTTCTTCCTTGAAAAAGTGCAGCTTTGCAGCATTGTCCTGTACTTGATCTGCCTGGGCGGGTACGTGATCCCGTCGGTGGGCGAAGTCTTTGACCAGTTCCGGGCCGACATCCTCGGGTTCACCTTCTTCTCCCTCTTCATCGCCTCCACCATCCTCCTAAGTTTCGAGAAAAAGCCCGCCGGAGAACCCGCCAAAGAGTGACGGGGCAGTAGCTCAGTTGGGAGAGCGCGAGCTTTGCAAGCTTGAGGTCGTCGGTTCGATCCCGATCTGCTCCACCAGACTCAAGGGTAATGGCCAGAAGGAGTTAGCGCAAGACAAAGCGAGAGCCCTTTTGGCCGTTTTTCTTTGCCATCTAACGCCCATCTAACGAGCGGGCGATTTGTCGACGATGCTGCGTATCGTCAAGCTGTAAGCAGATACCCCAGTTTCACTGATCGCCGCTGACACAGCCGCTTGGAGGAACACCCATGCCCAACACGAGCCAGGGGATGACTCTTCTTACCAATGCTTTTGTTGCGCGAGTCCAAGCTGAACTACGAACCTTGGAACAGGCCCCTATCGGAAGGAAGAAGAGAGTTACTAGTCGCAGTATTACAGATGAGATCAAAGCGCTTAAAGGCACCGATAACGATATCATCTGGATGGCGTGCGCCGTCGTGCACGCCAAGATACAAATAGCGGGACAGAAACGCTTACGCAGTGATGAAAAACAGGCAAAGAAGCGCGCAAAAGGTCAGGGAGCCCCCAACGCCCTGTCGCGTATCCCCAAAACTGCAATGGATTTGATGGACCGCGAAAAGCGGGACGACGAGATGGCGAAGGTCGTCATCTACGGCCTCAAAGCATCCTCTGAGTACAGGCGGCTGAAGGGACAGGTGGATCGGGAATTTGGCGTCAAGGCAAAGCACACTAAGCTACCATCCAAAACCCTTCGCGCCACAGCGAGCCTCCTATGTGATCGCTTCAAGCAGATCACGGGAAA
>VGJS01000198.1 GCA_016867395.1 Candidatus Handelsmanbacteria bacterium
GCTACGTGGACGGGGAGTTGCCCCGGATCTGGAGAGCGGCCAACGGCTTTTATTGGTTCTCGGCGGGGGTCCTGACCACCGAGTGGGTGGACGGGGACAGCCTCTCCTACAGCCCGCCGGTCTCGCGCGGCAACGAGAGCGAATGGTACACTCTCGACGTGGGGGTGCCGGTGCCGGCCGAGAGCTTTGGCTTCTTCACCCCGCCGCGCGGTTTCCGGGCCGATGGCACCCCACTCTCCGAGGACATCGTCAAGGCCTTTGAGGTCTCGATCTCCGCCGAGGCCGACCCCGTACTCGCCAAGGAGCAGGGAGACAACGATTACCACCGGCTGCAGACCCTGATCGGCGATATCCCGCAGAACTTCGACAAGCAGGTGAAGCTGGAGTTCCCCAAGCAATACGTGCGCTTCTTGCGCTTCAAGCGCAACGTCTCCATCGACGACCTCACCCTTCAGGGGGGCACGTGGAGCGCCGAGGTACAACTGGGGACCTTCGGGGAGTTCGTGCTCCACGGGGAAGGGGTGCCCAGGCGGGTATATTACACCACCAAGATCAGTGACCTGGGCCGGGAGTGGAACTTCGGGCGGCTCTTCTGGAGCGCCACGCCAATGCGACGGGTAGGTGATCAGGTGGTCGAAGCCCCGGAGGCCCAGGCCTATGTCCGGGTGGAGGTGCGCAGTGGCCGCGACGAGGATCCCAATGTGTACCACGAATACACCGACACCGGCGGCGAGCGGGTGGTCAGCCGCGAACGCTACGAAAAAGAACTGAAGAAACCGGACCAGACCACGGACGGGGTGACCCAGGAGGGCAAGCCCGGGCTGCGCGCCTCGGTGGGCTATGACAACCAGAACTGGACCTACTGGTCCTTCCCCCTCACTCAGTCCGGGGTGCAGGCTCCCCTGCAACGGGGCCGGTATCTGCAGGTGCGGATCACCTTGGAGAGCCAGGCTTATGCCGATTACGTCCGCCTGGACTCCTTGTGGCTCGAGATGTCGCCGCCCCTGGCCGAGCAGGTGCAGGGGGAAGTGGCAAGGCTCGACGATCCGAGCCCGGCGGCCGGTCTGACCAGGGTCGCCCTAGGTGAGAGGGTGGATTTCACCTACGACCTGAAGGCCCAGTTCAGCGGCGCCGGCCAGCAGGGTTTCGACGCGGTGCGTATAAAGGCCGGCAGCCGGTCCCAGTTCCAGCGCCTGGAGATGGGCGATCCCCTGGTCGAGGTGGCTCCCTCCGGGGTGGAGGAAGAGAGCGGGGAACTGGTGGTCCACCTTCCCCGCCGGGTGGTCCGCAGCGCCAACAGCCCCCTCAGGGTGACCTTTGGCGCTGAGATCTTTCTGCTGGCCAATACTTTCGAGTCAGAGGTCTTCGACGCCCAGGGCGGGGGGTTCCCCCAACAGGTGGAGGCCGGGGATGTCACGGCCCTGGTCAACACCAACAGCCTGCAGGTGCTTGGGAAGAAGGAAGGGGATGGGGAGGTCATCCAGGAACTACGCCTGCAGGGAGAGGTTTTCACCCCTAATGGCGACGGGATCAACGACCAACTCGTCCTCTCCTATACTCTATTCGGGTTGCCCACGCCCTTGCCGGTGCGCTTGCAGGTTTACAGTTTGGACGGGGTGCGCCGGGCCGAGGCAGAGGTGGGGCTACAGGGCGCCGGGCCTCAGCGTCTGGTCTGGGACGGCCGAGACGCCCAGGACCAGCCCCTGCAGCCGGGGCTCTATCTGATGGTGCTGGTCATAGACTCAGAGCGCGGACAGTTTCGCCGGGCCCAGCCGGTGGGAATTGCGTACTGAAGGGAGCGCAGGCGATGACAAACAAGGCAAAGTCCCTCGGCCTGGCCCTACTTTTGGCCGCCGGTGGGGTCAGAAGCGAGGAGTTTACCTTCGACACTCCGGCAGAGTGGCGGACCTGGCAGATCCCTGCCGGGGTGGTGGAGGTCCTGCCCCAGGGCTCCCTGCAGTTGGTCAAGTACCGCAAGAACATCGACCCGCTGCGCGATGCTGCTCTCTTCACCCACCCCACCCAGAAGCGTGGCGAGGTGCCCGGGGGAATCTGGAACGCCGGCAGCAACGCCCAGAACGCCCAGCGGATCATCGACGGCGATGTGCGGACCTTCTGGAAGCCCAATCCGGCCGACGACCCTTCTAGCTGGGTGGTGGAGATCGATCTGGGGCGAGCGGTCCTGGTCAAGGGGATCCGTCTGCGTTTCCCCGATCAGGAGGGCGCCCGCCCCTTCAGGCAGTTCAGCGTGTACACGGCTACCGGGGCCCGCATACAGGTCAGCGACGACGTCTTCAAGTACGAGGTGGCCTACCGCACCACTCAGCCCAATGCCGACACCCTGGTCTCCTTTTTCCTTACCGGGGCGGATTGCGCCAGTGGCCCAGAGGGAGCCCTGCCGAAGATCGCCGGCGGCTGCCGCCGCGACACCACCTACGTACTCGAGGAGGGCCTGGGCGTGAACGCCGAACTCGAGGGTAGTTTCCGGGTGGTGCAGTTCATTCGCATCACCGCCGACGAGCCCAGCCCAGATGCGGCCCTGGCCGAGGTGGAAGTAGTGGGGGTGGGCGACAATATCAGCATCGGCACCCTGGCGCGGGGAGGTTCCTTTGCCAACGGCCTGCTGGCGCGAGAGCCCCAGAACATGTTCGACGGTAACATGGACACCTTTGGC
>VGJS01000199.1 GCA_016867395.1 Candidatus Handelsmanbacteria bacterium
AAATCTGGTTCGAGGCCCTGGAGAAGTACGGCGGGCTGGTGAACGGCCGCGACTTCTGGAGCGAGCGCCTGCCGGAGAACCACCCCATCTTCTCCTCCTTCTTCGACATCAAGGGCGGCATGACCTCGGGCTATCCCCCCTCCATGGGCCAGGGCAAGTTCGGGGTGGTCGCCTGGAACTACATGATGGGATATTTCGTCAAAGGAAGGCTGGCCGGCGTCGAGCCGGGCATGGGCGGCTGGGGCTGGGGCAACCAGCTCTACGGCGGCGACACCACCCGGCAGTTGCAGATGGCAGTCAACGTCATCGTCTACGCCCTCACCCAGGAGGGTTCCATGACCCAGCGCCTGATGCAGATGGTCAACTGACCTGCGCTTTCGCGCATTTCCGCGGGGGTGGGATGGCGAGTCCGTCCCACCCCCCCTTATTGCCACCCTGTCGATCCCCATGCTTCTCCTTCCATTCCTTCCGCTCCTCCTGGCCCTCCCGGCGCTGGCCCAGGTGCGCTTCACCGACCAGACCGCCGCCGCCGGCATCACCCTGCGCAACACCTTTGGCGGTCAGGAAAAGAATTACATCGTCGAATCCCACGGCAGCGGCGCCGCCTTCATCGACTGCGACAACGACGGCGACCTGGACCTCTACGCGGTCAACGGCGCCACCTTCGAGACCTACCAGCAGCGGTCCGGGCCGGGCGACATGCTCTACCGCAACGAGGGGGGAGGCCGCTTCGCCGATATCAGCGCCCAGGCCGGGGTGGGCGACCCTGGCTGGGGCGGGGGGGCAGCCGTGGGGGACATCGACAACGACGGCTGGCACGACCTGTACATCACCAACTGGGGCCCCAACACCCTCTACCACAACCAGGGCAAGGGCCGCTTCGCCGATATTTCCGCCCAGGCTGGGGTGGCCGGCGACGACTATAGTGCCAGCGCTGCCTTCTTCGATTACGACAACGACGGGGATCTGGACCTTTACGTCACCAACTACGTGATCTTTGACCTGGACAGGATGCCCGACGCGGCCACCCAGAAGAAAACCTGCGTGTTCATGGGCGGGGTCCAGGTCTACTGCGGCCCCAAGGGCATGCCAGGGGCTGCAGACGCGCTCTACCGCAACGAGAGCAACCTGCGCTTCACCGACGTGAGCGGTCCTTCGGGGATCGCCGCGGCCAGCGAATACTACGGCCTGGGTGTGGTGCCGGAGGACTTCGACCTCGATGGCCACATGGACCTCTACGTCGCCAACGACGAAACCCCCAATCTGCTTTTCCACAACAACGGCGACGGCACCTTCACCGACATCGCCATGGAGGCCGGAGTGGCCTACAACGGCGAGGGGGACGAGGAGGCTGGCATGGGGATCGACGCCGGCGACTGCGACAACGACGGCGACGCCGACCTGCACAAGACCAACTTCTTCCGCGAGAGCAACACCCTCTACCGCAACGAGGGCAACAACCGATTCTCCGACGTCACTTCCCAGCAGGGACTGGCGGCCTCCACCCTCAACTTCCTCGGCTGGGGCACCAAGTTCGCCGATTTCGACCGGGACGGCGACCTCGACCTCTTCGTGGCCAACGGCCATGTGTACCCCCAGGTGGACCAGGTGCCCACCGGCAGTTCCTACCGCCAGCGCAACCAGTTCTTCCTTAACCAGGGCAAGGGCAGGTTCACCGAAGTACTCGACACTGGCCCTGGCATGAAGCTGGAGAAAGTGCATCGCGGCGCGGCCTTTGGCGACTACGACAACGACGGCGACATGGACGTCTACGTCAGCGCCCTCAACGACCTGCCCACCCTGTTGCGCAATGACACCCCTACCGCCAACCACTGGCTGACCGTGCAGGTCTTTGGCGCCCAGGTCAACCGCGACGGCGCGGGTACCCGCCTGCACCTGGTGGCCGGCGGCCAGCACCAGTGGCGCACCATCAACGGCGCGGCCAGCTACCTGTCGCACAACGACCTGAGGGCCCACTTCGGCCTGGGCGGCCAGACCCGGGTGGACCTGCTCGAACTCACCTGGCCCGACGGCTCCACCCAGGCCCTGCGCGACCTGCCTGCCGACAAGTTGGTGGTCGTCCGCCAGGGAAATGCGCCGACGATCCTGGAGATGGGGGCCAATCCCCATGTCTCCGCCTCGGGCCCCTGAGCCGCCCCGCCCCGGTCTCACCCTCCCCTCCCTCCTTCTGGGCCTGGGGCTGGTCCTGCTGGTCAGCCTGGGCGCCCCCTACTCGATCTGGATCGTCGGTTCCTCGGAGATCACCTGGTCCTTCTTCCCCATCGGCGTGGGGGTCCCCTTCGTCTGCCTGATCTTCGCCAGCGCCCTGCTCCGCCGCGTGCGCCCCGGCTGGGGACTGGCCCCCCCGAATTGGTTACGCTCCTGGTGATGGGCCTGGTGGCCAGTGGCATCCCTATCTTTGTCGCCGGCTACCTGCTGGCCGTGATCTCCAAGCCCTACTACGGGGCCACCCCGGAGAACGAATGGGCCGAGTACCTGCACCCCATCCTGCCCCACTGGGCCCTGCCCTCTGCCGACCACCAATCCATGCGCCATTTCTACGAGGGCCTGCTATCCGGCCAGCCCTTGCCCTGGGGCGCCTGGCTGGGTCCCCTGGCCTGGTAGCTGAGCCTCAT
>VGJS01000200.1 GCA_016867395.1 Candidatus Handelsmanbacteria bacterium
AAAGTCCACCCGCCCGGTCACCGAGGCCACGGACCACTGGTCCGCGGAGATGGGGTCGGCCGGCTCGTTGCGGTAGCCAAAGATGCTGGGGACCACCATCGAGGGGTTGAGCAGGGTTTTCTCGGCCGTGACCCCGCCGAACTCGCCGTCGAGGTAGCGCTCGTTGACCAGGGTGGCCAGGTTGCGGGTGCTGTCCAGGTGGATGGGCTGCAGCCAGGTGGTCAGGCCCTTGGCCGGGTCATCGGCCAGGCGGGGGCCGTCCTCGTCGATCAGCCCGTCGCCGTCGTTGTCCGCCCCGTCGAGGAGGTCTTCGTTGAATTTGCCGTCGCGGTCGTCGTCGCCGTTGGTGTGGCGGCCGTCCTCGTTGAGGCGGCCGTCCCCGTCGTTGTCCACCTGGGGATCGGGCCCGTCCTCGTCGATTTGGCCGTCCCGGTCATTGTCGAAGCCGTCGGTTGGATCCTCGTTGACCAGGCTGTCGCCGTCGTTGTCGAGCAGTTCCACCCCGTCCTCGTCCACCGCCCCGTCCCCGTCGTCGTCGGTGACGATCTCCACCGACCAGCCCCGGCCCCAACTGAGCCGGCCGCTGACCGGCGACAGGTTCCAGGGATGGCCCTGGTCCCCCACCCGCCACCGCTGGATCTCGGCCTGGCTGGTGGTGACCAGTAACAGGATGCTGCCGGCGATAAGGAAACAATTCGCGCGCATAGAATCTCTCCGGGCATGGTCGGCTGAGCGGTGCTGAAACAATAAGAAAAAAGCCGGGGGCTCACAATATATAATACCTAAGTTTGTCATTTGACGGGGTATGGAGGTTTGGGTTTTATATACATGAACCTCGGCGGAACGAAGGAGAACGTGAAACTGGCAAAAATACTCTGGCACAGCGGATTGGCCCTGTGCCTGGCGGGTGGGCCATCGGGGGCCGCCGATTCCCTCGGGGTGGGCTGGGCCAGCTCCTACCAGAGCTGGGTTGAGGTGCGCGAGTCCTCCCAGTTGCTCTCCTTCAGCGCCGATTCAGTGTGGATGTGGGACGTGGCGGCCAACAGCAACCTGGCCCCGGGGATGATGGAGCGCGGGGGGTACCTGCTTTTTCCCGGCTCGGTGGCCACCTTCGTGGACGGGGCCGAGGTCATGTACGACGACGACCCTGCCACAGCCTTCGACCCGGACGACTGGGCCCGCACCACCGAACTGACCCGCACCAGCCCCCTCTACCTGGACCTGGGCAGCACCTTCGGGGTCAATCACATCCGTTTCTACCCCCGCCTCGACGAAGAGCACAAGCACCGTTTCCTGCGCTCCTTCAGCCTGGCCACCGACGACGGGCTGGACCAGGGGGTGAATCTGCTGGAGCGCCAGTTCCAGCCCCTGCTGGATTTCTATCCCGCCAATCCCAACCGGGAGCCCTTGGTGGAGGCGCTCTTCCCCAGCCGCCAGGTGCGCTACCTTCGGCTGATCCCCCGCGAGAACCTGCCCTGGGAGATCGGCGAGTTGGAGATCTACAGCGACGGCACCCTGCCGGTGGGGGAGTTCGTCTCGCGGCCCATCTTTGCGGCCGGCGGTCCCCGGCCCCTGTGGGGCAGGGTGTTTTACGAGGGGCGGGGGGAGGAGGGGGTGGTGGTCCAGACCCGCACCGGCCTGGATTCGACCCCCCGGCTTTTCTACCGGCTCACCGGGGTGGGGGCCGACCGCGAGCGGGTGACCAAAACCGCCTACGACCAGCTCCAGCCCGAGGAGCGGGGCCCGGTGCTGACCAACCCCCAGTGGACCCCCTGGCAGACGGCCACCGACGGCCTGGTGCGCTCGCCGGGCAACCGCCCCTATATCCAGTTCCGCCTGCTGATGAACCAGCCGGGCATCCTGCTGCGGCGCCTCGCCATCGAGTACCACAACCCGCCCATTGCCGCGGACCTGGCCGCCGAGATCGCCCCCCTGGAGGCCGCCGCCGGCGAGGAGACCCCCTTCACCATCTCGCTGCGGGCCCAGTTCCAGCGCCTCAAGTCCGACGGCTCGCTGCTGAAGAACGCCGACACCGGCTTCCAGCGCCTGCGCATCCACGGCGACGCCCAGATCACCGCGGTCGAGGAGGTGATGGTGGACGACGCCCCGGCCAGGTACACCGCCAGCTTTCCCGCCGGCCAGGGGGCGTCCATCCGCCTCTCCCAGCGCCTGCTCCAGGACGGGACCTTCGTGCAGATCCGGCTGCGGGCCCGCCTCTTCCGCGACGCCACCGCCTTCCAGGTGGAGGCGGTGGACCAGCGCCTGGTGGGCGGCCAGGTGGTGCAGGTGCAGCAGGAGGCCCGTCAGGAGGACGTGGACCCGGTGTCGCTGGGGGGCAGCCTGGTGGTGCGGCTCAAGAGCGAGCACCTCCGGGTATTGGGGGAGGCCAGGGCGGGAGGGGGGATTTTCACTCCCAATGGCGACGGGATCAACGAGGGCTTTGTCCTGGATTTCGACCTGCTCAAACTGACCCGGCCGGCGCCGGTGGTCATGGAGATCTTCGACCTGTCCGGGCGCCGGCTGCGCCGGCTCGACCTGGGCCGGCTGGGCAGCGGCGTCCAGACCGGCCGGTGGGATGGCCGCGGCGAGGGGGGGAAGCTGGCCCCTCCCGGCCTGTACCTCTACAGCCTCCAGG
>VGJS01000201.1 GCA_016867395.1 Candidatus Handelsmanbacteria bacterium
CTTCCCCAGCAGATCTTCGGGGGTCTTGCAGTCTTTGATCAATTCCTCCAGCAACCCTTTGCGAAGGGCCATCGGCATTCCTCCTTCGTTGTACCAAGGGTCGGTTTGGATGGCCATTTACACAAAAATTCTCATGCACTCTGGCCGCTTCGCCCTTTCACGGGGATGGTCACCACGAAGTCTGGGCGCAGTTGCGCTGGATCGGCGTGCGGACCTCGAAGGTGCGGGTATGGCGACTGCTGCGGGAGCAGAACCTGCAAGCCCCCGGTCGCACCGGCCAGCCCCATGGCCCCATGGCCCACGATGGCACCATCATCACCGCCTTGCCAGACCTGATGTGGGGCACCGATGGTACCGCGACGATTACCCGCGAAGAGGGCCAGGCCTTTGTTTTTGTCAGCGTCGATTACTGCAACTTCGAATGTGTGGGTATCCATGCCTCCGCCTCGGACAACCGCTTTGAGGCCCTGAAGCCGATTCGTCAGGGAATACGCCAGCATTCCGGTGGCTATGAGCATCAGGTCGCCACAGGCCTGGCGGTGCGCCATGATCATGGGTCCGCCTACATGGCCGATGACTTCCAGCGGGAACTCCCCTTCCTCGGCATCCAGTCCTCCCCACGTTTCGTCCGCGAACCGCAGGGCAATGGCTGTGCCGAGCGCTTCATCCGCCTGCTCACGGAAAACCTGCTGTGGGTGAGAACCTTTGCTGCCATCGCAGAACTGCGACAGGCACTGCTGGCTTTCAAGGACCTGTATCACTCCCAGTGAATCTTGGAACGGCATGGTTACCGGACCCCGTCCCAAGTGCGGCACGACTTGAGTGAATCCCGGATCGCCCAAGCGGCCGGGTGAACTTCAATCCACTGCCCTTTTTACCCTAACGCTTTGTATGCACGATATCTTCCATCTCCCTCCCGCACCTCCCAGTACAGGAGCATGATCCCCAGCCCGCTCAGCGGCGCCACCAGACTCTGCCCTACTTCGACCGCCCAGGGGCCGGCCAGGCTGAGCAGGTGGTTTAACAAGCCGGGCAGCATGGTCAGGATCGAGGAGATCCCGATGACCCACCACCAAAGGCCGGCCTCCAGCCCGCTGCTGCGGCCGAACGCTGCCACCGGCCCGCAGCCCTCCTCGATGATCACCTAACTGGGAAAGCCCCAGCGCACCCACCAGTAATACAGGAAACCCCCGACCAGACCGATCATCAGCATCCCGCCCAAGTCTCTTCAGGCTAGTGGTTCGGTGGGCACCTTTAGGTTGAACGCGGAGGCAGGCTGCGAGGGGCTGGCGCCCACGGGGGCGAATCCCTGGTGGGCTGCCCGGAGCAGGCTGCCGGCACCAGAGGATCACCCCGCTGGGATGCCCTTCTCGCAGAGCTTTTCTGCCAACCGCTGTATCATCACGGCCTCTGCCAGCGATTCGCGCCATGTCAGGGGTATACCATCGACTCCATAATAGGCTCCGGCCAACTGGCCGTAGACCGCCCCGGTGGTGTCGGCGTCCTCCCCCAGGTTCACGGCCAGCAGGCAGCCCTCCTCGAACGACGATGACCGGTCAAAGGCCCACAGCGCTGCTTCCAGTGACTGCACCACATAACCGGTGCCGGCGATTGCAGGAGGATCTCTCTGCTTAAAAGAGCCGCAGGCGATCTCGTCGATTTCCGGGCATAGGGGTGCACGCTCCCAGAGATGCTCAACAGGTGCATATCGCCGGGAAAGCAGCGAATCCTTTGAGATTCCCTGCACTGCGCCGACCAGGAGGCCCCCGAAGTAGCGGCAGGCGTCCAGGCAGGTACGGGCACCGTGGGTTGTTCTCGAACTTTCCGCACTCAGGTGGATGGCCTTTTCCGGGTCAGCGGCGAAGAAGAGCGGGATTGGCGCCAGGCGCATCAGGCTACCGTTGCCGGCAGTAAGGCAGTCAGTGGAGCCGACAAAAGGCTCGCCGGTGCGGGCGAAGCGACCAAGGGCGTCGGCCACGGTATTGCCGATATCGAAGCAGTGACCCGTGCTGCTAAGATACCCTTCCCGCCGCCAGCGGGTGTATCGCGCCATCTGATCCCGGGCGTCAAAGCCGTCGCAGTCGACCAGGCTCTGCGCCAGGCAGAGGGCCATCGAGGTATCGTCGGTCCATTGTCCTTTCTCCAGCCCAAAAGGCCCTCCCCCGACCATATCCGTCAAGGGAGCGAAACTGCCCGGGGGGCTGAACTCCACGGTTGTTCCGAGAGCATCCCCTACAGCAAGCCCCAACAAAGACCCTTTATAGCGAGACTCTATCATGGCTCTCCGGTATGTGTCAAGGACTTTGAGACAACTCGGGTGTTGTCTTTAGTGTAGGATCTGGTTCGGGACAGCAATCATGTACTTGCTAAGTCGTGATCTGACAGGTGAGGCTTATCCGACCACCGCGATAGACGGTGACGGTTGGTGCAAGATATCGAGCCTTTTCTCGTGGCTCAAGTGCTTTGACTCCAGGAAAGTCTGCATCGGGGTTTTGCCATAGCAGTATTTGCCGGAGTAGGTCCTGACGGTGTTGTATTCGGCCATCCAGGCGTCCAGATCCTGCTGCAA
>VGJS01000202.1 GCA_016867395.1 Candidatus Handelsmanbacteria bacterium
AATCGAGATCGTCTCCTGGCTGGACCCGGCCATTTTCAAAGGCGGATTCCCGCTGGTGGTTCAGTTCGTACCTGAACTTGGCATTGAAGTTCCAGCGCTGCCCCGGCTTGAACTTGAGGTGCAGCAGGCCTCGGTTGACAAAGCTGTCGCGCGCCTCGAGAAAATCCTGGAGGAAGAACTGCTCGGGGATCAACCTGCCATCGCTCAATTCCTGGACCCGGAAATCAAAGTGGGGGTTGGCGATATTGTCCTGCACCTTTTTGCTCTCGTGGTCGAGGCGCAGCCACCACTGCCGTTCCAACTGGCGCTCGTACTGCAACCCGCCATAGGTCACCTGGTTGTGGTTCCCCCCGGAGATCTGGCTCGCGTCGTAGCGCCCGATACGCAACTGCAGATCGGCCCAGGGCGTGAAACTGGCCATCACGTGAAAGCCTTGTTCGTCTTTGGCATAGGGGTAATTGGGCTGGTCGTCGTCTTCCCACAAGTCGAGGACGAAGTTGTTGTTGAAATCTGTGCCGAAGTAGAATTCCTGCGGATCGGTGAAATACATGAGGAAAGATTCATCAGAATCTGCGAACTGGTTGCGGTTGCGGTTGTTGTCGGGGAATCCATCGGCGTCGAAGTCCAGAAAAGGATAGATCCCCGCGTCGGATTCGAGGTACTTGACCTCGCGGTTGGCCACATCCCAGTCCTGGACCCAATCGTCGGGCCACTGATCCATGTCGTCGTTGTCATCCACCAGGGCGTAGATCGGGTTGAGGGTCTTGTTCCCCCCTTCGGTGGCGTCGGTGCTGATCGGGTCCTGGCGGGGGGTATTGAAGTAATAGGGGGCGCCCAAGGTGCGCGGATCACTGGCCGCGAGCGGCGCGCCGTCGCGGCCCAGATCGGGTCGCGCCTCGGCATTCTCCCGGGCAATGGTCTTTGCCGCATAGGAGGTGTACTTGGGACCGATGCTGAATCCCTCGAACCCCAGGGCGACCCGCGGCAGGTGTTTTTTCACCGTCATATAGGCGGCAAAATCCTCGAAATTGCTGCGGCTGCCCTCGGGCGCGGCGTATTGGAGGTGGTTGGTGCTGCGCGCCATTTCCCCGCTCACCTCAAAGCCTTTCACCTGGAGGTCGGCATTGATCCCCACGATCTCCAGACCCGTCTCCAGGCCGTGCGCAAAGACCACCTGGCGCTTGTTGGCCAGGTCGGTCACATTGCCTGCGGCCCGCCGGATAATGGTGAACTCCGTGGACCTGGAATCCGTGCGGTTCCTCTCCGGATCGGCGAAATCGTGATCCTGCCGGATCAGGATCCGGTAGTCGTTGGCCACCACGGCGGCAAAGGTGACCCCGACAGTGCTGTCGGGGACGACAAAGACATAGTCGATGTAGACCGGCTGCCATAACCCGGCGGCATTGACAAACCGGCCACTGGCTTCCAGGTGCCGTGGCCCCACCACCACACCCTCCGCCGGTTCCACCTTTGTCGGCAGGATCTCCGCGAAGCGCTCCTCGCCATTCTCCTGGAGGCGGGCGGTGCCTTTTACCTCGAAGACCATTGCTCCACCGCTGCCATCCTCGGGCGAATCGTCCTGGAAGCGGACAATGAGCTGGGTGGGAGTCGTGAAGGGAGGGGCCAACCCTTTGCGGGTGTTGGCCGTGAACCCTCTCTTGCTGTCGAAGCGATGCATGTTGAGGTAGGTGGCCCCCAGGACCAGAAAGTCACCCACGTGGCTGTCCCAGTGAGAGCCCAACAGATACACCCCATCGATGACTTCGATCCGTTTTCCCCCAGGCCCCAACTGGTTCTTGAGGTCGATCTTGATCGGGTCCGATAAGCGCGACAGCGCCAAGGTGAAGCGGTTGTTCGGCGAGGCCTCGTCCCAGCGGATGCCGTTGAACCGCGCCATGTCCAGGGTCAGTGGCGTAAAGGTGGTGCGGATGACATCGCCAACCGTGACTCGGGTGGACCAGCCTTTGTACGCGTCGTCGGCCACGATCAGGTGCCGCATCCAGTTCTGGTAGAACCTGCCCTTCAACAACATACTCCCCGGCTGTCCCTGGGGGGCAGCGCGGAATTCTTCCATGCGGAAGACCTCGTAGCCTTCGGTCAGGTAATTGCCAAAGGCATCGTAATTTTTAAAGATCGGAATGGCCGCCCGGTAATGCTCGTAATCGACCCAACCGTAGTTCAGGTAGGGCGCATGGTAACGCGACAGCAAGGCATCCCTGAAACGCCCCCTGGTCAACACCAGATCCTCGCTGACCTCCTGATCTCGCTGTTGGCCCAAGAGATCAGCGGCCCCCAAAAGCATCCCGAGGCAGATGCCCCGCACCACGCAGCTCAAGGCTCCTTGTCTGGTTCTCATCGCACTACTGCCCCGACACCGGAGAGCATCCGGATGAAAAAGCGAGTGAAATCCGTATCCTGCTGATCAGGCTCCTCGAAATCAGTTCGCTGCTGCATCACCCCAACCTCGGTGCCGATACGGTAGCCCTCGTACTTCGCCTCGTTGAACCACATCAGGGTCCAGCTCATCCGCGCTGAGTCGTTGGTCTCGTCCA
>VGJS01000203.1 GCA_016867395.1 Candidatus Handelsmanbacteria bacterium
ATCCCCTCCCCTTCTGAGAAATAAGGCTTCGCCGGTAGTCCTTCATGTTCTCATCCAGGCTCCTATGGGTGAGAAACCACAGTATCCCTGCGGCGCTTCCCAGGACCGCATGGGGATAGACAACTGCTGACGGCCTCCTGGTGTTCGCGGAATCTGTCGGTGGCTCTTGGGCACTCTGCCTATCCTCTTCCTCCCACTCTTTGGTCCCACTGGCGCTCAGGCCGACCTCCTCAACCCCGACATTGCTCTGGATCAAAATCTTGCCACGGTAGTCCACAGCTGTTCTCGGGACGAACCATACTCGCATCGGCGCGCTCTGACCCGGAAAAATCTAGCGCGGAACCTTTGAGAGCTCCACGGTTTTCATGGTGAGATACTCGACCGGCTCAACGGATATGCCGGTAAGCTCAAGCCTTGCCTCTCCTCTGTTTTGGATCTTGAACGACTTTTCCACCTTCTTCCTCAGGGGTGGCGAACCAAAGTTTAGCGCATCCGGTTCAAGCACGAGCCTGGCGGGCTTTCTCTCGACCTCCAGCAGCTTGTTTGCCGGGTGGGATACTGAAAGGCGGATCCCGTCAGGCCAGTAGATCTTGCAGCTGTCGACCTTCTCCTCGCCCAGGCCGAAGTACGCCCGCTGGCTTCCCTGAGACAGGTAGTTGGATACTGGACCGAGCTGGCGAACCTGAACCCGGTTGCCCGACCAGAGACGCACCTCTCCTCCTGCCCCCTACCTATTCGTTTCCCCGGGGCTCTCCTCCCTGACTGCCAGCCAGCGGTTTCCCTTGCCCATGCCCTCGTTTTGATAAATCCCGCTCTCCCGCCCCTTGTTCACCACGTACAGATCCAGGTCACCGTCCCTGTCCATGTCCCACCAGATCGCCCCTTTGCCCAGCCTGGCGGCGTCTCTATTCCCGATCAAGCCCACCGCGGTGGTCAGGTCCTCAAAACGATCGCCTTTGTTCCGGTACAGCCGGCTGATGTCGGACCGCTCGTCTCCTCCGCTGACCATGAACACGTCGAGATTGCCGTCGCGGTCGTAGTCTCCCCACACGGCCTGCTGCCCCTGGCCCCTGTAACCGAGCCCCAGACTCGCGGCAAGGTCTTCGAACTTCCCCTTCCCGTTGTTGCGGTACAGACGGCTGGCTTCGTCGTACCGCGCCAGACTCAGATCCCAGTCGCCGTCGGCATCGTAATCCACCCAGGCGCAGCCGATTCCCTGCCCCTTGTCAGCCACCCCCCTTCCAGCGGCGACTTCGGCGAATTTTTTGCCCATCCCCTGGTTCTCGTGCAACCGGTTCACCTGTCCGAAGTTGCACAGGTACAGGTCGGGCTTTCCGTCAGCGTTGTAATCCGCCCAAGCAGCGCTGAGCCCCCTTCCGTCGTCATCCACCCCACGCGCGGCCCCGACCTCGCTGAACCTGCCTTCCTCGTTGCGGTAGAGCTGATTGGGAGTCCCAAAGTTAACTATATACATTTCCAAGTCGCCGTCGAGATCGTAGTCTGCCCAGGCGACCCCCTGCCCAGGCGTCCCCTCTCCGAGGCCCACTTCGGCGCCCGCCGCGGCAAACTTGTCCCCCCCATCGTTGCCAAAAAGCAGCTTGCGCTGCTAATACCGGTTTATATCCAGGTCCAAGTCACCATCGCCATCGCCATCCACCCAGGCGGTTCCGGTCTCAGAACCGGGAGTTCCCTCTATAGCAGGCAGTCGAATTTCCCGGGCCACTTTTCCCGACCATCTGAACAACCGTCCCTGACCATCACCGCGCACAAGGTACAGGTAATCCTCCTCGTCCCCTGCATCTCCCAGGGCCACCGCCAGGTAATCTCCTGTGACGCTCAGCGAGCCACCCTTGAGGAAGGTGAACCTCTCCTCACTCCATCCGCTTGCAGCTGACACCAGCAACACGCTCAACAGGACTGGCCACATGGCTTGAATGTTCATCCTCTGGCTAGTGGCTGTATGAAAGGGAAAGGTAGTGGGGATCATGGAGCATGCCTCTGGTGAAGGTATAATCGAGCGCAAAGGCCGACTGTTCGATCCCGATCCCGAACCCCCATTGTCCGTTGGGACCGGAAAAATCCTCTCCGGCCAGTTCCTCCCCGAATGCCGGCGTCAGGAGAGCGGACAGCCGTTGTTCCAGGAATTGGTTGTTGCGCCCCATGCGGAGCGAAAAAGCGACCCCACGCAGGTTGATCAACCGCTCCAGGCCCAGGCCCAGGTGCAGCCTGGCCGGCCGATCCTCGATCTGCTCCAGATCGAGGGCAAGCACTAGCCTCGGCGCGATTCCGGGAGGTGCTAACTGCCTTTCGTAGGCTGCGCCCACGCTGGCGCTGATTGGCACCAGGTCGTTGCCCATGTCCGCTCTGCTGCGCACCATGAGCCCCAGGCGCACCGGCCGCCAGAAACGGGCGATCATCCCTAGGTCGAAGCCGATGCCGCTGGCGCTGCTGGCGAAGTCCCCGCTGAAGGCCTGGCGGATGAACCGCAGATTGACGCCGGCGGTCAGGGGGCCCTCCAGCCTGGCCACGGAGAGCAGGGCGAGCAGT
>VGJS01000204.1 GCA_016867395.1 Candidatus Handelsmanbacteria bacterium
GGCTGGCGCTGCTGGCTTTCAAAGAGCAACACAACACCCAGTCGATCCTAAAACGCCACGGCTACCGACCGCCGTCCCAAGTGCGGCACGACCGGAAAGATGCTCGGATCGCTAAAGTGGCTGGGTGAACGTCAATCTACTGTCCATTTACTTTAGGGCTTTACAGGGTGGGTTTGCTCATCGTCGCCGACACGGTACAAGATCCCCTCCGGGCTCTTGAAAAACACCGGCTGTTCGATGAGTTGGCTGACATTGAACACCGCTTCCTCGATGCGCACCCGCACCTCGGGGAAGATGGTCTTGGTCACGCGGATCACGGCGTCTTTGCAGGACACCCCGCCCTGCAGCTTCAGGTCTTCCAGGGTTCGCTCGGTCTTGTCCCGGTACTGCACCATCTCGATTAGTTTCCTGATATAGGACATCAGGTAGGCGCGGCGAGAGGGCGGTGAGCGTTCGGCCATGAGCTTGATCTGCTGCACGTCGACCTTGTCGATGTTGAGGGTGCGCATGATGCGCAGGATGTTGGCGTCGAGGCTTTTGGCCAGTTCCTCGAGCTTGGCCAACTGCGCTGCCAGCACCGGGTTGGGTGCGATGCCCACTGTGGTGGGTGTGGCGGTCTTGGACCCCACCAGCGCCGCCTCGATCCCCTTGGAGGCGAGGATCTCACCGCCGATGATGCTCCCGCCCCGGCTGCCACCTTTCTCCATCACCAGGACCCGCCCGCCTGCCGAGACCCGCGACTGGAAGATAAAACTGCCGACGACGAGGTTGTGGTTCACCGTAACCGAGCAGTTTTGGAGGAACTTGGTTTCCAGATTGCCGCGGCAGACGACGCGGGTGTTTTCGCCAGAGATGCCCTTGGCCACCAGGATGTCGCCCTGAGCCTCGAGCAAGGCCCCGGCGTCGACATGGCCGTCGATCAGGATGCTGCCGCTGGTCTTGATCGACGCGCCCGATAACACCGACCCGGTGACGCGCACATCGCGTTCCTCCTCGACCGGACCGGTCTGGCCATCGACGTCCTGCAGTTCGCAGACGGCCATCACCGACACCGTGTTGTCGACAAGGTGAGCTACACCCGCCACCTCGCTGAGCAGCAGCGCCGGGCGTCCCTGGCGCACCAACTGGCGCACGTTCCGGCCGGCCCGCAATCCCAGCTCCTGGCTGGCATCCCCTGGCAGGGCGGCCAACGGCGCGGCGGTGACGTCCATGCCAGGTTGGCCGGCGGTGGGGGTCAGTTCGGCCAGCACCTCGTCGACCTGCACCAGTTGACTGCCTCCGATTAGGCTGGCGAAGTCGATCGTGCCGTCCTCCAACACAGTCGCCTGGAGCTGTGGGGCAACGTAGCACTGTACCTGTCCCACCGCCCCCTCGACCGGGAGGTCGCCCTTGGCCAGGCGTACCAGCCTTTTTTCCCCGCAGGGCAGCGGCCCGGCACACAACGCCTCGATGGCCTTGCCTTGGATGCCGTGGCGCACCCCCGTTCCCCAGAGCAGTTCCAGCAGCCAGCCGGGCTGCAGCGGCTGGGGCGGGTCCGCGAGAGGGAGAAGGGCGAAACAGGCCTCCATACGATCGGGGCTCAGCCATAGGGGTGGCACCACCGAGATCCGGTTTTCGTCGACGGCCAAGTACCCCAGGGCCAGGGCCAGGAAGCGGCCGGCGCTCAGGTCGATGTATTCACCCGCGACGAGCGGGGCGCTCCATTCCATCACGTCTTCCCCGGGCACCACCAGCCGGGCAGGGGGAGCCGTCGCCAGTACCTGGTCGGGGCTGGTCTGGGCTAGGGCCGCCCGGATCTGGGAGCCATTTGCGATCTGTTCCGTCATCGGCTCTCTTCTTCTTCAACCGTGGAAAAGGCCACCTCCTGCAACCCCTGGTCGAAACGCCCTTTCCAGCGGGTGTAGTCCTGCTGCGCCTCTGCCTCGCGGATCGCCACCGCCGCCTGCTGCTGCGCAAAGCTGGCCACAGTGTCTACCTCGGCCGCCTCCAGCGGCTCACCTCCGGCGCGATGTCCCCCCTCGATGACGCCGAGGAACTCCTCGCCCCGCAACACCGGCACCACCGCGAAAGACAACAGCCAGTCTGCCGCGGTTTCGGTCACCTGGAGTGGCCGCCGCTGCTGCACCGCAGTCGAGGCCGGCAGGGCCAGATCGCGCACCAGACCCATCACCATCACCGGCCGCTCGAGGGTGCTTACCCGTCGGCGCTGCTCGAAGAAGGTCGAGTTGGCTATTTGTAGGATTTTGGCGGCGATGGGCGTTGTTGCATGAAAGAGGTCAGCAGAGGTCATGCGTAGATGAAAAGTGAGAGGCTCTCGGGCAAAGTGGAGGGGGATTCGGCCAAGAATGCCCTTCCGCCCACCACCGAAAGCCTGTGTGATGAGGAAGATACCTCGTGTCCCGTCGTCGAACAAGAACCCTGATCCTACCCCGCAACATCCGCCCCCCCACCCAAGCGGTCTACCGGGTGCGGAACGGGCCGGCGTATAACCAAGGACTGACCGACCGGGGTCGTATCACTTCCTGGCTGA
>VGJS01000205.1 GCA_016867395.1 Candidatus Handelsmanbacteria bacterium
TGGAGCAGATGGCCTCCTGGAGCGACCGGCTGGCCTCGGTCGGGTTGATTGCCATCGGCCTGTGGGGTCTCTACCGTGGCCTGGCCCGCCAGATCCACACCCACGAGCACGAGCACGAGGGCAAGGTCCACCACCATCACCACGCCCACGCCCTGAGCCGGGCCGGGCATTCCCACTCCCACACCCACGTCCATACCCACCTGGCCTGCGGCCTGGGCATCCTGCACGGCCTGGCGGGCAGTTCCCATTTCTTAGGGGTGCTGCCGGCCCTGGCCCTGCCCACCAGCACCCACGCCCTGATCTATCTGGGGGGCTTCGGTTTGGGGACCGTCGGGGCGATGGCGGGTTTTGGCTGGCTGATGGGCCGGGTGGCCCAGCGGGCAGTGGGGTTTGGCCCGGCGGTCCACCGCGCCCTGGTCATGGGCTGCGGGGCGGCGGCCATCGCCATCGGCTGTGTCTGGCTGACTGCCTGAAGCGCCGGCAGGATTGGCGTTCGGCATGGCCGCTCCGCAAAACATCCTCCCTCTTCCCATGGTCATTGCCGCCATGTGGTCGCTGGCCTTGAGCGTCACCGCTGCCCTGGCGCAGGAGCCGGCGGTATCCGAGTCCCCTGCCCCGCTCTGGGCGGTGCTGGCCACCCTGGTGGTGCTGGCCTACGGGGTCTCCTGGCTGGTGGCCCGCCCCCTGCTCTCCCGCCGCGCCGAAGGCCGCGATCATCCCACCCCGTCCCTCGCCTGCCTGCAGGCCGGCCCCCTGGTGCTCGACCCAGTAGGCCACTGGGTCGAGGTGGAGGGCCGCCGCCTGGACCTGACTGCCACGGAGTTCAAGCTGCTGGTCCACCTGGTGGGAAGGCCCGGCCAGGTGTTCAGCCGCGAGGAACTCCTGCGCAACGTCTGGGGGCACGTCACGGCCGGCTACAGCCGCACGGTGGACACCCACGTACAGCGCCTGCGCGAGAAGCTGGGGGCGGCCGGCACCTGGATCGAGACGGTGCGGGGGGTGGGGTACCGGTTCAGGAATGGGGAGGGGCAGGGGTGACGGAATTCCACCTGCACCGGGACGAAGACCTGCCCGAAGGCATCCGCCGCCTGGCTGGCCTGCAGTTGACCAGGGCGCTGGACCAACTCGAAACCTCCGGTGAGGCACTGGAGAGGCGGATTCACGAGGCCCGCAAATCGCTCAAGCGCTTGCGGGCCTTGGTGTGTCTGGTCCGTGCCCAACTCGGGCCGGCGCAGATGCGCTGGGAGCACCGCAGTATCGGACTGACGGCCAGGCTTTTGGGCGGGATGCGGGACGCGGCGGCCCTGATAGAGGGCCTGGACAGGCTCGGCGCCTGGAGCGGCAAAACCCACCCCAGGGTGCGGGCCTGGCTCGAAGCGCGCAAGAGCAGCGCGGCAGGCGGGCTGGCGGTGGAGCAAGTGGTGGACGCCCTGCGCTGGGCCCAGGTGCGCCTGGAGGGATGGCCCCTGAGGGGCCTGGGCTGGGAGGCCATCGGCCCTGGGCTGCGCTGGGTGTACGGGCGGGGACGGCGCTCTATGTGCCAGGCAGCGGCCGAGGGAGGCGCGGAACAATTCCACCAGTGGCGGCGTTATGCTAAATACGGGTGGTATCACACCCAAGTGCTGGAGAGCTTGTGGCCTGCGATGACGGGGGTCCTCCAGGCCGAACTGGACCAGGTAGGGGAGGCGCTGGGTGGCGACCACGATCTGGCGGTGCTGGGGCGCCTGCTTGCCCAGTGGCCGGCCCGGCGCTCCAAGGCCGAGGTGCTGGACCTGGCCCGGCTCATCCCCGCCCGACAGGCCGAATTGCAGGCCGGGGCCCTGGCCCTGGGTGCCCGTCTCTACGCCGAGTCGCCCCGGGCCTTTGAGCGGCGCTGGGGCCGTTACTGGGCGGGGTGGCGGGGGGAAGGGCCCTCAGAAATCTGAGAAAACGCCAGTTTTCCCCGCCGGCACCGGCAGGGGGAGCGTTTGACAGGGAAAGCTAGCCATGCTGGGGCGTCGGCACATATCTTGCGGGGCCAGATGAGTGGACGGTCTACAAACTCCGCGGCCAGGCAGATCCGCTCCCGGGGCCGGATTGGGCACCGGCTGGTGTTCAGCTTTGTGCTGCTGGCCACGGCCTTGGTGGGCAGCACCGGCTTGGGACTATACACCCTTACCCGCCGCAGCTTCGAACAGCAGATGGGGGGGCACCTGGTGGCGGTGGCCCGCATGGTGGCGGCCCTACCCAACCTCGAACTTTTGCGCCGGCTCAAGCCGGGCAGCGAGGATTTCCGGTTTTACCGCAGCATGAGCGCCCGGCTGCAGCGGGCGCGGGAGCAGGCGGGGCTGCGGCGCATCTACATCTTCGACCGCGAAGGCCGCAATCTGCTCGACACCGAGAAGAAGACCCCCATCGGCGGGCAGCACCACGACCTGCGCATCCGCGACCGGCTGGAACTGGCCAGGGTTTGGGAGGGGGAAGCCATCCACTCGGTGCTCTTCCCCGACGGGGATACC
>VGJS01000206.1 GCA_016867395.1 Candidatus Handelsmanbacteria bacterium
CTTTGACTTTGCGATGATCTTCCACAACGCCCTCAACCAGTTCCGCCACCTCTTCGTCACCTTTGGCGAGCAGGACCTGGCCGGGGTGCGGCGCTTCATGATCCGGGTATCGGTGGCGGTGGTGGGGGCGATGGTGGTTGTTACCGCCACCCCGGTCAGCCGCATCGTGCTGGAGGACCTGGTAGGAGTAAAGGGGGAGATCCTGGAGATGACCTGCGAGGTGGTGTTGATGATGTGCCTCCTGCCCGTCGTCGTCAACGTCCGCAACTACCACCACGGCCTGGCCCTGGTCCGTCGCACCACCGGCCGCATGGGCGCCGGGGCCGTCTGCCGCAACCTGGCCACCTACTTGCTGGCTGCCCTGTGTTTCCGGGCCGGCCTGCTCAACCACATCACTGCCACCCTGATCCTGATCGCCGGGTTTGTGGCCGAGACCCTCACCATGGTCGCCGGCGCCGTCCTGGGCCGGAAGGACCGGCAGAAACGCTGAGGGGCCTCAGCTCAGGGTCTGGTGCGGCTGCCACGCCGCGCCGGCGGCCGCGGCCCGGCGCTCCAATTCGCCCCGCCAGCCCACCACCTCCCCGGCCTTGATGCGGTTGAGGTCGTACGGGGCGTAGCGGTCCTCCAGGGTGTCTCCCAGCTTCTGGGTCTGGGCCCAGCGGTCCCAGGCCGTCCTCATCCACTCGTTGGGCAGGGCTTCGCGCACCGCCGGATCGAGCTGCCAGGCGTGGCGCGCGTCGGCCACCGCCGGCTCTTCCTTTGGCGGCCCCGACCACCGCGACCAGCCGACCACCAGGGTATTGCGCTCCCGCTGGGGGACCGTGTGCCCGGTGTGGATGTTGGCCCCATTGCGGATGAGGGCCTCCCCGGCGCGGAGCCGCACCGCCACCTGGTCCGGCAGGGGGTCGGTCCCGTTCCAGCCCGGGGTGTGGGGCACCCCTTTCTCCTTCATCGCCTTGGGGAGGAGCACGTCGTGCTCATAGGGGGTGCGCCAGCGCTCGTGGCTGCCGGGAATCAGCTCGTGGCACTCGTCGTCCACCAGGGCCAGGAACATGCTCACCCCTTTGCGCTCCTCCAGGGATTTGGCGTTGTCGGCGCGGATCTCCTCCCAGCGCTTCCGCTCCACCTCCTCGCTATAATCCTCAAGGCTTTCTTCCTGCACCTCGCGCTGCGCCAGGTAGGGCTTGCCGGTGCCCCACCAGGTCACGTCCCGGTGCCAGCCCAGGGGGTGTTCCTTCTGGCGCGGGTTGCACCACAGCAGCATCCCGCTCAGGGTCACGTCCTCCGGCCCCAGCCCGTGGCACCAGGAGGCGACGAAGCGCAGCAACTCCTCGGAGCCCTGGAACTGGGCGAAACCCGGTTCCCCGAAAGCGGGGTGGATCAGGCCGCGGATGGCCCAGGGCTCGTCGTCCCCGGTGCGGTGTACGTAGCCTTTGGAGGTGTCCAGCAGGCGGTACCCCTCCTCGGGCTGGCAGGCGGCGGTGACCCGGCGGCCCGCCTCGCGCAGGAGGGGAATCCAGGGACTGCCGACGAAGTCGTCAATGATGACGAAGCTGTGTTCCCTGAGCTGGGCAAGGCGCTCGGGCGTACAGCCGGGAACGGCGTGTTCTGGCTTGAAGTCGGCAAAGGCCGGGGCGCGGTAGGTCGCGGGGCTCATGGCTCGCTCCTCGCAGAAAAAAATAAGGCCCTGAGCAGTCAGGGCCTTATAAATGGTGGGCGATACTAGATTCGAACTAGTGACCCCCTGCATGTCAAGCAGGTACTCTAACCAACTGAGCTAATCGCCCCTCTTTACAGCCGCGCGGGCTTTGGTTTTATTCTAGCTCGCCGGCCTCAGAAGCGGCAGATAATGTAGGGCAAAACTGCGCCCGGGTCAAGCAGCTCACTACCCCCGAGGTACACATGCCAGCAACCTATCGCGCCGGCCTGATCGGCTGTGGCCGCATGGGCGCCACCATCGACGACGAGGTGAAGGATCGGCCCCACAGCGAACTCTTCCTGCCCTACTCCCACGCCGCGGCCCTGGCCGCCTGCCCGCGCATCGAGTTCGCCGCCGTCTGCGACCCGGTGGCCGAAAAAACCCAGGCCGCCCAGGCGCGCTACGGCGTCGCCGCCACCTACGTCGACTACCGGGAGATGATCCAAAAGGAGCGCCTTGACCTGGTCAGCATCGCCACCCGGCCCGGCCCCCACGCCGAGACCGTGGTCTTTGCCGCCGGGCAGGGGGTGAGGGCCATCTACTGCGAGAAGCCCCTGTGCAACTCCATGCGCCAGGCCGACGCCATGCTGGCGGCCTGCCGGGAGCGCGGGGTGAGGTTCAACTACGGCACCCAGCGCCGCTTCACCCCCCTGTATCGCCGCGTCCGCCAACTCTGCAAGGAGGGTTGCATCGGTGAGGTGCAGGCGGTGGTGGCCCACTGCGGGGTCAGCGTCGCCCAGTGGGGCCACACCCACGCCGCGGACATGCTGCTCTTTCTGGCCGGCGACGGGGAGG
>VGJS01000207.1 GCA_016867395.1 Candidatus Handelsmanbacteria bacterium
GGCCTCCTCCTTCATGCGCCGCCCCTGCAGGCCGAGCCGGACCCGGCATGCCGCCCGGCGCTGGTGTGCGGGGGCGCTTCTCCTGCTGGGCCGGCTGTGGGGCTGCAGCCCGGCCATCCAGCAAGCCCCTCCCCTGCCCGAGGCCGAACTGGTCCAGGAAGGCGAGGCCGTGGTCGGGTCCAACCAGCTCGGCCTGCGGCTGACCAACAAGGCCCGCCGCCGCGCGGGGGTGGTTGCCCGCCTGGAACTGAAAACCCCGGCGGGGCGTCCATTGGCCCATGCTCAGGATCTGCGCCTGGGACCAGGGGTGTCGCGCCGGGTGGGTCTGCCCTTCCAGGCGCCCGAGCCGGGGCTCTACACAGGATCTTTGAAAGTCTACGAGCAGGGCAGCAACCGCCTGATCCGCGCCTTCGACGGGCTGAGCATCCCGGTCTGGCCCCGGTGGGAGTTCACCCCGGACCGCTCCTATTACACCGGCGAGGCGCAACTGCGCTTCCGCGGCCGGCTGCGGCGGGGCAGGGGAGAGGACAAAAAGCTGCTGGTGGAATTGCGCCAGGGCGCCCAGGTGCGGGCCAGGGAGCAGCTCCCCTTTGGCAACCACGAGGCGGCCGGGGCCATGCCCATCGCCCAACTGCCGCCGGGCTGCTACACCCTGCGGGCCCGGCTCGAGGGGCCGGGGGGGATCGAGGACTCCCTCAGCTACCCGGTCTGCAAGTACCCGCCGGCCCCCCGCGAGGTCAAGATCGACCTCTTCACCCAGGGGCTGCTGGTCGAGGGCAAGCCCTTCTTTCCCATCGGCCTGTACTGGCTGCGCGCCGAGGACCTGGGGGAGGTGAAGCGCCTGGGCTTCAACTGCGGCGATTATTTTTACAAGTTGCGCGGCGAGGAGATTGCCGTGCTGATGGACGAGGCGGCCCAGAGCGGTCTCCGCATCCTGCTGGAGCTGACGCCCTTCATCCGCGGGCGGGCCGAGCCGGATCACCAGGCCATCGCCGCCGCGGTCGAGCGCTACCGCCACCACCCGGCCCTGCTGGCCTGGTACCTTGTCGATGAGCCGGCCGACGCCTCGGTGGACCCGGCGCAGTTGGCGGCGCTCTACCGGCAGGTTCGCCAGGCCGACCCCTACCATCCGGTGTATCTAGTGAACAACCGGCCCCGCACCTATGGCGCCTACGCCGGGGCCAGCGACATTCTGGCCATCGACGTGTACCCCGTGCCCGACCACCCCCTCACCAGGGTGCGGGAGTACCTGCAGCAGGCGCGGCTGGCCACGCAGGGGCGCCAGCCGGTGTGGCTGGTGGCCCAGGCCTTTGGCGGGGTCGAGCACTGGGGGCGGCCCCCGACGCCGGCCGAGTTGCGCAACATGGTCTTTCAGGGGTTGGTGCAGGGGGCCGGCGGCCTGCTCTTCTATCGCTACTGCCGGGAGGAGGAGCGGGGTATACAGCCGGCGGCGCTGTGGCGCGAGATGCGCGCCCTGGCCGCCGAACTGGCCCCGCTGGAGCCGGTGCTCACCGCCCCGGTGTCCGGGGTCCAGCCGGAAAACACCGACGGAGTCCCAGGGGTGGAGGCCCTGCTCCGGGTGTACCGCGGCCAGTACTATCTTTTTGTCGTCAACTGCCGGGCTGTGGCCCAGCGCACGCGCTTCCGCCTCCAGGGTCTGCCGGCCCTGGCCCGGGCGGAAGCCCTTTATCAATCACAGGCGCCTGCTCTGCAAGACGGCCTGCTGGTCATCGACCTGGCGGCCTGGGGAGCGGGAATCTACCGGCTCGAACCGGCTGGCACATGAGGTAAACAATGCAGAAGAAAGCCAAGACGCCCCCCAAGACCAAAACCCCCAAGGCCAAGAGCAGTCCCAAGGCAGGGCCGGCCAAGAAAGCCCCCGCCAAAAAGGCCGAGCCCCGCAAAGCGGCGGCTAAAAAGGCCGAGCCGCCCAAGCCGGCGGCCAAGAAACCCGAGCCCGCCCCCAAGGCCGCCCCCCCCCTGAACAAGCGCGAGTTGGAAAAGTTGCGGAAGTTCCTGCTGGAGCGCCGCGCCCAGTTGCTCAACGACCTGGACGGCACGGTAGACGCCATCGACAACCTCCAGGACCCCAAGGCCGACGATTTCGACCGGGCAGTGGAGGCCGGCACCATGGAGTTATTGGTGACCCTGGGGGATACCGAGCGCCGGGAGTTGGAGGAGATCACCCTGGCCATCGAGAAGATCGACAACGGCGCCTACAGCCGTTGCGAAGCCTGCATGGAGAAGCCCCTCAAGCTCTGCGCGACCTGTCCCTTCATCCCCAAGATGCGGCTGGAGGCCCTGCCCACCGCCCGGCTCTGCGTGGCCTGTCAGGTGGCCGAGGAGCAGCACCAGATCCCCTCCTACACCCGGCTGCGGCCGCGGCGCATGATCTTCGGGGAGGAGATCGAGGAGTTCTCGCACCCGCTGATGGAGACCAACGACGACCACTAAGGGTCTGC
>VGJS01000208.1 GCA_016867395.1 Candidatus Handelsmanbacteria bacterium
AAGAGGCTGTACCCGGCGGCCAGCACTCCGGCCAGGCGGGCCTGGCCCAGGGGCAGCACCCGGCGGGCGATCAGGTAGACCAGCAGGCAGGAGAGGCTGCCCAGGAGCATCTGGGCCAGGCGGATGGCGATGAGGTGGGAAGCGGGAAAGAGCCAGCAGAGGCCGGCGAGGAAGTAGATGTAGAGGGGGGGTTGCCAGAAGGGCTCGGGTTTGCCCCAGAACTGGCCGCCGGCGATCTGGCGGGCCTGCTCCAGAAAGACCTTGGCGTCCACCACCGGCGCCGCGTAGAAGGGGCTGTGCCTGATTTCTCCCAGGTACAGCAGGCGCAGGGCCAGGGCCCCGAGAAAGAGGGTCAGGAGAAAAAGGTGCTCACGCGTCGGGGAGCGACCCATTCCGGTCTTTCTCAAGGCGCGGTCCGCGCCGCCCCCGCTCGCTCTGGCTCCGCTACCCCGCAACCCAACCCAGCGGACTTTCCCTGCCCGACCTCCCCCCGAGAAAGACCTCCAGGGTCATCTCCCCGCCGCAGCGCCACCCTCATCAAAGACAACGCGCGGTCCGCGCCGCCCCCGCTCTGGAATCAGTAGACCACCGACAGGGTGCCGGTTTGTTCGGTGGTGGCCGAAGCGCCGCCCACCTTGAGGCGGTAGAGGTAGATGCCCGGAGGCACTCTCTTGCCCTCGGCGTCCTTGCCGTCCCAGGTGAGCTGGGCGGTGCCGGCGGTCTGCGACAGGGGGCCGACGACGGCGACCTGCCGGCCGGACAGGTCGAGGATATCGACCTGGACCTGGGTCTGTTCGAGGAGGAGGAAGAGGTCGAAGGAGAGCTGGAGCAGGTCGTTGACCCCGTCGCCGTTGGGGGTGAAGATGCGGGTGGCAAGGCGGATAGGGGAGAGGGGCTGGTCGATCTTCTCGACGACGACGTTGACGTCGTTGGTGGCTACCTCGGCGGTGGCGTCGCCGGGTTTGGTGGGCTGGGGGATGATGGTGGCCTGGGTGCCCAACTGGTCGTTCCACACCGAGGAGGTGAACTGTTTGGCGCCGCGGAAGAGCTTGGAGGTGAAGACGATCTCCAGGCTCTCGCCCAGGCGGAAGTGCCTGGAACTCATGGGAGGCAGCTTGACCAGCAGACGGCCGCCGCCGGTGGCCGGGTCGGGCAGGATGCTCTGGGCGAACTGCCCCAGGGAGTCGGCCCGGCCGGCGGTGGGGGGCAGGCGGCGGGGCTGGGCCAGGGCCAGGGGGTCGTCGCCCTGGGCCGGGTCGATCTGCTGCCAGACCTGGCCGTCGAAGCGCAGGGTGTCGATGCGGGTGGCCAGATCGGGGACCTGGATCTCGATGCGGTTGAAGCTGGCCCCGTCGGCCTCGGCGAACACCGGGCGCAGGAAGTAGTGGAAGGTGGTGTTTTCGCCGAGGGGGACCTGGGCGGGGAAGATCTCGGCCAGCACCCCGCCCGAGGCCAGGGGGACGTCGTAGTCGAATTCGAGGTAGTCGAGGCTGACGGCGCTCTGGATGCTAGAATCGAAGAGGAGGCGGAACTGGAGGTAGCGGGAGCCGCCCGGCAGGGGCAGGGGTACCCCGGCGCTGGTCCACTGCTCAGGGGGCAGGGTGGTATCGATGAGCCCTTCTTCAAAGCTGAAGGGGGCCGACCAGTAGCTCCAGCCCTGGGCGTCGTCGCCGCCCAGTTGCTGCCCCAGTTCGTTGTACTGGAGGCTGATCTCTTCGATCCGGCCGTCGGTGAGCTTAGACCACTTGAAGGCGTTGAGGGGCTGGCCCGTGTCGTCGCGCTCGTCCGCAAGCCCCGGCCCTAAACGGCGGGCGTAGACGTGGGTGTCGAGGGTGTTGCCAGCGCGGAACTGGATGCGGACCTTGCCCTCTTCCCCCGGCCCCAGCCGGCGGCCCTTCCAGCGCACCTTGCCCCAGTTCACCAGCTTGCCGGACCGGTTGGGGAACTGGGTGCTGAGCTTGGCCGAGTCGGACGCGGCGTAAAGTTCCATCTGCTGGGCGTAGCGGCGGAAGCGCGGGGTGGGGGTGCCCACGTCGATGATCTCGGAGGTGAAGGAGGCGTCGGTGGGGAAGCCCTCCCCGAAGACCCCCACCTCCGCGGTCTCTACGTAGATGCCGTAGGCGGCGGTGGAGTTGATATCGAGGCGGCCCATCAGCACCGGCGGGTCAAAGGTGAAGTTCTTCACCGAGGGGACGAACTCGCCCGAGACGGTCTCGGCCGGGTCCTCGTCGATCTTGCGATCGATGTCGTTGTCCCGATTGTCGATCCCGTCCTCGTTGACCTGCCCGTCCCCGTCGTTGTCGATCTGGCGGGGCCAAAGGGTTTTCCAGCCCTGGATGAACTGGGTGGTGCGGTCAAGGGTGGAGGAATCGCCGTAGGCGATGCGGTAATAGGACAGGGCGGCGCCAGGCAGGGTGGGGCGCGGGCGGATGGTGATGCGGTT
>VGJS01000209.1 GCA_016867395.1 Candidatus Handelsmanbacteria bacterium
AGACGAATGGTTGGCCACGGACGCCTACAGGGGTTGAAGGCGACCCAGGAGCTGGCCCGCCTCGACGCCGTCTCCCGCCGCTATGTGAATTTCTTCCAGCCCTCTTTCAAGCTCAAAGAGAAACACCGGGAGGGTGCCACGGGGACCAAGCGCTACGACCCACCCGCCACACCCTGTGCGCGGGTACTGGTTTCCCAACAGCTCGGAGTGGGGCAGAAGTAGGGCCTGCAAGAGCTAGCGGCTTCGTTGGACCCCCTGCGTCTGCTCCACGGGTTGCGCACCGCTCAAAAAGCACGGGCCGATCTATCCGTGAAAGACGGTGGATTCCAGCAACCGTCCACAGATCACGACTTGGCGCACTTTCTCACCCAACTGCCCAACCTATGGCGAGAGGGCGAGGTGCGCCCAACCCACCAGGAGAAGGCAGGCTCAGCTCACTACTGGCGTACTCGTCCGGACCCCTTTGCCACCGTCTGGGAAGTGGTCCAGAACTGGTTGGCCACCCAACCCGAGGCCACAGCGAAGGCCCTCTTCCAACGGCTTCAGGGCGCATACCCCGATACCTTTCCCCCAGGCCAACTCCGGACCCTACAGCGCCGGGTCCAACAGTGGCGCCGAACCACGGCTCGAAGGCTCATCTTTGGGGGTAGTAGCTTGGCCTACAGCATCCTGGAGAACCAGTTGATCAGGAGGCCCCAGTAGCCGTTGCTGTGCCTGGTAACATATCTTGGTGAGGCAACACGTGCGGGAATCCTAGTTGACGCTGATCACAGAGGAGGTCGAACTGCTGCGGGAACTGGCCGGGGTGCTTGGGGAAGGGTCCAGACGCCTGGGAGATCTCCAGTAACTGGAGACCCAGGCCCGGGAGCTGGAGATCGCACAGCGCCAGGCCGCCGAAGCGTAGGTCCGCCTCAACCTGGCCCTGTAGCGGGTGCGCAACGAGGTGCTGCTCATGGAGAGCAAGGCCGACTTGTACAAGGTGGTGGGCTGCTGCTATCACGAGTTGCGCACCCTGGTGGCTTTCCACATGTGCAGCGTTCAGTTCGTCGACCTGCTGGCGGGCCTCTACCGCGCATACAACTCCAACATGACGGCCGCCGAGTTCCAACGCGAAGGCCCCATGCCCCCCTGGCCCCCAGTCGCAGGCGGGTGGTGGAGAGTGGCCGGCCCCTGGACCGGCGCAACCGCCGGGAGATAAAACGGTTCGAGGACTCCATTGCCGCGGACGTGAAATCCGTCGGCGACGTGCCTTTTTTGGGCGGCACCATCGCCATGAACAGCACCGCGGAACACGCCTTCAGCGGGAGCGATATCCACGTGTTGGGACAATATGCCGGGGTGATGAACGAGGCGTATTGGCGGCTGGAAGACCTGAAAAAACTGGGACAGGCCGCAGCCCAGCTGCGCCAGGCCCATGAGATGGAGGCCGTGGGCCAGCTCACCGCCGGGATCGCCCACAACTTCAACAACATGCTCCAGTCTATCTTGCTCAACCTGGAGTTGACCGCCGCCAGGGCGCCGGTCAAGCTGCAGGCCAGCCTGAAGGAGGCGATCGAGGAGGGGCTGCGGGTGGTGCAGATGGTCCGCCAGTTGATGATCTTTGGCCGCCAGCAGCCGGCGGGCCGTTACGGCTGCTTCGACCTGGGCGTGGTGGTGGAGAACACCGCGGAGATCTGCCGCAAGACCTTCGACCGCGCCATCAGCCTGCGCACCCAGGTGGAAGAGGATCTGCCCCCGGCCCTGGGAGATCCGACCCAAATCCAGCAGGTGCTGCTCAACCTGTGCCTAAACGCCCGCGAGCCGCTGGAGGCCGCCGGCGACGACCCCCTCATCGAGGTGCGGGCTGGGCTGGGGCCGGCCGGAAGGGCCGCCGAGAACCGGCTGTGGGGCGAGGTCCAGGACAACGGCTGCGGCATGGACAAGGAGACCCGGGAGCGGGTTTTCGAGCCTTTCTATACCACCAAGGAGGTGGGCAAGGGCACCGGATTGGGGCTGGCGACGGTCTACGCCATCGTCCGCGACTACAAGTGGCAGGTGCAGTGCCGCAGCGCCCTGGGCGCGGGGCTCGGTGTTCCGGGTATTGCTGCCGGTGGGGGAGGAGCTAGCCGACCAGGGCCGGCCGGCCAAGGCTCTCACCCCGAGGGGCAGCGAAACCCTGCTGATCATCGACGACGACCGGGTCCCCCGCCAGACCGTGGCCCGCCTGCTGGGCGAGCAGGGGTAGACCGTACACGAGGCGGCCGACGGGAGCGAAGGGCTGCGGATCGTGGGATGAAAGGGGCTGGACCTGTTACTGCTCGACCTGTCCATGCCTGGCCTCTCAGGCAGGCAGGTGCTGGCCCGGATCAACGCCAGGGCGCCCGGGCTGCCGGTGGTCCTGTGCAGCGGCTAAGCCATGCCTTAGGACCAGTACGAGGGCGCCGCGGCCGCC
>VGJS01000210.1 GCA_016867395.1 Candidatus Handelsmanbacteria bacterium
TCCGCGAACCGCAGGGCAATGGCTGTGCCGAGTGCTTCATCCGCCTGCTCAAGGAAAACCTGCTGTGGGTGAGAACCTTCGACACCATCGAGGAACTGAGGCTGGCGTTGCTGGCTTTCAAGGACCTGTATAACTCCCAGTGGATCTTGGAACGGCAGGGCTACCGGACGCCGTCCCAAGTACGGCACGACCTGAGAGATTCCCGGATCGCCGAAGCGGCCGGGTGAACATCAATCTACTGTCCATTTTACCCTGGGGCTTTACAGGCGCGAGAATGGGCCCGCCCCGACCATCCTGTACTGCCACCGCGAGTAGAGACTCGCCTACCGCCCAAGGGAGCGCACAGATGAACACTTTCCTCGACCAATTCCAGGCAACCTGCAGCATCGGTGCACCACGGGTGTTTGGGGGACTCACGCTATACCCGATCATCCAACACGAGAGCAAGGCCAGGGACTACCTGACCCTCCCAGAGGCTCTCGGGATGGAGGGGTTCTCCATCGCCGAAGTCGATGACCACGGAATCGTGCCTCAGGTGCTGGTGCGGAACGCCCTGGAGCGCAACGTCCTGCTGATCGACGGGGAGGAACTGGCTGGGGCCAAGCAGAACCGGGTGATCAATACTTCCATCCTGGTGCCGGCCCGAGGGCAAACGATCATCCCGGTGAGCTGCACCGAGATAGGGCGCTGGCGTCATGCAACGGAGAAGTTCATGGACTCCGGTCTGGTGATGCCCCCGTCGATGCGGGCCCGCAAGATGGCCTCAGTCAGCGATTCGCTGAGAAAATCCGGAGAGCACTATTCCGACCAGGGGGATGTGTGGGACAGCATTGCCAGGTTCTCGGCAGCAGCGGGTCATCGCAGTTTCACCGGGGCGATGCGCGATGTGTATGTGAGCCGCCTGGCGCAGCTGGACGAGATTCAGCAGTCATTTGTCCCCTGCGAGGGGCAGGTAGGGTTGGTCGCCGCGAACAACGGCAGCATCATCGGCCTGGACTGGCTGTCATCGGCAGATGCCTATATACAGTTGGCCTCCAAGCTGATAGCGGGTTATTCGATGCAGGCCGTGATCGACGTGGCCGGAAGCACCGAACCGGTGCCCGAAGAGGAGATTCGGTGCTTCCTGGACGAGCTGGGTCGATGTGAGGAGTTGGTTTTTCCCGGGGTGGGCATCGGCCAGGAATACCGCTACCACGGGCTGGGGGGGGTGGGCACTGCGCTGCTGTCCGACGGCCAGATTGTCCACGGCTCCTTCCAGGCCAAGTACCCCGAGGTGCCCTTCGCCCGCTCCTACTGGGTGTTACCCGGCCGCCTGCTGGCCGGCTACTATCCTGGTGCGCCGACAAAAGGGGAAGCAGAGCAGAAGCTGAACGCCCTGCTGCAAGCCGGCATTCGCTGTGTGATCAATCTGGTCGAGGAGGAGGAGAGGAACGAAAAAGGGGAAACGATGCGACCGTATCACCAACTGCTGGCGCAGGCAGCGGCTTCGCGGGGCCTGGAGACGAGCTATGTGAGGACCCCGGTTCGCGACCAGGATGTCCCGTCGGCACCGACCATGCGGTTGATCCTCGACGTGATCGACGCTGCCCTCCAGCAACGCCAGCCGGTCTACGTGCACTGCTGGGGTGGCCGCGGCCGGACTGGCACGGTGGTGGGATGTTTCCTGGCCCGCCACGGTATCACCAGGAGCGAAAGGACTCTGGAACGCATCTCCCACCTGCGGAGAGCCGAGGAAACGAGTGTCAAGTGCTCTCCGGACAACGAGGTGCAGCGAGAAATGGTGCGTGCCTGGGGTCAGGGGGCATGACAGATGCTCCAGGCGGTGCTACACACAGGTGTGGACCATAGGGAGAGTTGACCATGGAAAAGATGACGGCCTATGCACAGACAAGGTGTGCCCAACGACAGATCGATGGGGGGGTGGGAGACATCGTGAATTGGAGGGCACGACCCTGCTGGAGGGGCTGGATGGAACCCTGATCACTGTCTACCGCAATCGCACTGCTTGCAGGGGGATCAGGAAAAAGCCAAAGTGCCGCTGCCTGGGCAAGCCCGATCCATCAGGGTTCCCGTTTGCCTCGGGCCGGGCGTTGGCATGCAGTACGGTGTAAGTTTAATATCAAATAGTTAAGACTGGTCTGACACTACCTTATCTTCGGATGATTGAAAGAAGTGATGTCAGATGACGACCTCGGAGAAGATCATTAAGAACAAGCTGGGGCTTTTGAAACTGGCCGAACGGCTGGGCAACTTGTCTGAAGCCTGCAAGTTGCGGGGCTACTCGCGAGACAGCTTTTACCGGTTCCAGGAGTTGTATGACCAAGGGGGTGAGCTGGCGCTGCAAGATCTGAGCCGGCAGAAGCCCTGCCTGAAAAACCGGGTGGATGCTGCCATTGAAGCGGCAGTGCTTCGGATGGCCATTG
>VGJS01000211.1 GCA_016867395.1 Candidatus Handelsmanbacteria bacterium
TGACCTGATCAGCGGCCTGTCGCCCACCATCTCCATCGCCCAGAAGACCGCCGGCCAGAACCCCCGCTCCACCGTGGGCACCATCACCGAGATCTACGACTACCTGCGGGTGCTCTTCGCCAGAGTGGGCATTCCCCACTGCACCGGCTGCGGCAAACCCATCGGAGCCCAGACCCGCGAGCAGATCGCCGCCCGCATCCAGGGGTTGCCCCCGGGCGAGCGTTTCTACGTCCTGGCCCCGCTGGTGCAGGAGCGCAAGGGGGAGTACCACGAATTCTTTGCCGAACTGCAGCAGGACGGGTACCTGCGCGTGCGGGTGGATGGCCGCATCGTCACCCTGGCCGAGGCCCCGGTCCTGGACCGCTACAGCCGCCACAACATCGACCTGGTCATCGACCGGCTGGCGGCGGGGGAGGTGGGAGAGAGCCGGCTGGCCGAGGCGGTGGACCACGCCCTGCGCCAGGGCCGGGGCAGCCTGATCGTGGCCCGCGAGGGCTGGCCAGACTGGCTCCTGAGCGTCAACTTCGACTGCCCCTCCTGTGGCATCTCCTACCAGGAGCCCACCCCGCAGATCTTCTCCTTCAACAACCCCCAGGGCATGTGCCCCACCTGTCACGGCCTGGGGACCAAGGTGGTGATGAGCGAGGGGTTGCTGGTCCCCGACCCTTCCAAGTCCATCCGCGACGGGGCAGTGGAGCCTCTGGGGGAAGTGACTAGCAACAAGTGGAAGCTGCACCTGTACGAGGGGGCGGCCGAGCACCTCGGTTTCTCGCTAGACACCCCGTGGAAGAAGCTGAGCGCCCGTCAGAAGGAGGGTTTCCTCCACGGCCTTGGGGAGGAGCGCATCGAGTTTACCTACACCAACCAGGGCGGCCACACCTGGCACCACCGGGATCGTTACGAGGGGGTGCTGCGCCAGTTGGAGGAGCGCTTCCACCGCTCGGACCGGGTGCGACAGCACCTCGAGGGATACATGAAGCCCCAGCGCTGCCCCACTTGCGAGGGCGGCCGGCTGCGGCCCGAGGCCCTGGCCGTGCTCCTGGGGGGCATCAACATGCCCACCCTGACCCGCCTGCCCATCGACGAGGCCCGCGATTTCTTCGGGCAGTTGCAGCTGGACCCCACCCAGGAACTGATCGGGGAGGACGCCCTCAAGGAGATACGCGGCCGGCTGCAACTGTTGGCCGACATCGGCCTCGGGTACCTGTCGCTGGACCGGGGCGCCCACACCCTTTCGGGGGGCGAGGCCCAGCGCATCCGCCTGGCCAGCCAGATCGGCTCCGGGTTGGTGGGGGTGCTCTACATCCTCGACGAGCCCTCCATCGGTTTGCACTACCGCGACAACCAGCGCCTGCTCGATACCCTTAAGCGCCTGCGCGATATCGGCAACACCGTAGTGGTGGTGGAGCACGACGAGGAGACCATCCGCCAGGCCGACCTGGTGGTGGACTTTGGACCGGGTGCCGGGGAGCGGGGCGGCGAGGTAGTGGTGGCCGGCACCCCCGGCGAGGTGGCCGCCTGTGCCGGATCGCAGACCGGGCAGTTCCTCTGCGGCAAGCGGGCCATTCCCATCCCCAAGACCCGCCGCCGGACCAACGGCAAGTGGTTAGAGGTCGAGGGGGCCACCCACCACAACCTCAAGGACCTCGACGCGGCCATCCCCCTGGGGGTCTTCACCTGCGTCACCGGGGTCTCGGGCTCGGGCAAGAGTTCGCTGATCAACGACATCCTCTTCAAGGCCCTGGACCAGCAGCTGCACCACGCCCAGGAGGCGCCCGGCGCCCACCGCTCCCTGCGCGGGGTCGAACACCTCGACAAGGTCATCCGCATCGACCAGAGGCCCATCGGCCGCACCCCCCGCTCCAACCCGGCCACCTACACCGACGTCTTCACCCCCATCCGCCAGCTCTTTGCCCAACTGCCCGAGGCCAAGCTGCGCGGTTTCGTGCAGGGGCACTTCAGTTTCAACGTGCCGGGGGGCCGCTGCGAGTCCTGCGAGGGCAACGGGGCGCACCTGGTCGAGATGGAGTTCCTGGCCGACGTGTGGGTGCGCTGCGAGTCCTGCGAGGGGAAGCGCTTCAACCGCGAGACCCTGGCGATCAAGTTCAAGGAGCGCGACATCGCCCGGGTGCTGGACATGGAGATCGAGGAGGCCCTCGGCTTCTTCGCCGCCATCCCGCCCATCCACCGCATCCTGCGGACCCTCGACGAGGTGGGGCTGGGGTACATCAAATTAGGGCAGCCGGCCCCCACCCTCTCGGGGGGCGAGGCCCAGCGGGTGAAGCTGGCCAAGGAACTGTGCCGGCGCAGCACCGGCCGCACCCTGTACCTGCTCGACGAGCCCACCACCGGCCTGCACTTCGCCGACACCGAGAAGCTCTTGCAG
>VGJS01000212.1 GCA_016867395.1 Candidatus Handelsmanbacteria bacterium
CGACGGCGCCCGATTCGGACAGCAGTCCTTCTTCGATCAGGCCGGCCAGGGCATAGGCGAAGTTCCACCGCGCCATCTTGAGGTGCCCGTAAACCGCCTCGGCGTGCCGCAGGTCGTCGCCAAAGGCGAGGACCTTGTTGTAGGGCACCATGCGCAGCCATTCTTGGAGGTCCTGGCGCGTCCCCAGGGGGGAGATGATGTGAATCCAGGACATGTTGAGGTATACGTTGGCGAAGGTCTTGCCCAGCACCGCCCCCTCGCGCAGGTAGGGATAGCCAGCGTGGGACAGGTCGAAGCGCGCCTCGGGAAAGGCGCGGAACAACTCGATGAGGGGCACCGGGCTGCACCCCTCCATCCCCCCGTTGTTGCCTGCCCGGATGCCCTGGTGGAACTGGACGGCCAACCCGTTGGCAGTGGCGGCGCGGCAGCAGGCGAAGACCAGGAAGTCCTCCAGCACCACCCCCTCGGGAGTATCGAGGCCGGCATAATCCCCATTCAGCAGGCGCTTGAACACCGCCTCGGCCTCGGCGAATTCCCGCTGCCGGAAATCCATGCGGCGGTGGTAGGACTGGGAGAGCTTGATCCCCGCCACTCCGGCCTGCCGCCACTGGGCGCACACCCGCTCGATGAGTTCGACATGCTGGCGCAACCCGCCGATGGCCGCCCCGTAGTCCCGCTCGATGGCGCGAAGCTGGTCGGCGGAGTGCAGCATGCTGAAGCGGTTGAGGCGCGGCAGGGGCAGGAAGAACTCCCGGTCCACCTCCACCAAGTCTTCCATGTTGAGCACCGTGACCTCGATGCCGGCGCGCTGGCGCAGGATCTGGCGGTACAGACCCGGCCGGCTGTGGGCGCGGATGGCCTCCGAGAGCGGCTCCACGGTGTCGGCGCTAAGTTCGGAGAACCCCAGCAGGTCGGAGAAACCCTCCAGGATGCATTGGGAGAATCCGGTTAGCCGGGTCCAGCGCCAGTAAGGGGCAAAGATCCGCCAGCGCTCCGCCAGGGGCCTGGCCCGGTCAAAGACCGCGTCCACGGCCGAGCGCGGCATGCCCGCGGATACCAGGTCGGCCAGCGGGTAGGCGTGGTTGAAGAAGGAGAGGGCATCGAGCGGCTCGGCAAGGCGCTCCGCCTCAGACATCAGATGGGAATGGGTATTGACGCACGGGAGCTTCGCGAGCTGCCCGTACAGTTGGGCCGCCAGCCCGCCGGCGGTCCCCGAATTCTGCCCTGCCTTCATGCCCCTAATCCTTCAGGCTCGCGTACACTGTCATGAACACCGAACTGTTGGTCTGCGGGTCCCGCTCCATATCCACCCGCTCGCGGCTCACCCGGCTGAGGCTGAAGCCCAGTTGGGTGGTGAGCCGGTAGCCCAGGTACTCCCCCCGGTTCGACAACTGCACCGCTACCACCGTGTTGCGCAGGTCCCCGGTGAATTCCCCGCGGGCCAGGTTCCCTTCGTCGGCGCCCAGCTCGGCGAAGAAGGTCTGCTCCACCCCGGCCTCGATCTCGGTGCGGTTGAGGATGGGGAAATCGCCCACCAGCAGGGCGGTGCCGGCCCACTGGTCGCGCTCCCCCCGCACCCCGCCCATCGAGTAGGGGGTGTTGTCCCTTAGGAACTCGCTCTTGACCTTGGGACGCACTCGCAGGCGCCCGAAGCGGCGCAGGTAGTCGGCCTTGTTGATGATCCCCAGGAAGCGGGTGTTCTCGGCGAAATCCAGGGCCTGGGCCTTGTCGCCCTGGCGCAGGGTTTCCAGCTTGAGCTTGTGGCCAAAATTGATCCCCCAGTTGGTCTGGCGGTCGAACCCTATCCAGAAGGTATTGATCCAGGTGTCCTGGGCGAAGAGCGGATCCTCGATGCGCTGATGACTGCCAGGCAGGCCGGGCGACTGCACCCATTGGACCAGGTTGTCCTGGATGTTGTCCTGGGCTTTCTTGATGATGTCGAAGACCCGCAACCGGCCCAACACCGGGAAATCCCCTTCGTAGGCGGTCAGGCCGTACCAGGTGTCGTTTTTCCGCTTGTCCGAGATGAGCCGGGCGCGGGTGCGCCCAAAAGCGAACTGCAATTGGGGGCTGGCCTGATTTTTGACGTAGAGGTTGTAGCCCCTGTGGTCGCGGGGATACGGGAAGTCGGGCAGATCGTCGTTCTCGAAGCGGTCCACCCAGCCGTTGTTGTTGAGATCCACCCCAAACAGAAACTCCGGCCGGTCGGTATTATAGCGCAGGAAAGGTTCGTGGTAATCGGGGAAACGGTTCTCGCGGTAAAAATTGCTGTTCTGGTTGAAATCGGAAATGAAGTCGTTGTTCTCGTCCCAGCCGGGGAAGACCGCCTCGTCGGCAAAACCCTCGATGGACCGGCCTTGGGCGCCGC
>VGJS01000213.1 GCA_016867395.1 Candidatus Handelsmanbacteria bacterium
CGTCATTCCCCTGGGCATAGGGCGAAAGGATCTTCTCGTCGAAGCCGGGTAAACGGCGCTCCCCCCCTTCGGCACGGTCTGTAGGGTGAAACTGCCCTCCCGGTCGCGAGGCACTTCCAGGGCCAGTTCCCCCTGCCCGGTCTCTACGCTCTTGGGCGCAGTGCCATTGCCGGAGTTGCCCCCGTTGCGGTCCTCCACGGCGTGTTTCTCATACCCAAGGTGGTGCGTCAGCTCCCCTTGCAACATCCGCTCCACCAGCCCTTTGCTCTAATCCTTGAGCAGACCGTGCTGCCCGGGAAGATCTTCGGGGCTCTTACAGTCCTTGATCAATTCGTCCAGCAGCTCCTTGCGGATAGCCATTTACACAAACATTATCATAAACTCTAACGGGCGGTCGACCGGGGCATCTTCAGATAGCCACACGCCCTTCGCATCGAGCACAGGCCCTGCCCCACCACATGCACCACGGCCTGTTTCTTCTGCGAAAGGCTTACCACTTTTTTGAGTTGACCTCTTCCAAAACCCGGATATTGAGCATGGATTCGGCCAGCATCTTCTTCAACTCGCTGTTTTCCTTTTCCAACTCCTTGAGCCGTTTGGCATCCGCCAGATCCATGCCGCCATACTTCTGTTGCCAACGGTAGAACGTTTGCGCGGAGATATTATGCTCCCGGCACACCGCCTGGGCCGTTTCGCCACCGTCGGCTTGGCGCAGAATCCGAATGATCTCTTCGACGCTGTGGACTTTCCGTTTCATGAGTATCCCTCCGTTGAACTGAAGAAATACTCACTTCCCATGAGACGCAACTTGGCGGGGTCACGTCACCGGGACTCGGGTTCTTCGAGGATCGCTAGCCAGCAACGCCCCAGCGTATGGGGCGTTGCTGGGGAAAGGTCTTGGGGGAGGGCAACGTGTGAGGGGCGTGGCCCCAGTCGTCCTTGCGACTATTTCCCCTCCTTGTACGCGATGCAGCTGATCTCCACCTTGAAGCCAAAGACCAGCTCCACCCCGCCCACGGTGGCCCGCGCCGGAAAACCGTTCTCGAAGTACGAGGCGTAGACCTTGTTCATGGTCTGGTAGTCCTGAATGTCGGCCAGGTACACGGTGGCGCTGACCACATCGCCGTACGCGTAGCCGTTCTCCTGCAGGATGCGGCCCAGGTTCTCCATCACCTGCCTGGTCTCGGCCTCCACCGACTCCTTCACGTCCTTGCCCTCCGCGGTGCGGGCCACCTGGCCGCTGACGTACAGGGTGTTGCCGGCCTTGCGGGCCGGGCTGAAGGGCAGCTTGCTCAGGGGCACCGGCTCCTGGGCCCACAGGCTGCCGGCCAGCAGGAGGGTGGCGGTGACCGACAACGCGCTTTTCATTGGACGCTCTCCTCTGCAAGGGGAATGCCTGAGGATAGCCATTCCCCGGTTGACGGGCAAGCTAGCCTAGCCTTATGTACCTGGTCATCAACCTGCAAATGGAGGCTCCCCATGAAGCGCCGGACCTTCGTCAAAAGCATGGCTGCCGGCCTGGCCGGCCTGCCCTTGGCGCCGCGCTATGCCGCTGCCCTCAACGAACAGTTGCAGCTCCTCACCGCTGACCTGACTGGCCTGACCGCTGAACCGGCCCGCTGGCGGCGGGTCCGCGACGAGTTCTCCCTCAATCCGGGCCTCATCCACCTCAACTGCGGCACCATCGGCGCCACCCCCCGCCCCATCATCGAGGCCCTCTGCACCCTGCTCCACGACTACGAGAGCAGCCCGTACCACCACGCCTTCCAGGCCACCGGCGAGTACGGCCAGATCGAGGGGGTGCGCGACAAGGCCACCGCCTTCCTCAAGGCTGGCAAGGACGAGGTGGCCCTCACCCAGAACACCACCGAGGGCATGAACGGGGTGGCCACGGGGATAGACCTGAGGGAGGGGGACGAGATCCTCACCACCCACCACGAGCACGGCGGCGGCATGTCGGGCTGGCAGTACCAGGCCAAGCGCTGCGGGGTCAAGATCGTGCAGCTGAAGATCCCCCCGCCAGCCCAAAGCGCCGAGCAGATCCTCCAGCTGGTGGCCGACCACCTCACCAAGCGCACCCGAGTCTGCTTCTTTTGCCACGTGGAGACCATCACCGGCCTGCTCATGCCCCTGGCCCAGATCGCCGCGCTGATCCAGCCCAAAGGCATCCTGCTGGTCTGCGACGGGGCCCAGGCACCGGGGATGATCGACGTGGACGTGAAGGCCCTTGACCGGCCCCCACAAATTGGCCCACTCAGGAGGTGAGTAAGTGGGTGTTGATGAAGGCCTCGGGGCTGAGATAACCCAGTCGGCTATGGGGTCTTTCGGTGTTATATTGGCCTCGCCAGTC
>VGJS01000214.1 GCA_016867395.1 Candidatus Handelsmanbacteria bacterium
TTGATTCGGTACTCCACTGAAAACTCCGGGCTGACCAGCTGCCCCCGGGCCCCGGGGATATGCCGCCAACCCAACTGAGGGTCGAACTCCCAGACCGGGGGCCGCCGATAGATCTGCGGGGCGGCCAGGCGCAGTACCCCTTCGCCGGCCAGCAGGCCGGCGCCCAGACCCACCAGCAGCAACCATTTGTTGCTTCGCAACATCCCACTCCTCTGCGCGTTCAGCCAAACTAGTTCCGCCCCCTATGATTGTCAACTGGGTTCCGGGTTTCTATTATTTATGTCTCAGGTCCCTATCCCTCAAGATCTCGTCGATGAAACGCATCCTCGTCACCGGCGGCGCCGGCTTCATCGGCTCCACCACCGTGGACCACCTCCTTGCCAAAGGCTATGAGGTCCGGGTGATGGACAGCCTGCAGGAGCGGGTCCACCCGAACGGCTGGCCCGCCTACCTGCCCCCACAAGTGGCGAAGCTCCAGGGCGACGTGCGCAACCGCCAGGACTGGCTGCGCGCCCTGGAGGGGGTGGAGGGGGTTTTTCACCTGGCGGCGTACCAGGACTACATGCCCGACTTCAGCACCTTCTTCCACGTCAATGCCACCAGCACCGCCCTCCTTTATGAACTGATCGTCGAACACCAACTCCCGGTGCAGAAGGTGGTCCTCGCCTCCTCCCAGGCGGTTTACGGCGAGGGCAAGTACCACTGCCCCGCCGACGGGGTAGTGTATCCCCCCAGCCGGCCGGCCGAGCAGTTGGCCCGAGGGGAGTGGGAGCTGCGCTGTCCCGGCTGCGGCGGCCCCCTCCGGCACCTGCCCCTCACCGAGGACCAGGCCCATCCCCACACCGCGTACGGCATTTCCAAGTACACCCTCGAACTGGCCGCCTTTAACCTGGGTCGCAAGTACGGTATCCCATCGGTGTGCATGCGTTATTCCATCGTGCAGGGGCCGCGCAATTCCTTTTATAACGCCTATTCGGGGATCTGCCGCATCTTCACCCTGCGGCTGTTGCACGACCAGCCCCCCGTCTGCTACGAGGACGGGCGGTCCCTGCGCGACTACGTGTACGTGGGGGACGTAGCCAGGGCCAACGTCCTGGTTATGGAGGACGGGCGTGCCGATTACCGCGCCTTTAACGTGGCCGGGCAGCGGGCCACCTCGGTCCTGGAATACGCCCGCCTGGCCGCCCGGGTCTGCGGCAAGGACCTTGAACCCCTGCTCACTGGCGAGTACCGCTTCGGGGATACCCGCCACACCGTGTCGAGCTGGGAGGCCCTGGGCGCCCTGGGCTGGCGGCCCGAGGTGCCGCTGGAAGAGGTGATCGCCGAATACGCCGACTGGGTTCAGGCCCAACCGGACCTCGGTGATTTCTACGCCCGCAGCGCCACCCGGATGCGGGCGGCCCAGGTGCTGCGGCAGGCGGCCCGATGAAGGCGATGGTCCTGGCAGCCGGCCGCGGCGTCCGGCTGCGCCCTTTGACTGATACCTGCCCCAAGCCCCTGCTGCCCCTGGGCGGCCGGCCCCTGCTCGAACATGCCATCGTGCTCCTGGCCAGGCACGGCTTCGACGAGGTGGCAGTCAACCTCTGCCACCTGCCCGAAATGATCCGCTCCTATTTCGGGGACGGCAGCCGCTGGGGGGTGCACCTCACCTACTCGGTGGAGACGGAGTTGCAGGGCACGGCAGGGGCCCTGCGGCCCCTGCGCACCTTCTTCGACCAGCCCTTCCTGGTGTACTACGCCGACAACCTCACCAACATGGACCTGGGGGAATTCTGGAGCGCCCACCGCCGCGAGGGGGAGTTGGCCAGCATCGGCCTGCACCGCGAGGACGACCCCTGCCGAAGCGGTATCCTGCGTCTGGACCCTCGCGGTCGGGTGGTGGAGTTCATCGAGAAACCCCGCCCCGGGCAGGTATTCCCCGGCTACCAGATCAACTGCGGCATCTACGCCCTGGAGCCGGGGATCTTTGCCTGGATACCAACCCAGGGGGCCTGGGACTTCGGCGCCGATCTCTTTCCCCGGATGCTGGCTGCCGGCCAACCCCTGTACGGCCATCCGCTGCAGGGCCACTTGTTGGCCAGCGACACCCCCGAGCGGTACGCCGCGGCCCAGGCGGCCATCGCCGCCGGCCGGTTTACCCTTCCCTGACGAGGATCTATCTTGATAACCACCCGCGCACCGCTGCGCATCCCCCTTGGAGGCGGGGGCACGGACCTCTCCTCCTACTATGAGCAGCACGGCGGTTTCGTGCTCAGCGCCGGCATCGACAAGTACGTGTACATCCAACTCAACACCCTCAAGGTGGAGGACTTCATCCGGGTCAAGTACTCCCGCACCG
>VGJS01000215.1 GCA_016867395.1 Candidatus Handelsmanbacteria bacterium
TCTACTGGGCTAAACGTGTAGATCGGCCTGCCGCCCAGTTCCAAACCTTTCAATGCCTCCCGCAACCTCGCCAATCGGTCTTCCTTTTCTTTTAGCTTGAACTCGGCAATGAGTAGGGTATCCTGGGCGTCCATCAACTTTTTCTGGTACTGCTCCTGCTGGTGCTGCACCGCGCCGAGAACGCTGTTGGAGGTCAATGCCGCCAGGGCGCTGTCCACCTGCTCCAGTTTCACTTGGGTCTGCTCGTACTGGGCAAGTACGTCGTTGGAATAGCGTTTACTCTCCCTGGCATTCAGCGCCTGGTTCTGGTCGAGGAAAGCATCGACCCAGGCATAGAGGATCTGGCGCGCCAACAGGGTGTCCGCCGCACTGACCCGCATCACCATCCGCATGTTGTCGACCACTTCGGCCTCCAGGGAGAGCGGGGCCTGGGGCAGATTCAGCCCAAGGGAGTCGATGATACTCTGCTGCAACTGGTTCATGGCCAGGACATTGTCGTCCGCCGTGGCCACGGCCTGGAAAAAAGCCGGGGTCAGGGTGAACAACTGGACCTGGGTCTCATTACGTTGGGTCTCCGGCGGGATAATAAAGATCTGGGCAGAGGCCTGGTAGAGCGGCAGCGCTGAGTACGTGTAGATACTGGTGCCGGCCACGCAGAGCAGGGCTCCGGCGAGAATGTACCACTTTCGCCGTAGGATCACCTCGAGATAATCGTACAACTCGATTTCGCGTTCTTGGGGTTTCATACTCGTCCGGCGTAGTGGGTTGTCGGCGACGCTGTCCCTCTTTCATGTCAAGATAGTGGTATGCGCAAAGATCGTCAAAGCGGGGCGCGGCGCCGAGGTTGACCTGATGATCCCGACGGCGGTATCTTGTCTCCCGGTAAGGTCCGCCGCAGGAAAGCTGGCAAAGATGAGAACCGCCATCCCCCCCGCCTTACGCCAGGACCCCGAGGTCCTCGCCTCCGAAAAGGTGCTGCGCACCTGCGTGCACTGTGGTTTCTGCAACGCCACCTGCCCCACCTACCTGCTCAGCGGCAATGAACTGGAGGGGCCGCGCGGCCGCATCTACCTGATTAAGAACCTGCTCGAAGGGGAGACCGTCCCCAGCCCACAGACCCTGGACCACCTCGACCACTGCCTGGGCTGCCTGGCCTGCGAGACCACCTGTCCCAGCGGGGTGGTCTATTCCCGGCTGCTGGAGGCGGCGCGTCCCCGCCTGGAGGCGCGGGTGGAGCGCCCGTTGGTCCAGCGCCTGCTGCGCGGCCTGCTGCTGCGGCTCCTGCCCCATCCGGGCCGTTTCCGCCTTAGCCTGCGCCTGGCCGGCCTGGGCCGCCTGGCCCGCCCCCTGCTGCCGGCCACCTGGCGCCACCTGCTGGAGATGGCCCCGGGCCATTTGCCCGCTCCCTCGCGCCTGGCCACCCCTGGCGTCCACCCGGCACAAGGCGAGCGCCGCGCCCGAGTGCTGCTTTTGATCGGCTGCGCCCAGCAGGTGCTGGGGCCCCAGATCAACGACGCGGCCCTGCGCCTGCTCACCCGCCTGGGCGTCGAGGTGGTGATCCCCGGAGGCAGTGGCTGCTGCGGCGCGCTGACCTTTCACATGGGAGAGCGGAAACAGAGCCTGGGAATGATGCGGCGGACGGTGGAGGACTGGCATCGCGAACTGGAACGAGATCCCCTCGACGCCATCGCGCTGAGCACCTCGGGCTGCGCCACCGCGGTGAAAGAATACGGCCACCTTTTCCGCCACGACCCTGCGCTGGGCCCCAAGGCCGCGGCGGTGGTGCCCCTGGTGAAGGATATCAGCGAGGTGGTGTTGCAGTTGGGACTGGGGAAGGTCCTTGCCATGCCCCGCTTGAAGGTGGCGTACCACGACGCCTGCTCCCTGCAGCACGGCCAGCGGATCAAGGACCCGCCCCGCCGGCTGTTGCGGGAGGCGGGCTTCGAGGTGGTGGAGGTGCCCGAGGCGCACCTGTGCTGCGGCAGCGCCGGCACCTACAACCTGCTGGAACCCGAATTCGCTCGGCCCCTGCTGGAACGCAAGGCCGGCCATATCGCCCAGGTGCGGCCCCAGGTGGTGGCCGCCGGCAATATCGGCTGCATCGAACAACTGGCGAGGGGGGTGGAGGTGCCGGTGTTACATACCGTGGAACTGCTCGACTGGGCCACCGGCGGCCCAAAGCCGGCGGCGCTGGAAAAGCTCCCACCCCCCGCACCACCGTGAACCACGCCTCCCGGGCCTGCTGCAGTTCCTCCCAGTCCTGCTCCCCCCTCGCCCGATACCCCCGCAACTCCTCCCCTCCCCGCGCAAAACCCTCCCAGCCCAGCCCCCGCGCCCG
>VGJS01000216.1 GCA_016867395.1 Candidatus Handelsmanbacteria bacterium
CCCTGCCGTGCCCTGCAACTCCGTCTCCACCGAGTAGGTGAGGTGCACCCCCCAGCGGCTGCCGTCCCCGAAATAGGAGCGAATCTTTTCGGGCAGGTGGAAGAGGTTGACCGCCACCTCGTCGAAACCGTGCCTGGCCAAGAGCACGATGGCGTGTTCGAGCAGGGGCCGGCCGCCCAGGGGCAGCAGGGGCTTGGGGCAGGTATCAGTCAGGGGCCGCAGCCGAGCGCCGCGGCCGGCTGCCAGGACCATCGCCTTCATCGGTTCGCCTGCCGCAGCACACTCGCCGCCCGCATCCGGGCGGCGCTGCGGGCGTAGAAATCCCCTAGGTCCGGTTGGGCCTGGACCCAGTCGGCGTATTCGGCGATCACCTGCTCCAGGGGCACCTCGGGCCGCCAGCCCAGGGCGCCCAGGGCCTCCCAGTTCGAAACGGTGTGGCGGGTATCCCCAAAGCGGTACTCGCCACTGAGCAGGGGTTCGAGTTCCTTGCCGCAGACCCTGGCGGCCAGGCGGGCGTATTCCAGGACCGAGGTGGCCCGCTGCCCGGCCACATTGAAGGCGCGGTAATCGGCACGGGGGTCCTCCATGACCAGGACGTTGGCCCTGGCCACGTCCCCCACGTACACGTAGTCGCGCAGGGACTGCCCGTCCTCGTAGCAGACGGGGGGCTGGTCGTGCAGCAGCCGCAGGGTGAAGATGCGGCAGATCCCCGAATAGGCGTTGTAGAAGGAATTGCGCGGCCCCTGCACGATGGAATAACGCATACACACCGATGGGATACCGTACTTGCGCCCCAGGTTGAAGGCGGCCAGCTCGAGGGTGTACTTGGAAATGCCGTACGCGGTGTGGGGATGGGCCTGGTCCTCGGTGAGGGGCAGGTGACGGAGGGGGCCGCCGCACCCGGGACAGCGCAGCTCCCACTCCCCTCGGTCCAACTGCTCGGCCGGCCGGCTGGGGGGATACACCACCCCGTCGGCGGGGCAGTGGTACTTGCCCTCGCCGTACACCGCCTGAGAGGAGGCGAGGACCACCTTCTGTACCGGGAGCTGGTGTTCGACGATCAGTTCATAGAGCAGGGCGGTGCTGGTGGCATTGACGTGGAAGAAGGTGCTGAAGTCGGGCATGTAGTCCTGGTACGCGGCCAGGTGGAAAACCCCCTCCACCCCCTCCAGGGCGCGCAGCCAGTCCTGGCGGTTGCGCACGTCGCCCTGGAGCTTCTCGACCTGTGGGGGCAGGTAGGCGGGCCAGCCGTGCGGGTGGACCCGTTCCTGCAGGCTGTCCATCACCCGGACCTCATAGCCTTTGGCGAGGAGGTGGTCCACGGTGGTGGAGCCGATGAAGCCGGCGCCGCCAGTGACGAGGATGCGTTTCATCGACGAGATCCTGAGGGATAGGGAACTGAGGCATAAATAATAGAAACCCGGAACCCAGTTGACAATCGGAGGGGGCGGAACTAGTTTGGCTGAACGCGCATAGGAGTGGGATGTTGCGAAGCAACAAATGGTTGCTGCTGCTGGGTCTGGGCGCCGGCCTGCTGGCCGGCGAAGGGGTGCTGCGCCTGGCCGCCCCGCAGGTCTACCGGCGGCCCCCGGTCTGGGAGTTCGACCCTCGGTTGGGTTGGCGGCATATCCCCGGGGCCCAGGGGCAGCTGGTCAGCCCGGAGTTTTCAGTGGAGTACCGCATCAACGGCGAGGGGCTGCGCGACCGGGAACTTGCCGCAGCGCCGGCCACAGGGGTGCAGCGCCTCCTCTGCTTTGGCGACTCCTTTGTCGAGGGGTGGGGGGTGGGGCAGGAGGAACGGGTGAGCGAGGGGTTGCAGCGCCGCCTCGCCGGGGTGGAGGTGATCAACTTCGGGGTGGCCGGATACGGGACTGACCAGGAATGGCTGCTCTTCGAGCAGCAGGGCCGCCAGTACCGGCCGGACTGGGTGGTGGTGTTTTTCTATGGGAACGACCTGTGGAACAACGCCGCCCGCCAGGGCATCGGGGCCGAACGGGGATTCAAGCCCTATTTCCAGGTAGACCCCGCCGGCCGCCTCCAGTTGCAGGGGGTGCCGGTGCAGAAGACCGGATTCTGGGGGGAGGGGGCGGCGCCCTGGCACTGGCGCCTGGGGGCGTATCTACAACAGCACCTGCACCTGTTGGCCCTGGCGCGCAAGGGGCTGGCCCCTGAGGTTCCGGTGCAACAGCAGCAGCGCTACTACCAGGGGCTGTACGGGGCCGGGGAGGAGGGCGCCCAGCAATGGGCTTTGACCGGCCGGCTGCTCGACGCCTTCGCCCGCAGCGCCGAGGGGGCCGGTGCCCGGTTGCTGCTGGTCTATGTTCCGGCCC
>VGJS01000217.1 GCA_016867395.1 Candidatus Handelsmanbacteria bacterium
CCATAGGGTGGTCGGGCATCAGCTCCAGGCCCCGACGCCAGTAGTCCTCGGCCCGGTCAAAACGACCGGTTTCGGCCAGAGCCCGCCCCAGGTTGAAATGCAGGGGGGCGAACTGCGGATAACGGGCAATGCCCTCCTCCCAGGCTGCCATCGCCGCCGGCAACTGCCCGGCCGCGGCCCTGGCGATGCCCAGGTCGTTGTACAGCTCCGGGCCGGCGGGCACCAGGCCCACCGCCTCCTCCAAGGCCCGAACCGCCTCTGTGGTATGCCCCTGCCCCAACTCGGCCCTGGCCAGTTGAGAGAGGACCTGCCGGGCCGTCGCCGGGCCGAGCAATTCTTCTGCCGCGACCGCCGCACCTAGCGCCAACTTATAGGCCCAAACCGCATCCTGCCACCGCTCCTCCTCCAGCGCCCGATGGCCGTCCAGGACTGCGGCCAGGGCGGCAAAGAGTTCCCCGGCCTCGACCTGCTTCCCACCGCCAGGCCAGGGCAACACCCCTAAGCGCAGTTCTGGACCCGTGGCCGCCACTCTACCAAAGCCGCCCACCGGCAGAAAGTACCAGTCCATCAGGTCCCAGGCAGCCCCCTCGGGGTTACCGGGTGATAACTCCAACTGCCAACCCACCGACCCCAGCAGGGAGTCCTCCTCCCCCAGCCCGCCCTCGCCGCACACCGGGTGCCGGGCCCAGACCAGCACTGCCTCGGCCAGGGAGTCCCCGGCGGCCGGCGTCGGGCGCTGGCGGAGGACCTCCAACTCCCCTCCCAGTTCCAGGTAAAGGGGGGGTAGCTTTTCTTGGCCGGCCAACCCCAGGTACACCCGGCGCAGCGCCTCTGGGCCGAAGCTGCGCAGGAAATGGGTCTGGCGGATCAGAACCTGGCGGGGGGTGAGCACCTCCAGGGCGCCACAGGGGGAGGGCAGGCTGAGCAGCCGGCCTCCGGCGGGGTAGTGGGAGGTCAGCCACTGTGCCCCCAGGGCCCGGGTGTCCGGCCCGGACCACAACTGCCGGGTGCGCAGAGACAGGTAGAGGGGTTCGGCGGCGACCAGCGCGGTCAGGACCCACAGCATCGCCGGCCGGGCGCTGAGGGTGCGGGCCGCCAGCAGCGCCAGCAGGGGAGCCAGGGGTAGGGCATAGCGCATGAACCCCGAAGCACCCACCAGCAGAGGCACTGCCAGGGCCAGGGCGGCGATCCCGATCACCACCTCCTCGGCCCGCCAGTGCCGGGGCCGCAGGGCCAGGGCCAGACCGGCAGCCAGCAGAACCAAGATGCCCATCCCGTACCGCAGGCTGTGCCGCAGGCTAAAAAACCAGGCCGGCTCTTCCAGGCGCGAATTCAGCAGATGGTCGCGGCCCATCTGAGAAAAATCCCGCCAGAACCCCTGGGGGTCCAGCCAAACGTAGGGGCTGGCCAGGGCAAAGGCCAGACCCGCGGCCGCCACTGCACGCCACAGGGCTCGCCGGGTGGGCTGCCGCAGCACGCCCGCGGCCATTACCGGGACCAGGGCCAGACCCGCCGGGTACTTAGTGGCCCCGGCCAGGCCCGCGGCCAGACCTGCCCAAACCAGATCCCACGGTCGGCCCTCCTGTAAAAGGCGCACCGCAATAAAGACCGCCAGCAGGGCCCAGAAGGCCGCGGGGCCGTCGGTGCCGGCGATGGGGGCAAACCGCACGTTGAGGGGCATTAGGGCCATCAGCAGGCCCGCCACCAGGCCGCCTGAAAACGCGTACAGGCGGCGACCCAGCGCCGCGGTCAGCCACACCGCCCCCAGCGAGAAGCCCACCTGTAGGCCCCTGGCCAGGGCCAGCAGATCCCCGCTCTGCAAGAAATAACCCTGGGCCGCGAACTGCTCGGCTGACCCGGCGCCGGCGACCAGGTATTTCAGGTAATAGACAAGGGAGCAGAGATAGAAATGGAAGGTGGGATAGTTGAAGAAGTGGGGGTTGAGATCCCCGCTCCAGAAACCCAGGGGGATCACCACAAAGGCCACCTCGTCAAAGTGGCTCCAGTCCGGCGGCGGCCAGCGCAGCGCCAGGGCGCCCAGCAGGACGGCCCCCAAGGCCAGGGGCCAGCGCCAGTCTCTGGGTTTGGCCAGGCCCGCCAGAATCCTATTCTTTGTCAAATGCCTGTCGGAGGTGGTCCTCTTGCACCTCCACCTGCGCGGCGCGGCGCTGCCGCAACCCGGCCACGAAGGCTTCGAAGACCTGCTGCTTCTTGATCCAGTTGAGGGTGGCGCGAACCCTCTTCCTGGCCTCCTCGAAACTCTCCTGCTCGCCCTTGCGCGAGAGCACCCTGAACAC
>VGJS01000218.1 GCA_016867395.1 Candidatus Handelsmanbacteria bacterium
CGCTGGCTGAGCGCCGAGTACCAGATGGGCGATTTGCTGGTCTTTAGCATGTACACCCTGCACGCCAGCACCGACAACCACACCGACCGCATCCGCATCTCCTCGGACTCGCGCTACCAGCTCGCCTCGGAGCCGGTGGACGACCGCTGGATAGGCGAGGACCCACCCATCCACGGCATCCGCGCCAAACGCGGCATGGTCTGCTGAGCCGGCCTCAGTTGGCCAGGGGATCTTCGTGGACGTACGACAGGGCCCGGTACTTGCCGCCCAGGGAATAGAGCGCCCGCTGCCAGGCCTGCTCCGGCTCGGTGGAGAAGACTAGGTCCGCCGAGCCGGGCGCCAGGACCCAAAAGCCCATCGCCACCTCGTTCTCCAACTGTCCCGCGCTCCAGTTGGCAAAGCCCAGGTAGAAGCGCAGGGCCGGCTGCTGCGGGTCCATCAGCGCCCCGTAGGATCGCAGGGCCTCCAGGTCGCCGCTGGCGTAGAGGTCCTCAAAGATGGGCGGCCCCTCCCCCAGGTGTTCGATGCGGTGCAGCACCACCAGCGAGTCCTGGCCCACCGGCCCGCCCAGGAAGAAGAGTCCGGCCCCGGGGGTCTGCAAATGCTCCAGGCCCTCGGCCAGATGCTGCAACTCGGCGGCCCGGCGCTGGCCCAGGGGCTGGTTGATCACCACCCCGGCGGTGCCGGTGTCCGCGCTGTGCCTGAGGATGAGCACCACGCTGCGGGTGAAATTGCGATCGCTTTCCAGATTCAGCGAGGCGATGAGGAAGGTGCCGGGGACCAGGGGCGCGGGCATGGGGAAGGGCCGGTTGGGGTGACGGGGAGATGGCCCATATTTTAAAAAATCCTCCCTCGCTGTCAATCGCGGGAATACAATAGATAGGGCTCGCGCCGCCGGCCAAAGGCCCGCAGCCCCTCCGCCCACCCCTCCTCCAACTCCGCCACCGGCACCCCCCGGTCCAGGGCCAGGCGCACCTGGTCGGTGCCGGCCAGAAGATCGAAATTGTGGATGCCCCCCTGGGGCACCCGCCAGGCGAATTCGTCGGGCCACAGTTTGCGGACCATCGCCACTGCTTCCAGGCCCGCCCGCAGCGGCCTGAAGACCCGCCGGTCCACCACATGTACCTGCACCCCCTGGCAGACCTGGCCGGCGTACTTGGCGGCCGAGGGCTGAAAATACACCGGCCGGAATAGGACCCCGGGCAGTTCGAGGGCATTGAGCGCGTCGGCCAGCACATGGCCCTCGATATAGGGCGCCCCCACCTGCTCGAAGGGTTTGGGCGTGCCCCGCCCCTCAGCGACGTTGGTCCCTTCGAAGAAGCACATCCCCGGGTACACCTCGGCGGTATCCGCCGAGGGAATGTTGGGCGAGGGCGGCACCCAGGGCAGCCCGGTTTCTCCCCATCCCCCCTCCACCCGCCAGCCCCGCAACCACACCACCTTCAGTTCCGCGCCAATCCCGTACTCCCCGTTGAAGAAGCGGGCCATCTCCCCCATACTCATCCCGTAGCGCACCGGGATGGGGTACTTGCCGACAAAGGAGGCAAAGGCAGGGTCGAGGATATTCCCCTCCAGCACCCCCCCACCCAGGGGGTTGGGCCGGTCGAGGACCACGAAGGGGATGCCCCGCCCGGCGCAGGCTGCCATCGCCAGGCTCATGGTGTAGAGGTAGGTGTAGAAGCGGGCGCCCACGTCTTGGATATCAATGAGCATCACCTCCACCCCCTCCAGCATCTCCGGCGTGGGTTGGCGGCTCTGCCCGTACAGGCTGTGTACCATTACCCCGGTGCGCCCGTCGCGCCCTCCCCCCAGCTTCTCCCCATCGGCGGCGTCACCGCGGATGCCGTGCTCGGGCCCAAAGAGGCCCACCAACTCCACCCCGTTTGCCCGGTGCAAGTGATCGGCGGTGGCCCGCAGGCGCGAATCCACCCCCGAGTGGTTGGTGATCAGGCCCACCCGCCGACCCTCGATCAGGCCGAACTCCTCCTCCAGGAGGCGCTCACATCCCAGGACGGTGCGCCCGTGGTTCATGTGGGCTCCAGGGGCGCGTGACGCCTGAAGACAAAGGCCACCCCCCCCAGGAGGCTGGCCAGGATGCCGGCCAGGTACCCCAGCAGGGACATGGCGAAGGAGAGGTTGGCCTCGGCCCCCACCGTACCAAAGAGTTTGACCACCACGTTCTCGCGCACCCCCAGGCCACCCACCGAGACGGGCAGGGCGGCGATGATGGCGGCGATGGGCTGGAAACACACGTAGTAACCCAGCGGCACCGCCATGCCCACCGCC
>VGJS01000219.1 GCA_016867395.1 Candidatus Handelsmanbacteria bacterium
TGGCGGTCCACCCGAGGCTATCGATGAAATGACGGAGATGGTGTCATCGCCGGTGATAAATTGACCCAGTAGCGCCGGCATGGAATTGACCCACCCCCCAGAAACAGGCATCCTGCGCTGGAACAATTCCCGCGGAGGTGCCCAAGGCACATGCTCGGAGGTGGGTCAGTGAAACAGCTATACGAGCTGCACGGCGAAGGACAGTCGATCAGGAGCATCGCAAAGACCCTCGGGGTGTCCAGGAACTCGGTGCGCAAGTACCTGAGATCGCCCCAGGTACCGAGGGCGAAACCCAGAGCGCCCCGGCCGTCCAAGCTGGATCCGCATAAAGCCCATGTCCAGCAGCGGCTCGACGACGGTCTCGATAACTGCGTGGTGCTCCTGAGGGAGCTGCGAGGCAAAGGCTACAGCGGCGGAATCACCATCCTGAAAGAGTACGTGCACCCCTACAGGCGACGCAAACAGCCCCAGGCCACAGTGCGGTTCGAGACGGAGATTGGGGAACAGGCCCAGGTCGATTGGGGCAGCTTCACCTACCTGACGCCGGACGGCGAGAGACAGCGGGTGTGGGCATTCGTGATGGTGCTGAGTTGGTCCCGCGCCATCTACGTCGAGTTTGTCAGGAGGGCCGATGCCGCCACATTCATCAGGTGTCATATCAACGCCTTCGGGCACTTTGGAGGCATACCCAAACGGTGTCTGTACGATAACGCCAAGGTGGTGGTGCTGGGACGCGAGGCGGGCGGCCAGCCCCAGTGGAACCCGCTCTTCCTGGACTTCGCCCTCCGAATTGGGTTCGATATCAAGCTGTGCCGGCCCTACCGGGCCCAGACCAAAGGCAAGGTCGAAAGCGGCGTCAAGTACGTCAGGCGGAACTTCTGGCCTGGTGCTCGGTTCACCCACGATACCGACCTGAACCGCCACGCCCTCCTGTGGTGCGAGACGGTGGCCGACCAGAGGGTCCATGGGACCACCAGACAGCGCCCGAAAGAGATGCTGGAGCTGGAGCGGCCGCACCTTTTGAGCCTCCCTGGAAAAGACCGGCTGACGCCGTTTCTCAGAGAAGAACGCAAGGTGGGGCGCGACGGCTTCGTCCGGTGGGATGGGTCGGCCTATGGCGTGCCGTGGAGCTGGGCGGGCAAGACGGTACAGGTGGCATCGAGCGGCGAGACGGTAGAGGTCTGGTCAGGCGACCTGCGACTCGCGGTGCACCCCAGGTCTGACCGGCCGGGCCGGCGGCTCACTCTGCCCGGCCAATGGCAGGGACTGCATGGCGCCGAGGACAGGCCGCGCAAAGAGGCGCTGGCTGTCCAGGTATCGACGGTGGAGGTCCAGAGGCGGTCCCTGGAGGTGTACGAGATGGCGGCCGCCGGGGGTGCGCGATGATAGCGCTCGAGCAGGCCCGGCACTACCTGGAGACACTGGGGCTGACCCAGGCCGCTGCGGTGCTGGACAGCCGGTTGGACCTGGCGGCGAAAAAGCAGTTGCCGTACCCCGAGATGCTGGCCGACCTGTTGGGGATCGAGGCTGCGGCCAGGCGGGAACGATACATGACGACGCGGACGCGTCTGGCCCACCTACCGTACCAGCGGACGCTGGACCAGTTCGACTTCAGCTTTCAGCCGTCGATAGACGAGCGGCAGGTGAAAGAACTGGCGAGCCTGGCATTCGTGTCGGAAGCCAGCAACGTGCTGCTATTGGGACCGCCTGGAGTGGGAAAGACGCACCTGGCGGTGTCGCTGGCCATGAAGGCCATCGAGAAAGGATACGGGGCGTACTTCGTGAGGGCATACGACTTGATGGAGGACCTTCGGAAGGCCAGGAGCGAGCACAACCTGGACCGTCGGATGCGGGTGTACCTGGCGCCCAAGGTGCTGATCATCGACGAGTTTGGGATCTGGCCCTACGACAGGGAAGCAGCGACGGCATTCTTTGGTCTAGTGTCTGCAAGGTACGAGCGAGGAAGCATCGTCCTGACATCGAACAAGGGGTTTGCCGAGTGGGGCGAGTTGTTGGGAGACGCGGTTATCGCCACAGCGATACTGGACCGGCTGCTGCATCACAGCCACGTGCTGAACATCCGGGGTGAGAGCTACCGTCTGAAAGACAAGCGGCAGGCGGGCCTCTTGGCCTCTCGACTCACGCCTCCGGCTGAATCGAACAGCCAGGCGGAAACGAGAAATCGGTAGGGGTGGGTCAATTCCAGACCGGCGCAGGTGGGTCAAATCTCAACCGGCGTTGACACAGGGAGCGTATCCCTGGGCA
>VGJS01000220.1 GCA_016867395.1 Candidatus Handelsmanbacteria bacterium
CTTCAAGCTGACCCGGAAAGCGGAAAAGCAATGGCAGCGCTTGCACGGCTACTGGCTCCTCGACCAAGTCATTGCTGGTGCAGTTCTCGTCGATGGCGAACTCAAAAATGCGGCTTGACCATGCAGGATACGCGTACCCCCCATTCACAACATTTGACAAAAGCTTAGGTCGAACGCGCTCTGCGCGACCAGGGGATGTGTATCTTCGACGCCCGCCCCGTGTACCAGGCCCGCCATCCCGATGTGGAAACCGAAACCCTGCACTTAACCTGCGCCAGGGTAGAGTACCAGCGCACGGCTATCAAGACCCCCCAAAGGCGAGCTGAGCACCCTGCACAGGCAGGTGGGGGCAGACCAGGTGAAGCGCACCAGGTAGCAACTGGAGTGGCCCTTCAAAGGCCCCGAGGACTACCTTGCCCTGCGGGCGATGGGGGCCGACCGGCGCTATAGCCCCAGCTAAGGAGGGTTCCTCAGGGCGCAGGAGCAACTGGGGGGCGACGCGTACTTCAAGACCATCGCCCCCGGCTGCCCGCTGCACGACATCATTTACAGGTCAAATACCTCCGGCAAAGCCGGAGGCATGAATATGTGAACCGCTCAAAGCGGTTGAAACCTAGCGCCACCTACCGGTGGCGGCTAGTCACTGAACAAATTCAACTGATCCAGACGACCATCTTCCTTCTGCTGGTTCTGGATATCCGTGCGCACCACCGCTTCGTCCTTACCAGCCGTGGAAACATAATACCCCCGTGCCCAAAAATGCTGCCCGGTAAAGTTCTGCCTACGCCCATAAGACCCTCGTGCGATGTGAATGGCACTCTTCCCCTTGACGAAACCCACCACCTGGGACACCGCATACTTGGCCGGAATGCTCAACAGCATTTGCACATGATCAGGCATCAGATGACCTTCAAGAACCTCACACTCCTTGCGCCGGTTCTTGGGGATCCAGATCACATGAAACTTGCACTCCCAATGCGTATGACTCAGACTATAGACTCATTCTATACGAGCCTTCCTTTCTGTGTAAATTGAGTGGTTCACAAAAGTAAGGCTCTTTCTCATTCCCGGAACTGTCAAACCATCGCTGTCCCCCGCCATAGCCGGGGGCTTACCCAGGATAGTTATATGGGGCTGGAGACGTTCATGATCGAGTGGGAGTAGCGGCGCGACGAGGTGATCGCCCTGCACCAGGCGATGACCGAGAACCTGCGGCCCCTTTGGGAGATCGTCGCTGCCTCGCCGGCCCGGGTGGTGCAGAGCGGCGGCAACTACGCCCCTTCGGTGCTGGGCCGCGAGCGCCTGATCGAGTTCGTGCTGCCCCACTTGGAGGAAGCTGCCGATGCCCTGCACCACCCGGGCAAGTTGCTGGGCTCGCAGCTGGACGCCGACAGCCAGTTGCGGGCCGCCGAGGCGGGAGCCGCGCCCCTGGACTGGATCGAGGCGTTTTCCCCGGCCCCGGATACCGACATGAGCCTGGCCCAGGCCCGGGCCGCCTGGCTGGGCGAGGTGCTCTTCCTCAACTTCCCCTCGGCAGTAGATCTCAAAAACCCCCAGGCCATTGCCGCCACCACCCGGCAGTTGCTGCGCGAGGCCGCTCCGGGGGACCGCACCATCGTCGGCATCACCGAGAACCTGCCCGAGGAGCGCTGGGGGGTGAGTTTCTCGACCATCCTGCAAATCCTCAGCGAATGTAGCCGGCTGCCCATCCGGCCCGAATCACTATGAGGGGGTAGCTTTGTCCAAGGAAACCCTGCTCGAACAGTACCAAAAGGAAAGCTACTTGCTGGCCCGAGGGCTTTTCTCAACGACCGAGGCGGCCCAGTGCCTGGAGCAATTCATGCAGTTGCGCACCAGCGGCACCTACCCGCTGGACCATAAGGCCCAGCCGGGCACCTGCATGGCCTTCTGGGTGGCCCTCGAAGCGGCCGACGAGGAGAACGGCTGTTTGCAGGTGGTGCCCGGCAGCCACCGGCTCCCCATGCTCTGCACCCAGAAGGCCTACACCACCCTGAGCTTCACCGTCGTGGCGGTGCCGGTGCCAGAAGGGCTGGAATCCGTTTCCGTACCCGTGCAAACGGGGGACGCGCTCTTTTTCAACGGCTCGCTGATCCACGGCAGCCCGCCCAATACCAGTTCCACCCGCTTCCGGCGCGCCATCACCGGGCACTATGTCGGCGCTGGGGCCCGGGCAGGGGGCCAGGTACTACCACCCCGCCATGACCATGGAGGGTGGGTAGGTATGGCTGGA
>VGJS01000221.1 GCA_016867395.1 Candidatus Handelsmanbacteria bacterium
TCATCGGCGGGTAAGGGCCGCTAGAAGTAACTCATCAGCCGTTCCCACAGCCCCACCCGCTCCACGCTCTTCTCGGCCACCAGGTCCACCTCGGCCAGCAGGCTGTCGCCCAGGGAGACCTTGAGCTTGCCCAGGCCCTGGCCCTGGCGGACCGGGGCAGGGTGTTTGGCGGGCAGTTCGAGCTTGCTCTTGAGCTGGCGCTTCTGCTCGGTGCGCAGCACCACGGCCAGGGGGTTGCTCAGCACAGCGTTGACCGCCGGCTCCGCGCCCCAGTCGAGGGTGACCAGCCCCATGGACTGGCCGGCCTCAGCCAGGGGCACCTTGGCGTAATGCTCGAAGCCCCACTCCAACAGTCGCACTGTCTCCCGCTCGCGGACCCGGGCGTTGCGCGCCCCCAGCACCACCGAGACCAGGCGCATGCCCCGCCTCTGGGCCGTGCCCACCAGGCACAGACCCGCCCGGCCTGTGTATCCGGTCTTGAGCCCGTCCATGCCCTCAAAACGTTCGAGCAGCTTGTTGGTGCTGTGCAGGGTCTGGGCCCCGTCGCGGAAGGCGGTCTCCTTCAGGGAGGAGATCCGCAGCACCTCGGGGTACTCCCGCAGCAGGGTCAGGGCGATCTGCCCCAGTTCGTAGGCGGTGGTGGTGTTGCCCTGGCCTTCGGGGGTGTTGTCGAGACCGTGGGCGTTGACAAAGCGGGTGTGCTTGAGGCCCAGTTCCAGGGCCTTGGCATTCATGCGGGCGGCGAAAGCGGCCTCGGAGCCGCTCAGATGTTCGGCGATGGCCACGCAGGCATCGTTGGCCGAGGCCACCATCGCCGCCTTGAGCATCTCGCGCAGGGGCATGGCCTCCCCCTCGCGCAGAAAGACCTGGGAGCCGCCGATGCGGCTGGCCTCGGCCGAGACGCGGATGGTGTCCTCCAGGGAAACCTCGCCGGCGGCGACGGCGTCCATCACCACCAGTTCCAGCATCAGTTTCTGGGTGCTGGCCGGGGCGCGCGGCAGTTCCGGGTTATAGGCGAAGAGCACCTTGCCGGTCTGGGCCTCGAAGAGCACCGCCGCCGCGCAGGTGGTGTTGTCGGCGGTGCGCTTGGCCTTGCGGACCTTGGTGGCGGCCAATTGCTGGGCCGGGGCGCCGGAGGCCCAGCCCAGCAGGGACAGTGAGAGTGCCAGGTGGATGAATCGCATATTTTTGTTTTATATATCGGCAGGAAAAGGAGATACGGGCACAACGAGGAGCGTGGGGGGTGCTCTAAGATAAAAGCTGAGGTCCTGGGAGTCAATCAATAAAGAAGAGGGGGAACACATGAAAAGGGTGCTGATCGGCGGCCTGGTCCACGAGACCCACACCTTCCTGTCCGAGCCGACCCGGATAGAGGATTTCGCCCGGTTTCTCTGGGTGCGGGGCGCCGAGCTCCCGGCCCGTTGCCAGGGGGATGTCTCGCCCATGGGCGGAGCCCTGGAGGTGGCCGGGCAGCGGGGCTGGCAGGTCTACCCCTCGGTGTACGGGGCGGCCATGCCCTCGGGCACGGTGGACGACGGGGTGCTGGAGACCTGGTGGTCAGACTTCGGCGCCGACCTGGACCGGGCCCTGGCCGAGGGCCTGGACGGCATCCTGCTCATCCTGCACGGGGCCCTGGCCTTTGCCTCCGCCCCCGACGGGGAGGGGGAACTACTGCGCCGCATCCGCCAGCGCCTGGCCGGCCGGCCCCTGCCCATCGCCGCGGACCTGGACCTGCACGCCAACTTCAGCCCGCTGATGGCCCGCAGCGCCAATATCTTCACCGGCTACCGCGAGAACCCCCACACCGACGCCCGCCTGGCCGGGGTGCGGGCCGCCCGGTTGCTGGACCAGGCGATGGAGTGCGGCGTCCTGCCGCGGGTGGTGTGCCTCAAGCCGCCGGTGCTCTACAGCCCCAAGGGCACCTCCACCAGCGCCGAGCCCATGCTCACCCTCGAACGCATGGCCCGGCAACTGGAAGCAACACACCCCGAATTACTGGAGGTCTGCGTGCTGCCCGGCTTCGCCTACGCCGACGTGGCCTGCGCCGGGGTCACGGTGTGCGCCACCACCACCGGCGAACCGGGCCGCGCCGAGGAACTGCTCCGCCCCCTGGCCCGGTACGCCCTGGAGCAGGCCGGGGCCGGCAACCCCCTGGACCCGCCCCTGGCCGAGGTGATGCCCCAGGTCCTGGCCCTGCCCCAGGGGCCCATCGGCCTGATCGAGCCTTCGGACAATATCGGCGGGGGC
>VGJS01000222.1 GCA_016867395.1 Candidatus Handelsmanbacteria bacterium
GCGATTTTCAAAGCTTCGCTGTCCGCTGGCACAGTGCAACCGGGGGCGAGCCAGCAGGTAGAGGTCGCTTTTGCGCCCTTAGCCCTGACCAACTACGCCGGCACTCTCACCATCGAGAGCAATAGCTGGAACAGCAGCAGCCGCAATGCCGTGGTGAAGCTGCAGGGACAGGGAGTGCGCGGGGTAATGAGGGTCGATTCGAGTGCGCTGGACTTCGGTGCGCTGCGGACCAAGCGCGATGCCAAGACCGACCAACTGACGATCGAAAATACGGGCAACATCTCTCTGGATCTCTACGGAGTCACGACGGACAATCCTCAGTTTCTCCTGCTGGATCTGCCTTCCATGCCGCTCACCTTGGAGAGCGGGGAGCAGCGAACGTTCGCGCTTCGCTTTGCGCCCACAGACCTCGGCGACCAGACCGGTGAGGTAGTCTTCATCACCTCAGACCCGCTCGAGCCGCTGCTTACTGTAGACCTGACGGGAAAAGGTGTTGCCCCCAGAGTGACCACCAGCGGGGATACCATGGAGTTCGGGGCGGTGCGCCGGTCGGTGGACCGTTTAGCCCACAAGGTGGCGCTGAGCAATACCGGGGACGATGTCGCGCTCATCCGCGGTCTTTCCAGCAGCAACCCGAATTTTGTCGTTGCCAGCCGCCAGGTCGATCTCGCTCCGGGGGCTACGGAGACCTTCGAGATCCAGTTCGCCCCGGTCAGGGATGGAGGCCACCAGGCAGTGTTGAGGACCTGGGGTGACCTGGACCCCTATCCAGGGGAGGACACGCTGTCGGTTTTCCTGGGCGGCACCGGGATTGCGCCGAAGATCGCGGTGTTTCCGGACAGTCTCGACTTTGGCGGGGTACAGTTCCCCTCGTCCAGCATCCGCCGGCTCGCCATCCAAAACATCGGCACCGCGGAACTCCGCCTCGATTCGGCAGCCGTCGATGCCGGGGTCTTCCAGTTGCCTGGGGCGGCGGTTTCCCAACTGGCCATCGGGGAGAGGGTCGCCCTGGACCTCACCTTCACGCCGCCGCCGGAGGCGGGGGAGTTCGGCGGCAGGCTGGGCCTGTACAGCGACGATCCGGACCAGCCAGCCCTTTTCGTGCCCGTCAAGGGACAAGGGGTGAGCACCCAGTTGGCCTACGAAGGCCTGGATTTCGGCGAGGTGGAGGTGGGCGCGGGAAAAGGGGCAACCATGAGCCTGACAGTGACCAATCAGGCTGCCCTGGGAGCGACGGGGAGTATCTCGATCGCCGACCCCCAGTTCGCCATCGCCGAGACCGAATACAACATCCCGCCGGGCAAGAGCCAGACCTTCGCCATCTCCTTCACCCCCGGGGCCCGGGGCCCGGTCAGCGCTGCGGCGAGGCTGACGGCCGCGGACGGCTCAGTGTTCGAGGTGCCCCTGCAGGGCACGGGCATCCAGCCGGAGCTCAGCGTGCCGGCCTCGGAGATCCAGTTCGGCGCGGTGCTGGTGGGGACGAGGGATACTACCGAAGTGGTGGTACGGAACAAGGGCACGGCCCCGCTGACGATCAACGGGGTCACATTGAAGTCGAACCAGGACCTTTTTTCCGTGGTTCCCGAGGCCTTCAGCGCCATCCCGCGCGAGGCGACCTATCCCATCAAGGTGAACTTCAGACCTCCGGACACCGGGGTGTTCGCGGATACCCTGGTGGTGTCGAGCGACGGGGGGAGCGGAGAGGTCCTGGTGCGCGGGAGCGGAGTGAGGCCGGTGCTGAATGCAGCCTCGCTGCTCGACTTTGGCCAGGTGCTGCGCCGCGGGGCGGTGCCGGGCCGCGGGGACCAGAATCGCCTCTCCCTCCCGGTCAGCAACGCCGGCCAGGAAGTGCTGTTGATCGAGGAGGTCAGGATCGAGGACGAGACCGGGCAGTTCCAGCTCGCCACCTCGCTGGCCAACACGGAGATCGCACCCGGACAGAGCCAGGAGTTGGTGGTGGCCTTTGCCCCGGCAAAGGATGGGGAACAAAACGCTTCCCTGTTGTTGCGCAGCCGCCCACCCCAGGAGGATATACGGGTGCCGCTGAAAGGAGTCGGCGTATCGCCGATCATCCACCTCAATCCAGAGGCTGTCGATTTTGATGACACGAAGATTAACGTGGCTACTGACCCAGAGACCTTTACCATAGAAAACAGGGGTGATACGACGCTGGTGGTCAGCGAGCTGGTTTCCGGCGACCCGAAACAGTTCCAGGTA
>VGJS01000223.1 GCA_016867395.1 Candidatus Handelsmanbacteria bacterium
TCAGTCCGGTAGATTGAGGGCCGAAGAGCCCCTTGCCGCCGCTGAACACCGCCAGGTCCACGCCCAGGGCGGGCAGGTCGCGCAGGTAGGAGCGGGGGGGCAGTTGGGCCGCGGCGTCGACGATCACCGGCACCCCGGCCTTTTTTGCCACTGGCACCAATTCGACCAGTTGCTCGTAGGGCTGCGACCCCAGGAAGAAGACCACCGCCGCGGTGCGGGGACCCAGGGCTCCGGCGTAGTCCTCGACCTTCACCTGCCGGTCCGTGCCGACCTTTACCAGTTTCCCCCCGCACAGCTCAAAGCCCTGGTGGACGTAGTAGTGGCTGTCCACCAGGCTGATGACGAACTCCCTGGGCCGGTCCCCCACCTGGGGCAGGCGCTGAATGGCCTCTTCGTCGGGTCCGGTCAGACAGGCGGCGCCGGCCAGCATCATGCCCCCGGCGGCGCCCGAGCAGATATGGGCCGCCGGGGCGCCGGTAAGCTGGGCGATGCGGGCACCGGCCTTGTCGAGCAACTCCTCCAGGGCGACGTAGTTGCGCGAGGCTTCGGCCATGGCCTGGACCACCTGGGGGGGCATGACCGAACCGCCCATGGTGGTGATGGTGCCTCGGGCGTTGATGAAGGTGCGCACGCCCAGGCGGGCATAGAAGGGATTGGCGGTCATAGACTCCTCCGGCGCGTCGGGGTTTGACAGGAAAGACGGCGGAAAATTAAGTTTTTTTCCGGTCCCATATCAAGCAGAGCAAGCCATGAGCGAAAAGAGGAACATCGGAAATGAGATCCCCGCCGGGCCGGCACCGCTGGTGGGTTTGGGGGAGGTGGAGGTGCGGATCACCCTGGAACTGGGCCGCACCGAACTGACCCTGGAGGAAGCGACGAGCCTGGCCGAGCACTCCACGGTGGTGGGGGACAAGATGGCCGACGAACCAGTGGACCTGCTGATCAATGGCAAACTCCTCGGCCGCGGGAAACTGGTGCTGGTGGGGGAACACTACGGGGTGCAGTTGACCGAGTTGATCGACCAGGGCGGCGAAGCCCCGCCGCCAAAACGATTGCGGAAAAAATAAAACCAGGGCGGGGAGGATGCCCCCGCCCTGGCGAACTGCACTTGCCGGGGTCTCTAGTGGTGGTGATGGTGGGCGTGCCCCCCGGCAGCTTCCTTCTTCTCTTCCTTCTCTTCGGTGACCATCGCCTCGGTGGTCAGGAGCAGCGAGGCGATGCTGGCGGCGTTGCTTAGGGCGGAGCGCACCACCTTGGCCGGATCGATGATGCCCATGGCTACCAGGTCGCCGTACTCCTCGGAGGCGGCGTTGAAGCCGTAGTTGCCCTTCTTGGCCTGGACGTTCTCGACCACCACTGCCCCCTCGAAGCCGGCGTTGACGGCGATCTGGCGCAGGGGTTCTTCGAGGGCGCGGCGGACCAGCTTGACGCCCATGGTCTCGCCCTCGCTGTCGCCCTTGATCCCTTCGAGCTTGGCGATGGCGCGAATCAGGGCCACCCCGCCGCCGGGGACGATGCCTTCCTCCACCGCGGCGCGGGTGGCGTGCAGGGCGTCCTCGACCCGGGCCTTCTTCTCCTTCATTTCGGTCTCGGTGGCCGCGCCGACGCGGATCACCGCCACCCCGCCGGCCAACTTGGCCAGGCGCTCCTGCAGCTTCTCGCGGTCGTAGTCCGAGGTGGTCTCGTCGATCTGGCGGCGGATCTGCTCCACCCGGCCCTTGATCTCGGAGGATTTGCCGGCGCCCTCGACGATGGTGGTGTTCTCCTTCTCGATGACCACCCGCTTGGCCCGGCCCAGATCGGAGAGCTGTACACTCTCCAGGGAGATGCCCAGGTCTTCGGTGATTACCGTGCCGCCGGTCAGCACGGCGATGTCCTGGAGCATGGCCTTGCGGCGGTCGCCGTAGCCGGGGGCCTTGACCGCGGCGGCGTGCAGGGTGCCGCGGATCTTGTTGACCACCAGGGTGGCCAGGGCCTCGCCTTCGACCTCCTCGGCGATGATCAGCAGGGGCTTGCCGGTCTTGGCGATCTTTTCGAGCAGGGGCAGCAGGTCCTTGAGGTTGGTGATCTTCTTCTCGTTGATCAGCAGATAGGCGTCTTCAAGGGCCGCCTCCATCGCCTCCTGGTCGGTGACGAAGTAGGGGGAGATGTAGCCGCGGTCGAACTGCATGCCCTCGACCACGTCGAGCACGGTCTCGGT
>VGJS01000224.1 GCA_016867395.1 Candidatus Handelsmanbacteria bacterium
CGCCAGCCTTGGGCTGTTGCAGGATGACAGCCCCCTCGGGGTAGCGCTCGGAGGAAAGGTAGGCCACCTCGCCCAGGCGCAGATGGCCGTTCTCCAGCTTCAACTGGGCGTCGCGGGGGCTGCCCCCGGTGACGTTAGGCACGGCGTAGAGCCGGGAGCCGAGGCTTATGTCCACCGATACCCGCCGCCCCTTCTTGACCAAATGGCGCTCGGCGGGGGTCTGATCGACGATCAGACCGGCGGCGATGGTGGCGTGGTGGACGCTGTCGCGGATGCCCAAACGCAACTCGCGCTGCCGCAACTGCCGCCTGGCCTGCTCGACCGTGAGGCCCTCCAGTTTGGGCACGTGGACCTTGCCCACGTCCACCACGTAGGGCATGAGCAACTGGTCGAAGACCGCCAGATATACCCCCAGGATCGCCAGGGTCACCCCGGCGAGAATGGCGGCGCTGCGCAGGGGGCGGCTCACGGCCCCTCCCGGCGTATGCGGGCGGCGAAGCAGCCGTCGCCCGGTTCGCGGCCCGGCAGGGTTTGCACGTAGGTGGCCGCCCAGGGCCGGCCGGGGAAGATACGCGCCGCCGGCTCCAGGCGGGCGGCGGGGGTTATCCGCAGAAAACGCGCCACCACCCCGGCATTCTCCTCGGCTTCGAGGCTACAGGTGCTATAGACCAGCACCCCGCCGGGGCGCAGGCGGGCAAAGGCGCGGCAGAGCATGGCGTGCTGGGCGGCGCTGAGGGCGGCCAGTTGGCCCGGCTCCTTGCGCCAGCGCACGTCCGGGTGGCGGGCCAGGGTGCCGGTGGCGCTGCAGGGGGCATCGAGCAGCACCCGGTCGAAGGGACCGCTCTGGCCGATGCGGGCATCCTCGACCAGCAGCCGCAGGCTGCGCAGGTCCAGGCGGTCCCGGTTCTCGCGCAGGCGCCGCAGACGCCGGGCCGAACGGTCGGCGGCCACCACCAGGCCCTGGTCCTGCATCTGGGCCGCCAGTTGGGTGGCCTTGCCCCCTGGGGCGCTACAGGCGTCCAGCACCCGCTCGCCGGGCCGGGGTTGGAGCAGGGCCACGGGCAGGCCGGCGTTGATATCCTGGACTTGGTACTCGCCGCAGCGGAAGGCGGGGGACTGAAAAAAGGACTCGCTGTCTTCGAGGGCGCAGAAGCCGGGCAGGGGGCCGGCCGGCGCCGAGGCGGGCGGCGGCTCGGCCCCGGGTCGGGCGAGGCGCACGTACAGGGGGGGTTGCTGGTTGTCGGCCCGCAGCAGGGCTTCGGTGGCGGGCAGGCCCCAGCGGTCCAGCCAGCGCTCCACCAGCCAGCGGGGGTGGGAGTGGCAGACGGCCAGGTGGCCGGCCAGGTCGGCGCGGCGGTCGGGCAGGGGCAGGGCAGCGGCGCTGGCGGCCACCTGGCGCAGCACGGCGTTGACCAGCTCGGGCACCCCCGGAGGGGCGTGGCGCTTAGCCAGTTCCACCGAGGTGTGGACCGCGGCCCGGACGGGCACTTTGTCGAGGTGCAACAACTGAAAGGCCCCCAGGCGCAGGAGCTGGCGGGCCGCGGGGGCGCAGCTTTCGAGGGGCCGGCGGGTGAAAGCGCTTAGGACCCAGTCGATCTGGGCCCGCCAGCGGGTCACCCCCAGCACTAGGTGGCGGGCAAAGCGGCGGTCGCGCGGGTCAGGCAGCAGCCCTTCGAGGCCGTGTAGGCACTGGTCGAGGGGTGCGCCGGTGGCCTCGAAACGGCAGAGCAGGCGCAGGGCGAGGTCGCGGGCAGGGTCGCGGAATTTCATAGGCCGGCGGTGGCGGATGGCCCGTACAATGTAGGGGGGACGGGGCTAAAGGGGCAAGGGCAGGGACGTCTTGACGGGCCTACGGGGGGGGCCTATACTTGAGCTTCATCCCCTCCCCCTCGCCCCTCGGCAAACCGCAGAGCACCCGCCCATGCGCCGCTATCCAGTGTGGGAAATCCGCCATGCCCAGCCCTACGAGTCGCTGCTGGAGGCCCTCTTGTCCAGCCGCAGCCTTAGCTGGGAGGACCTGGCCATTAACCCGGAACACCTGCATCCCCCCGAGTTGATGGTCGACATGGAACGGGGGGCGGCCCGGCTCGAAAGGGCCATCCGCCAGAGGGAGCGGATCCTGGTCTTTGGCGATTACGACGCCGATGGGGTGACCAGCACTGCCCTGCTGCTCGACTTCCTCG
>VGJS01000225.1 GCA_016867395.1 Candidatus Handelsmanbacteria bacterium
CCTGGCGCTGTACGACCTCACCCTCGACCGGCTGATTCTGGCCCGTGATCGTTTCGGCGAGAAGCCGCTCTACTACTGCCGGCAGAGCGGCTCTTTTCTTTTTAGCTCGGAACTGAAAGGGTTGTTCGCCCACCCCGATTTTGCCCCGACCATCGCCCCGGAGATGCTCTCCCTGTACCTGGTGCACGGCTACCTGCCCTACCCCCACACCATCTTCGCCCGGACCGCCAAACTGCCCCCCGGGCATTATCTGCTGGTGCAGGGCCAATCGCACGAAATGGAACTGGCCCCGTACTGGGACCCTCTGGCCCGCCTCGGCAGCCAGGCTGGCGGCCAGAGCGCAGAACAACTCGTAGATACCCTAGACAGCCTGCTGACCGAAGCCGTGCGCCTGCGCCTGGTTGCCGACGTGCCGGTGGGAGCCTTCCTCAGCGGCGGGGTGGATTCGGCGCTGATCGTCAGCCTCATGGCCCGGCTGCAGGCCAGGATCAAAACCTTCTCCATCGGCTTTGCCGCCGACCATTTCGACGAAGCCCCGCACGCGCGGGCCATCGCCGGCCACCTGGGGTGCGAACACCACGAGCACTACGTCTCGCCGCAGGAGGCCCAGGAGGCGCTGGTCGGGCTGCCGGAAATCTACGACGAACCCTTCGCCGACTCCTCGGCCATCCCCACCCGCCTGGTCTCACAGTTCGCAAGGGAACAGGTCAAGGTCGTGCTTACCGGCGACGCCGGCGACGAACTCTTTGGCGGCTACACCTCCTACCCCCGCCTGGCGCTGGCCGCTCCCCTGCTCCAGTTGCCGCTCTGGCTGCGCGAACTGCTGGCCGGGCTCCTGCGCGCCGCCGGCCCACCGCGCTGGCGCCGGCACGCCGCCCTCCTGCAGCAGCGGCAGGCCTGGGCCTTCTTCCTGTACCTGAGCGAGCGCTCGGTGGCCAAGCTGCCGGACGTGGCCCGCCTCTTTCCGGGGACCGATGCGAGGCTGGTGGCCGAATCGAGCTTTGCCGACGCCTTCAGGTCGGCACAGGGTCAGGGGCTGGTCCAGGCTGCCCTCTATGCCGATTTGCGCAGCTATATGGTGGACGACAACCTGGCCAAGGTGGACCGGGCCAGCATGTCGGTCTCGCTGGAGGCCCGGGTGCCCTTTCTGGACCTCCATGTGGCCGAATTCGCCCTGGGTCTGAGCCCCGCCGCCAAGCTGGGCGCCTGGGGGCAGGACCGCAAGCGGCTGCTGCGCCGGCTGCTGGCCCGCTACCTGCCCCGCCCCCTCTTCGAGCGGCCCAAACGCGGCTTCAGCGTGCCGCTGGCCCACTGGCTGCGCGGCGACCTGCGCTGGCTCCTGCGCGACTACCTCGAGGAGGGGCGTTTGCGCCGCGAGGGTTTGTTCGACCCGGCCCTGGTCGCCGGCCTGGTGCGGGAACACCTGGAGGGGCAGCGCGACCGCGAGGCGATCCTGTGGGCCCTGGTCTTCTGGCAGCTGTGGCGGGAGCGGCACCGGGTGTGAGTGTACTACGGTGAAAAGATTCCTGCGCCTTGCCGCCATCCTCCTCTTCAACGTGGCCCTGACGGTTCTGCTGGTGGAGTTTTCGCTGCGGCTGATCCCCCTGCCCTCCGGATTCAGCAGCTACCTGAAGGTGGTGGGCATGCTCGAAGAACAACAGGCTGCCTCCCTCCGCGACCCGCAGACCGGCATCACCGCCCTGCGCCCCGGCCAGACCCTCACCTGGTCGATTATGGACGGCAAATGGACCATCACCACCGTGCCCTTCCCGGACAATCCGGAGCTGGGATTCCGCGACGACGGCCTGAATCCCCAGGCCAGGCGCAAGGTCTTCGCCTGCGGCGACAGCTACACCTTTGGCTTTGGCGTCGATGACGCCCAGGTGTGGCATGAGCAACTGGAGCGCCGCTACGGCAGCGAGGTCGATATCTTCAATCTGCGCGACCTGGGCAACTCGGTGGCCGACATCCGCGATCTGTACCCTCTCTACAAAGACCGCTTCCCCCACGACACCGTCTTTCTGTGCATCTACCTGGGCAACGAATTCCTCGACTGCCGGATCAACGCAAACCGGAAAGAGCCGGCCAACGCCATCCCGCCGGCGGGCCCC
>VGJS01000226.1 GCA_016867395.1 Candidatus Handelsmanbacteria bacterium
GCACCTCTTTGCCGCCACCCTGGAGTCAGGGCTATGAGCGTCCTCATCCGGGAAGTACCCTTTGTTACCGACGAGTTGCAGGACTGCTTTAGCGGCGCCCTCGAAAGCCTGTTGCGCTACCACAACCTCGACCTGGCGCAACTGCACTTCGACGGGTGGCACTTCTCGCTGGCAGCAAGCGCCAGCCAGCGGACCATCGCCGCCCATACCGGCGAGTTTGCCGACAGCCTGGCCCTTTGGAGTGGAACTACGGCGGCAACAGGAGCAGGCTTTCACCTTGGGGTGGAGGCGCCTGTGCGCCGAGTTGGACCAGGGAAAACTCCTCCTGGCCCTGGTGGACACCGCGCCGCTGCGTGCCTGTTCCTATCCGGGGCAGCCCCTGCACAGTGCTCATAACGTGGTGGTCAACGGCTACTGTCCAGATACCGCGTACATTGTCGCTCCCTCTCCCCATAAAGCCTTTGCCGGACCGCTTCCCCTAAAGGTTTTTGCCCTGGCCTGGCAGGCCGCGGCGCTGGGCACATCGGGGTTTGTCTGGTACTCCCTGCGCGTACCCCAGCGGGTCCCCTTCCGCACCCGGCAGGAGCTGTTGGCCCGCCTGTGGCTGAATATCGAGACCATGCTGGGCGGGGAGGGGCCTGGCCGGCTGGATCGAGGAGGCCGCCGCCTGGCAGGAAGGGGCTCAGGCCGCCTGGCTGGCCCAGGCGGCCCTGGGAGCAGGGGTGGGGGAACTGGCCCAGGAGTGGATGGTGGCCCGCAACCTGGCGCTCAAGGGCAGCCGCCGGCCCAGGGCGGACCTGGTTCTGCGGCTGAGCCGCCTGCTGGAGGCCCTGGCCGAGTGGGAGGAACTGCTGCTGGGGCGCCTGGAGGAGGAGTTGTCAGGCCGATAAGCAGACAGGTGCACCTCGCCTTTTGCAGCGGCCGACACACCCTGCCGCTGGTGGCCCTCATGCTGGCCCGGAATCTGAGGAAATGGGGCCACGCCGAGGCCGGCGACCTGAGCCTGGCCGTTGTCTTCGACCCCGGCTTCCAGGGTCTGAGCCCGCTGGACTTTGCCCTGCCCGGTGAAGTGGAGAGGTCTTTCCGCACCGTCGCCTACCTGGGGCCGGGTACGTGGGAGCAACTGGCCTGGACGCGGCGGAGCTTTGGCCTTGGTGAGGCGGGATTCGCCGCCCTTTTCAGGCCCCGGGGGTACTCCTCGCAGAAGAACCTCGCCCTGGTCCGCGCGCTGCTGGCCGGGGCCGATGTGCTGGTGTTCCTCGACGACGACGAGTACTATGCCGCGCCCTTCCCAGATGAACAGGGGCAACTTGACTGGGAGGAGGGGGACCTGCTGGGCCCGCATCTGGGCGGCCTGCGCGGTGCGGCGATCACCCAGGAGGTGTTGACCGGGTGCACCTGGCCAGTGCCGGCCGAGTTGGATCGCTACCTGGACGAGTCGGTGCGGCGGCGGCTGGGAGCGGCCCTGGGGCTGGGCAGCGAGTTCATCGCCGAGCACACCTTTGTGCTGCCGGGCGAGCTGGCCCGGCGCGGAGACCGCGCGGAATTGCGCTGCCTGCCCGCGCTCCCCAGGGAACGCGGGGTGGTGCGGATGAGCGGGGGCAATATCGCCTTCGACCTGGGGGCGGTGCGGCAGGGGGGGATCCCGCCCTATTTCAACCCGCCCGGGGCGCGGGGCGAGGACGCGCTCCTGGGCGCGCAATTGGAGGGAATCGCCTGCCACCGGGTGGGCGCCTGCGTCTTCCACGATCCCTTCCAGCGCCACCTGGACATAACGCGGGGCAAATACCCCGCCTGCCTGGAGCGGACCGAGGTGGGGCCGGAAACCCTGGAGCGCTTCTGCCGCGCCTATCTCGGCTGGCTGCGCTACGCCCCCCTCCTGCTGCGCCTGACCGCTACGGACCAGCGGGAGCGGGAGGAGCGGCTGGTGCGGATGCAGAGGGAACTGGACGAGTTAGGGCCCCTGCTACCGCGGGGGCTGGGCTGGGAGGGTTTTGCGCGGGGAGGGGAGGAGTTGCGGGGGTATCGGGCGAGGGGGGAGCAGGACTGGGAGGAACTGCAGCAGGCCCGGGAGGCGTGGTTCACGGTGGTGCGGG
>VGJS01000227.1 GCA_016867395.1 Candidatus Handelsmanbacteria bacterium
AACGCCTGGCTGCGAGGCCGCGTCCAGGCCGGCGACCTGGGCACGGTGGAGGACGCCCTGGGCAAGACCCGGGCCAAACTCTTCGCCGCCGGCCGCCTCAAGGTGGAGCAGTTTGTCGACCAGCAAGGAAGGACGCTGACCGTGCAGCAGCTGCAGGCCAAGGAAGCGGAGGTGTTCAAGCAGTTGAGACTCTCCTGAGGACCCCGGTGCCGGCGGCGAGTCTGCCGGTTGCCCCAGGCCCTCGGCTTCATCCCCTGGCGGCGAGTCCCCAGGGACCACCCAAATCGCGGCGAGTCCGCGTCTCACCCGAAGGGGAGGCAATCGCAATGGCGTTCAAGGCGGTGTACGACAGTGAGCAGGAAATTCCCGAGGAGCTGCGGCCCCACTTCGGCAAAGGCGAGGACAGCAAGCTGCGTCCCGAAATCGAAGCGGTGGGCGGTTGGGCCTTGGAGGACGTGGCCGGTCTCAAGTCGGCGCTGGGCAAGCAGACGGATCGGGCAGATACGGCCGAGACCATCCTGAAGAAATTCGAAGGGCTGGATCCGGCCGGGGCCCGGGACGCGCTGAAGAAGGTCGCGGAGATGGCCAACTTCAAGCCGGAAGAGAAGATCGCTGAGGGGATCAAGGTGCGGGAGCAGCAGCTGGTGGAACGGCACGGCGAGGACTTGCGCCGCCTCCAGACGGTCAACGACAAGCTGGCCGAGCAGGTGCGCACGCTGTTGGTGGACAACCTGGCCACCCAGGCGATCATCAGCGAAGGCGGTGACCCCGAGGTACTCACCCCGCACGTCAAGGCGCGCATCCGCCTGGATCGCCAGGAAGATGGCACCTTCAAGCGGGTGGTGCTCGACGCCAGCGGCAACCCCGGGATCGCCGACGCGCAAGGCAACCCGTTGGAGGTCCGGCACGTGATCCACGAGCTGAAAACCAAGCCCAACTTCGCCCCCGCCTTCAAGGGGTCGGGAAACTCGGGCAGCGGCTCCCCGGCCCAGCAGGCCAGTGGGGCGGGTGGGGCGTTCGTGCTGACGACCACGGAGGCCAAGAACCCGCAGCGCTACCAGCAGGTCAAGGCCGCCGCCGAGAAAGTAGGCCAGAGTGTGACCATCATCGAAGGATAGACCAACGCGCCGACCGGCGATAGCCGGGCGGCAAGCCAAGAAGGAGGAACTGTACGATGAGTAATGCCCTGGGGGTGTACAACCCTGTCTTCTATGCCAACGAGGCGCTGATCCACCTGGAAAAAGCCCTCGGGATGGCGGCCCGGGTGCACCGGGGGTACGAGCAGGAACGGCTGGCCCATCAGATGGGCGACATCATCAATATCCGTCGGCCTTCCACCTTCACCGCCCAGGCGGCCCCGTCCTCGGCCCAGGACCTGGCCACCGAGACGGTCAGCATCGGGCTGAACAACTGGCAGGAGGTGAAGTTCGCCCTCACCGACCAGGAACTGGCCTACACCGAGAAGAACGGGGGTCAGGTGCGCATCATCAACGACCACATCCGGCCGGCCGCCTATGCCCTGGCCGACAAGATCGATCAGGACGGCAATGCGCTCTACGCGGATATCCCCTGGTACGCCGATGCCCAGGGCAGCCCTTCGCTGTTGGACCTCACCGGACCCTATCAGGCGCTGTTCGACAACCAGGTCCCCATGTCCGAAGGGATGCTCCACTTGGAGGTCAACGGGGCCCAGCAGGGGCTGTTCCAGCAACTGCCGGCCTTCCACGATGCCTCGGTGCGGGGGGTGGGCCTGACCGAGACCCTGCGGCGGGGCTCCCTGGGGGTGACCATGGGGCTGGAGGTGTTCGCCAACCAGAATGTCCGCACCCACACCAAGGGCACCCTCAGCGACCCCACTCCGGCCCTGGTGGGAGCCCATGCCAAGGGTGCCACCAGTGTGACGATGGATGACACCACGCTGACTGGCACCCTGCAGAAGGGGGATACCTTCGTCCTCGCCGGCAACAGCCAGCGCTATGCCGTGACCGCCAATGCCACCGCCGGGGGCAATGCGATCACCGCCAGCATCACCCCGGCGTTGGTCCAGGCCTACGACGACAACGCGGCGGTGACCGTCAATCTGGACAACCACG
>VGJS01000228.1 GCA_016867395.1 Candidatus Handelsmanbacteria bacterium
GGGGTAGAAGACCAGGGAGAGGGTGAGCACCACCGCCCCGGTGGCCGTACACAGGGGGAAGAGCCGCCGCAAGGCACCGACCTCCTCGCCCATGTATACGGCTGCGTCTGGGTATCAACACCTCGCGCCACCCTTGAGGTCCGGAACGTGTCAACGGTTTTGAGACAACTCTTCGTCGAGATTAGTGTAGCTGGCTGAGGGTGTCGACCGGTTCTGGGGTGGTGGATTAATCCAGGCGGCGGTGGGGATCGCGGGTGGCCGGGGCGGCTTGTGGACGAAACGCTCCGGGTGGGCGGCGTAGGCGGCTTGCAGGGCGGCCTGGCGGGTAGCGGTGACGGCCGGAGCCCGCCCATAGTGGAGTGCCTCCGGGGTCAGGAAGCCAATACCGGAATGGCGGTGCTCACGGTTGTACCAGGAGAAGAACTGGCGGCAGAACGCAAGGGCATCTTCGGGACTGCCGAAGCAGTCGGGGAAGCCGGGCCGGTACTTGAGGGTCTTGAAGTGGGCCTCCGAGTAGGGATTGTCCGTACTGGTGTAGGGCCGGGTATGGGTCTTTGTGACACCGAGGTCGGCCAGCAGCCAGGCAAGCGGTTTGGCGGTCATGGCGGCGCCCCGGTCGGCGTGGATGGTCAACTGGCCTGGCCCGATGCCTTGCTTTTGTAAGGACTGGTGGAGGAGACGCTGGGCGAGGGCTGCGTTCTGCTGGTCTGCGATCATCCAGCCAACGGCGTAGCGGCTGAAAATATCCAGAACCACGTACAGGTAGTAGTACACCCACTTGGCCGGCCCCAGGAGCTTCGTGATGTCCCACGACCAGACCTGATTCGGCCCGGTGGCCAGCAGTTCCGGCTTGCGGTAGGTGGGGTGGCGCAGTTGGTTGCGGCGCTCCCGGACCTCGTGCTGGGCGGCCAGCAGGCGATACATGGTGCGCGGGGAGCACAGGTAGGTACCTTCATCGAGAAGGGTGGCATAGACCGCAGCGGGTGCCTGGTCGGCGAAGCGCTCCTGATGCAGGGTGGCCAGCACCTGCTCCCGTTCGGGTGGCGTCAGGGCCCGGGCCGGCCGGGGCCGGGCTGGGACGGTGGCCGCCGGGCGGGGCGCCAGCGGCGGTACAGGGAGGCCCGGGGGACGGCGAGAGCCCGGCAGGCGGCAGCGGTGCCCACAGCGGGAGCCAGGGCCTCGGCGGTGCCAATCAGCCGCTCTCGTCGTCGCCGGGGCGGGCTCAGGGGGATTCCCAGGAGCTCGGAGGCTTTTTTTTGGATCTCGATGATCACCTCGGCCTGCTGCAGGCGGCGCTGCAGCCGGGCGTTTTCCCGCTCCAGCTCAGCCACCCGCCGCATGGCGGGGTCAGATCGCCGGCTCTTTCGCCCCCGCTGCTTGGGGCTGAGGGCGGCCAGTTCGCCCCGTTCCCGCTGGCGGCGCCAGGTGGTCAGGTGCGAGGCGTACAGGCCTTCTCGGCGCAGCAGGGCGCCCAGTTCGCCCGGGGCACAGCCATCGGCCTCCCGCAGGATGCGCTGCTTGTACTCGGCCGTGAACTGGCGGCGGGTGGGTTTGGCCAGCACCTCGGGGTTCGGCGGCACCGGCGCGCCCAAGGGGGCCGGCGGTTGGGCGTGCCGCTGGCCGTCCTGCACTCCCGTCTGGGGTTGCAGCTGCACCGGGTGGTCAGAGGGAACGCTGTTCGCACGCATGGTGGTTCTCCCTTTCCCCGCCCTCATGTCAGGGTGTCCGCGGCTCGTCTGCTGGGTCCCGCTCACGGCTGCGGGTAGGTGGGGCGGGCTCGCCCCCCGCCGGCCCGGGCCGGCGGGGGGCCGGCGGCCCGCCCCGGAGGGGGCTTCGGCCTACGGCCTCCGCCCCCTCCGGGGCCTCCCCGCCCTACTCTCTGCCTCTACACTACACTAAGTTCGCGCGGGGTGGTTGTCTCACTCCATGTTGGCACAGAGGGCCGCCCCAGGACCTTGGTCCGCCGCTTCCCCTCTCCGAAGAGGCGTTCCAGCATGTTGGTGGTGCGGGTTGCCTTGTGGTGCGCCGGCGGCAGCTTCAGGTGGGCCAGACACTCG
>VGJS01000229.1 GCA_016867395.1 Candidatus Handelsmanbacteria bacterium
CCGCCGATGAAGCGCAGGCGGGGGCTGAGGAAGATCTCCTGCTGCGCCCACAGGGAGAGGTTGCGCTCCAGCACCTGGCTGTCCACCAGGGGGGCGCTCCGCCGCCGGTCAGGGGCGCGCCACAGGGCCACACTGGCGTTGTCGGCGCGCAGCCCGGCCCCCAGGGTGGTCTGGGCCAGAAAGGGGCCGACCTGGTTGAAGAAGGTGTAGCGGCTGTTAAGGCCCCAGATTCGCCGGTCGTCGGTCTGCTCGATCATGTCGCCGGCCTTGGGGTCCTCCAGGAAGAAGGTGAAATTGGAGAAGAGCTTGAAATCGTAGTTGACCAGGTAGGTCTGGATGGTCAGGTCGCTGTTGTTGCGGCCCTGCTCGCGGAAGGTGAGGTTGAGGTTGTGCCGGCCGGTGGTCCCTCCCTCCAGGTCGTCGATACTGCCCCAGCGGCCGATGGCGGGAAGGGCACGGACCGGGATCTGTCCGGAGGCGGACTCCCAGGCCGAACTGAAACCCGAGGCGTCGACGGTGAGGGTGGCCCGCTCGGAAAGGTGGGTGTGCATCTTGGCAAAGAGGTTGAGGCGCTGGAAATCCTGTGGGGTGTGCACCGGCCCGTCGGTGCGGCGGTACTCGCCGGCCACGTACGCGGTCTGGTCCGGGTCGGCCAAGGGGAGCTGGTACAGGGTGGTGTAGTGGGCGGTGGCCTGCTGGCCCACCCCCATCCGCACCAGATTCTCCTCCAGGTGGTCGCGGGTGCGGAAGCTCACGGCCCCGGCGGTGGCCAGGTTGCCGTGCTGGGCCGCGTAGGGCCCCTTGGCAACCTCCATGCCCTCGACGGTTTCGGGGATGAGGAAGTGCAGATCAGCATACCCCTGGCCGTGGCCGTGGGAGACCATGTTGACCGGCATGCCGTCCACCGCGACCGCCACGTCGGTGCCGTGGTCGCTGTCGAAGCCGCGCAGGAAGATCTGCTCGGCCTTGCCGCCCCCGGCGTGCTGGGCGATGACCAGGCCCGGGGCAAGCTGCAGGAGTTGTTGGGAGGAGGCCCGGGGGCGGATCTGGAGGTCGAACTCGCGCACGGTCTGGGCCGAGGCCGCGCTGGCGGCCCGGTCGGCGTGGACCAGCATCTCGCCCAGGTGGATGGGGCGGGGGACCAGGCGCAGATCCTGGTCGGTGGCGCCGGCCCGCACCTGCACCGGCTGGACCAGGGATTCGTACCCGATCAGGGCTGCTTCCAGCTCGTAGGACCCGGCGGGCAGGCCGGCGAACTCGTACCGGCCCTGGAGGTCGGTGGTGGTGCCCTGCCTGGTGCCGCGCAGGGACAAGCTGACTCCGGGGAGGGGGTCGCCGCTGGTCGAATCCACTGCCCTGCCCCGCAGGCTGCCCGGCTGGGAGAGGGCCGGGAGGGCCCACAGGGCAAACAAACAACCAAACAGATAGCGCATCGACGGGCTCCGTCTTTGATGGGTGGAACCAAAAATTACGTGGATCGGGGAGGTGCTGCGTCACAACGGCGCAAAAAATGGGGCTTTCCCGGGTCACGAGTGTGTAACACAAGCGCTTAGACCGCTTTCGCTCCCGTTTACAGCCATGCGGCCTTATGATATATTCAAGGAAGGGAGCCCCGAAGGGCGGCCTGGGAATCCCCCCTCGGAAAGGTTGGTTAAACCGATGTTAACTCTCTTTGCCGGTACGGCTGCCGGCGTCCTCCATGTGCTTACCGGACCCGACCATTTGGCCACGGTGGGCACCCTGGCCGTGGAAGAGCGGCGGCGGACGTGGGCCACGGGGCTGGTATGGGGGGTGGGGCATACCAGTGGGGTGTGGATCGTGGGGGTGTTGGTGCTGGTGCTGCGCGCCTTACTGCCCCTGGAGCAGATGGCCTCCTGGAGCGACCGGCTGGCCTCGGTCGGGTTGATTGCCATCGGCCTGTGGGGTCTCTACCGTGGCCTGGCCCGCCAGATCCACACCCACGAGCACGAGCACGAGGGCAAGGCCCACCACCATCACCACGCCCACGCCCTGAGCCGGGCCGGGCATTCCCACTCCCACA
>VGJS01000230.1 GCA_016867395.1 Candidatus Handelsmanbacteria bacterium
GGGCTTTCGAGCGGATGTTCTACAAGGAAGTGATGAGCGCGGCGTTGGGAGATTCTTCGGGACAACTACTAGGCCCGATCCGGGTGGAGCGGCCCTTACCGGCTACCCTGAAGGACCGGCAGGAGCGGGCGGAGGCCTACTCCATCCTCCGGCTACTGGAGCGCCTGCCGGCCAGACTCCGGCCCTTCGAGGAGGTGATTGATCAGGCCTTTTTCTACGCCCGCCAGGAGAAGCAGACGCAGCGCCTGGAGGCCCTGGCCACGGAGTTGCGCCGCAAGTACCGGGGGGACTGGGCCGTGGCCGAAGAGGCCCTGAGCCACTACGCCCAGACCCTGGCGGGTGAATGAGCGGGGAGGGAAAGCCATGCTGAACCCCATCCTCGCCATTGCGGTGAGCCTGGTGGCGACCGGAGCCCAGGCCCAGGTATCCATCTGGAAGCTGGGGGGGAGTGGCCTGCGCTGGTCCAGGAGCGACACGGTCAGGGTGCTGATCGAGGTGGAGGAGCAGGCCAATGCCATCCGGCCGCGCTACTTCACGCCGGACCAGGACATCCTGCCTTTTCTCGAGAACTGGTCCGAATTGCGGGTGCCCAGAGAGCTGGGTTTCGTGGACGGCCACCGCCCGCGGCTGTGGACCGGGGACGGCCTGGGTATCAACTCGACCAGCGACAACACCCGCTACGTGGATGGCGACCGGACCACCTACAACTCCAGTGTGTCCGCAGATTTTGGCTCGGACTGGCTCACCCTTGACCTGGGGGTGCCGGTGCCAGCACAGCGCTTCGGCTTCCTGACTCCCAGCACCGGGTACCGGGCCGACGGGTCCCTGTTGAGCGGGGATTTTGTCCCCGCCTATGAGGTCTCCATCTCCCCGGACACGGACCCGGTGGTCCAGCAGGGAGGGTACCTCCGCCTGCAGACCCTCATCGCCGAGGTGCAGGACAACTTCTCGCCAGAAGTAAGTATCGAGATCCCCAAGCAGTACGTGCGTTACATCCGCTACCGGCGAATCGAGTCGTTCTACGACTTCGATTACAGCAATATCGATCCAGAAGTACTCTCCGAAGCCAACCGGGGGGTGGCGGGGCGTGGTACCATCGCCGAGTTCGTACTCTATGGTCAGGGGGCACCCCGTCGGGTGATCTACCAAACCAAGGTGTTGAACCTGGGGCAGGAGGTGAATTTCGGTCGGTTGTTCTGGGCGGCCACGCCTCTGCGCTGGAGCGATGGGGCCCTGCGCCAGGTTCCCCTGGCCCAGGCCAGGGTAGTGGCGGAGGCTCGCACCGGCAGAGACGAGGATCCCAACGTGTACCACGAATTCACCGAGAAGGGGAAGGAGCGGGTGGTCAGCCGCGAGCGCTATGAAAAGGATCTGCAGCCGCCGGCAACTGGGCAGCCGGGCAAGCCGGGCCTGCGCGCTTCGGTGGGGTACGATGCGGAGAACTGGTCCTTCTGGTCCTCGCCCATCCCCGAGTCGGGGCACGAACTGGGCCTGCAGAGTGGCTCCCACCTGCAGCTAACCCTCACCTTGGAGAGCGAGGATTTCGCCGACATGATCCGCCTCGATTCCCTGTGGCTCGAGGTGGCGCCTCTCCAAGCCCACCGGGTGGTGGGTGAACTGGCCCGCCTGGACGAACTGCAGCCGGCGCGTGGGTTCACCGAGGTGTCCCTGGGCGAGGAGGTGGACTTTGCCTGCGATCTGCGGGCGGAGTTTTCCGGCGCCGAGGGGGGCTTCGATGCGCTGCGCCTGCGCACTGGCCACCAGACGGTCTTCAGAAGCCTGGCCATGGGGGACCCCCTGGCCCAAGTCGAGCCGGTCCAGGTAATCCCCGAAGCCGAAGGCCTGGTGATCGTGCTTCCTCAAAAGATCACCCGCAGCCGGAACCTTCCCATCCGGGTGGTGTTCGGCAGCCGGCTCTTTGCCTTTGCCACCACCTTTGGCGGTGAGGTCTGGGATCGCGCCATCCAGAGCCTGCCCCAGCTCATCGAGGCCGGCGACGCAGGTTCGGCCATCAACACCGGCAGTCTGAGGGTGCTGG
>VGJS01000231.1 GCA_016867395.1 Candidatus Handelsmanbacteria bacterium
GGGGGCGATTTTGACGGTGATGGCGACGCGGACCTGTACGTGACCAATTTCGGCGCCAACCGGCTATACCGCAACGAGGATGGGGGGCGATTCGGAGATTTCACCGCCCGGGCCGGGGTGGGGGGCGGGGGGTGGAGCAGTAGCGCGGCGTTTGCCGACGTTGATTTGGATGGCTCCCTGGATCTTTATGTTTGCACCTATCTCGACTATCCGCTGGAGGACCCAACGGCCTGCACCGTGGGGAATACCGGAGAACTCCTGTACTGTGACCCGCGCAAGTTTCCCGGCCTGGTGGACCGCTTCTACCACAACCAGGGGGAGGGGCGGTTCGTGGACCGGACCGCTAAAATGGGGCTGGCCAATCCGGCGGGCAAGGAATTGGGGGTGGTCTTCGGCGACGTGGATCAGGACGGCGACCAGGACCTGTACCTGGCCAATGACATGGCCCCCAACGCCCTCTACCTCAACCAGGGGGGGGCCGGCTTTGTGGAATACGGTTTGGCCAGCGGTACCAGTCTGAGCCTGGAGGGCAAGGTACAGGCCGGCATGGGGGTGGACATGGGGGATTGCGACGGCGACGGCCTTCCCGAACTGCTGGTGACCAATTTCCAGTGGGAGAGCAACAACTTGTACCGCAACCTGGGCCGGGGCTTGTTCGCGGACGCGACGGTGGAAAGCGGTCTCCACCAGCTCAGCTTCCCGTACCTGGGCTTTGGGGCGGGGTTCCTCGACGCCGACCAGGACGGGGATCTCGACATCTTCGTGGCCAACGGCCATGTGTACGACAACGTTGCGCTGGTTGATCCGGCAGCAGTCTATGCCCAGCGCAGCCAGTTGCTCCTAAACCAGGGAAAGGGCCGTTTTGCCGAGGCGGGAACGGCCGGACAGGGGTTGGAGCCTGCCCGGGTGAGCCGGGGGGCGGCCTTCGGGGATTACGACAGCGACGGGGATCTGGACATCGCCCTTAACAATTCGGGGGGCTGGGCCGCGCTGCTGCGCAACGAAAGAGGGGGCTCCCATTGGTTGGGGCTGAAGTTGCGGGGTCGGCGGAGCAATAGCGACGGGGTGGGGGCCAAGGTGCGGGTGCAGGCCGGAGGCCAGGAGCAATGGCGCCAGGTGCGCGGGGGAGGCTCCTACCTGTCGGGCCACGACCTTCGCCTCCTCTTCGGTCTGGGGTCTCACCGGGTCGCCGAGCAGGTGGAGGTGCTATGGCCAGGTGGCCGGCTCCAACGGCTGGGCAGCGTTCCGGCCGACCAGTACCTGCTGGTCGAGGAACCAGAATGAAACCCTGGCTCTTCATACTCTGGCTGGTTGGCTGCGGTCAGGCCTCAGGCCCCCACCCGCCGGCCCAGGTGCAGCAGGAGTCGGCCGGGCCCCTGGAGCTGGGCCGGGCACTGTTGCAGCAGCGCCGCTACCCCGAGGCCCTGGCCGCCTACCAGGAGGCGCGGCGGCTGTACCCTGATTCGGGTGAGGCCTGCGCCGGCCTGGGCCGGGCGTACCTGGCCCTGGGGGATGCCGACCAGGCCCTCGGTTTCTACGAGATGGCTGCGACTCTCGAAGAGGGCAACGCGGGCCTGCGGCTGACCCTGGGGCACGTGTATCTGCAACTCAACCGCCTGGATCAGGCGGAGGCAACCCTGCAAAGGGCCATGGCCCTGGATACCAGCCTGGCCTTCACGGCCCATCACCATCTGGGTGCGGTGTACACCAGGCAGGGTCGACACTCCATGGCCGCCCAGCAGTTCGAAGCGGCCTTGTCGAGGCGTACTGACCACGTGCAGACCCGTTACAACCTGGCTCTAGTCTGGCTGCACCTTGGCCGCCTTGCCCAGGCAAGGCAGGAGCTGGAGCGGGTGTTGGAGGCCCAGCCCGGGGCCGCGGCTGCGGCCTGTGCCCTGGGCGAGATCCTTGCCAAGGAAAACCAACCCGACCAGGCCCTTGCAGC
>VGJS01000232.1 GCA_016867395.1 Candidatus Handelsmanbacteria bacterium
GGGGGCGGCTTCACTACGTTGCCTGCGGGCCATTGTTGCCTCCAGGTGTAGGTGTGGTTAGGAGTTAGCGGTAACCCCTAGTATACACCCACTCGGGACAGCAGTGGCCTTTTACTTTTTACAGAAATCTACGGACACGACCCTGCCAACGGGAGCAACAATTTGAGGAGGAAGGATTATTTTTGGTGGAGGAAGCCCTCAGCCCGGGAGAGATTGAAGAACTGCTGTCGGTCATCGATGAGCTGTAGGCGCGCTACCAACGCGAGCGCAACCTGGGGCCGCACGATCCTTTCCGGATGCGCAACGTCATCACGCTACATCCGGTTTTTATGAAGATCGTGGAACACCCAGGAATGCTGCCGTTGGTGGTGGACCTTATGGGTTTCGATATCCAGTTGCGCACGTCGCACATGGACGTGCGGCCGCCGCAGCCGGCCAGTATCGCTGAAAAGACCCTGGGCTCGCCCGAGAGCTTCTTCCCCTGGCACGCCGACCAGCCCGACTACGGCTGGCCCCTGGTCAGCGGGTCGACCCCCTTTATGGAGATGAAGATCAGCTATTACCTGACCTATCTTACCCAGCGCCACAGCGGAGCCATCTGCGTGGTGCGCGGCAGCCATCACACCCCGCCCTGGCTTGGCGGCGATCAGAACAACGGGGCGGACCTGGAGCGCATGGCCGAGGTCATCGTGAGACCGGGCACTGCCCTGGTCTGGCACACGGCCATGTGGGACTGCGTCACTTCCAATCTGTCGGGCGATGCCCGCAAATGCCTGTACTACGGGTATCACCCCCGCTGGATCAGGCTCGCGGACTTCGAGCACCAGGAGCCGCAAGTGGTGGCGGGGTGCACCCCCATTCAATTGCACTTGCTGGGGGAATTGGGCACGGGCAGGAGGAACTACGCTGGCGACGACACAGCGCAGCCGGTGTCGCGCCACTGGCGGCCCAAGGACGAGGACATCCCGCTTAAGGGCTGGGCCGAAGCGCAGCGCCACCGCTGATGCCCTGGCACTTGTACGTGATCCGCACGGTCGATCACACCCTTTACGCCGGGGTGACCACGGACGTGGCGCGGCGTTTCCGGGAGCACCTGCGCCAGGGGCACAAGACCGCCCGGTACCTGCGGGCGCACAAACCGAAAGAGCTGGTTTTCGCTCAGGAGATCGGGGATCAGTCAATGGCCTTGAAGGCGGAATACTGGTTCAAGCGGCTGTCGCGATCGCGCAAGGAGCGGGTGATCCGGGCAGGCCGGCTGGACCTGGTGGCAGGCGCAGGCTGGGCCAAGGCGAGGGAGGCATCGGGTTGGGATTTAGAGTGTGCTTGTAATTGCCGCTGCAGCGCGTTATCGTTTTGCTGAAGCCTTGCTTCTTCGTCGAGGTCCTGCGCCAAACGTATTCGCGATTGTCCTGGCGTAGCCTCTTTCTATCAGGATCGACCTCGACAAGGTGACCGCGGGCTGCCGTAGCCACGGTATCCGCAAACTTGGGCCTGCTTGGCTCGGTGCTGTGGGACGATGTTGACCCGGCCCAGATGTTGGGGGGTAAACCGATGGAGCGAGCTTACCGTTTGGCAGGAGGGCGCTGAGGCTCTATGAGCGGGCCGGGGACTTGCTGCTGGGGTACACAGCAGAAGGCGTCCCCTTCACCTGCAGGTATCGTACTCGGATTCGGAATTGGTGAAGATCATCACGTTCTACGAGCTGGATGAGGCGGAGTGGATTGACTTATCACAGCGGAGGTAATGCCATCATGTTTCGCTGTCATGTGTGTGGTTCGACCGATGCCAAGCCGAATCAGTTGAACGAAGTATGTAAAGCCCCAGGGTAAAATGGACAGTAGATTGATGTTCACCCGGCCGCTTCGGCGATCCGGGAATCTCTCAGGTCGTGCCGTACTTGGGACGGCGTCCGGTAGCCCTGCCGTTCCCAGATCCACT
>VGJS01000233.1 GCA_016867395.1 Candidatus Handelsmanbacteria bacterium
GAGGCCAACCCTCTTCTCAGGCAATGGGCCTACACCATGCTGCAAACCCTGGATCACGGCCCCCTGCCCGCTGCCTGCCCTCAGGAGATCCAGGTGCTCCAGCTCAATCCGGATTTCCGCCTTGTGTTTTTGGGCGGGGAGATCCTCTCCGCCATCGGCCTGCACCTTAAGGAAGCCCTGCGACCGGCCACCACCGTGGTCGCCGGATACAGCAACGGCCTGATCGGCTACGTGCCCTCCCAGGACACCTACGACCTGGGTGGGTACGAGGTGGACGGCTCCCACTACTACTTCCTGCGCCCTGCCCCCTTTGCCCGGGACGTGGAGTCCCGGATCCTCGCCCAGACCCAGGCCCTGGTCCGCACCCTGGGATGAGCCCCCGCCCACACCCTCAACCCCCGGTTCGGAGACTATCGACTCTGGCTTCTTCCCCGGCCAGACCTTCACCCTGGAGCCTGGCGAAAAGGTGCAGCTCACCTACACCCAGCCGCCGGCATGGAGATGGAAAGCCCTATGGCCGCCAAAAACTTCATTGTCACCAAGGTCGAGCGCATCCTGCTCGACGTGCCCTTCCACCCCCGCTGTGCCCGCACCATGGAGATCCAGGGTCCCGGCTGGTCCCTTCCCGAACTCGTCGTCGTGGAAACCGCCGGCGGGGTGCGCGGCATCGGCGAGACCATCACCGGCTACACCTGGGGCCGCTTCGCCGAGGCCCAGTGCCAACGGGTGATGGGCAAGAACCTCTTCGATCACCTCTGGGATGACAGCCTGGGCGCCGGCCTGCAGATGGCCCTCTTCGACGCGGCCGGCAAATTGTTGGAGACCCCCTGCCACCGCCTCATGGGCCCCCTCTTCCGCGAGGCCTGTCCGGTCTCGTGGTGGGCCCAGACCATGAAGCCCGAGGAATGGGCCGCCGAAGCTCGCGAGGCCGAGGCCCACGGCTACACCACCATGAAGGTCAAGGCCCGGCCCTGGTACGACGTGGACCGCCAGTTGGAGGCGGTGAGTGCCGCCACCTCTCCCCACTTCAAGCTCGACGCCGACTTCAACGGCCTGCTCCTGGGCGTGGACCTGGCCGCCCCGCTCATCAGCCGGCTGGAGGAACGCTACACCCGCCTGGCCATCGTCGAATCCCCCATCCCCCAGGAGGACGTGGCCGGCAACGCGCTGTTGCGCCGCAAGATCAAGAGCCCCATCGCCATGCATTTCGGGGTCCCCCCGATCATGACCGCCCTGCGCCAGGAGGTCTGCGACGGCTTCGTCATCGGCGGCGGGGCCCGCCAGGTGATGAGCGAGGGTATCCTGGCCGAGAAAGCCCAGATGCCCTTCTGGTTGCAGATGGTGGGCACCGGCCTGACGACGGTGTTTGCCGTCCACCTCGGCGCCGTGCTGACTCAGGCCCGCTGGCCCGCCATCCCCTGCACCAACATCTACTCCCACCCGCTGATCAAGGAGTTCAAAGTGGAAGGGGGACACCTCCGCGTGCCGCAGGCGCCCGGGCTGGGCGTGGAGGTGGACTGGGACGCGGTGGAGAGATTCCGGGTGGCTCCCGACTACAGGAAACCCGCCCGGCGCCAGCTCCACACCATCCACTGGCCCGAGGGCCGGCAGACCCACTACCCCGACGGCCGGTACAGGGGGGACTTCCTGGCCGGCAAGCTCACCGGCTTTCTGCCAGGCATCTCGCTGGACTGCAGGATCGACGACGGTTCGGGGGAATTCGATCGGGAGTACCGGGGGTTGTTCGCCTAGCCGAGGAGAGGAGATGGGGATGAACCGGAAACGTATCGAGGACTGGGCGCCGGTGCGTGCCCATTGCGCCGGCGAACCGGTGTTCGCCTTCGGATTCACGTATGTGTATACAGTGAGTCCGGACTTTGTTCCGGACCGGAT
>VGJS01000234.1 GCA_016867395.1 Candidatus Handelsmanbacteria bacterium
CCCGATCTGTTTGAATACCTGGAGATCTTCTACAACCGGGAGCGGTTACATTCCACCCTGGGGTATCTGACCCCAGAGCAATTCGAGCGGCTAACACCCAGGCTTTGCGCTTGAGAGTGGCCACTTTTCTGGATACACACCACCTCCCCTAGTTTCGTTCGCGAACTGCAGGGCAATGGCTGTTCCGAGCGCTTCATCCGGCTGCTCAAGGAAAACCTGCTGTGGGTGAGAACCTTCGACACCGTCGAGGAACTGAGGCTGGCGCTGCTGGCTTTCAAGGACCTGTATAACTCCCAGTGGATCTGGGAACGGCATGGCTACCGGACGCCGTCCCAAGTGCGGCACGACCAGAAAGATTCCCGGATCGCGGAAGTGGCCGTGTGAACATCAGTCTACTGTCTATTTACCCTAAAGCTTTCCAGAGCAAAGGGTTCACCCGCCTGTTTCTCTCCTTGCTGCTGGGGGCCGGCTGCCTGGCCGTCCCGCCGGCCCGGGCCCAGACCGACACGGTTATGGTCTTTGCGGCGGCTAGCCTGGCCAATGCGCTCCAGGAACTGGTTCCGAAATTCCGCGATGAGAAGGTCGAGATGCTGCTTTCCCTGGGCTCCTCCTCCGCCCTGGCCAAGCAGATCCAGCATGGAGCCCCGGCGGAGGTCTTCTTCTCGGCCAACCTGGAGTGGATGAGTTACCTGGATTCCCTCGGGCTGGTCGAAAAGGAAAGCTGCACTGAACTATTGGGAAACTCCCTGGTAGTGGTGGCGCCCAAAGGCAAAGGCTTTGAGGTGGAAGCGCAAAAGGGTTTCGACTTCGCCGGGGCGCTTAAGGGCGGGCGGCTGGCACTGGGAGACCCGGCCCATGTCCCCGCCGGCATCTACGCCAAGCAGTCGCTGCAGTGGCTGGGCTGGTGGGATGGGGTGCAGGACAAGCTGGCTCCGGCGGCGGACGTGCGCGCGGCCCTGGCGTACGTGGAGCAGGGCGAGTGCGCCGCCGGCATCGTCTACGCTACCGACGTGGGGGCCAGCGCCGGGGTGGAGGTGGTCGCCATCCTGCCGGTCGAGTCGCACCAACCTGTCGTCTACCCGGTGGCCGCGGTCAAAGGGAAGTGCAGCGCCGCCGCCCACCGCCTGCTCGCCTTGCTCCAGGCGCCGGCGGCCGGGGTGGTGTTCGAGAAATGCGGCTTTGTCCGGTTGGAACCTGCTCCGCCGAAGCCGCAGTAGCTGTGGAAGGGGCCTCTTTGTTTGGCCCGAGTACTTTCCTTATCCTATTCTTTTTTTCCGCAACTGCCTGGAAAGGCAGGCCCTCCTATGGGGTGGATCACCAGCACAGGGGTGGCAGCGCTCGGCGCCGCCTTTCTGCTGTCGGCTGGGTGTACCCTCACCCCCGACGCGGATGGCCGCACCTCGTCGCCGCAAAAGGTCTCCATCGCCGAATTCGGCGACGGGGGGCAGCTCAAAGAAAGGGTTACTGTGGATAAGATCGCCAAGACCGATGAGGAGTGGCGGAAGCTGCTGACCCCCGAGCAGTTCGAGGTGGCCAGGGAGGAAGGCACGGAGCGGGCCTTTACCGGGGCGTACTGGGACCACCACGAGGAAGGGATCTACCGCTGCGTCTGCTGTGGCACCGCGCTGTTCAGATCTGGCACCAAGTTCGACTCCGGCACGGGCTGGCCCAGCTTCTATGAGCCCATCGCCCAGGAGAACGTCGAACTGAAATCCGACCAATCCTTCGGGATGAGCCGCACCGAAGTCCTCTGCAAGCGCTGCGACGCCCACCTGGGCCATGTCTTCGACGACGGCCCTCAGCCCACGGGCCTGCGCTACTGCATCAACTCCGCCTCCCTCACCTTTGTAAAGAAGGGGGAGACTTCTTCCCCTGCGGCTT
>VGJS01000235.1 GCA_016867395.1 Candidatus Handelsmanbacteria bacterium
TTCCGCCCAGAGAGCCCGGTGGATGGCCGCTGCACTGCTGGACATCGAACCGCGATTGCGAAAGGTCAAGGGCGTCGCCTACCTGCCCTTGCTTCGACATCCGTTGCAAAAAGAACTGAACCTAACCGCATCAACGAAATTGGCTCATCACACCTGAGCTATTTCAACTGACAATGGGACTTGACCATGTCAAGAAAAAAGTTGTAGTTGGCAATCCAAACTCTTAAATTTAGTGAATTGTACTTGTCCAATCTCAAACGCGATTTTGCCTGGAGGTTCGCGGCCGGCCTCCTCGCCGGGTTGTGTGGGGAGGTTTCCATCAGCCGGGAACCGGCCCTGGCACAGCCCCGACCCCATACTATTGGGTTGGCCCTCACCGATGGGGTGGCAGTGGCCGCATTGCCACCTCACCTGCGTACCCGCCACGGCCTGACAGTGGAAGCCCTGCGCACCCGGATGAGGCAACTCCTGTTGGGACTGGAGCGCTCACAGGTCGTCGGCAGGGAAGCCTCCTTCAGCGCCAACCGCTTCCACTACCACGGCAGGGGGGACGTCGATTTTGTCGTGCATGTTGTGCTGACCCATGCCGACAAGGTTTTTCGCAATCAGGTCATCTATGGCAATCAACTGCCGAGGGCCCTGCCCCTGGGGTACGGGGGGCAGGAGGCTGGACTCGACTACGAGGTGGTTTCGCTGCCGGCGATCCGGACACGCTTTGAAATCCGCTTGATTGATCCGCACCGGGAAAAGGTTATTTGGTCGGCCCAGCGCGACACCACGGCAACTGTGGCCTTTGATCCTCAGACCTTCATTCTCAATACGCGCAAATACCCCGGCATGACCCCTCCCAGGTTGTTGCAGGAAAACCTCGCTGATCTGATGCGTCTGCGCCAGGCCAACCGCAGCGCGGATCGCCTGCTCGACGTCGCCGACCGCTGGTTCGTCTCCAAACCCGCCGCCGACGTCAAAGCGGTCCAGGAGGTGCTGGAAAACCTGGTACAGTCCCTGGCGATGGAGTTGGACTGCAATCTGCCCCTTGAGGGTATCATCACCCGCTTGATTGCCGATGGGGAAGGAGAGTCGAGAGCCGAGTTGGACCTAGGTTCCCGGCACGGGCTGGCGCCGGCGCTGCGCCTCGAGGTGTGGCGGCCGCTGCCGGCTGCCCAGAAGGTCGGTGAATTGGAGGTCGTTTCGGTCGATTCGACCACCGCCACCGCCAGGCTGAGAAAGTTGGACCGCAAGATCCGCAAGCAGGGAGAGAGCCTGCAGGTGCTCGATCGGGTCATCTCCCCCAAGCGCCCGACCCCCACGGGCAGGAGAACTAACCCATGACTGTGTTTTCACCCGCCCCCACATCCGCCGCCGAACAGGACGTGGCACTCCTTTTCCGCCGGCTGCGGCGGCTGTACTGGTGGTCGCTGGGCATCGCGGTGGTGGTGCACATCGCCCTGATCCTCGCCGTGACCAGCGCCACCAAGGTCGAGGAGGGGGCAGTGGCCGAGCCGGCCAAGGTGAAGTTCTTCACCCGGCGCGATCCGATGCTGACCAAGCCCCTGGAATTGCGCAAGGTGCCCCAACCCAAGCGGCAGATGGTGCGGCGGGAGGTGCAGGTCTCGGCGGCGCGGATGGACCAGGTGCGGACGACGGCGGCCTTTGACACCCGGGGCCTGATCGCCAGCCAGGGCAGCGGGGTCAGCGCCATCGCCCTGCCCCGGCAGTTGGACAGCGGCCCGCGCATGGCAGCGGGGTTGGAGACGGGGCTGGGGGCTCAGGACATGGGGGCGACGCGCACGGTGGAGAACAAGATCGACATGGCCCTGGAGATGCTGGACGTCAACAGCATGGACACGGGGCGGTATCG
>VGJS01000236.1 GCA_016867395.1 Candidatus Handelsmanbacteria bacterium
GGGGGCAGGGCCTGGGCCTGGAGCAGTTCCTCAGCATGTCCCTGCCGCCGGAGCGGCTGCTGACCCTCCTCCTGCCCAATCTCTTCGGCAACGACGCCTCTGGCTCGTACTGGGGCCAGCGGGACGGGTTCTTCATTCAGCTCTGCCCGTACATGGGGGTGCTGCCCCTGTTTCTGAGCCTGGTCGCCCTGCGCCGTAGGCGTGACCAGTACACCTGCTTTTTCTGCGGCCTGGCCTGCCTGGCCCTGGTGCTGGCCCTGGGGCGGTACACGGAGGTTTTTGCACTGCTGTACGAAATTCCGGGGCTCAAGTTCTTCCGCATCCCCTCCCGCTTCCTCCTCTGGCTGGCCCTGGCCGTGGCCATTTTGGCCGGATTGGGCCTGGACCACCTGCTGCGCTCCCCCCGCCGGGTGGGGGCGGGAAGTTGGTGGGCCGCCGGGTTCCTCGCCGCCCTGGCCCTGGCCGCGGCCTGGACCAACAAGGAGGTGCTGTGGGGGGAGATGGGGGCGCTTTCCCACCAGGGGGGGGAGCGACTGGTAGGTCTGCTGCTCTACCAGGGGGAATTGCGCTTCGACCTGGCCCGTTGCCTGGTGCTCTTGGGGCTGGGTGCCGCCCTCGCCTCCAGCCAGGGACGGGGGGGATGGCGGCTGCGGGCTGTCCCCTGGGTGGCGGCAGGGGGGGTGTACCTGGACCTGTTCAGCTTTGGCGCCTCCTTCAATGGGGTGCTCGATCCCCAGGTGTACCTGCGGGAGCCTGAAACCGCTTCGCACATCCGCCAGGACGCCCAGCCCCAGGCCGGCATGGACCCGCGCCTCCTCAGCCTGATCTCGGAAGAGAACTCCGCCTATAACTGGCATGGGGGCTGGGCAGTGGACCAGCGCTCCTACCAAAAGTATCCCCAGACCCTGCGGATGTACACGGCCAGCCTGTACGGCCTGGCTGGGGTCTTGCCGGGCTGGAGCCCCTTGCACCTTTCGCGCCACTGGGAGTTCATGCGCTGCTACCCTGGGGTGATGGACCTGGCGGGGGTCCAGTACGTGCTCAGCAGCCGGCCCCTGAGCGGCCGCAACCTCGAAGCCCTGACCGAAGGGGAGGTGAAGGTGTACCGGAATCACACCCCCTTGCCGCGGGCCTACCTGGTTGCTGGGTACAGGGTGGTGGGGGACACCCGCCAGCGCCTCGAGATGCTGACGAACCCGGGTTTCGACCCGCGCCGGGAAGTGCTGCTCGAAGTAGATCCCCAATTACCGCACCCCCCCGCCGAGCTGCCGGCTCAGGTACAGGTGCAGCACTATGCCCCAGAGGAGGTGCGCCTAAGGGTGGAAGGTGGCCAGGGGGGGCTGCTGGTGCTGTCCGACACCTTCTATCCGGGGTGGCACGCCCTGGTTGAGGGTCGTGAGCGGCCCATCCTCCAGGCCAACCACGTCTTTCGGGCCGTGACCCTGAGTCCGGGGGAGCGGGAGGTGGTGTTCCGCTACGAGCCCTCCAGCTTCCGCCGCGGTGCCTGGATCAGCGCCCTGATGGTGCTGGTCATCGGAGCGCTGGCCTGGGGGCTACGGCGGGCCGCCTTTGCGCCGATATCCGCCGAGGTGGAACCCACTGGCAAGGCCAGGCTATGGGCGCTCCAGGGCTTGCTCATTGTCCTGGTGCACGCCATGGTACACCAGGGGCCGGTGTGGCTGGCCAGCCTCGAACGGTGCCGCGTCCTGGGAAATTGAGGGGCATGGGAGTGCCCCTCCTGGCCGGCGCTCTGAGCCTGGCCGCGTACCTGGCTACCCTCTGCCCGAGCGTGTACGTGGAAGGGGCAGGGGAGTTGATCGGCGCCACCTACAGACTGGGCACCCCTCATCCC
>VGJS01000237.1 GCA_016867395.1 Candidatus Handelsmanbacteria bacterium
GGGCCTGGCTGAGCCCTACCGCTGGCTGGGCCAGCTCTACCTGCGCCAGGGCAAGACCTCGGCGGGGGAGAAATCATTGGAGGCGTACCAGAAGGTCCAGAAGGTGGAAAAGCAGATCGAACTCTTCCGGGAGAGGTTGCGCCAGGATCCCGACGATGCCGAAGCGAATTACAGCTTGGGTTACCTGTACGGAAAACTTGGCTTTTATCCCGTGGCCCTGCCCCTTTACCAGCGGGCCCTGGCGATTAACCCGGGGTACCTTAGCGCGTACAACAACCTGGGGAATATCTATCTGAGACTGGGCCAGCCGGACCAGGCCATCGCCGCCTACGAGCAGAGCCTACGCCTGGACTCGACCCGGGCTTCCTCCTTTGGCAACCTTGGGCAGGCCTATCTGCTGCAGGGGAAGAACCCCCAAGCCATCCAGGCTCTGGAGCGGGCCCTGGGTCTGGATCCGGGTCTGACCCAAGCCCACCAGGACCTGTCCGTGGCCTACCGCAACCTGGGGGATCTGGTCCGCAGTCAAGCGCACCGGCAGCAGGTGGATAAGTTGAGCGGGAAAGGCCGTTGAGAGGATTGCTGATGAGAGGATTGCTGATCATTGGGTTGCTGGCCGCCAGTAGCGGCTGCCAGTCACCGCTCCAGCCCGCCCCTGGTGCCCTGGCGGTGGTGGACCAGGAGCAGATCGCCCCGGAGGAGCTGCGGCGCTTTGAGGAGGATATGGACCCGGCGCATCGCTCGCCCCAGAAAGGACTGGCGGCGCACCGCGACCATCTACAGAGCCTGATCGACATCAAGCTCATGGTCAGGGAGGCTCGGGTTCTGGGGTTGGATGACGCGCAACTGGAGGGAAGGGTGGAGCAGCTCAGGCGGGGGGCGATGATCGACGCCTATCTGAGGGTCAGGCTGGGTCAGAACTTCCAGTTCACCGAGGAGGAGATGCGGGCCAGCTTTGCCGCCCACCCGGCCAGCCAGGCCGTGCGGGGGGCCCACATCCTGCTTGCCACCCGCCAGGAGGCCGAAGCGGCCTATGCCGAGATCAGGGCCGGCAAGAGCTTTGCCGAGGTGGCCCGCCGACGCTCCCTCGACCGCCAGACAGCGGAGAAGGGCGGGGCCTTTGACCACTATTACGCCTTTGACCGGGTCTCCGACCAGATCTACGAGAAGTGTTTCAAGGAGCTTGAGATTGGAGAGGTCTCCGAACCCTTCCGTACCAACCGGGGCTACGAAATCGTCAAGGTCCTGGACAGGAAGCAGGTGGATTACGAGAAGTACCGGCCAGTTATCATGCGCTCGGTGATCATGAAGAAGCTGGAGGAGAGCAAGATCGCCCATGTCGCCGTCCTCATGGACAGCGCCCAGGTGCGGTTGGAGTCGGCCGGCCTTGGCCGGCTGCTGGAAGCCTGGAAGGCCAGTCCCGGCCGCCCTGCCTTAGGCGCCGGCCAGGCCGAGGCCCCGCTCTACAGCTTTGCTGGGGGACAATTGACCCTGGGCGAGGCCCTGCCCTGGCTGGCCCCGCATCAGGGCGACTTGGACAGCGCCGGGGTGGAGGTCCTCCTGCGCCGGAAGGCCCTGCCCGAGGCCGTGCTGGCCGCGGCGGCCAGGGCGGCCGGATTTGCCACCTACCCCGAGGTGGAGAGACAGTGCCGGCAGGAGCGTGAGCGGTGCCTGCTGGAGGCGATGTGGAAGATGAAACTCGAAGAAGAGGTCGTGGCCACCTCCGACGAGGCGCGCGCCCACTATCAGGCCCACCCCGAGTTCTATCAGGCCCCCGAGGAGATCGTCATCCAG
>VGJS01000238.1 GCA_016867395.1 Candidatus Handelsmanbacteria bacterium
GAGCCTCTTCTCGCGCCCTTGTCAGACCTGGTTCAAGCAGGCGATGGGAGCGTGGTTCAGGTGACGATTCAGAAGGTCATCCAGGCGCTGCGGGAGCAAGAGAGGCTTGGAAGAGGGGAAAGTAAGGAGGCGGTCTACCGGGACCGGCTCCATCGCGTAGCCGGTCTATTGGTTCGACCTGTACCACCCCGAACCTGCTACTGCCAACCGGCAGTTGGCGCATTGGAAGCACCATACCTCAGGGTCCTGGAGCGCCTGCGCCGGGGGGAGTTGAAACTGCCTGGCACTGCCAGCCTTTCCGGGGCGCGGGACCAGCCAAGCCGCGCCCCGAAACGATCGCGGTTGTTCCCCAATGGCCCTATCCCTGCGCCACAAATGGGATTTGGACTCTGGGGCTCTGTTTTTGATATATTGCAATATTTAGAATGCTCTAACCGCCCCGGCGGTAGGTAAGTAACCCAGGCAAACTGGAGGGAGTGCTCTCTTGTGAACGCCCCTCTTGAGCAGGCATCATCTGCCTATACGATCGGTGTACCAAAGACCTTTAGCGGCCTGACCGTCTTTCGCTGCTTCGAGAAGACGAGGTCAGACGAGACTACCATACTCTTCCCGAGGCCCTTGGGCTCGAAGGTTTTTGACATCACAGAGGGCGCTGGCTACGCGACCGTACCCCACGTCTAGATCAGGAATCCTTTGGACAAGGATGTCCTGCTGATCGACGACGAGGAACTGGCAGGGGCAAGGCAAGACCGGGCGGCCAAAGGTGTCGCTTATCGCTGGCGCCATCTCCAGCAACGCAACGGGACGGGGCGGTAGGGTTGGGAACCCAGCGAGGCGAGGAGGAATCGTCGGAATGCGGGTCGTCTCCTGGAACTTGGGGCGCCAGACGCGGGAAGCACCGATTCCGGCCCTGTTGCAGTTCGCGCTCTCCGTGCTCAGGCCCGAGGTGCTCGTGCTCAACGAGTTTGTGGACGGGCCCACCCGCGCAACCCTTCGGGAGGGGCTTTCAGTGCTTGGCCTTTCCCACATCCGAGTATCGGAACGTGTGGGCCGGCACAACCAGGTGCTCATCGCCAGCACTACCCCTGTCGAGCTGGGAGCGCTGAAGGGTCCCGAGATGCCGGGCGGGGCAGGGGAATCGAACTTCCTGCACGTCCACCTGCAAACAAGGGCGCTGGAGGTAGTTGGCCTCCGCGTACCAGCCTACAAGACCAGTAGAGATCAACATGAGTACTGGTCGCAGTTGGCAACCAGGATACGGGAGAACGTCGACCGGCGTATCGTCTGGATCGGCGACCTGAATGCGGACCCCGACTCGCCGGCCTACGTAGGCGGGAGGTACCTTGCCGAACTCCGTGCGGACGGCCTGCAACTGCCGCGGCCAGAGGGCGAGTGGAGTTTTGCCAGAGGGACGTGCATCGACCACGTCATCGCCGCGCCCGCCGTGAATCTTCTTTCAGCGGAATATGTGTCGGTCATCGAGGGCATTGCGGTTGCGTCACTGGATCCGGGTAACCGCGTTTCCGATCATGCGGCCCTGGTTGCCGGGATCGGCCAAAGCGAGACGTAGAGCGCTGCGTGTGCCAACGGGGCGCTTCGACTTTGGGGGGTCGGATGCGGAGCCGTAGTATGGGATCGAACCAGGCAGACGCTCGGTCAGTGTGACCCCAGGAAGCAGCAACTTACCGCACTGATTTGGGGGGTTGGAGATGCTGATCACACTACCAGATAAGAGCGTTGCCAGGCTGTATCCCAGGACGCTCAGCTTTGAAGCCATGGA
>VGJS01000239.1 GCA_016867395.1 Candidatus Handelsmanbacteria bacterium
ACGGGCGAAGGAGCTTCGAAAGGATGTCGCACGCAGTGGTCAATGGCCTAGCTGGTCACCAAAAGGATCCGTCTTCATCCCCCGCCCAGTTGGCTGGAGCGGTGGCTGCTGCCGAGGTGTTACCCCGGGCCCAACGTCGGCGTTTCAGCGCCGACTACAAGCGTCGTATTCTCCATGAGGCAGACCAATGCCGACAGCCCGGTCAGATCGGCGCGCTGTTAGGGCGGGAAGGGCTGTATTCCTCGCACTGGCGTCGGAGGAACGGGCACAGGTGCGAGAGGCGCTCAACAGTCCCCGCTTCCAGGATATGGCCCCGCGCCAGGTCTGGGCGCAGTTGCTGGATGAGGGACGTGATCCTTCCCAAAATACTGGACACACCGAAGCGCAAAGGTGAATTTACCTTGAGGAGGTGTGTCGATGTCAGGCAGATATGATCGGGAGGTTAAGCTGGAGGCCATCCGGCTGTCGGAGGAAGAAGGCAGCAGTGCCGCCGAGGTGGAGCGCCGGTTGGGGATCCGGCAGGGCGGCATCTCGCACTGGAAGCGGCAACTGGGTTTGAAAGGGGATTCAGCCTTCCGCGGCAAGGGGCAGCAGCGGGGGCTGGAGGAGACGGTGCGGCAGTTGCAGCGGGAATGTGAGCGGTTGCGTCGGGAGCGGGATATCTTAAAAAAAGCGGTGGCCATCTTCTCAGGGGACCGGTAGTGGAACGCTACCAGTTCGTCGCCGAGCACTGCAGGCAATGGCCTGTGGAGGAGATGTGCCAGGTGTTGGAAGTGTCTCGGAGCGGTTTTTACGATTGGCAAGGGCGGGCTGAAAGTCCTCGTGCGGTGGCGCAGCGGCACTTGGATGCGGCGATCAAGAAGGCGTATCATGCCAGCAAGGGGCGCTCGGGTAGCCCCAAGATCGCTTTTAGCCTGCAAAACCAGGGGTGGTCGGTGAGCAAGAACCGGGTGGCCCGGCGGATGCGGAAGCTGGAACTGCGGTCGATTGTCAGCCGGCGTTTTCGGGTCACTACTACCGATAGCCGGCATGAGGAACCGATCGCCCCCAACCTGCTGAAGCGCGGCTTCACCGTCGCCGGTCCCAATCAGGTCTGGGTGGGGGACATCACCTATCTGCCGACCCGGCAGGGCTGGATCTACCTGGCGGTCTTTATTGACCTGTATTCGCGCCGGGTGGTGGGTTGGGCGGTGAGCACGTCCCTGAGCCAGGAGGTGGTGCTCAAGGCCCTGCAGCAGGCCCTGACCCGTAGACGGCCTCCCCGGGGGCTGATCGTCCATACCGACCGGGGGGGCCAGTATGCCGCCCAGGCCTTCAGATCCCTGCTCCAGCGACACGGCCTGGTGCAGAGCATGAGTCGCAAGGGCAACTGTTGGGACCATGCCGTCGCCGAATCCTTCTTCCATCTGCTCAAAACCGAACTGGTCTACCATGCCCGATGGGAGGATCACCTTGATAGCTACCACGACCTGTTTGAGTACCTGGAAATCTTCTACAACCGCGAACGATTCCATTCCACCCTGGGGTACCTGACCCCAGCTCAATTCGAGCAGCACTCACACAAACTTTGCGCTTGAGACTGTCCAGTTTTTTGAGGAAATATCAACGCTACCTGTGCTCCTGGCCGACGATGTATCGGGTGCTGGCCGTCGAGCACCAGGTCCGGGAACGGCGCCACCAGCTGCGGCACCCGGCCTACACCAAACCAGAATTGCTGGCCACCGGCCCCAAT
>VGJS01000240.1 GCA_016867395.1 Candidatus Handelsmanbacteria bacterium
CTTTCTGCTGACCCGGCTCCAGTTGCTGGGGGCCTATTTCCTGGGCCGCAGCGAGGACCAGGGCCATTTCGTCGGCCTGGGGGGGCAGTGGCGCGAGTGGCCCAACACCTTTCCGCACCTGGCGGCGCAGGCGCGGGGCGGGCTTCTGTGTGTGGCCCTCCTGAGCCTGTGGGCGGCCCGCCACGCCCTGGCCGGGGCCTGCCGGCGCGGGCTGGAGGGCGGAGCAGAGCGGGGGTCCCTGGCGCTCCTGGGCGGGGGCATGGCGGTGCTGGTGGGTTGGGGCTGGGCCGCGGGCCTGTCGCCCTGGCTGAGCCTGCTGCACTGCCTGCTCCTGCTCCTGACCGTGCTGGGCATAGCGCGGCTGCGCCTCGACGGGGGGCTGCCGGCCGCGGGGATCTACTTCCTCACCGGCAATGTGTTTCTCTTTGCCTGGGGCAGCGGGCCAGGGGCCTTTGCCCCGGCCGAGTACGTGGCCTTCGCCTTCCTGGGGGCGCTCAGTTTCTCTGGAGTGGGGGCAGTGGCCCTGCTCCAGTTCGAGGGGCAGAAATTGGCCGAGGTGGTCAAGGCGCGGCAATCCCAGCTTTGGCTGGCCATGGGAGCGGGCCTGGCGCTGGGACTGGTGGCCGGGTACGCGGCCATGCTCGAGCTGGTGTACGAGCTAGGCCTCTTTGCCCTGGAGCAGCAGGGTGGGGCCAGGGGAGCGGCCCGGCTGGGCCGGTACTTCCACTACCTCTACGCCGAGGCCGGCTCCCAGGTGGCTCCCCCCGACGGGGACCGGCTGGGGGCCTTGGGCTTTGGCGCGGCGATGAGCGCGGCCCTGACAGGGCTGCGGCAGTTCTTCCTGCGCTCCCCCTTACACCCGCTGGGCTTTGTGTACGGCACTGGCCTGGGCACCCTGATCTGGGGCTCGGCCCTGGTGGGCTGGGCGGCCAAGGCCATGGTGGTGCGCTACGGCGGGGCGCTGGGTTATAGGCGACTGCGGCCCTTCTTCCTGGGAATGATCGTTGGGGAGCTGCTGATGCGCCTGCTGTGGGCGCTGGTGGCCCTGGGGGGGATGCCGGGCGGGGGGTTCGACTGGTGAGCGACGCCAAAGCGTAATAAGGACAAGGCGGGATCGTAACACTAACACTACTTATTCAAACCTTCCCGCAAGGTCGGAGGTGTATGGCTAGTTTGCCAGGCCCCCCAAATCGGTTACATTACCTGTGTGAATTACAGATTTCGTTTCAACGAATAGAGCTTTAAATCGGCCTGATGATTCTGTACCCGATAATCCTCTTTGGTTCGGTCATACTGCGCTTCAACTTCATCCCAGAAGGGAGCCTTTGAACTCAGCTCGCGGTATTTATCGATTGGTGGGCGACCATTGTGGGCGCCATGGGGTCGCGCCCAATGGTCGTAATGCTGCCAGCAGCCTAACTGCTCATCTAAATCGGGACTGTTAAGATCGACGGTAGCATAGAACTCTGCCTTGTCCGTCTTCTGATAGCGCTCAACCTTGCCGTTTAGATGGGGTGAGCGGGGTTTTATAGGTCGAAACTGATCGTACAATCCAGCAGCCGATCTTGGACCTTGTAGACGAAGAAGTCCCGGCCACGGTCAGTCTGGATGCGCTAGATAGGGAACGGCATCTCTTCGATGACCTTGTCGATAAAGAGGACCGTGTTGACAGCCGTGCGGCGGTCGTACAG
>VGJS01000241.1 GCA_016867395.1 Candidatus Handelsmanbacteria bacterium
AAGCCGGAGCCAGAAAGCGAATGAATACCAGGCAGCTCGGCCCTCGACGATAGCCGGATTAGCAGAAATCCCCGCCGGCCCCCTCTCTGCCAATATGGAGTGAGACACCTGGGCTTGGAAAATTAGTGTAGAGTAGAGGGCAAGGAAGGAGCCCAGCGCATGACCAGCATCCAGCCCAAGCTCACCCTATCCACGCCCAGCCCGGTGCCCACGCCGTCTGTGCCGGAGCCCGAGGTGCCCGAGCGCGCCCGCCGCCGGCAGTTCACCGTCAGCTTCAAGCTGCGCATCCTCCAGGAAGCCGACGCCTGCAAGAACGGCGAACTCGGCGCCCTGCTGCGTCGGGAGGGGCTGTATTCTTCCCACCTGACCGCCTGGCGTCGCCAGCGGGACCAGGGCCTGCTTTCCACCTTCCCGCCTCGCCGCCGGGGCCGCCCGCCTAAGGACCCGACCAGCGCCGAGGTGGCCCGGCTGCGCCGGGAGGTCGAGCGGCTGACCCGCAAGCTGGCCGCCGCCGAGACCGTCATCGACATCCAGAAAAAAGTCTCGGCCCTGTTGGGGATCACCCTGGCGAGCGCCGACGACGCCGGGAGGCCCTGATGGCGGCCACCACCACGCTCGCCCAGACCGTCGGCGTGGCCTCTGCCTGCCAGGCCTTGGGGGTCGCACGCGCCAGCCTCTACCGCCAGCGCCGTCCCCCGTCTTCCCTTCCAGGCCCGTCCCCCGTCCCCGCACCTGCCCAGGAACGGACCTCGCCACGCGCCCTCGCCGAGACCGAGCGCCAAACCGTCCTGGAGCTGCTGCACTCCCCGCGCTTTGTGGATGCCGCGCCGGCCCAGGTCTACGCCACGCTCCTGGATGAAGGGGTCTATCTGGCCTCCGAGCGCACCATGTACCGCATCCTGGCCCAGGCTGGCGAGACCCGGGAGCGCCGTAACCAACGCGTGCACCCGGCCTACCACAAGCCCGAACTGCTGGCCACCGGTCCCAACCAGGTCTGGAGTTGGGACATCACCAAGCTGCTGGGGCCAGCCAAGTGGACCTACTTTTACCTCTACGTTATCCTGGACATCTTTAGCCGCTACGTGGTGGGCTGGATGGTGGCCCACCAGGAGTCGGCGGCCTTGGCCGAACGCCTGATTGCCGAGACCGCAGCCAAGCAGGGCATCGCCCCCGGCCAGCTCACCCTGCACGCCGACCGGGGGTCGTCCATGACCTCCAAGCCGGTGGCGTTCTTGTTGGCCGACCTGGGCATTACCAAGACCCATTCCCGGCCCCACGTCTCCAATGACAACCCGTACTCGGAAAGCCAGTTCAAGACCCTGAAGTACCGGCCGGGTTTCCCGGACCGCTTCGCTGGCAGCGAGGAAGCCCGCAGCTTCTGCCAGGAGTTCTTCGGCTGGTATAACACGGAGCACCGGCACTCCGGGATTGGGCTGCTGACGCCGGAGACCGTCCACTATGGCCGGGCGGCTGCCACCTACGCAGCCCGGCGCCAGGTGCTCCAGGTCGCCTATGCGGCGCATCCCGAGCGGTTCGTCAATCGCGTCCCCGTCCCGCCGTCGCTGCCCGTGGCGGCCTGGATCAACCCGCCGCAGCCGGCTGCGGCTGCGACAAAGGAGGTGGCTCAGTAATTTCGCCCGTCAGGTGTCTCATTCCTATTGACAGGTTCGGGAACCGGCCGAAGTCTCT
>VGJS01000242.1 GCA_016867395.1 Candidatus Handelsmanbacteria bacterium
AAAGTGGCCACTCTCAAGCGCAAAGCCTGGGTGTTAGCCGCTCGAATTGCTCTGGGGTCAGATACCCCAGGGTGGAATGTAACCGCTCCCGGTTGTAGAAGATCTCCAGGTATTCAAACAGATCGGGATAACAATCCATGTGATCCTGCCAGTGGAGATGGTAGACCAACTCAGTTTTGAGCAGGTGGAAGAAGGACTCGGCCACCGCGTTGTCCCAACAGTTGCCCTTGCGACTCATGCTCTGCACCAGACCGTATCGCCGCAGCAAGGCCCTGAAGGCCCCACAGGCATACTGGACCCCCCGATCGGTGTGGATGATCAATCCCCTGGGCGGTCGCCGGCGGCTCAGGGCCTGCAGCAAGGCTCGCAGCACCAACTCCGGGCCCAGAGACCTACTCACCGCCCAACCCACCACCCGGCGCGAATACAGGTCCAGAAAGACCGCCAGGTAGACCCAGCCCTGTTGCGTTGGCAGGTAGGTGATGTCCCCCACCCACACCTGGTTGGGACCGGCCACGGTGAAACAGCGCTCCAGCAGGTTGGGGGCCACTGGCTGGTCGTGCCGGCTGTCGGTGGGCCACACCCAAAAGCGCCGGTTTACAATCGCCTGCAACCCCAACTGCCGCATCCGCCTGGCCACCCGCTGATGGCTGACTTGCCAGCCCTGTTTCTTCAGGCTGCGGTGAATCTTGCGACTGCCCGAACGACCCTTGCTGCGTTCATACTGCTCCCCGATCGCTGCGGCCAGCCGGCCGTTCTCCGCCGCTCGTTCGCTCTCCCTCCGTCCCTGCCAATCGTAGAAGCCGTTGCGAGACACCTACAATACCTGGCACATCTCCTCGGCAGGCCACTGCCTGCGGTGCTCGCTGATGAACTGGTAGCGGTCTGCCACCGCTACCGTTCCCCGGAGAAGCGGATGGTCTCTTCATCGCCCCGCTGCTGCCCCTTCCCAGGGAAGGCCGATTCCCAAACAGCGCTCCACCTCGGCCGCACTGCTGCCGGGTTCTTCCGCCAGTCGGATCGCTTCCAGCTTGAATTCCCGATCATATCTGCCTGACATTGACATACCTCCGCGAAAGGAAAAGATCACCCTTGTGCTTTGGGATGTCCCCTTTCCTGGGACGGATCATTGCTGGACGCGGGGCCGACCGCGGACAAAGTGTTCAGGATGGGCCTCATAGGCGGCCTGCAACACCTGTTGCCGCTGCGCTTGGGTTTCCTTTACCTGCCCGTAGTGGACGGTGGCCGGGGTCAGCAATCCCAGGCCGGAATGGTAGTGCTGTTGGTTATACCAGTGGAAGAAAGCCTAGGCCCAGCCCCGGACCTCGGCCAGCGAGCCGAAGCGATCGGGGTAATCGGGTCGATACTTAAGGATCTTGAAATGCGCCTCGGAGTGCGGGGTTATTATTGGAAACGTGGGGCCGGGAATGGCTCTTGGTGACCCCCAGGTCGTCCAGCAATTGCTCTATCGACTTGGCGATCATCGGTGCGCCCCGGTCGGCATGCAGGGTCAACTGCTGCGCCGAGATGCCCTGACACTGACAGCTGGTCTCGATCAGGACTCTGGCCAAGTCAGCCGACTCGCGTTGAGCCACCATCCAGCTCACCACATAGCGGCTGAAGACGTCGAGGATGACATACAGGTAGAAGTCGGTCCCCACGGTCGGGCCACGCAGCTTCGAG
>VGJS01000243.1 GCA_016867395.1 Candidatus Handelsmanbacteria bacterium
GCTGGCCCGCCGGCTGAAGCGTGGCTGAATGCTCTCCCTGAGCCTGTCCTGCGCCCTGCCCGGCTTTACCCTAGCGGTGGAGGCGCGTTGTCCCTATCCGGTCACCGCCATCTTCGGGCCTTCGGGGGCGGGCAAGACTACCCTGCTCAACATCGTGGCCGGCCTGCGGCGGCCGGACCTGGGCGAGATCCACTTAGGGGGGGAGGTGCTCTTTTCCTCTGTAAAAAAAGTGGATCTGCCCCCCGAGAAGCGGCGCATCGGCTATGTCTTTCAGGACGAGTTGCTCTTCCCCCATCTCACGGCCGAGGACAACCTGCGCTACGGCTACGCGCTGCTGCCGCCGGCCCAGCAGCGCTTCGCCTTTGAGCGCATCGCCGAACTACTGGAGCTAGGACCGTTGTTGGCGCGCCGGCCCGGACAGCTTTCGGGCGGGGAGCGCCAGCGGGTGGCCCTGGGCCGGGCCCTCCTGGCCTCGCCGCGCCTGCTCCTGATGGACGAGCCGCTGTCCTCCCTGGACCAGGGCCTCAAGAGCCGGATAATCCCGTACTTGCGCCATATCCGCTCGGAGTTGGGCATCCCCATCCTCTACGTGAGCCATTCGGTGGCCGAGATCCTGGAGCTGACCGGGCAGGTGGTCTTCCTCGACCGGGGCGAGATGGTGGCCCAGGGGGATTTCTTCCACCTAGCCCACCACCCCCGGGTGCTGCCCCTGGTGGAGGAGCACGGTTTTGAGAACGTCCTCCCCGTGGAGGTGCTGGGGAATGAGGCGGAGCGGGGTTTCACTCTGGTGCGCCACGGGGCGCACCAGTTCAAGGTGCCCCTGTGCGACCGGCCCGCGGGTAGCCGGATCTTCATCGGCATCCGTGCCGACGACATCATCCTCTGCCGGACGCGGCCCGAGGGGCTGAGCGTGCGCAACTACATTGAAGGGAGGGTGGCGGAGATCTCGCGGGTGGGGGGCAAGTGCCTGGTGTACGTGGAGGTGGGCAAGCGCCTGGCGGTCAAGCTGACGGCCGAAGCCATCGCCGAGTTGGGCCTGGAGGTGGGGCAGACCGTGAGCTGCCTGATCAAAACCCACTCGATACGCATCGGGCCGGAGGTCGAATAACCCGGCTGGACGGGGGCGCGGGGCTATGCTATGTTTCGGGCCACCGAGTTGGAGCAGCGTGGCACGGTCTCGCCACACTGAAAGGAATCCCGATGAAGATCGCCGAGAACTGCATCGTGTCCATCCACTACCGCCTGACCGACGACGAAGGGGAGGAACTTGACGCCTCCGAAGAAGGAGACCCCCTGGTCTATCTGCACGGAGCCGAGAACATCATCCCCGGCCTGGAGGAGGCCTTGGAGGGCCGGCAGGCGGGTGACCAGCTCGAGGTGGTGGTGCAGCCCGAGGACGCGTACGGCCCCGTCGATCCGGAGATGGTGCAGACGGTGCCGCGCAGCACCTTCAAGGGCGTGGACAAGCTGGAGCCGGGGATGCAGTTCCAGATGAAGACCCCTGACGGCCAGGTGCAGGTGGTGACAGTGCAGGAAGTCGGCGGCCAGGAGGTGACCATCGACGCCAACCACCCGCTGGCCGGCGAGGTGTTGCACTTTGCCCTCACCGTCGAATCT
>VGJS01000244.1 GCA_016867395.1 Candidatus Handelsmanbacteria bacterium
TAAACCGGCTACAAATGGCTCACCCGATACCATCAGGAAAACCTCCCTGGCCTCCGCGACCCTAGCCATCCACCCCGCCACTGCCCGCTGCGGGCACTCAACGGCAAGACCCCCATCCAGTGCTACCAGCCCTCCACACGACCCTTCCCCAAAAAGCTCGCCCCTCTCGAATACCCCGGCCACTTCCTCATCAAACGCGTCACCGAGGCCGGCACCATTCGATTCAAGGCCGAACTCCTCTTCCTCGCCAACCCCCTCAAGTTCCTGACCGGCCCCCAGAAATTGGCCCACTCAGGATGTGAGTAGGTGGGTGTTGATGAAGGCCTCTGGGCTGAGATAACCCAGTCGGCTATGGGGTCTTTCGGTGTTGTATTGGCCCCGCCAGTCTTCAATGACCACCCGTGCTTCGTGGAGATTGAGCAACACCTCCCGGAGCAAGCATTCATCGCGGAAACGGCTGTGGAAACTCTCGATGTAGGGGTTCTGCCAGGGGCTTCCCGGATCGATGTAGAGGGTCTTGATCTGGTGTGTTCGGAACCATTGTTGGACCTTGTCAGCGATAAACTCGGAGCCATTGTCACTGCGCAGATAGGCGGGGACCCCGTAGGTGGCCATCGCCTGCCAGAGGACCCCCAGCACCTGATCGGCGGTGATCTGCCGCTCCACCTGGATCGCCAGGCACTGGCGGGAATACTCGTCCAACAGGGTCATCATCTTCAGGCTGCCCCCGTTGTCGGTGCGGTCGAAGATGAAATCCCAGGTCCACACGTGGTTACGATACAGGGCCTGGGTGGGCAGTCCGGTGGATACCCCCCGCCGTCGAATCTTCTTCGGCTGAGGCCGTACCTTGAGGCCCTCCCGACGACGCAGACGCTGCACCTGCTTGCGACTGACCGTCCAGCCTTCCCGGGCCAGCAGCGCTCGAATCCGCCGGTAGCCGTAGCGGGGATGCTGCCAGGACAGCGCCACCAACCGCTGCTGCAGTTGCTGCTGACGATCCGTCAGCGGCTGCGGCTGGTAACGGGCAGTTGACCGGGGCATCTTCAGATAGCCACACGCCCTTCGCATCGAGCACAGGCCTTGCCCCACCACATGTATCACGGCCTGTTTCTTCTGCGAAGGGCTTACCACTTTTTTGAGTTGACCTCTTCCAGCACCCGGATCTTGAGCATGGACTCGGCCAGCATCTTCTTCAATTCGCTGTTTTCCTTTTCCAGTTCCTTGAACCGTTTGGCATCCGCCAGCTCCATGCCGCCATACTTCTGTTTCCAACGGTAGAACGTCTGCTCCGAGATATTATGCTCCCGGCACACCGCCTGGGCCGTTTCACCCCCGTCGGCCTGCCGCAGAATCCGAATGATCTCTTCGACGCTGTGGACTTTCCGTTTCATGAGTATCCCTCCGTCGATCTGAAGAAATACTCACCTCCCGACTGGCGCAACTTTACGGGGTCACGTCATTCCTACACGTCGGGCTCGAGGAAACCGACGATGGCATCTGCGCCATTCACTTCGCCAACGTCCTTCTTGCCAAGGTCGATGAACGAGACATGATCCTACGAGAATGACTCCCAAGTACCACCCAC
>VGJS01000245.1 GCA_016867395.1 Candidatus Handelsmanbacteria bacterium
AAGCATCCCCACGGTCATGCCAACCACGAACTTGAGTGCGTTCTTCATCTCGCTCCCTCCGATATCGTAACCGGTGACATTTCCGCAAGAAACTGGGCATTCTCGAGCGCACAGTTTGTGTGAAAGCTGCTCGAATTGAGCTGGGGTCAGCTACCCCAGGGTGGAATGCAGTCGTTCACGGTGGTAGAAGATTTCCAGCCACTCAAACAAGCCATCGTAGCTATCGAGTTGATCCTGCCATCGGGCATGGTAGACCAGTTCGGTTCTGAGCAGATGGAAGAACAACTTAGCGACGGCATGGTCCCAGCAGTTGCCTTCGCGACTCATGCTCTGCACCAGGCCGTGTCGCCGGAGCAGGGACCTGAAGGCCCGGGCGGCATACTGGACCCCCCGGTCCGTATGGACGATCAGCTCCCTAGACGGCCGTCTACGGGTCAGAGCCTGCTGCAGGGCCTTGAGCACCAGTTCCTGTCCCAGCGAGGTGCCCACCACCCGGCGCGAATACAGGTCAATAACGACCGCCAGGCAGAATTAGCCCTGCCGGGGGCGCAGGTAGCTGATGTCCCCCACCCACACCTGGTTGGCACCCGCGACGGCGAAGCAACGCTACAGCAGATTGGGGGCGATCGGCTCCCCATGCCGGCTGTCGGTGGTGGTGACCAGCAAACGTCGGCTGACGATCGAGCGCAGTTCCCGCTTCCACATCACTTTCGTCACTTACCCCTCGGCGACCCAGCCGATTTTGCCGGCCGGAGCGCCATGCGCCACCTGTAAAGTCTTAGGGTAAATAGACAGTAGATTGATGTTCACCCGGCCGCTTCAACGATCCGGGAATCTCTCAGGTCGTGCCGCACTTGGGACGACGTCCGGTAGCCATGCCGTTCCAAGATCCACTGGGAGTTGTATAGGTCCTTGAAAGCCAGCAGTGCCAGCCTCACTTCCTCGATGGTGTCGAAGGTTCTCACCCACAGCAGGTTTTCCTTGAGCAGGCGGATGAAGCACTCGGCACCGCCAGGCCTGTGGCGACCTGGTGCTCACAGCCACCGAAATGCTGGCGTATTCCCTGACGAATCGGCTCCAGGGCCTCGAAGCGGTTACCCGATGCTGAAGCACGGAAGGAGCCGATGAAGGGTTCGCGGATGAAGGCGTCGTCCGGATCAGGGAAGAAGGCACCCGAGTCCAGGGCCTGGACCTTCGCCGGCCGCCAGAGGAAGGCGTAGCGCTCCTTGACCCCACGGCCGACCGCGTCGGAGACGATGGCCTGAAAGCTGTGGCCGCGGGCCTGGAGAATGGCCAGGGTGCGGGCGACCACCGCCTGGTCGCGGACTTCCTGGACGGCGATCAGGTCGAACTGCTGCAGGCGGTCGGCGATCTGCTCAAGTTCGGCCTCGGTGCGGGAGGCGGTGGAGTAGATGGGGATGTTGAAGGAGGCCGGGGTGAGGTCGGCGGCGCGGGCGTGGTGGGGCAGGGCCCCTGCCAACTGGAGGAGGCCAGCCAGAGCAAACAGCTTCGCGCGCAGTCCCATACAGACCATCCCTGCTACGGGCGGGCGACGTT
>VGJS01000246.1 GCA_016867395.1 Candidatus Handelsmanbacteria bacterium
AGACCATTGCCCTGGTGCCGGCGCGCATGGCCTCGTCGCGTTATCCGGGCAAACCCCTGGCCCTGATCGCCGGCCTGCCGATGATCGAGCATGTGCGCCGCCGCGCCCTGCTCGCCAAAGGTATAGATGAAGTAGTAGTGGCCACTTGTGACCGGGAGATCGCCGAGGTGGTCGAGCAGGCGGGCGGGCGGGCGATCATGACCGCCCCCACCCACGAGCGCTCCACCGAGCGGGTGGCCGAAGCCATGCGCTCCCTGGCCGGGGACGTGGTGGTGGTGGCCCAGGGCGACGAACCCCTGCTGCTGCCCAGCGACCTGGAGCTGGTGGCGGCTCCCTTCAGCCAATACCCGGAGGTGCAGAGTGTCAGCCTGCTCTCTCCCCTGGAGGGCAAAGCCGATTTCGCCAATCCCAATATCGTCAAGGCCATGTGCGACCGGCAGGGCTACATCATGCTCTACTCGCGCGCACCGATCCCCTACTTCCAGAAGCAGGGCCCCTGCCCGGTCTACCGGGAGACCGGGATCCGCGCCTTTCGCGCCGATTTCCTCCAAACCTACGTCTCGCTACCGGAAACGCCCTTTGAAAAGGTCGAGGCCGTGGACATGATGCGCCTGCGCGAACACGGCTACCAGGTGCTGGGGGTGGTGACCGACGGGGTGACCTTGGGCGTGGATCACCCGGAGGAAGTGGCGCGTATCGAGCAGGAACTGCGCGAAAACCCGCTCCAGCGGGAACTCTACGGGAAGATCCGCGCCTGATTGTGAAAGCCATCGTCGTCGGCTATGGATACATGGGGCAGATCCGCCGACGGGTGGTGGAGGAACTGCCCGACCTGGAACTGGCGGGGGTCTGCGACCAGTTCCTCGGGGCCGGGCAGATCGGCCCCGGCTGTCCGTACTACCAAGATTACCGCGAGGCCATCACCCAGGTCCGGCCGCAGGTAGCCTTTGTCTGCACTCCCAACCGCTTTTCTCCGGACGTGTGTATCCACGCCCTGGAGCAGGGCTGCCACGTCTTCTGCGAGAAGCCGCCGGGCCGCACCCTCGACGACGTGCGGCGCATCATCGCCGCCGAACAGGCTCATCCCGGACTCAAGGTGATGTTCGGGTTCAACCACCGGCACCACCCGGCCATCCTCGAAGCCCGCTCCATCGCCGAAGCCGGCCGTATGGGCAGGATCCTCTGGCTGCGAGGGGTTTACGGCAAATCCGGCGGTGCGGGCCGGTCCTTCGAGCAGTCCTGGCGCAACGACCCGGCGCTCTCCGGCGGGGGCATCCTGCTCGACCAGGGCATCCACATGCTCGACCTCTTCCGGCTCTTCTGCGGCGACTTCTCCGAGGTACGCGGCCTGCTCTCCACCTGCTACTGGAATATCCCGGTGGAGGACAACGCCTTCGTCATGTTGCGCACCCCCTCCGGGCAGAGCGCCCAGCTCCACTCCTCGGCCACCCTGTGGAAACACACCTTTCAACTCGATATCGGCCTGGAGGAGGGGTATCTCTCGGTCCAGGGCCTCCTGTCCAAGAGCG
>VGJS01000247.1 GCA_016867395.1 Candidatus Handelsmanbacteria bacterium
TCGGGGGGAATCCCCTCCCTGTTCGACGGGGGGAAGGATGAAGACTAGCGCGGGGGGGGAAGGGTGTTGATCCTGCTGCTCATCGGCAGCGGGGGGTTCGTCGGTTCGGTGGCACGCTACCTGGTCGGCAGGGGGATGCAGAGCGCCTTCCCGGGCTTGAGCATCCCGGCCGGCACCCTGAGCGTCAATCTGATCGGCTGTCTGCTGGTGGGCCTGCTGGGCGGGCTGCTGGAGGGCCGGCTGACCCTCTCGGCCGAGGCCCAGCGCTTTTTCTTCGTCGGCGTGCTCGGGGGCTTCACTACCTTCTCGGCATTTGGCTACGAGACCTTCAACCTGCTGCGCGGCCCGCATCCCCTGATGGCCGGCGCCAATATCCTCGCCCAACTGGTCCTGGGGATCGGCGCGGTCTTCCTGGGCCACTGGCTGGCCCGCTGGTTCTAGCCCCTGCCGGCGTAGAGGTCGCGGCCCTCGACCAGGGCGCGGATCTTGCGGTCGGCCACGCTGCGCTTGAGCATCCAGAAACCGCAGTCCGGATTGACGTAGGCGAGGCGCTCCTCGCCCAGGGCGGTTGCGGCCTCCTCGATGCGGCGGGCGATCTGGTCGGCGCTTTCCACCACATTGCTCTTGATGTCCACCACCCCCAGGCCCAGGCGGACCTTGGGAGACAACTCCTTGAGAAAGGGCAACTCCCAGTTGCCCCGGTGGGCCAGTTCGAGCAGGACGTGGTCGCAGTGGAGGCCGCTCAGATAGGCCAGCAGTTTCTCCCAACTCCCCCGCTGGATGGTCTGACCCCCGTAATTCCCAAAGCACAGGTGGACGGCCGGGGTGGTTATCACCGCGTCCAGCACCTGGTTGATCCCGGCCAGGGCCCATTCCCATTCCTCGGGGTGGCCGGGCAGGTTGGCCTCGTCCACCTGCACCACCTCGGCGTCGAGGTCGGCCACCTGGGCGGCGAGGATGGAGGCCAGGGCCTGGCACAGTTCGGGCCGCGATCCGTAGTGGCGGTCGAGCAGGGTCTTGCAGAGCATGTGCGGCCCGGTGAGGGTGAACTTGAGGGGGGCGCGGGTGAGGTAGCGGGCGCGGCGGCAGTCGGCGGGCAGGTCGAGGGCGCCTTCGCCGAGAGGGCCTTCGACAACCCCGCTGGGCCGGGCGCGGAAGCTCATGCCCTGGTCGCGGCGGAACTCGGCAACATCGGTACGGCCCAAGGTGTTGCGCACGTTCCGCAACGGGCGGACGAAATACTCGATCATCCCGTTGGTGTCGGGGTGGTTGACGTCGAAGCGGTAGAGCTCTCCGTCGGCCACCAGGTCGATGCCGGCCTCCTCCTGGATCTTGAAGACCACCCGCATGGCGTCGAGGAGGGCCTGCTCGGAGGGCAGGGCGGCCAGCCAGTCGGGGACGGGGTAGCTGCCGACGACGGTGGTCTTGATGGGCACTGAATGAACCTCCTTTTTTGCATCGGGGAGCGACCCACTTCAGCCTTTCTCAAGGCGTGCCCGCCGCACCCCAACGTAGGGGGTGCGGCGCC
>VGJS01000248.1 GCA_016867395.1 Candidatus Handelsmanbacteria bacterium
TTGAGCAGGGTAGTCTTGCCCGCACCCGAAGGCCCGAAGATGGCGGTGACCGGATAGGGACAACGCGCCTCCACCGCTAGGGTAAAGCCGGGCAGGGCGCAGGACAGGCTCAGGGAGAGCATTCAGCCACGCTTCAGCCGGCGGGCCAGCCACTCGCTGGCCACCAGGGCCGCCAGGGACAGGGAGATGGCGACCAGGGACAGGCGGGCGGCCCCCTCCTCGCCGCCGGGCTGGTTGAGGTAGGTGAAGATAGCCGAGGGCAGGGTGCGGGTCTGGCCGGCGATGTTGGCCGCAAAGGTGATGGTGGCCCCGAACTCCCCCAGGCTGCGGGCAAAGCTCAGCAGGGCCCCCACAAGCACCCCGGGCAAGGCCAGGCGCAAGGTGATGGTGAAGAAGACCCGCAACCGCCCCGCCCCCAGGGTGCGGGCCACCTGCTCCAGCCGGGGGTCCACCCCTTCGATGGCCAGGCGCACGGCCCGCAGGAGCAGCGGAAAACCCACCACCGCCGAGGCCAGCACTGCCCCCTTCCAGTTGAAGGCCAGGGTGAAACCCAGGTTGTCCTGGATAAAGCCGCCCACCGCGCCGCGCCGCCCAAAGACCACCAGCAGCAGATATCCCGTCACCACCGGGGGCAACACCAGGGGCAGGTGGCACAGCCCGTCCAAAAGCAGCTTGCCCCGAAACTGCCGGCGGGCCAGCAGCCAGGCCAGCAGCACCCCGGGGGGCAGGCTGACTAGCACACAGCACAGGCCCACCCGCAGGGAGAGTTCCAGGGCCACCCATTCATCTGGGGTCAAGGCGAACAAGATCCCCCCGCCCTAATTATTGTTTCAGCCGCCCCGAGAATTCCCTGCGGAACTTGGATACCTTAGGCGCGATGATGACCCGGCAGTAACCCTGCTCAGGGTGCTGCTGGAAGTAATCCTGGTGATAGGCCTCGGCAAGATAGAACACCTCCAGGGGAGCGACCTGGGTCACGATGGGATCGTCCCAGACCTTCTTCTCCGCGATCTCCCGGATGATTTTTTCGGCCGTGGTTTTTTGTGTGGGGGAGTTGCTGAAGATCGCGGAGCGGTACTGCGTCCCCACGTCAGGACCCTGGCGGTTCAGGGTGGTGGGGTCGTGGATGGTGAAGTAGACCCGTAGCAGATCCTCGTAGGAGAGCACCGCCGGGTCAAAGCGCACCTCGACCACCTCGGCGTGGCCGGTCGTTCCGGCGCAGACCTCCTCGTAGGAGGGATTGGGGACCTTGCCGCCGGAGTACCCGGAGACCACGCTCTCTACCCCCTGCAATTCCTCGAAGACCGCTTCGAGGCACCAGAAACAGCCGCCGCCCAGGACCGCGGTCTCCCGGGGAGCGCCGGAAGCCGCAGGGGAAGAAGTCTCCCCCTTATTTACAAAGGTGAGGGAGGCGGAGTTGATGCAGTAGCGCAGGCCCGTGGGCTGAGGGCCGTCGTCGAAGACATGGCCCAGGTGGGCGTCGCAGCGCTTGCAGAGGACTTCGGTGCGGCTCATCCCG